>JAHDKT010000029.1 GCA_018436725.1 Synergistaceae bacterium | reverse complement strand
TCCGATGGTGGAGGGCGACGGCGATTGTTTCGGGAGTATTCGCGGCGTTCGGGTTTCATAAGAACAAAGGACAGGGGAGTGACATTTTCCCTGTCCCGTTTTCGACCTTTAGAGGTGACATTTTCGCTGTCCCTTGACAGCACCAAAGTAAAACTCAATATGGCGAATTTTCCTTCTTTGCTGGGCGGCTATCGCGAACCGGCTATTCCCCTTGATGCGCCATCCTACGAGGTAACGAGACTCTCTCCGCTTTACCCCTTTTTCTTCGTGATGATGATACGACAGACCTTGTCGCCCTTGGCCAGAGTATCTTGAAGCTCGAACTCGAACGCTGGAAAAGTTTCCACGATGCCGCGGTCTCCATCCATGGCGATATCGCACAGATGCTTGATCTCCGCCTCGGTCGCATTCTGTTTTTTCCAAGCGGAGACAAGAGGACAGTAATGAAATTCCACGACGAAACGGTTCGGGCCCATTTCGACGACATCCATCTCGAAAATCTTCTTCACCAGTTCGTTGGCGAATTCCTTGCCGAACGCTTGGAGATCGTCTGTCTTCGAAAATTTACAATCGCCGTGAAAACGTCCGCACCGAAGAATGGCCTTGCGCGCGAAGCCGTCCCATTCCAAACCTTCTTTTCTCGCTTCGTCCAACAGAAGGAACATCCACGCGGCGCGGTGCTCTATGGCGCTCCGCATGTCGCTCACATGCGGTTCGGATATGGTCGCCAAGTTTTCGATAGTCATAGCGGTATTCCTCCTCGTGCGATACGGATCGTCTTCCGAAGAACATTGTACACTCCGATACGTGCCTGTACAACCGCACGTATCGGAGTCTGGTCGTTTTATTTCCTTCGCCGGGCGGGGTCTTTCAGTTATCTATCTCGTAGAGCGAGGCCAAACGAGGCGCCTTGCTGTTCATCGTCACATCGAGATCCAAAAGAAGCCACCCCTTCACCTCGCCGGAACGCAGCCCGGCGCGTTCGAGAGGTCTTGGATCGATGATGAACACGATGTCCTTGTCGTTGGTTCGAGGATCCTTGGCCCATTCGAATTTTCCGCCGCCGAAAACGCCGTCGCTCCCGCCGACATCAACTCCGAAGTGGTCCATCGCTCCGTGATATCCGAAGGCAAGGCGATGGGTTTTCAGGAAAGCGGAGAAAATCGCTTCCGCTGTCGACTCTCCTCCCTGCTTCGGTGCATCGCCGATAAGGAGCGTGTGCGCCGAGTCGTCGTAGAGGATGTTGCCGGGCAACTTCGCCGGATCAAGGCCGGCTTCCAGAAAGGGTTCCGCCGGGACTTTGAAAGCGGTCCCGCTTGCCCATAAAAAGAAAACCTGACCTTCAGGGCCTGAAAACTTCACAATTCCTTCGGAAACGGACGCTCCGCTCCGGGGATTCTCCGTCGCTTCGACGAAGGAGGGGACTCCGTACAGCTTCACCACATCGGCCCTTCCCGAAGCGATCCAGAGGACCGGCAGGGCCATGAGCAGAACGACGACGAACGCTGTTCTCTTTTTCATTATGCTGACTCTCCTTTCACCGAAGGGCGCGCACCCCTGAGGGGTTTGAACGTCTTGAGCCTGAGGGCGTTGGCCACTACGGAAACCGAACTAAAGGACATCGCAAGAGCGGCGTAGATCGGGTTGAGCAGAGGGCCGCCGAAAATATGCAGCACTCCCGCCGCCACCGGGATACCTATGACGTTGTAGAAAAACGCCCAGAACAGATTCTGTTTGATAGTGCGCAAAGTACGACGGGACAGCTCGATGGCCGAGGGAATATCCTGAAGATCGCTGTGCACAAGAACGATGTCGGCGGACTCCATGGCCACGTCGGTTCCCGAGCCGATGGCGATACCGACGTCCGCCATCGCCAGCGCGGGGGCGTCGTTGATGCCGTCGCCCACCATGGCGACAACGGCCCCTTCCTGTTGTAACCGTTTTACCTCTTCGGCCTTGCCGTCGGGCAGCACGCCGGAGAGCACCCGATCGACGCCGGTCTGCCTGGCTATCGCCCGAGCGGTGCGGTCGTTGTCGCCGGTGATCATCACTACGGTCAGCCCCATTTCCTTCATACGCGCCACGGCTGCGGCGCTGCCGACCTTCACCGTGTCGGCGACGGCTACAATCCCCGCCAGACGGCCGTCCACAGCAAGAAGCATCGGCGTTTTCCCCTCGTCGGCGAGCCGATCAAGAGAGGAGGTCCCTTCATCGAGCGAGACGCCCGCATCCGCGAGAAGGACTGCGTTCCCCAACACGACGCTTTTACCGTCGACGACTGTTTGCACGCCCTTTCCTGGAATCGCGAGGAAGTTCTCGGAGGAAAGCAGCGCGAGATTCCGATCTTCGGCCCCTCGCACGATCGCCTCGCCCAAAGGATGCTCCGATCCTTTCTCGGCGGAGGCCGCCATGCGGAGTATCTCCTCGTCGATAAAGCTTCCGAAGGCCACAATATCAGTAAGCGCCGGTTTTCCCTCCGTAATCGTTCCCGTCTTGTCCAGGATCACCGTACGAACTTTGTGAGCCGTCTCCAACGCTTCTCCGCTTTTAATGAGGATCCCGTATTCCGCCCCCTTGCCTGTTCCCACCATGATCGCAGTGGGCGTCGCGAGGCCGAGCGCGCAGGGGCATGCGATCACGAGAACCGCGATGAACGCGGTAAGAGCGAAGGGGAGCGTGCTCCCGGCCAGCAGCCATCCTACTGCGGAAATGATCGCGATGAGAACGACAACGGGAACGAAATATCCGGAGACGATATCCGCGAGCCTCGCTATGGGCGCTTTGTGCGCCTGCGCCTCTTCGACAAGTTTGACGAGACGGGAGAGCGTCGTGTCGTCCCCTACCCGCGTCGCCCGGAAGACGAAGGATCCCAGACGGTTGATGCTTCCCGCCGCGACTTTTTCGCCGACGTTCTTGTCCACGGGGATGCTCTCTCCGGTAAGCATGGATTCGTCCACCGCCGAGTGCCCTTCGATCACGACGCCGTCCACGGGGATACGCCCTCCGGGTTTGACAACGACGCTGTCGCCCTCTTTCAACTCCGCGACGTCGATTTCGATCTCCCGTCCATCGCGAACCGTCGTCGCAGTGGGAGGGGCAAGTTCCATAAGGCGGAAAATCGCCTCCGACGTCTTCCCTTTCGACCTGGCTTCAAGATACTTACCCAACATTACCAGGGCGAGAATAACTCCCGCCGTCTCGAAATAGAGATCATCCATCGCCGCAAGGTCGCCGAATACCATCCTGATCATGGCGATAAAGCTGTAGAGCATGGCGGCCGAAGTCCCTATGGCTATGAGCGAATCCATGTTCGGGGAGAGGCGGAAAAGAGCGCGGGTTCCAACGGTGAAAAAACCGCTTCCCGCCGCCACGATGGGTACCAGAAGGGTCACCTGCGCAAGAGCGAAGACGAGAGGATACTGCATAGGGTGAAGCGAGTTCGGTACGGGCCAGTCGAGCATTGCCCCCATCGCGAGATAGAACAGGGGGGCGGCGAACGAACATGCGGCGACAACTTTGAGGAGATTCGCCCACATCTCGCTCTTCCGTCGTTCCCGCTCTCTTTCGGCGGTTCCTCTGCGGCTCGACTCCTCCAGATGGAAGCCGAGTTTTTCTATCGTCTCGCGAAAGACGCGAGTATCGGCTCCACCGGGAAGGTAGCGGACGACCGCTTTTTCCGTGGCCAAGTTCACCGACGCCTCCACTACGCCTTCGATTTTGGCGAGCCCCTTCTCGATCGCGGCGGCGCATGCGGCGCAGTGCATCCCTCCGATGGAGAGGATCACCTCCGTCGGTTCTCTTTCCGCAGGAAGCGCTCCGTACCCAGCCTTTTCAACGGCGGATATAATCGCGTTCTCTTCGAAAGGCTCCTGGTCCACGGTCAATTTTTCAGTGGCCGGGTTTACCGAAGCCTCCGTCACTCCGGGCAGTTTGACGACCGCCTTTTCCACCGCCGCTGCGCACGCGGCGCAGCTCATTCCAGAAATTGTAAAGGTCTGTTTCAAGTGTATCTCCTCCGTTTTTTAAGAGTTTTTGAGACAACGGCTCGGCGTCGACCGTATTATTCTCGAGGCACCGCATCGACACGAGGACCGAAGGGTGTTACAGGGAATTTTTCCACAGAGGATGGTGGGAGGTCACCCTGCTCTACAACATTGATTATTCCTGGAATCATCCCCATCCAACATGAATAGAGAATCCTTCCGGGAGCATCCGCCATGAATACCGGCGTCGCGGTATCTCCCGGTCGCAAGCGCAGTCGCAGATTCAACGATGGAATGACGATGGCGTTGTTGCATCCGTTGAGCGAGCGAGCCGTCGCCCTGAAAACAAGTTTCACCGGCACTCCTACGGGTATGCTCACGGTCGCGTATCCTCTGTTCGACACCTCCACAACGACAAGCCGTTCCGATGCTTCCGCTGTTTGAACCGACGATACCGCAGGCGAGGAAGGCGAAGAAGAGAAGTCAACGAATGCGGCGTCTTTTCCACGCCCATCGAAGGTGCAAAATCCAGCAAAACCGGCGAGCGCCAGTCCGTTCCGCGCCATAAAGAGGGCCAAAACAAGGAGGAGTCCACCTCCGGCGACCTTCATGATCCCCCGGAATTTTCGTGTCAGCAGCGAACTCGCCGCCCCAAGTCCGAACATAAGAGGAACTGTTCCAAGGCTGAATGCGAACATGGCCGACGCGCCCCCGATAAAACTCCCCGTTCCGAGGGCATAGAGCTGCATAGCCTGAAGAGGACCGCACGGCATCAATCCGTTGAGCATACCGATTACGAACGCTCCTCGTCCGTTCGATAGCCGATTGCGCAGCGTCGAAAGAGTTGAAGGGAGGGCGAAACGGAATCGTACCATATCGGGAAGGAGCGAGTTCAATCCCATCAAGGCCATGAAAAACGCGGCCACCAGCATAATGCCGCCCTGAACCCGAGGAGAGAAGCTCAAAACTGATCCCGCCATGCCGATAATACCGCCGAGCAGCGTGTAGGAAACGACCCTGCCCGAATTATAGAGAAACGCCGGAATCAACGCTCTTTCTCCGGAGGGCGCTCTCGTGCACTGGGCGATCTGAATTCCTCCGCACATTCCTACGCAGTGCAGCGAGGTCGTCAGGCCGATTACAAAAAGAAAACCAAGTCCGGCGGAGGAATCGATCATGGGAACAAGCGCCGGATCGACTCCAAAATACCGAAGCGCAAAAAACACTATCAAAGCCGCACTTACAGGGATGATGGCCCGAAGCCCCCCGGAGGATTTTCTCTCCCCAGTGGTTACCGAATAATCACCTGCATTCTCGACGCTCTGCGAAAGAGTTTCAGCGGACACGTCTCCTTCGTGAAAAACATCGATATATCCTCCTCCGAAATTCGCCTTGGCTGCTAAAACTCCGGGAGTCTCTTTCAAGGCGTTTTCCAGGATCCCTTCGCATCCGGCGCACGTCATCCCCGCCACGTAGAGACGAGTTGTTTCACAATTCTCTCTCATACTTTCACCCCTTTTGAGTCGATTCATACTCGGACGCGGTGGCGTCGATCAGCGGATACCGCCGATCGACGGCCGCAACCGTTGAAATGATATCGGGAAAATATGAAGAAATTATGTGGAAGTCGTTCAAGAATCTGTGAGCATAAAGAAGTGCGATTTGGTGAACACTTCAACGCAACGAAGCCCCCGGTACCGGGGGCTTCGTTGCGTTCTTATCGGGAGATTCGGCTTTTCCTCTGACGGCATTGTCCGAAGACATATTTTCAACTCCCTGCCCGTAGCGTGAACACCTTCAGGATTTCTTGAGCATTTTAGGGGTTCTCCCCCATAAGCCCCCTCAGGTTTCGGGATCCTTTCAACTCTTCGGCAATCCATGGAGAGAGTGCGACGCGACTCGCATAACGCTCGACGACCTCTTCGATATAGGCTATTTCATCGAGGCCTTTGGCTCGGAGTACGGGATCCCGGGTGCCGGAGAGCGCGAAGACACGGTTCAGAACCCAACCGTGAGGTTCGATTCCAGCCCTCCGCAACTCGTCTTGCAGCGCGGAGGCCTCATGTACCGGCGTAGCTTCCGGCAGAGCGACGACCACGATTTTTACGAAGGCGGGATTTCTCAGACGAGGCAGAAGCTCCGCAACCTCGACGGGCAAGTCTCCGGAAGACTTGGCCACCTCGCGATGATATGACTGGGTGGCGTCGAGAAGCAGCAGGGTATGTCCCGTCGGCGCCGTATCGAGAACGACGAATTCCTTTTCTCCGCGAGCCACGGTACGAGCAAATGCCTGAAAGACGGCGATTTCCTCGATGCAGGGAGAACGAAGCTCCTCCGCAAGCAGCGCCAAATCGTCGTCGGAGAGTACGGGTCGGTTTTGTTCCAGCACCGCGGCCACGTATCGCGATGTCTCCGTTTTCGGATCTATCCGCTCGACCTTAAGATTCGGCAGGCCCTCACCTATGATTTCGGAAACATGCGCCGCCGGATCGGTCGTGGAAAGACGCACGATGTGTCCTCTTTGGACCAGTTGGGCGGCGATCATCGCGGCCATCGATGTCTTTCCGACACCGCCCTTTCCGAGAGTCATTACGACGCCGTGTCCTTCCTTCTCAAGGCTTGTAATAAAAGCGGGCCACGATGTTGTGCGAGCGAGTACAGGCGAGAGGGCTTCCTCCAGGCCGTCGGTGTCGTCCGCATCCCGAACGCCCGCGTCGGCTTCCAGGACCGCGCGAAGCGCTTGAACGCCCATTACGCCGGACGGCCGGAAGGGAACCGTTGTCGTCGGGAGTGCAGCCAGCGTCCGAGGAATCGCTTCCAGGGCCGCGCGAGACTTTTCGAGGAAGGCTCGGGCCACAGCGTCGTCGGAAATGGATGAAAAGAGCCCGTTGATAATGAGATAGCGGTTGGTCAGCCCAAGCGCAGCCAGCTCTTCGGCGGCCCGGCTCGCCTCGGCGAGAGCGATGTTTTCGGCTCTGGAAACGAGGATCAAAAGCGTCTTTTCCGGATCCTTCAAGGCGGCCAGAACACGTTCGAACAGTTGTTTCTGCTCCTTCAACCCGGCCACGGGACCAAGGCAGGAACTGCCCGTCGTATTCTCGGCAATGAAGTCATTCCAGGCCGACGGGAGGCTCAGGAGCCGCAGCGTGTGCCCTGTGGGCGCCGTATCGAGGACGATATGATCGTAGGTCCGTACCTCATCGTCGTCTCCGATTCTCTTGGAAAACTCGTTAAAGCCGGCTATTTCGACGGTGCACGCTCCAGAAAGCTGTTCTTCGATACGAGCGACGGCCGCCTCGGGCAGAACCCCTCGATAGGGCCCCACCACGCGCTCCCGATACTCTGCGGCCGCTTCGATGGGATTGATGTTGAGCGCCTCCAGATTCGGAACTGTTCTAAGAGGGGTCGGCCTGGATGAAAGAGGCGTCTCCAGTACTTCGTCCAGATTCGAGGCTGGATCGGTGCTTATAAGAAGTACTTTCCGTCCTTTATCAGCCAAGCCCAGCGCAACGGCGCAGGCCATGGATGTCTTGCCGACTCCCCCTTTGCCCGTGAAAAAAAGAAAACGAGGGAGTGCGTTTAAAAACTCTTTCAACGGCAACAGCCTCCCTCGCTGCAACACCCTCGCCTCGGGGAAATCCCCTCCCTGAACGATTCGCCTTCAAGTCCCAAGACCCCGAGAATTTCCTCCCGTGAGGGGTAGCGGGAATGGAAGACCAGTTCGTCGTCGACAAAAACAAAGGGCAGCGCCTGCGCTCCTTCGTCGGAGAGAAGGCGCAGCACAGCTACGTTCTCTGCAAAAGCGCGCGGGTTTTGCCCCATGTTGAAACGTTCTATGGTGATTGTCGTAAAACGCTTGAGAAACTCAATTGTGCCCGCGAAACGGGCCAGTTCCGGGTCCACAGAAGGACCGCAGACGCCTGAAGAGCAGCAAAGAGCAGGATCGTAGATTTTCAGGGTCTTCATCATTGCCGGAGTTTGTACCGAAGCGTTTTCGATAGCGTTCACAGAAAAACCTCCTTGTTATTTGTCTTTTTGCTGCCTGCACAGTTCTTCAGGTTCGCAGCGGAGAATACGGCTTAGTTTCTGCCGATCCGAGGCAAGCGATGCGGAGTTCGCCAGAGAATCATCGACCCATCGAAGGAGGGGGTTCGGGAACGCCGCAGAGAGCGAGTAGTAGACCCAACGTCCCTCTTTTCGGCTTTCGACAAGGGAAGCTCCAAGGAGAATCGACATATGCCGCGACACTGTCGGAGTAGCGATGCCAAGCATCTCCGTGATTTGACACACGCAGAGTTCTTCGTTTTCCATCAGCGCAGCGACTACACGCAGACGGTTTTTGTCGGAGAGAGCTTTCATCTTCTCGAGAACAACTTCCACGGCGCACCCCCTCGTCTTTTTCCACCGGTCAACCTCGCTTCATGGAGTTGCAAAATCTATATTTTTATATTTAGCTAATCATAGAAGAATGATAAACCGAAAAGGAACCTATGTCAAGCAGCAGAGGACGCCCCGAGGCACTCTCCCGCCTCGGGGCGAGGAGACGCTATGCTCGCGTATTTCCGCTTTCGCCGATTGCCTTCGGCTCTCCCGGCGTTGAGAGTCGGTTATCGGCGAGCAGCGTGTTCATGCTGCCCATGCGGTATCCCGAAAGGTCGAGCGTGACGTACGAGAAGCCGAGCGCAACGAGAGCCTCCGAGATCTTCTCCGCAGTCGACGGTTCCACGAGAACGGACAATATGGACGGAGCCGCCTCGATCCTCGCCAAAAAGCCGTGGTGACGCACCCGTATCTGCGTCTCCGGAGGGCAGAAGGAGCGGACAAGCTTTTCCGCCCTTTCCACCTGAAGCAGATTGGCCTCGGTGATAGGGGTTCCGTAGGCTATTCTGCTCGACAGACAGGCTGCGGCGGGTTTGCTCCAGGACGGTAGATTCCATTCCTTCGAAACAGTCCGTATTTCCTCCTTGCCGAACCCCGCCTCCAGCAACGGGCTTCGGACCCCTTCAAGTTCCGACACGGCACGCATTCCAGGACGGTAATCCTTCAGGTCGTCCGTGTTGGAACCATCAAGTATCCATGCATACCCCTCCCGCTTCGCCCACATGGCGATGTTTGTGAAGCGAAATTTCTTGCAGTGATAGCATCTATCCTTCTGGTTGGAGACAAAGTGGGGGTCCTCCAGTTCGGAAAGCGGTACGATGATATGGCGAATACCGATGGATGTGGCGTAGCGCTCCGCATCCTCGCGTTCCCATGAGGGGAGAGTGGGCGACTCGGCGGTGACGGCGACCGCTTTATCTCCGAGGACCCGAACTGCCGCAGCAGCGAGAAACGTGCTGTCGACCCCTCCGGAAAAAGCCACGACAACGCTCTCCATCTCCTTCAACATCAAAAGCAATTGTTCAATTTTTTCAGATAGAGAATATGTCATATTCTCATCCTCCCTTGTTCAGACAATGTTCTTTGATTATACTACAGGGGAAATTCGACCAATCTCCCGATTTTGATGGGAACATTCGCAGCTTCTGCTGCTTGCAAAGGGAGGAAAAAATGGACATCGTAACCGCACGTCGCGTTGTTTCGCTTTATGAAGAAGGGCGACCGGCAGTGCTCTGCACTGTAGTCGAGGAGATCGGCTCCACCCCGAGAAGTATGGGCTCGTCGATGCTTGTTTTCCCGGGAGGGAAGATCGAAGGGACCGTGGGTGGCGGTATCACCGAGCATCGCGTGATCGCCGAAGCTCTCGCGCTGATGGAAAAGGGAACAGGAGCCGAGTTCTATCGGGAGGCTCTCTCCGCGACCGAAGCTGCTCTCGAAGGCGCCGCTTGCGGAGGGGCGATGGGCGTCTATCTGGAAGTGATCGGCAGGAAACGCGAACTGGCGATCTTCGGCGCGGGGCACGTGGGGAAAGCGATCGCCCGCCTCGGCGATATGTCCGGATTTTCCGTCGTCGTCTGGGACGAACGGGAGGAGTTCGCCAACAGCGAAAATATCCCTTGGGGAAAAACCGTCTGCTGCCCTTTGGAAGACTACTTCAAGCATGCCCCCGACTTTCACGCGGGGACGTTTGCGGTGATCGTGACCCGCGGTCATATTCTCGACGCCGATGTAGTGAAGATGACGGATGGGAAGAAGGCCGCATACATAGGCATGATCGGTTCCAGAAGAAAGGGAGCGTTCGTGCGGGATCGTCTTCTTAAAGAAAGCGTCTCCAAAGAGCACCTGGACCGTATATTTCAGCCGGTGGGGCTGCCCATATGCGCCGAGACGCCGGAGGAGATCGCAGTTTCAGTGATGGCGGAAATCATCGGGGTGGCCCGGGGCGCGGATATCCCCTCCCTGCGGAACTCGCTTTCAGTATAAACAACGAGAGTTGGCGAACATATCGTAAAAATTTTTTCTCGCAATCTTGGAGCCAACGTATTGCCACAAAGGAATAAATCTGATATCATATCGGACATGAGAAAAAATACTATCATTTCAATAGAGTTTAATGTCTTTGTGTGTTGTTGCGCGGAGGGTTGTTTCACATAATCCGCCGCAGTATGTTTCGTGCCGCGGTGGAACAGAGCTGCGGCGTTCAACCTTAGCCCCGTCACAGGGGAAAAAGTATTTTTTGCGAGGGACCGCCGGAAAAAGGCGGTCTCTCGCTTTATATAAGGAGGCGTTTCAATTGGGGTGTTTTCAAAAGTAGTTCGGGACTATCTGGCGGTGCGGCAAAACGATCCGTCGATACCGAAGGGGCTGCGAGGAACAGCGGAGATTCTGCTCTGCACTCCCGGTTTTCTTTCCGTCGCGGCGCACAGAGGTATCCACTTTCTTCACTCGCGATGTCGGATTCCGGTACTGCCCCGCTTTCTCTCACTCGTCGTTCGTTGGTGGACGGGCATTGAAATCCATCCGGGAGCCGTGCTCGAAGCCGGTGTTTTCATCGACCACGGTTCGGGCGTCGTCATAGGCGAGAGCGCCGTCGTAGGAGAAAACTCCGTGATCTACCAGGGAGTAACCCTTGGAGCAACAGGAAATGAAACTACATGGAAGCGTCATCCCACCATCGGCGCGCACGTCGTTATCGGAAGCGGAGCCAAGATTCTCGGGCCGATTTCCATCGGCGATCATTCGAAGGTTGGCGCCGGGAGCGTTGTGCTCGATTCAATTCCGCCGAACTCGACTGTCGTCGGAAAAAAGGCAGAGATAGTTCGCGCCAATGGAGAAAAAGTGGAAAGAAACGTCGGTCAGGATGCTATCTCACATGAACAAATTCTTTTCAGAATGCAAAGATTGGAAAAACAACTGGAACAGCTCGGCGGACGACTGAAAAATAAAGACGCCGAAACCAACGAGGAGGAATACGACTATGCGATATAAAGTAGACGAAATTGCAATTGCGAGGCTCATCGGCAACACGCCGTTTTTCAGACTGGAAGACACGGGGGGTGCTCGAATACTGATCAAACTGGAAGGGAACAATCCGGGGGGGTCGGTAAAAGACAGGGCTGCATGGGGGATGCTCCACAAAGCGGAAGCCGACGGATTGCTCAATGAAAATTCCGTTATCGTCGAGCCCACAAGCGGCAATACGGGTATTGCCCTCGCCATGCTCGGGGGCGCTCTCGGGCTCCGCGTCGTATTGACGATGCCTGAATCCATGTCGGTGGAAAGAAGAAATTCGCTCTCCGCGTACGGCGCGGAACTGGTCCTCACCCCGGCTTCGGAGGGGATGAAAGGGGCGGTGGACGAAGCGCGCAGAATCGTGGAGTCGACTGTCGGCGCATTTCTCCCCGATCAGTTTTCCAATCCCGGAAATCCTTGGGCGCATCAAGTCACAACGGCGACGGAACTCCTGCGGGGACTCCCCCTCGGACTGACTCCGGCAGCGTTCGTCGCGGGCGTGGGAACGGGCGGCACCATCACAGGGGTGGGAAGGATATTCAAACAGCTTCACCCCGCTACGAAAATCGTTGCGGTCGAGCCTGCGGAGAGCCCTCTTCTCTCGAAGGGAGAGGCGGGAAAACACAAGATCCAGGGCATCGGAGCAAACTTTATTCCGGCGATTCTTGATCGCTCGGTTCTTGACGAAGTCGTCACCGTCTCCGGGGACGAGGCTTTGGACACGGCGCGCCGCCTCTCGAAAAAACACGGACTCTCCTCCGGAATTTCTACCGGCGCGAACATCGCCGCAGCCTTGAAAATCGCTCGAACGCTTCCCCCCGACGACGTGGTGGTCACATTGCAGGTAGACCGGGCGGATCGCTATCTGAGCATCTTCTCGGCCAACTGATCCCGGAGTACGGGGCGGGGTCCGCTTCTGTCCGCCCCGTACTCTTCATGTTCCTCGTCGATACTCTTTTGCATTATATGCCCACGTACCGCGCATACAGAGACGTTGCTACATGAGGGTCGTCGGTTCCCTTCACTATCGCCCTTCCGTCTTTGAAAATCGAAATTTCCCTTCCCTCGGCTTTGAGGGTAAGCATGAACTCGTTCCAGGTTACGTCTCCCGCATTCCCGAGTCTTTCCGCGAGAACGGGGAAAGAGATGTTCGTTTTGGAAGCAGGTGCGATCTGGACGGCGTTTCTGCCGCAGAGAGCGACTGCGGCCCCTTCGTTCTCCTCGGTCAGAAAAGGGAAACTCCTTCGGGCGCAGCAAGGGCAGGACGCGTCTCTTTCGAGAGCCAGTCTGTCGAACTCGCCGCTCCATGCATCGTACGTCGTGAGCACGGACTTCCCCTCGATCCATTCGTGTTTTCCAAGAAGGATCTTCAGGGCCTCCGTACTTTCCATAGAGGCGACGATGGCCGGAATGGTGTTCAAGACGCCAAGGGTTTCGCACGTAGGAAGAGAACCAGGCTCGGGAGGTTCCGGCACGAAACACCTCAGGCACGGAGTGGTTCCGGGAAGTATGTTCATCGTCATTCCGGCGGTCCCTACGGCTCCCGTATAGATCCAGGGAACGCCGTCGCGAACGCACAAATCGTTGACAAGGAAACGGGTGTGAAGATTGTCCGTTCCGTCGAGAACAAGGTCCGCGCCGTCCGTTATCCTCTCGGCGTTGCCGAAGTTGAAATCGTCGAAGACGGCCTCTATCTCGATTTCCGAATTGATCCGCCGGAGTTTTTCCACGGCGGCGATTGCCTTGGGCGCGCCCACATCTCCTTCGTCAAAGAGAATTTGACGCTGCAGATTGCTCAGTTCGACAAAATCTCGGTCTATGACGACAATTCGCCCCACTCCGGCCCTGGTTAAATTATTGGCGACGACGGTTCCAAGAGCGCCGCACCCGACGATCACGACGCGGCTTCGTCCAAGCGCCCTCTGCCCATTTTCTCCGATTTCCTGCAGAATCGTCTGTCTGGAGTATCTAGTCAACGAACTCGCCCCCATGAGCTGCCTTCAGGCCCGTCATTTAGCAACTCCCTCCACGGTCTTCAGGAAGCGATCCACATCTTCCTCGGAGGTATAGAGGGCGAGAGACGCCCTCACGGCGCCGTCGACCAGTCCGAGATGCTTCATCAGCGGCATGCAGCAGTGATGGCCGGACCGGACCATCACATCTCCCGCCTGATCAAGCATCAGCGCGACGTCGTGCGGGTTCTTTCCGGAGATGTTGAACGAGACGACGCCGATTCTCCGTCGGACATCCGTTGTTCCGTAGATCTCCACTCCATCGATACCGGTCAATCCATCCAGCATTCTTTCGGTCAACACAGTCTCCCGAGCCTGCACTGCATCCATCCCGATCTCGGTAAGATAGTCGACGGCTCTTCCAAGCCCTAGAAATCCGGCTATATTCGGCGTTCCCCCCTCGAAGCGTTCATACCCTTCGATAAGTTCAAAACCTTCCACGGCGACATCGCGGATCATTCCTCCGCCGAAAAGCAGCGGTTGGAGAACGGAGAGGAATTTCTTTCGCATCCAGAGGACTCCCGTTCCCGTGGGGCCGAGCATCTTGTGGCCGGAAAAGCAGAGAAAATCGCACCCCAGCTTCCTGACGTCCACGGGAACACGCGGAACGGACTGAGCCCCGTCCACGAGGAACAGTATGTTTTTCTCCGCGCATATCCTCCCTGCTTCTTCGATGGGGGAAACAGTCCCCAAAACGCTTGATATATGCGTCATAGCAAGGAGGCGAGTCCGAGTGCCGATCAAGGCTTCGAGTTGAGCGAGATCGAATGCCCCGTCCTGCCGAGGTGCGAGAAGATCCACCGCCACTCCGAAGCGCTCCAGTCGTTTCCACGGAAGAAAGTTCGAGTGATGTTCCGAAAGGGTGCTGATTACGCGGTCTCCGTCTTTCCAAGAAAGCCCCGCAGCGACCATGTTGATGGATTCCGTGGTATTTTTCGTCAGGGTGATCTCGTCTTCTTCGGCGTTGATGAAGCGCGCAATCTTTCGGTGAGCGTTTTTATACTTCTGCGAGGCTATCTGAGAGAGCCTGTGAACTCCTCGTTTCACATTCGCATTATATTCTCTGTAATACTCCATCGTCGCCTCGAGCACCGGCGTGGGTGCGAGGCTGAGCGCCGCGCTGTCCAGGTAGACGACATTCCGGAGAAGCGGGAAGTCTTTCCGAAAAGAACTGAAGTCCATAACAAAGCCCCCTTTCTTCACATATTCTACACTATCGAAAAAAGGGGGTACAGGGAGATCAACGAAAGAACCGAAGCTCGTTTCATCCCATAGCGGCGAGCAGGGATCTCCCGGCGATCTGTACAGGATCCCATGCCATCGAAAAGGGGGGCGCGTAGCCGAGGTCGAGATCGACGAGGTCGTGTACCGTCATTCCGGCGGCGAGCGCGGTAGCGATGATATCGACCCGCTTCGCTGAACCCTGACCTCCGACGATCTGCCCTCCGAGCAGCCGTCCCGTCCCCTCTTCGGCGAGCAGTTTAACGTGCATCGTCTCCGCTCCTGGGTAGTACCCGGCTCTGGTCTTCGTCTTGATGACCGCGGACTGGAAGACGAATCCGGCTTCCTCCGCCTCTCTTGTCGACAGGCCCGTGCGCGCGACTTCGTAGGCGCAGTGCTTGCTCATTGCGGTCCCGAGCACGCCTTTAAGAGACGCCTCGCCGCCTCCCATAGCGATCCCTGCAACACGTCCCATCTTGTTCGCCACTGTTCCCAGGGCTACCCAGAAAGGCTTTCCGGTCATCAGATGCGTTGTCGAGGCACAGTCTCCGGCCGCCCAGACGGCGGGGTGGGAGGTCGCCATGCTCTCGTCGACGGCGATTGCGTCGCGGACGGAGAGCTTCAATCCGGCCGCCTCGGCGAGCTGGGAGTTGGGACGTACGCCGAGCCCCATGATCACCATGTCCGTGGGTATGGTACCGCCTTCGATGATGACGGAACGCACTCTCCCGCCCTCTGTGCTGAAACCGAGCAGTGTTTCGCCGAGACGCAGTTCCGTCCCGATGCCGCGAATCGCCGCAGCGATGTGTTCGGCCATGTCGGGGTCGAAGGTGCTCATCACCTGAGGAGCCTTGTCTATCAGCGTGACCTTCATGCCGCGGACACAGGCGAAAGCCTCGGCCATTTCCAGGCCGATATACCCGCCGCCGATGACCACCGCATGTCGGGGGCGATGCTGGTCGATGAACTTCCGCGCGGCGATGCCTGTTTCAAGAACACCGAGGCTGAAAATACCGTCCGCCCTGGCGCCGTTCAGCTGCGGTACGACGGGGCTCGCGCCGGTCGCCAGCAGGAGTTTGTCGAATCCGTCGGAGAAATCTCCGCCTGTCTCGAGGTTGCGGATTTTCACGGTCCCTGCGCCGAGATCGAGCGAGAGAACCTCGTGCTTCGTGTGGACTCGGATGTTCTGCTTCTCCAGAAATTCGTCCGGCGTGCGTATCACCAGGCGGGTCTCCGGCTCGACAAGGCCGGCGACATAGTACGGAATGCCGCACGCCGAGTAGGAGGAGAATCCGCTCCGCTCGTACACGACGATATCCGCATCGGGAAGCAGTTTTCTGATCTGTCCTGCGGCGGACATTCCGGCGGCGTCGCCGCCGACGATAAGAATACGCTCTTTCGCCATTTCGATCACCTCCGAAATACCATAAAGGGTATTTTATTCTCCTTCAGAGTATACCCCGCGTCCGAAGGAACGCGCTACAGCAGGTTCTTCTTTTTATATACCGGCTCCGAGAGGGCCCAGATCGCAGGCCAGGAGCGCAACAGCCAGAAACCGATGGCGAAGCTGATGATTCCCCCGGCAAGCATCGTCGTCGGCGCTCCGATATGTGAGGCGAGCCATCCGGCGTTCAGGCTTCCAAGCGGCGTGATCCCCATCGCGCAGACGATGAAGAGGCTCATGACGCGGTTTCGCTTGTCCTCGTCGACAAGCGTTTGGACAAGCGTATTGCAGGAAACGAGCGTCAGGACCATGAAAAAGCCGAGGCACGCCATCAGGAGCAACGAAAGGGGGAAGAGCCTGGACTGAGAGAAGAGCGCCATGGCAATGCCCAAAAGGATACAGGAGACGGCCATGATCTTGCCCAGTCCGACAGGCGACTTTCGCAGGGCAAGCATGACCGACCCGGCGAGCGCGCCGAGTCCGGTGGCGCCCATCAGAAAACCGAGCGTCCGCGGCCCCCCTCCGAGAATCTCGCGGGCGAAAACGGGGAGCAGTACCATGTAGGGGAAGGCGAAGAAGCTGACGAGGGCGATCGCGGCAAGATAGTTCCGCAGGGGGAGGAAACCGGCGACGTAGCGTACGCCCTCCTTCATCCCTTCCAGCACCCCTTTCTTCCTCTGCTCGGAGACAAGAGGGCGTTCGAAACGCATCAGAAAAAGCGCCGTGAGCGTCGCCGAATAGGCCATACCGTTCATCACGAAGCAGATCCCCTCTCCGACGACGGCGATGACCATTCCAGCGATCGAGGGACCGATGAGGCGGGTTACGTTGAACAGGGTGGAGGTGAGAGCGATGCCGTTGCCGAGGTCCTGTTCGTCCTCCACGAGGCGGATGGTGAACCCTTGGCGCGCCGGCACCTCGAACGAATCGGACGTGCCGATGATCGCGGCGAGAATAAGGATGTGCCAGTACTCCACGACTCCCGTCAGCGTGAGTATCGCAAGCGTCAGGGCGTGGAGCATGCTGATGGTCTGACAGATCATGATGACCTTCCGCAGGTTCCGTCCCTCAAGAAAAGCCCCGGTGAAGGAGCCGAAGAGCAGCACGGGGATCTGCGCCATGAAGTCGACCGTTCCCAGGAGCAGCGGCGACCCGGTGATCCGGTAGACGAGCCAGTTCATGGCCACCCTCTGCATCCAGAGCCCGGAGAGCGAGACGATCTGTCCCATGTAGAACAGACGAAAGTTCCGGTGCCGGAACGCCCGGAAGAGCGTACTCTTTTCCCAGTCGGGCATGCCGCTACCCCTTCCAGACGGCGCGGTACTTCTTGAGGAAGTGCGACGGATTGTACGACTCCTTGGCCTGCCGGACCCCCTCTTCGCCCATGTCCTGCTCTCTGTTCGCCCATTTGAAGCCCGAACAGGAGTTTTCAAGAAAGCCCTGGTTGATCGCCTGGTAGACGCCCTTGTACTCGGCGAGCCCCTTCTCGAAGTGGACCACCACCATGTCGTCCGTCATCGGTTCGCCGACGGCGTACGCCACCATGTAGTCCTTGACGTAGAGAGCGCCGCAGAGCAGCCCCGGCAAGCAGTCCCATTTCTTCAGCACGCGCGATATGGCGTGATTCTCCGCACGCAGCCCCGGGATATCGTCGCAGCTCTTCCACTCGCACCAGAGCTGCTGCATCTCGAGAATGTCCTCTACATCGTCGCGTCCGAGCGATTTGTACTCGGAGACGTACTCACGCTTGAACTGCTTCAGCAGATTCTTCTTTTTGTGAAAACGGTTGCCGCGCAGCGCGACAAGCTCCTCGACGGAGTAGACATACTCCCACTCGGAGCGCTGCTCCTCCAGCGCCACCCGGCTTCCGAGGCGCTCGCCCCAGAGCTGCGCGAGCCGTTCGGGGACACGGTCGAAGGTCATGCCCTGCGGAAAGACCTCCGGCAGAACCCTCTCCCAGTCGGCCGCCTCCCAATCGCCCACAGGAGCCCAGTAGACAGGCGCAGGATTCGTCACCCGCGGCCAGAACAGATCCTTGGCAAAGGCAAGTTCGTACTTGCGTTCATCGGACCATGCCCAGATATTGACAAACGTATAGTCGGATGTTTTATCGGTACACTTTTCGAAAAGAGAGGTATAGTCCCCCCTCATATCTATTGAAAGCGGGGAAAAAGTCAATGACATTATGTCACCTCCAGAAATAAGAGTAGTATACCCGCAAAAAAGCCTGCGGGCAATTTCCCGCAGGCTTGTATCTATTGAAAACCGGCACATCGCCGGAGATGTGTTTCGGGCCGCCGGCCTTGATCAGAAGCCTCAGCCTCGGTTTTCCGAGTTGTCCACGAATTCGGCGTCCACCACGTCGTCGCTGTTTCTTGCCGAGGACGCGGGCTGCGGCTCGGGGCCGCCGGCGTTCGACGACGCCAGAATCTGCAGCATCTGTTTGATGTCGGAGGAAGCGACGCGAATGGCGTCGAGCGTCGCATCGCTCTTCGAGAGCACCGACTTGCCCTCCTCCACGAGGCTGCGGGCGCGGGCCTTCTCGTTCTCCGGAGCGTTCCCCGCCCCCTGTTCCAAACCCTTCTCCAACTGGTAAACGACTGTTTCGAGTTCGTTCCGCGCCTCTGCAAGCTCTTTCTTTTTCCTGTCCTCCGCCGCATGCTCCTGAGCTTCGCGGATCATACGGTCCACCTCGGACTTATCCAGGCTTGTCGATCCATTGATCGTGATGCGCTGCTCCTTGGCCGTATCCTTGTCCTTCGCGGTGACGTTCAGTATGCCGTTGGCGTCGACATCGAAGGCCACTTCGATCTGGGGCAGCCCCCTCGGCGCCTGCCGTATCCCCTCAAGCTTGAAGTTGCCGAGGATGCGGTTGTCCTTCGCCATCTCGCGCTCGCCCTGAAGCACCACGATGTCAACTGCCGGCTGGTTGTCCGCGGCCGTGGAGAAAATTTCCGCTTTCCTGCACGGGATCGTTGTGTTCTTCTCGATGAGCTTCGTCATCACGCCGCCCATGGTCTCCACACCAAGCGAGAGCGGAATGACGTCGAGAAGGAGGACGTCCTTCATCTCGCCGCTGATGATACCGGCCTGCACTGCGGCGCCCACGGCCACCACCTCGTCCGGGTTCACGGACATGTTGGGCTGCTTGCCTCCGGTGAGCTTTCGGACAAGGTCCTGAACAGCCGGGATGCGTGTAGAACCGCCTACGAGGACCACTTCGTCGATATCCCTCTCGGAGAGTTTCGCCGCGGAAAGGGCGTCCTTCACCGGACCGCTGCAGCGTTCCACCAGGCCCGCGGTAAGCTGGTCGAATTTTGCCCGCGTAATCGCCATGTTCAAGTGTCTGGGACCGTTGGCGTCCGCCGTGATGAAGGGAAGGCTTATCTCCGTGCTCGTTCGCGACGAGAGTTCGCACTTGGCCTTCTCCGCAGCCTCGTAGAGTCGCTGAAGCGCCTGTTTGTCCTTACGGAGATCGATGCCGTTCTCTTTGCGGAACTCGTCGGCGACCCAATCGACAACGACCTTGTCGAAGTCGTCGCCTCCGAGGTGCGTGTCTCCGGATGTCGAAAGCACCTCCACCACGCCGTCGCCGATATCGAGTATCGAGACGTCGAACGTACCTCCGCCGAGGTCGAAGACCATGATCTTCTGCTCTTTTTTCTTGTCGAGCCCGTAGGCGAGCGCCGCCGCAGTCGGCTCGTTGACCACCCGGAGCACGTTCAGTCCGGCGATCGTCCCCGCGTCCTTGGTGGCCTGCCGCTGCGCGTCGTTGAAATAGGCCGGAACGGTGATGACGACGTCGGTGATCTTCTCGCCCAGATAGGAGGACGCGTCGCCGACCAGCTTGCGGAGCACGGAGGCGCTTATCTCCTCCGGCGCGTACTCCTTCCCTCCCACGGAGAACCTCACCGCTCCGTTGGGCCCCTCGTTCACCTTGTACGGAACGATTTTCAGCTCGGAGCCGACTTCGTTGAACTTCCGGCCGATGAAGCGTTTCACGGAAAAAAGCGTACCGTCGGGGTTCAAGGTCGCCTGTCTCTTCGCAAGCGCTCCAACCAGACGTTCGCCGTCCTTTGTGAAAGCAACAACGGAAGGAGTCGTCCTGCCTCCCTCGGCGTTCGCGATTACTTCCGGCGTACCAGCCTCAATAACTGCGATGACCGAGTTCGTCGTCCCAAGATCTATTCCGACCGCTTTTTTCATTTCGAATCCCCCCTGCTTATTTCTGACTAATACTGACTAAGAGCATTATACACGCTTTCATATGCTTGTCAATATTGGTCAGAGAAAAAAGAGGGAAAAACGCTACTCCCGCGGACTCTTCGGCTTGGGCGATCCTTCACGCGCCGCCTTGCTGGGGAAGTACTTGCCCTCCACCATGAAGTACACCCGCTCCACTATATTGATGACGTGATCTCCCGCTCTTTCCAGGTGGCGGGCCGCCCAGATCTCCACCGCGCCGATCTCCATCGACTGCGGGTCGTCATGGACGGAATGGGCGACGGCGTCTTTCAAAAATTCGGAGTAGCACTGGGCATACATGGAATCCACCTCGTCGTCGCGCTTCCAGAGCGTGGCGGCCATGTGTTTGTCCTCGTTCCGGAAAGCTTCCAGGGCTTGGCGGAACATCGACATGACGACCCGCAGCATTTCAAGAAGCGATTCCCGCCGCGGAAAATCGACGCCGGGCTTCAGTTTGAGCGCCTTTTCAGCGATATTCACCGCCTGATCGCCGATTCGCTCAAGGTCGGTGATTATTTTAAGAACGGCGAAGACAAAATAAAGCTCCTCTTTGCCTGGCGAGCGCATCGCGATGGATCCCAGACACTCCTGGTCCACGTCGCCCTCCATCTGATCGATCGCATCGTCGTCTTCTATGACCCGACGGGCAAGCGCCGCATTCTGATCCAGAAGAGCCGAAACCGAGCTTTCAAGAAGTTGCGCGGCCTGCTCCCCCATATGCACAACCATGGAGACGATCCGTTCTCTGTCCGTAGCGTACAAAAAAGACTGTATCGTTGCATTCTTCGTCACCGGGTGACTTCACCTCCCCGAGATTTCAGCCCGCTTCGCGGTCGCGACGGGCCTCTCCCCTGGCAACTTCAAGAGACGTCTTCACAAGCAGGAATATCTGCGACATGAAGTCGAGCAAGGGCGCCAGCTCTCGTCTATTGAGCGCATCGACCCCCAGCCTGAGACGAATCCGCCTGTCCAGTTCTTCGAATTCGCGTTCGTAGCGTCCCGCATCCGCTGCAAAATCCGCGTCCGCGAGGGCGAAGGCCCTGAGTGCAAGCCGAATATCCGTCAGCGCAAGCCTTGAGAGTTCTTTCCATGTCTTTTCCCCCAGTTCGCGGACGAATTGGACAGCCACGCCGGCTTCGGCGAGAAGGCGAAGTTCTCCCGAGAGGATCTTCGCCATCTGACGGAAGGATACCATGGAGTAGGAGACTGTGGAATAGGTCTCTCTCAAAGCGTCGTCATCCGCAGGGATATGAATCTCGAACATGTACTCCTGGCAGGCCTCCGAAAGTTCGCGTATAGCGGACGGAAGATCCTCGAACCCATCAATGTTTCTCTGAGGTAAAAAGAGAATCTGACAGTACATCTCGATGTAGTTGGCGAGGCGGATCATCTCCTTCGAGAGCAGGAGAATCGCAAGCGCGGGAACGTCGGTTAGTTCGTCGTCGAGATAGATCGGCGCGCCGAGGCGCTCTCCTCCGGCTCGTTCGGCGATGCTTGCGGAGAAGCGGGAGAGCACGTCGGTGAACGGGTAGAAGACAAGGGCGTTGAAAAGGGTCACGCCGACCTGGGCCTGGACCACCTTGGCGGCAAGCCCGCCGCCCGAGGCCATGAAGTCCTGCAGCCACGGGAAGAACGGAAGCAGGAAGACGACCCCGAGAAACTTGTAGACGAATGTGCACACCCCGAGCTTGCGGGCATTCTGACGTCCGGAGAGCCCTGCAAGCAGCACCGTAACGGAAGAACCGACATGCGCTCCGCAGACGACCGGGAGAATGGCGGTCGACGGAAGCGCGCCGGAGACGGCCAGCGTGACGGCAAGCGCCATGACTGCGGAACTGCTCTGGAGGACGGCCGTAGCGACAAACGCCGCCAGCCCGACAAGCAGGCCGTCGCTTCCGGCGGAGGTCGCCATATCCGAAAAGCGCGGATCCTCAAGAAGCGGACCAACCCCCAGCTTCAGGACGAACATACCCAACAGGACGATGGACAGTCCCTGGAGCACGCACCCTACGCGGTAAACGGTTCTCTTCCCGAAGCGCACCATAAGGAAACTCGCCCCGAAAAGAAGCGGCGAGAACGCCGCGATGTCGAGGCTGAGCAGGAAGGTGACGAACGTCCCTCCCACGCTCGCCCCCATCATAACGACCACGGATCCGGCGAACGAGAGCATTCCCACATCGACGAAGCCGATGGCGAACGATGTGGCGACGGTGCTCCCCTGCGCGATCGCGGAGAGCGCCGCGCCGAAAAGGAACGCCATGGGCTTCCTGCGCGTGAAGCGAATCAGAAGCTCCTTCGACTTGCCGCCGAAACTCGAACCGAACGCGGTGGTTGTCTCCTCGACGCCGTAGAGGAAGAGCGCCAGCCCGCCCAGAATGTTGATCGCCGCAAAAAGATGGGAACCCACTACGATCCCTCGCCGATCTTCTTTCGCTCCCTGATGAAGGGAATCACCACGGAGGCCAGAGCAAGCAGGAGCAGGGCCAACGAGAGCGGCCGCCGGAAGAAGAGCGACACGCCGCCCATCATGATGATCGTTCGGAGGTTCTTTTCGATCATCGTGCCGAGTATCATGCCCAGAACGATCGGCGAGACGGGAATCTTGCTTCTGGAGAGCATCCACCCAAGAAGGCCGAACGCGAGGCAGACTCCGACGTCGAAGAGAGATGAGCGCACGGCGTAGCTGCCGATGAAGGAGAACGCGAAGATCATCGGATAGAGCAGACGTTTCGGGATCAGCGCGGCTTTGATCCAGAGGCGCGCCCCGAGCAGACCGAGAAACAGCAGGAAGATGTTGGCCACGAAGAGGCTGGAGAAGAGCGTGTACACGACCTCCGGATGCCGCGTGAACAGCTCGGGTCCGGGCTGGAGGTCGTGGATCATCAGCGCGCCTATGAGCACGGCCGCCGACGAGCTTCCCGGAATTCCCAGCGTGAGCAGCGGAACGAGCGCTCCGCCCACGGAGGAGCTGTTGGAGGCTTCCGCTGCCGCCACGCCCGCGGGAGCCCCTTTCCCGAAGCTGTCGGGGTCTTTGCTGAGGCGCTTCTCGACGTCGTAGGCGATGAAGGAGGCGATGGTGCCGCCTGCGCCGGGAAAGACGCCGATGACGGTGCCGATGACGCCGGCCCGGATCATGGCGTATTTCAACCGTAAATATTCTCGGAGCGACGGCCATGGCGACCGTTCTTTATCCGGAAGCAACGGGGGCATGCCCACTTCCCCGGATTCGATCCCCGAGAAGACCTCGCTGAGGGCGAACAAGCCTATCAGAACAGGTATAAAGGAGAAACCGTCGTACAGACGGACCACGTCGAATGTGAAGCGGCTCACTCCGCTGAGAGGATCGAGTCCGATAGTATTGAGCAGCAGCCCGAAAAGCACCGCCATAAAAGATTCAAGCCATCGTCCTCCACCCAACGATGCGATCGTAGAGAGCCCCAGTATAGCCAGAGCGAAGTACTCGGCAGGCCAGAACTTCAACGCCATACGCGCAAGAGGCGTTGAAAAGAGCACGAGGATGATGATGCCGATAAAACCGCCGACCACCGAGGCAATAAGCGAGATGCCGAGAGCCGTTCCCGCCCTTCCCTTCCGGGTGAGCGGATAGCCGTCGAAGGCCGTGACCACTGCCGAGGGAGTACCCGGAGTGTTCACCATAACAGCCGTGATCGAGCCCCCGTAGTTCGAGGCCAGGTAGATTGCACAGAGTAAAACAAGGCCCATCGAAGGCGTCATACCGAAGGAAAACGGCAGAAGCAGCGCGACCGCCATGGAGGGAGATATGCCCGGCATCGCCCCGGCAAGAATGCCGATGGCCACGCCCGCCAGAATCACAAGAAGAGGGGTGAGCCCCATAAGCGCTCCAAGTCCGTCGAACAAAAGAGAGAGGAGATTCATGCGACGTTCCCCCTATCCGAAATAGATGCCCGCCGGAAGCGAGAGATGAAGCAGGCGGATGAAGACGGACCAGGAGAAGAGCGTCCATCCTCCTGTCAGCGAGAGAAGAACGAGAAAGCGACGTTCCCCGAAGAGCAGCAGAAGGAGAAGAATCATGCCGCCCGATGAGAGCAGATATCCGGCGGTATTCATCCCCCAGATGGAAAAAGCGACGATGGCGGCCGCGATCAAAACCCGCTTCACGTCCCCTGTCTTCGGGTCCTCGGGCGCATTCCCCAGGAGCGTGCGCCGCAACTGGTCCAGCGTAAAAAAAGCAAGTCCGGCCGCCCAGAGCCTGGGCGCAGTTCTCGCGCTGCTCCCCACGGCTTCGATCTCTTCGAGACCGAAAGAGAGCAAGAAAAACGCGAAGGCAAGAAAAAGCATCGACGCGCAGATGACGATACGTCCGCGGAAGGGAGCGAGCCTTCCCCGCGCACACACCGCCGTCATGGCAACAACGGCGAGGAAGGAAACTATCCAGACGGGAAAACTGCCTGCCCCGCCGAGAAAAACGAGCATATTTTCCATGAATCCACCTCCGGGAGCCTCCGGCTCCCTCTGTATAATACACCACCGTATCAACTGCCGCCGGCTGAGAAAGTGCGGGGACCGCCGCTTCGGGCGATGCCCCGCACTCGTTCGTCCGAATCGGAGAAGAACCGGTCAGGAACAGGTCTACTTGATCAGTCCGTACTTTTTGAGATAGAGCGTGAAATTGTCGATATCCTTCTGTACCTGAGGGTTGAACTCGGCGCGCCCGTAGTCGACAACGTCGATTCCGTCTTTTTCGAGGAACTCTCTCCATTCGGGATCGGCGGCGACTTTTTTCAGAAGTTCTTCCCACCAGACCATCGCTTCCTCGGGAGAGCCTTTCTTCATGGCGAAGCCGCGCCACATTACCTCGTCATCAAGCCCTTCGACTCCCAGTTCGAGAAATGTGGGCGCGTCCGGGAATTTCTCGAGGCGTTCCTTACGCGCCACGGCGACGATGGTGAAGCCTTCGCGTCCGCCGATGTCGGCAGGATTGCCCACGTACACGGCCCCCTGTCCGCTCAGCAGCGCCATCATCGCCTCGGGGCCCGTGTTGTACGGAATCCACTTCGCGCTCATCCCCGATTTGTCCCACACCTTCATGGCCATCAGATGGTCGTTTCCTCCGGCGGCCGGTCCAGTCCAGAGCTGCGCGCCGTTCTTCTCAAGCGCATCCTTGCGCACCGCCTCCCAAGTGTTGAGAGCGCTGTCCTTCGCCGCGATGAGGCATTCGGGATCGCGCATGAGCAGTGCAATCCACTCGAACCCCCAGATGAACTCGTCGACATCTTTCTTGGAGGTAAGCACTTTCGCGATATTCGACGTCGTCGCCGCGAACACGGTATACCCGTCGGCGGGCTGTTCAAGAACCGCCTGCATGCCGACGAGGCCGCCCGCTCCCTCCTTGTTCTCCACAACGAACGTGGCGTCGGTGTACTTCGCCGCGATCGAGACGAATTTCCTGCTCGTCACATCCATCAGCCCTCCCGGGCCGACGTAGTTCACCACACGGATAGGCTTCTCCGGGTAGGCTGCGAACGCCGCCGCCGGGAGCAGAGCGCCAAGAACGACCAGACACAGAATGGCAATACTCCGTTTCATCAAGAACACCTCCTGAGGAATTTGAAGTAGCATCGACGCTCCGGGCCGGAAAGGACTATCGATGGGGCCACACTTTCGCCGCCCGGAGCGATATACCCGACTCCCTACACCCTACCGCGCAAAGAGTTCGTACGCGAGGCCGTGCCGCAGCCCCCTGTCGCTCACGGTGAACGACGAGGCGCCCAAAATCTCGAGCAGGGCGCATACGATGCAGGTCCCGGCGAGAATCACATCGGCTCGTTTCGGCTGAAGACCGACGACTCCCCGACGCTCCTCAAGCGTCATCGAGGAGAACGAGGCTATCATCTCCCGTATATCCTCAAGCGTCAAGACCGAACCCTGCACGACGTCGGGGTCGTACACCTCCATCTTGTGCTTCACCGAGGCGAGGCTGGTTACGGCGCCTCCCATTCCGACGAGCGCATCCGGGGCGCCGCACACACCGCCCTCTTTCAGGCTTCTCCGTATTTCGCCGAACGCGGCCTCCACCGCTCCCTCGCGGACCGGATCGTCTCCGAAGAACTCCTCGGTGATCCGGACGGCTCCCAGAGACACGCTGAACTTACGGAGCATCTCGGAACCTCTGCCGAAGACGAACTCCGTGCTTCCGCCGCCTGTATCGAAGGTAACAAGCTCGCCGTTTCCGATCGGGAGGGCGGAGAGCACCGCCAGATAGGAGAGACGCGCCTCTTCCTCTCCCTCGATCACCCGCAGGGAAAGACCGGTAAGCTCTTTCACGCGGGCGATGAAGTCGGAGGCGTTCGACGCTGTGCGAAGCGCCATCGTCCCCACGATTTCAGGAGCGTCGACGCCGAGAGCCCGAGCCTCTTCGACGAACCCCGCCACCGACCGCGCGTTCCGCTCCAGAGGTTCCGGAGCGATCTTCCCCGTCTCCCGGAGTCCTTCGCCGAGACGGGCGATGTCGTTCTTGTCGAGCACCGTCTCCAGGACTCCGTCCGGACGCTTCCGGGCGACATGGAACTTGATCGAGTTGGTGCCTACATCGATGACCGACTTGAGCGCATCCATGATCTACGCCATCCCAACTGTCTTCTTCATCGCCTGGATGTAGTTGATGTTCGGGAGCGATTCAAGAGCGAGTTCCCGAACCGTTTTCATGACGGTTTCGGGGTCTTCGTGCTCGACGCAGATCGTCCGGAGCGCCACGCCGTCGAAATCCGTCTCCGCAATCTCGACGACCGCGCCGTTGATGACGTAGATGTACCGTTTCTTCTTCACATGCACCAGCCGAAGGTTCTGGTTGGGACGGACGATCTCGTTGAGGAACTGATCGAACGTGTACTCTTTCCTGCCGAAAATGGGCTCCGGAGCCTTGAAGTAGGAGAAGAGCTTCCGGAGATCGTCGATCGGTATCGGA
This sequence comes from Synergistaceae bacterium, assembly GCA_018436725.1. Classification (GTDB taxonomy): domain Bacteria; phylum Synergistota; class Synergistia; order Synergistales; family Aminobacteriaceae; genus JAAYLU01. The sequence goes on along the minus strand of JAHDKT010000029.1, from coordinate 257,463 downwards.
AATCCCGCCTTCATCACGGGGAACCACTGCTCGAGACCGTCCGCGTCGACCTTCTGCAGCGATTTGATGTCCAGCAGATCGTCCCGCACCTTGACGTTCTCGTCGCTGTTCCGGGAGAGCACGTACACTTCTTCGCTTTCCTTATAATTCCCCTGCTCGAAATTGCGGATCCGAGCCTCCGGTTCGTCGAAGCCCGCGCCGAACGTTCGCCACTCCCACCGTGCAATTATAGGTTTTACCATGTTGTTCCCTCCGTGTTCTGTAGTGGTATGGATAAAAAAATCGGGAGAGCATTCGCTCCCCCGAAAAATACACCGACCCTATAGGGGCAAAACACCCTGAACGCAAAAAATGCGCAGAATATTCTGCTTTTTCAAGTTCCCTACGAAACAACTATAGCGCTTGACGGTATTCCTTGTCAAGCTTGACGTGTACATTTTTTGTATTTTTCCCCGCTCCGTGGGAAGGAGCTACTCGTCCTCCAGATGAGGATACCTTCTCAGAATATCCTTCTGCTCCCGTTGGATTTCCAGGGCAATATCCTCTTCCAACGGAAGCGCACGTCTGTACTCGACTTCCCGTTCTTTCGAGGCGAAGAGATATTTCATCCTTCCTGACGATCTGGAAAGCGCGATGAGCAGCGCCGCCGGGGGGTTCTCATCCGCGAGAGCGCTCTCTTTCGCCACGCACTCCAGCATTCGCGTCATCTTCTCCTCGTCCTCGTCGGAGAAATCGCCGCAGATCATCTCGACGAGGAGGAAGGCATGGAGCGAGCGGGAATAAAAGACGAGGTCGATGTAGCGCGCCCCCCCCTTCATTTCCATTCTCTTCTGACGTTCCACCAGATAGAGTTCTCTGCCCGGCTCAAGAAGGAAGCGCTGTAGATGATCAAGCAGAGCCCTTTCAAGGATGCTTTCGGTCAGACTCTGGCGCTCCGGCACCCCCATGAAAGCTTGTACGTTGGGATCGACTGCGAAATCTTCCGCCGAAGGAGTCCTCCTCTCATCAAAAGCAGGCACGTTGGAGGCCACCTCCGATATATTGCCCCCCGAGGCGTTCAGCCGCCTTTCAAGTTCCGACGCCGCCCACCCTTCACGGGACACTTTCCGCTCGACCTCGTACCGGGCGTTCGTATCCGCGACATGCATCATCAGCGCGTAGTGGCTCCAGCTTAATCCAGGGTCGAGCGGGCGCAGGCCGGACTCCGCAAGCTCCGTCTCCTCTCTGAAACGAATCAGCGGAGGACGATGCGCATATTCATTAAAAAATTTCATAATGGAGGAGAGTTTCTTTGCGGAAAACGCACTGCCGAACTCCGAAGCAAGCCCCGTAGCGACCTCTTCGAGAAACCCTGCAGAAACTTCTTTCTCCTCCGCCCATTCGGAGAGCGCCTTTCCCATCTCCCAATAGGCGCGGAGCATCTCCGCATTGACCGCCTTCAGGGCCGTCCGCCGAGATTCCGAGAGCACCCTTTGCAATGATTCGACCAGATCGCGGTAATTGTTGAAACGCGTCATCAACGCAACCTCCCTTTGCTGGAATACACCGGAAAAGCCGGTGAACCGCGGCTCAAGGAATCATCGAGCCAAGAACGGCCTTTGTATACAAAGCGGGCGTAAGAGCCCACTCTCCGGCCGCTAGCAGAAAATCCTTCATCGCCGGAACAAAATAGAAAAGAGCAAAGAGCAGGGGCGTTGTCGCCAGCGCGACGAAGATTCTCCCGGAGTGAAAAGATCCGCCTCCGAGCGCTCCGGCGCCGCGTAGCGGCGTGTACATTTCGAGGAGCACGGGAACGTAATAGATGCACGAAAGCACGGTCCCCAGCTCGATCGACACAGCCGTCATCCAGCGGCCTTCTTCCATCGCGGCAAGCACGATCATCCATTTTCCCCAAAATCCTCCGAGCGGAGGCAGGCCGATGATCGACGCCGCCAGCAGAAGAAACGCAGCTCCTTGGAGAGGAAATCGCCGTCCGAGACCGGAAAACGAACGCCACTCCTTGCTCCCCGCAAGCGTCGAAAAACTGCCCGCCCCGAGGAAGAGCGCCGTTTTCGCCGCCGCATGGTTGAGCGAATGAAGGAGCGCTCCGGCGACTCCCATGGGCGAACCCAGTCCGATGCCGACCAGCAGATATCCCATATGGGCCACTGTTGACCAGGCCAGCATTCGTTTGATCCCCGTCTGCCTCTGCGCCGAAAGGTGTCCTGTGAAGAGCGAGAGGATCCCCAGAGCGAGCAGGATTTCCTGAACTGAAAACCCGACCTGAACAGACGGGAAAAGAAGCGTCGTCACCCGAAGGAGAGCATAAAAAGACGCCTTGACGACAACTCCGGAGAGGAGCATGCTCACTCCTGTGGATGCCGACGAGTGGGCGTCCGGTAGCCAGAAGTGGAACGGGACCATTCCCATCTTGAGGCCGAGCCCCGCGACCATGAACGCGGATGCGGCGGCGAGCCCCCCGCGGGGGATGCTGCCGACGGCCGCCGAGAGCAGCGCGAAGTTGAGAATTCCGGCGCCCATATAGAGCATGGTCATTCCGAGAAGAATCAGGAGCGCTCCGACCGTGCCGAGCACAAGATACTTCAGCCCCGCTTCGAGCGCCTCGCGCGTCATCGAGGCGCCGGTAAGGACATACGCGGACACGGCGAGGATCTCGAAAAAGACGAAGAGGTTGAAGAGATCTCCCGTCGCCAGGATACCGTTCAGCGAGGACCAGAGAATGAAGAAGAGTCCGCAGAGACGCCAGCCGTCCTTTCCTCCCGCGCTGCCGGGTCCGAACGTCGTCCATACGGCGGCGGCTCCTCCGAAAGCCGAAATAAAAAGAAAAACGGCCGAAAGGGGGTCCGTCACGAGCAGAATGCCAAGCTCTGCGCTCCATCCTCCCACACGCAGCACCCTCGCCCCGAAACACGCGGAGACGGCCGCTCCGAATGTTATCGCCGCCGTGACGGCGCAGGAAAGAAGAATCCATCTACGCGTCCGCGCCGGCGCGAAATGGTGCAGCAGTTGAAGGACAAACGCCGCCGTCATGGGAAAGAGGATAGAGTACAGCATCCATTCGTCGGGAAAAAACATAGCAGATCCTCCTCGCATCATCTTTCGTCTTACCAGGAAAAGAAAACCATCAGCACAAGCGCAGCAAGAGCCGCCGCGAACAGGTACCCTCGAAGTAAACCGCTCTGCATTCGGCGCATGAGGAGCGAGCCTTTGCCGGCAGTCCGGAGAAACCGCTCCGTCCGGCCGTCAAGGCGATTCAAAAGACGCTCCCCGAACTCCGGCCGTTTTTGGTACGCATACAGCACAACGGCGCCGCAGGCTGCGGTGAAAATGCTCTCGGCACACTTCGCCGCGGAATAGAAGCTCGTCTCCCTTACCCCCAGAAACAAAGGAAGCATGCCCGGAAAAAGCGCAAGCGGCGCAAGAACGGCGAAGATGAAAAGCATCCCGGCGTTCATTAAACGCAACCTTTCGGGGATATTGTCCCGAGTCCTCTTACGGACTCCGCCGAAGGCGAACGTCCCCATCTTGAAAAAAGATGCGGCAGTGCCGACATTCGCGATCAAAAAGCAAAAAGAGAGCAGCGGAAACGCCTCGAGAGCGCCCTTGATCAACCCTTTACTCGCAAACCCCGGCGTTCCCGGAAGGCCGATAACAGTCGCGGCTGCAAACAGAAAGAGCGCGAAGGTAACCGGAAGAGCAGTTGCGGCGCCTCCCAGCTCATTGAGGTTTTTCGTTCCGTAGACTTTTTCAAGAATGCCGGCGCAGAAAAAGAGCATGCCCTTCAGCAGCCCGTGGACCGTTGTATGATAGAGGGCGGCCGCGACGCCGAAGGATGTTCCCGCCCCGCACGCGGCGACGATGTATCCGAGCTGACTGATCGTACTGTATGCGAGAAGGCGTTTCACGTCTTGCTGCAACAGCGACATAAAAGCGCCCCAGAGCGCCATGAACGCTCCGGCCGGAAGAAGGAGATACGACGGCTCATGGGCGGAAACGGCAAGGAGTCCGAAGACGCCGATTTTCACCGCGAACCCTGAAAGGAGGGCGCTTACAGGAGCAGGGGCCGTACCGTGCACCTCGGGCAGCCAGAAGTGAAGCCCCGGCAGCGCAGCCTTCACGCCGAGCCCGAGTATGAAAAAAGGCAGCAGGCCGCGCGGAGCAGGCACGAAGAGAGGAATACCGGCCATCGTCGCCCCGGCAACCCCCGCGAGCAACAAGGACGCCCCCGCGAACTGCACCGCGAGGTAGCGAAGTGCGACATCTCTCCGCTTCCTCGCGATCATCAGAAAAAGAGCGACGGTAGAGACTTCGACGAACACAAAAAACTCGAGCCATCCGGCCGAGAAGAGCGCGCCGAGGACGGGGAAAAAAAAACACAACAGAAGCGCTCGGAAAGCGCGCCTTTCCGACGCATCGCCGAAGTACCCCTCTCCGTAGAGCGCCGAAGCACCAACGAGCGCTCCGGCGAGCAGCGCCGGCAGAACCCTTTGCGGGGCAACCACGAAGAGAGCGGATATCATCAGCCTTTGAGCCTCCTGAAGACATCCACGTCAACAGTCCTCTCGAACTTGTTGAGTTTCATGATGAAGGCGAAGGCAAGCGCGAGATCGCATGCGCCGATAACGATGGCCGTCAGTGTGAAGGCGTGCAGCAGCGGATCGACGCCTCCGCCTTTCAGCGGCAGAATAGGAGCCCATCCGTCGGGGATGTACGCCCACGAAATCAACAAGAGGAGCACTGCGGATTCCATCAATGTGAGGCCGATCACCGTCTTGAAGGCGTTTCTTCGCGTCAGGACCGTGAAAAGGCCGAGGGAGAACAGCAAAGAGACGGTGATGAAGCTCATGATTGCCATGAATCTCCCTCCAATTCGAGTATTTTGATCATGGCGTAGAAGATCGATGAAAGCCCTGCGCCGACCTTCAAGCCTACGGCCAGATTGAGCAGCAGCATATTTCCTCCGCTGAAGAGGGAACCCGGCGTTCCAGGGAGGAACGGCCCCGAAAGATTCGCCAGAAATCCGGTTCCCCATGCTGCGCCCGACAGGCCGACGACGATGAAGAGAAGGGCCCCGCCCGATTCGAGCGTCTCCTTGGTTTTCGGTGAGATGCGTGCGGCTTCGAAACTCGTTCCGTAGACAACACAGATGAGGATCGCCACAGTGGCGAAAACGCTTCCGCCCTGGAAACCGCCTCCCGGCGTCAAATGCCCGAGGAAGAGGATACTGGCCGCGTAGAGAAGGATGAAAGGCGTGAGCAAGGCCATCCCCCTTTTGACGATAAAGGAAAGTCCGCGCCCGGAGTGAACATAGCGTCCGCCCGCGAGCAGCAGCGAGATTCCCGAGACCGCGGTGAAGATAACGGTTGTTTCTCCGAGCGTATCGAAGGCGCGATAGTCCAACAGGATGGCGGCGACGACATTGAGCGCCCCCGTCTCTTCGAGCGTGTTTGCGAGGAAGTGGGCGGGCGCGCTCCCCAGCTCCCGCACGCACGCGAGCGAGTACAGGCCCCGAAAAAGGAAGACAGCGAAGAGAGTGCAGACAAGCGCCGCGCTCGGCCATTGAAGCCAGAACGGGCATTCTGGACATTCCTCCGAAGGAAGAGGCGTTCTGCGGGTCTGACTGTACGCGACCAGAAGCAGCGAGGTCACCAGGCCGGAGTTGATGATAGCCTGCGTCAGCGCGACATCCGGGGCTCGAAGAAGCGCGAAGACAGTCGCCATAAGGACTCCCGTCACCGAGAGCGCGATGAAGGAACTGAGCAGATCCTCAAGAAAAACCGCCACGAAGGCTGTAACCAAAATGAAAAAATAGAAAAACGCAAGAAGAGGCTCGCTCATCCGCGCTCCCCCCTCTTCCGCTCAAGAGCCCGCTCGGCGAGCGAGCGTCTGTGGCAAGCCCTCGCGATGGCGTGCGACGCCATAGGGTTCGAGATCAGGAAAAAAACCGCGATGAGCAACAGCTTTATCGCCCCGGGATAACCTCCGGCGTAGGGAAGAGCCCCCAAAAGGATAAGGACGGCTCCTCCCGAAAGCGCTTTCGTTCCTCCGTGCAGGCGCGTGTAGACATCGGGAAACCGCAGGATAGCCACTACCGCGGCGAAACTGAAGAAAACTCCGGCGAAGATACAGATGCCGCCGAGGAAGCGCAGCACGGGGATCATTTGTACAGCTCTCCGTGTTCGAAATACTTCGCCATCAGCAGCATATCGGCAAAGGAGAGCATCGAGAAGGCAAGCGCCACATCAAGGAGAAAAGGCGTCTCGATATACAGACTCAGCAGGACGAGCACCATGGTGAAGATCACGGAAAGCGCGTCGGCGGCGACGAGGCGGTCCGCCGCGGACGGGCCGATCACAACGCGGACAAACCCGAGCATCCCCGAAATCACCATGCCCCAGAGAGCGAGGAGAATCATTCGGTAAACCCCGCTATGCCGACTTCCAGTTTTCGCACTTCGTCGCGAAGCGCTTCCTCCCCGTCCTCCATGATAAGCGCGTGGACGAGGAGAGAACGTCTGTCATGCGTAATGTCGACGGTCAAAGTACCCGGCGTTAATGTGACGGCGTTCGCGAGGGCGACGATGGATCCCTTGGAGGACGGCGAAGTTTTGTAGATAAACGTACCCGGAGATATGGAGAGTTCGGGACGGAACGCCTGAAGCGCCACATCCCACGACGCTTTCACCATAGCGAAAAGAAAATAGGGGACGAAGGAGACCAGAGCGAATAACCGACGGGAAAAAGCGCCGGGGGAAAAGCGTATATACCTGCCGAAAAAAGGCCTCCAAGAGACGCGAGCGATTAAAAACGCCACGCACACCCCTGCAAGCGCAAAGTCAGGAGAGACGGAACCACAAAGAGCCATCCAGACCGCGAAGAGCGTAAAAAAAAGAATCAACGCACCTGAGGGAAAGGGCATCGGCACCATCCTTTCTAGGAGAGATTCCTTTCTATGATACCATTCTCCTCTCCGCCGGAGCAACAAGCAGCAGAGGCGCACGCCCTGCGAAAGAGCTTTACATCAGCAGAAGCAGCAGCAGTATGCTCACTATCGTCGCAAGGAGATACTCCCGGAGGTTCCCTCCCTGAAGGCGCCGGACAAAAGCGATCAATTTATCGACTGCGGCATTCGCCTTCACAGCAAGGATATTCGCATCCGGTGCGATCTTTTCTCCTTTCGCGAACTTCTTCTTGAAGAGAAGGAAAAGACTCCCCCCGCACAAAAGCACGAGCAGGCTCTCACCGCACTTCGCAAACGAAAAGAAGACCGGCCCTTCCGCGCCGAGCAGCGCGGGAATCCACTCGGGAAAGATCCCGAACAGCACAAGCGGTGCGGCAAGCGGCAGCATCCCCGCGTTTACGGCTCGAATTCCCGGAAGAGGGCGGGGGACGCTCTTCTCCTCGCCGCCGAACGCGAAGCAGCCCATCTTGCAGAAGGACATCACGGTGCCGATATTCGCCACAAGCAAGGCTATTGCAACGAAAGGGTGCGCTCCAAGAGCGCTCTTCACCATGATTTTGCTTGCGAAACCAGCTGTTCCGGGAAGACCGGCAATCGCCGCCGCGGAAACCAGAAAAAAAGCGAAGGTCAGAGGAAGCGTCCGGGCGGCTCCGCCGAGACGATTCAATTCCCGAGTGCCGTAGACTTTTTCTATAACGCCCGCGCAGAGAAAGAGCATACCCTTGAAGAGCCCGTGCGCGGCCATGTGATAGAGCGCGCCGTTTCTCCCCGCCGGACTCCCCGCTCCTATCGCCGCGACGATATACCCGAGCTGACTCACCGTGTGGTAAGCCAGCAGCCGTTTCATATCGTGCTGCGCAAGCGCAAAAAGAACACCCCAGAGCGCCATGACCGCACCGACGGGCGCCATGAAAGCGGAATTGTCCACACCAAGCGCCTCGAGCAGACCGAACGCGCCGATCTTCACCGAAATGCCGGAAAGCAGCGCGCTCACCGGCGCGGGCGCTCTGCCGTGTACTTCCGGGAGCCAGAAATGAAGCGCTGGAAGAGCCGCCTTCACTCCCAGCCCGAAAATGAAGAACGGAAGCGCATCTTTCGGTACCGGTCCAACAAACGCCGATCCATGACCCGCTTCAACCGCTCCGATACCTGCAAGAAAAAGAGCTGCTCCGGCAAGCTGTACGACAAGATAGCCGAGTGCGACGCCGGGCTCCTTCGGGGCGATGAGCGCGAAGAGGGCAACGGTGGATATTTCCATAAAGACGAGAAACATCAGCCACTCCGCCGAGAAGAGCGTCCCCCAGACGGACATGAGAAAGCAGGCGGAACAGAACAGAAAAAAACGATGCTCCGTCCCCCCTTCGAAATAGCCCCGGCCGTATACCGCAACTCCGCAACTCAACACTGCCGCGAGCAGAGCGAGGAGCGCTCTCCCCGCAGAAAAAACAAAAAGAGAGGACAGCATCATCCAGCGACTCTCCTTCGGCTTCCGTTGAAAACTCCACGCTCGAAACTACAGGTCATCGAAACCTCTCTCTCCTCTTTCGGCCGTTTCCCGATCCGACCCGCAGAATCGTGGCTCGGACTGAAACAGTATAAACCATCTCCTCCTTGATACAAACTTCATAGGCGCGCGCAAGCCGGCAGAAGCAACAATGCGATGCATGCAATATGCAATTTTACATGTTGACAAATGCTCTAACTTGAGTTTTAATCAGATATCAGCTTCGGGGCAGCTGTTAAACCAGTTTAATTTTTCGGATTTATCGCATTTTTCGAGATGCGCACTCTCACACTTCACCAGGAGGTATTTATATGAAACAGCGAACAAAAATACTCAACGCGCTCATTCTGCCGCTACTGGCCGTCCTGCTGACGATCACTCCGGTCGCCGCTTCTTCCGGTCCCGTCGTCATCGTCGATTTCAGCTGGGACAGTGTACAGATGCACAACCGAATCGCAGGCTACGTCATCGAGAAGGCTTTCGGGAAGAAGGTCGAATATCTTTTCGCCGAATCGCTTCCGGGATTTATGGGACTCGAACGCGGCGACGCTCACCTCTCCATGGAGGGCTGGGTGGACAACATTCTCGAAGTCTGGGAGAGAGTAACAACGAACGGGAAGGTGGAGAGCCTCGGGACGAACTTCCCGGATGCGCCGCAGGGGTGGTACGTGCCCACCTATATGATCACGGGCGACAAGGAGCGCGGCATCGAGCCAGTGGCCCCGGACCTGAAGTCTGTCGCCGATCTTGCCAAGTATAAGCATCTTTTCATCGATCCCGAAAACCCGAAGATGGGCAGGCTCTATAACGGACCGGCCGGGTGGCGCGTGACCTCCATCAATGAGATGAAAGTGAAGGCTTACGGCCTCGCGGAGCATATCGAAGCCTTCTCCGCCGGATCGGAAACGGCTCTTTCCACCGCGATCAAGCGGGCCTACGACAGAGGGCGCCCGGTGCTTGCGTACTACTGGGAACCGACATGGGTCATGGGCCTGCTGGATATGACGCTGCTGGAGGAGCCCCCTCACGACGACGCGCTCTGGAACGAGGAACACAACTTCGGCTGCGGCTTCCCTTCGGTTCGAGTGCTCATCGTCGCCAACAGCAAGTTCGTGAAGGAGAACCCGGAGATCGCCGATTTCCTGCGGAACTACTCCACCACGCTCGAACAGAACAACAAGGCGCTCGCCTTCATGTTCCAGAACAACGCGGATACCCGGCAAGCGGCCGTCTGGTTCCTCCGCGAGTACGAGGATGTGTGGAGCGGGTGGCTCTCCGCTGAGGCCGCCAACAAGGTGCGCGCGGCGTTGAAGGAGGAGAGATAGGTTGGACGCGCCATCGGAATCTATCACCATCCGGGATTTGTGGAAGATCTACTCCCGGAAGAAAGACCTGCGGATTTCGTCCTCCGACGTGGAAAACGAAGAGCGCGTCGAAGAACTCGACAGGGGCGAGGATGCCGTCGTCGCGATGAAGAATGTCTCCCTCTCCGTGAACAGCGGGGAGACGTTCATCATCATGGGGCTCTCGGGCAGCGGGAAGTCGACGCTTATCCGCTGCCTCGTCCGCCTCGTCGAGCCGACCTCCGGCGAGATCATCGTCGACGGGCAGAACGTCACGGCGATGCGCAAGCGGGAGCTGGTGACATTCCGCAGAGAGAAGATCGCCATGGTCTTCCAGCATTACGGACTCCTTCCTCACCGGACCGTGCTCGAAAACGTCTGCTTCGGGCTCAAACTCCGGGGCGAGGAGAAGGAGGATCGGCGCGCAAAGGCCGCCGAAGCTCTGGACAGAGTCGGGCTCAAAGGGTGGGAGAAGTACTATCCCGCATCCCTGAGCGGCGGCATGCGCCAACGGGTGGGCATCGCCCGAGCCTTGGTGATGGACCCTTCGATCCTTCTTATGGACGAACCTTTCAGCGGGCTGGACCCGCTTATCCGGCGAGAACTGCAGGACGAGATGATCCGGCTGCAGAAGGAGATGCACAAGACCATTTTCTTCGTGACGCACGACCTCTCGGAGGCGCTTCGGATGGGCGACCGAATGGCGATCATGAAAAAGGGGGAGATCGTGCAGATCGGCTCCCCGGACGAGGTAATCGCGAATCCGGCCGACGAGTACGTGGCGAAATTCGTCCAGGACGAACGCGACCAGGTACAAAGGGCCGAACGCGCCCTGGCCAGGGAGCGGACGAGAAGGGAGGCGGAAGTCCATGTTTCCTGAAGCGTTTCAAGTGCATATCGCGCCTGCGGTCAACAGGTTCATCAACGACCTGATCGCGGCCTACGCTCCTCTTTTCGACTCCATCTCCGCCGGGATACTCGCTTTTCTTCTCACCGTCAACGAGATTCTGAACATCATCCCCTGGTGGGGGTATATTCTCGGGGTCGCGCTGCTTTCATGGTATTCCTCGAAAAAGGTCGTCGCCTCGATCATCCTGGCGGCGCTTCCCTTCCTCATCGGGATGTTCGGCCTGTGGGGGATGGCGCTGGAAAGCCTTTCCATCATCATCACCGCAGTGCTGATGGCCTTGATCATCGGTCTTCCCGTCGGCGTGCTCATGGCGGAGGTGCGCATCGTCGCGACGATTCTCCGTCCGATTCTCGACGGAATGCAGACCATGCCGAGCTTCGTCTACCTTATTCCGGCGATGATGCTCTTCGGTCTCGGGAGGGTTCCGGCAGTCCTCGCCACCCTTATCTACGCGCTGCCCCCCGTGATCCGCCTTACCGCTCTCGGACTCAATCAGGTGCCGAAACCGGTCGAGGAAGCCGCGCTGGCCTACGGCGCAACTCGCTGGCAGCTGATCAAGGAAGTCCGGCTTCCGCTCGCCATGCCGAGCATTCTCGCCGGCGTGAACCAGACGACGATGATGGCGCTCGCCATGGTGGTCATCTCGTCGATGATCGGCGCGCGCGGACTGGGACAGGAAGTGCTGCTCTCGATCAACCGCATCGACATCGGACGCGGTTTCGAGGCGGGAATCAGCGTGGTTTTCCTCGCCATCGTCATCGACCGCCTCACCCAGAACATGGCGAAGCGATGGGAACCGCCAAAGAGGTAACGCCGCCCCGAAATGAAGATACCACATAGGGAGTACACAGCAAGGGGAGCCTGCGGCTCCCCTTGCTCAACCGGGAGAAATACCGGACAACCTGTTTTCGTCCCGGAATCTACTCGGAGGTAAGTTTTCGGAGGATATGGACGTAATCGGCTTTCGAAAGAACCTTAGGATTGTCGGGGTTCGACGAGTTCGCCTCCGACTTCGCCGCGATCTCCTCGAAGTCTTCTTCTCTGACGCCGAAGACGGAGATCGAAGGCAGTTCAAGATCGCGCGCCATCTGTTTGACTTCCTCCACCGCCTTCTTCGCGCCCTCCTCCGGCGTGGAGAAGGAGAGTCCGAGACAGGAGGCGACACGGGCGTAGCGTTCCACGCACGCATCCATGGAGAACTCCATGATCGCGGGCAGAGCGATCGAATTGCAGGCGCCGTGCGGCGCGTCGTACATAGCCCCGAGGGCCTCCGCAAGGCAGTGTACTGCGGCGACGTCGGAGTGGCTGAACGCTATGCCTGCAAGAAGACTCCCCAGGAGCATCCCTTCTCGCGCTTCCATATCGCCGCCGTCTCTCCAAGCCCTCCGCAGGTATTTGCCGATGAGTTCCATCGCCGTGATCGCCGGGGCGTCGGAGAACGGCGTGGCGACGCGGCATGTGTAGGCCTCTATAGCGTGGACGAGAGCGTCCATGCCGGTAAAGGCGGTCAGATTCTTCGGCATGGTGGCCGTCATCTCAGGATCGGCGAGCGCGACCTTCGGAGCGAGCTGCGTGCTCTTTACAGTAAACTTGAACTTCGCCTCGGTGTCCGTAATGACGGCGCCGAACGTCAACTCGCTCGCCGTGCCGGCCGTGGTCGGAATCGCGATGATCGGGAGCGGCGGAATATCGCTTTTAAAGCGCCCTTCATAATCCCGCGCCCTCCCTCCCGCGGCCGCCACGATCGCGGTCGCCTTGGCGCAGTCGATAGGGCTGCCCCCTCCAACTGCAACGAGGCAGTCCGCACCGAAAGTTCGGGCGGCCTCGGCGGCGGCCTCGACGTTGCGATCCTTCGGGTTCGGCTCGATGTCGAGGAAGAGTTCGCACGGAACGGAGGCGGAGTCCAGCGTTTTCCGCACCCCGTCGAGCAGTCCCGCGCCTTTCACGCCGCCGTCCGAAAGAAGCAACACCCTGGAGCATCCCAGCCGGCGTACTTCGTCGGCTGTTTTCATCGCAGCTCCGCGTCCGAATTCCACCCTTGTAGGCATTTCATAACTGAACGGTGAAAACATTATCTCTTCTCCTTTCGTGTAGAACCGGCAAACGGGAGAATAGTCAGCTCCAGAAGCGCCAAGTATTCTTTCCCGCTTTTTTCGCTTCGTACATAGCCATATCGGCGTGTTTCATAAGCGCAAGGTCGTCGGTCCCGTCATCCGGGAAGAGCGCGATTCCCATGCTCCCGGAAATGTTGAACTGCGTCCCCTCCACAATAAACGGAGCCGAGAGTACATTCGAGACTCTTCGGGCAATATCTTCCGCCTCGCTCCTGTCCGTAAGAAGCGGTATCAGGAAGGTGAATTCGTCTCCTCCCATACGCGCGACCGTGTCCATATCGCGTACTTCACCCCTGATCCGCTCCGCAGCCTGAAGAAGAAGCTGATCGCCCACCACGTGCCCCATCATATCGTTCACATTTTTAAAGTTATCCAGATCCAAAAAGATCACTGCGAGCTTCTTGCCTGAACGTTGGGCTTCCGCCATAGCAAGCGTAAGACGGTCATTGAAGAGCGGCCTGTTCGGCAGATTCGTCAGCATGTCGTGCGTCGCCTGATGGTGAATCAGCGCCTCGGACCATTTCCTTTCGGTGATATCCGAATTCGTTCCGATTATCCTCGTCGGAACATTCGACGCATCTACCTCGACTGCCTTTCCTCTGGCTAAAATCCATCTCCAGTTTCCATCTTTGGTAAGCATGCGAAATTCGCAGGTAAAAGCGACAGTTTCCCCCAACAGAACAAGGTCGATCGCCCGTTTGAATTTCCTTGAGTCTTCGGGGTGAAGCAGGCGTTCCCACTCCTCGAAGCGGTTTGAGATATCCTCTTCTCTATACCCGAGCATGGCCTTCAGCTGATTCGAATAGAAGACGTCTCCCGTTTTCAGATTCCAGTCCCAGACTCCGTCTCCCGCGCCTTCAAGCGCGAATTTCCAACGCTCCTCGCTCTCCCTGAGAGCCGCTTCGGCGTCTTTCACCGCAGTGATATCCATATTTCCGCCTACGATACCGACAATCGCCCCGCTGTTGTTGAATATGGGGGCTTTATAGGACTTCAACCACATATTCCGTCCCCGACCGTCTTTTACCTTCCGTTCAAGGTCCATCCGCGGCATCCCGGAGCGAAGAAGCTCGCGGTCTTCGTCGAAGACCATAGACGCAAGCTCTGGGGGAAACACCTCGTACGGTCCTTTTCCGAGGATACTCTCCTTCGGAAGGTTCAAAAAGTCGGCGAACGCCAAATTTACTTGAAGAAAACGCGAATTTCCGTCTTTGAGCACCAGAGGAACCGGAATCAGATCGAATATCTGCTCTTGTAAATGAAGCTGTTCCTTCACCTGCTCTTCAAGATCTTTGCGTTGCGTTATATCGGCAAGATAGCCATGCCAAACGACGCTGCCGTCGATATCGCGCACGGGAAAGGCATTCCCCTCGACCCAAAGAATGCGCCCATCCGGAAGGCATAGACGATACTCGCACTGCCAGTGTCTTTGGCCGGCGCGCGCCTCCCCTACGGTGCGCAGAATGAGTGGCAGATCATCGGAATGAACACCCCAAAAAAACCTCTCAAGCGGCATCGGGAAGTCGCCGGCAGAATACCCGAAAAGAAACGGAATCTTCCCTCCGAGATAGGAGATACTGCTCTCCCCGTTCGAGAAAACACGCACCTGAAAGAGCATTCCCGGCAGATTTTCCGAAAGGCTCGAAAGACGATTCTCAAGAACTCGCAATGATGTTGTATCTTTCCAGAAAACAAGGAAACAATCTTTACTTTTGAAGATTATGTGCAATATTCGCACCTCGACCCGCAAGGTAGCGCCGTTTTTCTTCGTATGAAGCCATTCAAAAGAAACGCTCCCGGAGCGGGCGGCGATCTGGAGCATCGAGCGCGCCTTCTCCTCGGAAACACTCTCGTCCGGTTGAAGAAAGGGAGAGAAGTCCGCCGGAGTCTTCCCGAGAATACCTTCCTTGGACTCCAGACCCATTAACTCCACGGCAGCTTTGTTGCACTCGACGAAACGTCCGTCGAAGAGGACGAGCATAGCGTCGGAGGCGTTCTCGAAGACGAGGCCGAGCAATTCGTTCCGTACATGCGGATCCGAAACAAGCCGAGCACGGTCCTGAAGATGTATCCGAACGGCCTCGCGGGGATTTTCGTACACATATATCACCTCGGTGAACAATACTATCACAAAGGGGGAAACAATAAAACAATTCATCTGATTATCCGAGAAAAAGTGCGTCGCAGATTGCTTCGTTTCCGCAGTCCCCTTACAATGTTTCACACGATTTAAAATCTGTACGGGCAGCAAAGACGCTCGGGTGCGGAATGAAGAGGAGGACACGATGAAACGACATCTTGTCAATAGTATTATCTGCGACATACTGATACTGGGAGGCGGCGTGGCAGGAGCCGCCGCAGCCCTCGCCGCGGCCAGAGAGGGAGCGGCGGTCATCCTGGCGGAGAAGAGCGGCAGACTCGGAGGCACGGCGACCAACGGTCTGGTGAGTACACTCTGCGGCTGTTACTCGTCGCTTCCCGGCAGGCGGAAAATCATCGGCGGTTTTCGCGATATCCTCGCCAAGGAGCTTCTCCGGTACGGCGGCATAGCGGAAGGAGTGGACAGGGACACCCACAGAAACGACACCTGCGACCCCGAGCTGCTTGCATGCGCCCTCGACGCCCTTATGCAACGCCACGGAGTCCAGTTGATGCTCTCGACCTGCGTCATCGACGCCTCCTTCTCCGGGAGATCGCTTCATTCCGTCGAGGTCGTCAATACTGAATCGGGGGCGCGCTGTGCGATTCTCCCACGTCTTGCCGTCGACGCCTCCGGAGGCGCGCTGCTCGCAAAAATGGCGGACCCCGCATCGGCGGTCTCCGGAGGAGTAGAAGGTAAGCTTCAGGCCGCGACCATGGTCTTCCGTATGGACTGCGTCGACGGCGACAGAGCGCGCCTGGTGACGAAGGAACAGATACGCGAGCTGCTCGCGGAAGCCCGGCTGAACGGCGACGTGACCGGGGAACGCGGCAACGGCGTCCTCACCGTGCTCCCGGGGAACAGCTCGGCCATCGTCAACGCGAACTGGGTGAAAGCCGATATGTCGCTCCCGGAGGATGTGACGCGCGGGTTGGTCGAAGGACGGGAAAAAGCGCTGGAGAACGCACGCTTTTTCAGAAAATACGTCCCCGGATTTGAAAACGCGATTCTCTCCTCCATCGCTCCATCTTTGGGCGTCCGCGAAGCGTCGCGAATCAGGGGCGCATACGTTCTTTCCGAGGAGGACATTACGGAAGGACGTCGTTTCGACGACGAAATCTCTTTGGGTTCTTGGCCTATGGAGTATCACGACTACGAACAGAACAAGCTGGTCTACCTGTGGAGCGACAAGGACTACTCCATCCCGTACCGGTGCCTGCTCCCGAACGGCCTGGAGAACGTCCTGGCGGCCGGGAGGAACATCTCCGTATCGTCGATGGCATACGCCTCCACAAGAGTGATGGGGCCGTGCATGGCGATCGGCCAGGCTGCCGGCACGGCGGTGCGCCTCTGCATCGAAACGGGGATTCTCCCGAAGGAGCTTGATGGAAAGCTGCTCCGAAAGACGCTCATCGACGAGGGCGCAATTCTGGAATAGTGCAAAGGGGAGGCGGAATCCGCCTCCCCTTCGTCAACTTCAGCTCTTTTCGGCCCCGCCTCTACGCCTGAAGACGGCGAAAGCTCGTTCCTTCACTCCGGGCACGGCGGCGAGAACGGAGAAAATCACCAGAATCGACAGCACCACGCTCGTCGGCCTGCCGAAAAGCGAGAGGAAGAAGTTGTCTCCCGCCAGCGCCATGTTGATCGCCCGCCTGAGGTTGGAGTCCATCATCTCACCGAGCACCAACCCCAAAACAAGAGGCGCCGCGGGGTATCCTCGTCTGCGCATCAGGAAACCCGCCAGACCGAAGCAGAACATTAACCCCACGTCGAACATGCTTGAGTTCACAGCGTACGTCCCTACCACGCAGAGCACGGTCACCAGCGGCATCAGAATCCGCTTGGGGACGAGGACTATTCTGGAGAGTCTCGGAACCACCGTCATGCCGAGAATCAGCATGGCGACCGAGGCGACGAATCCTCCGGCGAGCACTATGGAGAAGAGTTCCGGAGTCCGAACGAAGAGCAGCGGTCCGGGCTGGAGCCCGTGGACGTAAAAAGCGGCGAGGATAACCGCCGTCACCGCGTCTCCGGGGACGGCCAACGTGAGCATCGGAATCAGCGCGCCGCCGATACAGGCGTTGTTCGCCGCTTCGCTCGCGACGACCCCCTCCACGGCTCCCTCGCCGAAGGGACGGCTGGGGTTTTTCACGCTCTTCCGCGCCGAATCGTAGGCGATAATTGAAGCCACCGGACCACCGGCGCCGGGAAGCGCCCCGATGAAGACGCCGATGATCGAGGAACGGATGGAGAGCGGGAGGAAGCGGGCCATCTCCCGGAAAGAGTACCGCATCTTCCCGGCCTCCGCCGCGATTGCGGTCATCGCTCCTCTCGCCACCTGATCGAGCACTTCCGAGAATCCGAAGAGGCCGATGAGCGCGGCAATGAGCGGTATCCCGCCCTGGAGGTCGAACCAGCCGAATGTCAGCCGAACCCCGCCGGAGAACGGGTCGATTCCGATCATGCTCAGCAACAGCCCCAGCAAGGCGCAAATCCCCCCCTTGATGTAGTTCTTCGCCGTGAGCGTGCCGATCGTGGTCAGGCCGAAGAGCGCCAGCAGGAAGTAATCCATCGCGGAAAAGGTGAGCGCGAAGCTGGTTACCGGCTTGGCGACGAACATCAGGACGAGGAAACCGAAGACCGTGCCGACGAAGGAGTGGAAGGTCGCCGCCCAGAGAGCGAGCGCCGCCTCCCCCTTTCGGGCCATCGGATACCCGTCGAGGGTGGTCACCACTGAAGAGGGAGCCCCGGGGATATTGATCAGGATCGCGGAGACGGCGCCCGCGTACACACCGGAGACGAAGACGCCCAGAATCACCGCAAGCGCGTTTTTGACGCTCCAGGTATACGTGATGGAGACGAGAAGCGCCGTCGCCATGGTGACGGAAAGGCCGGGTATAGCGCCCACGAAGAGTCCGGCGACCGCTCCGATGAAGATGAAGAGCGTGAAGAGCGCGTCGATCTGCGACACGACGGAGAGAACGAGATCCATTGCCCTCCCCCCTACGGAAGCAACACTTTCAAACCGTGGCGAAAAATGAGGAATATCGCCGCAGGAGAAAGGAGCGAAATGAGCAGAATAGGCAACGGACGGCGCTCACCGACCAAGAAAGAAAAAAAAGCAAGAAAAAGGGCCGTCGCCGGGAAGAAGCCTGTCCACGGAAGGAGCAACGCATACGCGATGCAGAGCGCGAAGACGGAAAAAACCCTTCCCGTCGAAAGCCCCTCATCCGCCGCTGGAGAAGCCGTATGCCGGTCGGTCCCGAGGCGCCGCCACCCCTGCACGAACAGCGCGAAAGCGAGCAATGCGAGCGATCCGGAGAGGAGCAGGGGAAAGAGCGCGGGCGAAAGCGCCCAGTCTCCACCGTCATGCGAGAAGGCGCCCTGCCGGCCGAAAAGCGCGGCAAGGGCGAAAAGAAACAGGCTGTGCCGCATATTCGACGCCCAAGGAGAAGTGTTCATACGAAGCCATCCTTTCGTTGAAGCAAAAGAGCCGCCACTCCCCTGCGGGGAAGGGGCGGCTCTTGATGATTGATCGGTTACGGTCTGGGAATATTGAACTCCTCGGGGTTCTTCTTCGCCACCCCTGCGTCCTGAAGCACCCATCCCACAACGGACGCCCACTTATCCCAGTAGGTAAGCATGTCCTGTCCGCGGACGGCATCCAGCCCGACGTACCAGTTGTTCTCCAGGAACTCCTTCCACTTCGGATCCGCTACGGCCTTCGATGTCGCATCGGCTATCTTCGCGATGATTTCGGGAGGTGTTCCCTTCTTTACAACAAGACAGTTCGGGTAATCGAGAGGCAGATAGGGAGCGATCTCCGGGATTGCCTCGGTAATGGGAGGCAGCTCGGGCATATAGGCGCTTCTGTTTCTGTCGAAGACCGCGAGCGCACGGAGTTTTCCCGAGGCGATGTAGTCCTTCACAGTCCCGATGTTCGGCGAAGTAAAATCGACCTGACCGCCGAGGACAGCGAGCAGTGCGTTGTTGCCGCCTCCGAAGGGAGTGCTTGAGAAGTCGAGGTTCCCCTTCTGCATCATCAGAAGCCCCTGGACGTGGCCGCTCGCTCCCGCTCCGCTGTAGGCGAAGCGCACCTTCCCGGGGCGGGCGCGGATGTCTTTCACCAGATCGGCAAGGGTCTTGTACGGAGACTCGGGCGCGACCGCGACGATCTTCTCCGAATGACTCAGCAGCATGATCGGTTCGAAATCGTGGAAGGAGAGCTTGCTCACGTCCATGATCCGGAACGAGGCGGGAGTCTCCGCGGAGAAGAGCACGGTATATCCGTCGGCAGGCCGCGCGTAGGCGTATTCCGTGCCTATGGCGCCGGACGCCCCGGGGCGGTTGAGGATGACTACGGGAACCCCCATGTACTTCTCGAAAAGAGGAGCGAACACCCGGGCAGCTACATCGGTGACGCCGCCCGCTCCCCAAGGGACGACCAGAGTGATTCCCTTCGACGGATAGTCGGCGGCGAAGCCCGCCCCTGCGACCAAGACCAGAACCGCTGCAAGAAAAACCATCAGCCCACGTTTCCACTGCTTTTTCATTTCCAACATTCCCCCCCTGCTGCCGCTTCTCCGTGCTAGGAAAAGCGGCAAAATTGTGGATCGGCCCTTCGGCGAGAAGACGAAATCCCGCATGAGGCTCGATGGTCCCTCTCGACGAATTGCTTACTCAGGTAAACTTTTTGTCGTTAGGGTAAAAAAAGAATTAGAGGGATTATAAACTATCAGCCTGCTATTCTACAAGTACGCTTTTCATAAGACGTATCATTTCATCTGCAGAAACAAGAAAAGAACAAAAGCGTTTCCTCACGGCCCGGCTCGGCGTCCACGATCCCGAATCTCGCGCGAGCCGAAGCAGAGGCGTTCTCAGGGGGTGTTGCGGATGTTCCGGCGCGCTTGGGCCCAATTTTTCATCGAGAGCAGATGATTCCGCGCTTCGAAATTATGCCACAAAATGGCGATGACTGAACCGAAGGCGATCGTCCCCAGCTTCCCTCCGGCGCCTCCCAGATAGGGAGAAGTGAACATGAAGACCAGCGCGGCGATCAGTCCGGCAACCGCCATGGAAATTTCGTTGGGAATCCTGTCGGCGCTCGACATTCCGGCGAACGATGCGCAGATCACCATAACGGAGAGCGTGCTCCCCGTTTCGGGGTGCACCGCGGGGAGGATCAGTCCTCCAAGAAGCCCCACCACGCTCGATGCCATCACAGCTCCGTGTTTGAGACGGATACTGATAATCCTCGTCACAACGGCCCCGATAACGGAGTAGAAGATCAGAAGAAAGCCCATATCCCAGGCGGGTACCGGAGTACCCAGGAAGGATTTACCTGTCAAAAGGGCTGCGACGATGCACCCCGTGAAAGCGATCGTTCCCAGCTTACCGCCGAAACCGTTGAAGGAGAGTTTGGCCGCAACGAAGACCGCCCCTGCGATCGTACCCGCGAGAAGAAGATGAAAATGTGTCGGTAGAAGGCTTGGCGAAGCCATGCCTACGAAAGCGCCGCAATAAGCGGAAACGGCGAAATTCGGAACGACGAGAGCGGCCAGAAGACCGACGATACCGGCGGATACTACAGCCCCTAAACCAAGATCCGTACTGAGGACATATGTGATCAAGGTGCCGACGATGACGGAGAGGAAGTTGAACGCATCGGTTTTATCGAAGCAACACTCATCGACTTTCGGAGAAACGTAACAGGAGTATTCGACTTTCATGACAAGAGCCAGGCCTGCAAGGAGGAAAAAGTTGAAAACGCTAAGAGCGATCGCCCCTTGGCGAACTGTCTCCACAAACTTGAGGAAGAAAAGAAGAAAGCACATAAATGCAAGAGAAAAAAAGCCGACGTTTAGAATTCTTCTTTTAAAAAGACAATTCATTAAGACATACCTCCACTAAAAAAATTGATATCGCTAAACATCTCCTTTTCATAGCGATGAGTGAAATTATAATTTTTTTTCACATTATTTTACACCCATCACTTATTAAATAATATAAACCAAATTCTTTAAACAGTAAAGCCCTAGAAAAGATTCACATCTTTCACCAGTATGCTCGGGCGATCCTTCATAGAACTTCCGCGTGCGCCTACTCCGACTCAAACAGAGGGCCTACGCATTTTCCTTAACGAAAATGCCGGCGCCCTTCGTACGCTGAAAGGCGCCGGTCGATCGAGTCGTTTTTCATCCGAAAAATTAAGGATTGAGCATATACCGGTTCACGATCGCTTCGAGCATCTCCTGTCGTCCGGAGACATTCCGCGGTTGGTCGTTCCGGAGCGCATATGCCTCCAAGTCGCTGAATCCAACCTGCCCGTCCACGATCTTCTTTCCTATTCCGGCCGAGTAGCTCGCATAGCGCTTGCTCACGAACTCCTCTATCTCTCCCTCTTCAAGAAGCTTCGCCGCCACCTTCAGCCCCTTTGCGAACGTATCCATCCCGACGATATACGCGATGAAGAGGTCGTCGTCCTGGAACGAGGGGCGGCGGACATGCGCGTCGAAATTGAAGCCGCCCGGGGCGATGCCTCCGTTCTTCAGCACTTCAAGCATCGCGAGCGTCGCCGCGTTGACGTCGGTCGGGAAGTTGTCGGTATCCCATCCGAGGAAGAGATCGCCCTGGTTCGCGTCGATGCTGCCGAGAACGCCGTTGATTCTGGCGATATGCAGCTCGTGGTGGAAGGTATGCCCCGCGAGAGTGGCGTGGTTCGCCTCGAGATTGATCTTGAAATCGTTCTCCAGACCGTACTTCCTAAGGAATGCCAGTACGGCGGGGACGTCGTAGTCGTACTGATGCTTGGTCGGTTCCTTCGGTTTCGGTTCGATGAGAAGCTGCCCCGTGAAACCGATCTCCTTCGCATACTCCGTAGCCATCTTGAGGAAGCGCGCGAGGTTGTCGAGTTCGAGACTCATGTTCGTGTTCAGCAGCGTTTCGTACCCTTCGCGCCCTCCCCAGAAAACGTAGTTCACCCCGCCCATGTCCCTGGTGAGGGTCATGGCCTTCTTTACTTGGGCGGCGGCATAGGCGAAGACGTCCGCGTTGCACGACGTGGCCGCTCCGTGCATGTAGCGCGGGTGGCTGAAGAGGTTCGCCGTCCCCCAGAGGAGCTTGATTCCCGTCTTCTTCATCAGATCCCCGACATATCCGCAGACCTCGTCGAGACGCTCGTTGGTCTCGGCGAGGGTCGGCGCCTCGGGGGCGATATCTCTGTCGTGGAAGCAGAAGTATTCGATTCCAAGCTTCTGCATGAACTCGAAGGCTCCGTCCGCAGCGAGTTTCGCGCGCTTCACGGGGTGCGGCTCTCTGTCCCAGGGCCGGATCGCCGTTCCGGAGCCGAACATATCGCTTCCCGAAGCGCATATCGTGTGCCACCATGACATTGCGAAGCGGAAGTGCTCCTTCATCGGTTTTCCGGCGACTATTTCGTCCGCGTCATACTCCCTGAATGCGAGAGGATTTTTTGAAAGAGGCCCCTCGTACTGGATTTTCTTTATATCGGGAAAGAGATCTCCCATAACAATTACCCCCTTGCGGATATGCGGAGGGGGGAAACGCCCCCCTCCCGACTTCCTGACTAAAATACGGAGTCTTCGAAATAATGGTTCTTCGCGTTCTCTTTCGTCACAAGCTCGGCCGCGAGGATGATCCTCGACGGAATCTGATCCTGATAGAAACCGTTGAGCTTGTCCCCTCTCATGGACATGGCGGCCATGGAGATGGCGGTCGCCACCATCGAAGGAGGATAGGTCACGTCGCCGCGGACGAGAGGATCCCCGTCCATGACCATCTTGATGATATCCTTGGAACCGGCGCCGCCGAGCATGAGCTTGATGTCCTTGCGCCCCGACTCGCGGTAGGCCTGAAGCACGCCCTTGAGGACATCGTCGTCCTGGGCCCACACCGCGTCGATCTCCTTGTACTTCTGAAGGTAGTTCTCCATGACTTCAAGGCCCTTCTGCGTGCTCCAGTAGGCGGGCTGGGAATCGAGAATCTCGATGCCGGGGTGCTGCTTCATCACTTCTTTGAACGCTTCGACGCGCTCCGTGTTGATCACGCAGGGGATTCCCTCGAGGACGACGATCTTTCCCTTGCCGCCCATCTCCTTCGCCATCCACTCGGCGGAGACCCGGCCCATGCCCGGATTGTCCCCGGCGACGTAGATGTCCTCCGCCGGTTCCACAAGTCCCCGGTCGACCACGACGACCTTGATGCCCTCCTGATGCGCCTTCTTGCAGATCGGCGTCAGCGGCGCCGAGTCATGGGGAAGAATAACCAGCGCATGAATGCCCTTCGCCATAAGATCCTCCACATCGGCGACCTGCTTGGGAGGCGCGTCCGCGGTCACGAGGTGGAACTCGATGTTGGGGTCCTTTTCCTGCCAGTCTTTGATGGCTCTCTGCGCCCACCAGACTATGCCGCCCGTCCATCCGTGGTCCGCGGTCGGGATGGAGACCCCTATGCGGATCTTCTCCGCCGCCAGGGAACCCGTCCCCAATATCATGATGCCCAGAAGCGCAACAGCTACAACCGCCCAAAACCGTTTCATATCCTACAACACCTCCTGCTCAAGATTT
Source organism: Synergistaceae bacterium (assembly GCA_018436725.1). Lineage (GTDB taxonomy): Bacteria > Synergistota > Synergistia > Synergistales > Aminobacteriaceae > JAAYLU01. The sequence goes on along the minus strand of JAHDKT010000029.1, from coordinate 233,907 downwards.
CGGAAGCGAAGCGGACATCCGCCGCCTTCCGAGCTTATCCCGGCATTGCCGGAAATACCGCCCTTCCTCCCAATTACCTGCTGTCGCGTCTTTTGTGCTGGATCAGTACCGCGATGATGATCACGACGCCCTTCACCGTTCCCTGGAGATACGGCGAAACGCCGAGCATGTTCAGCATGTTGTTCACTATTCCGAGAATCACCGCGCCCACGAGAGTACCGGATATCGAGCCGCTGCCCCCGGTCATGGCCGTACCGCCGATGATGACCGCCGCGATGGCGTCCAGTTCGAAGTTGATGCCGATGTTCGTCGAGCTGACCGAGTTCAGCCGCGCCGCCAAGAGGAAGGAGGAGATCGCCACAGTAATACCGCAGAGCACGTACGCCATAGAACGGACGAAGTTGATCCGTATCGCCGAGTACTCCGCAACCCGTTCGTTGGAGCCGATGGCGCAGATATGGCGTCCGAAACGGGTCCAGTTCAGCAACAGCGCGCAGACCGCGGCAAGTGTGAAAAAGACCCAGACGGGAACCGGGACACCCATCCACATCCCCATGCCAATCTCGGGAAAGAGGCTGCTCTGCGAGCGGAACTCCCCCGCTCCGCTGATATACAAGGCAAGCGAACGATAGATCGCCATCGTTCCAAGCGTCACGATGAAGGGGGCGATCCGCATCCTCGTCACCAACACCCCCGTGAAGACTCCGGATGCGGCGCCGATAAGGAGACCGGCCCCGAGAGCCACGATTATTCCCCACCATCCTGCGCCGAGCGCGTTCAGCACCAGGATCATCACGCCGCCTACGAGCGCGGTCAGCGAACCCACGGAGAGATCGATGCCGCCGCTGATGATGACGAAGGTCATGCCCAGCGCGATGATCCCGGTGTAGGAAACCTGCCGGAGGATGTTGAGTATGTTGCGCGTCTGCAGAAAGTAGGGGCTTGCAAACGAGGAGATCACCACAAGCACGAAGAGGGCGGCGAACGGCCCGAATCTTCCCAAATCGAATGCGAACTTTCTCTTCTCCACTGGTTTCGCCCCCTTCAAATATCCGTTCGCTGCCCGACGGACCGCAAAACGCTTTCTTTCAGCCCCGTGGCATGGAACATGATCTCTTCTTCGTTCAGATGCTCCCCCTCCAGAATTCCGGAGACCCTGCCCTCGTGCATGACCACGGTTCTGTGACACAAACCGAGTATCTCCTCGAGTTCGGAGGAGATGAGAATGCATGACAGCCCTTTTTCCACAAGGGTATGAATAAAAAGATAGATTTCTCGCTTGGCGTTGACGTCGATACCTCGCGTCGGCTCGTCGATGATGAGAATCTCCGGGCCGGTGTCCATGCACTTCGCCAGAGAGACCTTCTGCTGGTTGCCCCCGCTGAAGAATTCAAGATTCGTTGAGAGGGATGCCGCTTTGATCGAGAATTCCCGAACATACTCCGAGGCCTGTTCCCTTTCCATTTTCTTGTTGATTACTCCCGCAACCCCGCAGTAGCGGGCGAGCGACACCAGAGAGATGTTCGATGAGATTCCGAACTTGACGAGAATCCCCTTTCCCTGCCGATCCTCCGAGAGATAGGAGATGCCCAGCTTCACCGCGTCCGAGGGGGTGCGGATCTCCGCCTCTTTCCCCTTCACCCGGACGCGTCCGGAAGTCTTCCGCCGCAGGCCGAGCAGCGTTTCAGCCACCTCGGTTCTTCCCGCGCCCATCAGGCCGGAGAAGCCCAGGATCTCTCCCCGGCGAAGGGAGAAGGAGATGCTTGAGAGAAGCCCCTCGACAGAGAGATTTTCCACGGAGAGAACCACCTCTCCGGAAGGTTGGTTTTTCGGAGGGAAGAGCTGCGAGAGTTCGCGCCCCACCATTCGTGTCGCCATCTCATGGACGCCGAGGTCTTCCGTTTTATCGAGCGAAACGAATTCTCCGTCGCGAAGCACCATGACCCTGTCGCAGATCTCCTTGACCTCCCGGAGTTTGTGCGAGATGTAGATGATCGCAACCCCTTCGTCCCGAAGACTTCCGATGATCGAGAAGAGCATCCGTACATCCGGCGGCGTGAGGACCGTCGTCGGTTCGTCCATGATGAGGACGCGGGATTTCCTGGAGAGCGCCTTCGCGAACTCGACCATCTGCTTTTGGGCCACGCTGAGGTTCTCCATCTTCTCGCGAGGATCGATCGCGACACCGAGCCGATCCAGAAGGCGTTTCGCCTCGGCGGCCATAGCCTTTTTATCCAGAAGCGGCCCGGAACGGAGTTCGGTTCCAAGGAAAATGTTCTCGAAGACGTTGAGATCTTTCACCAGGTTGAACTCCTGGGGGATGAGGGTGATTCCAAGCCGTTTGGCCTCGGCGGCGCTCCCCGTGCGCATCGGTTCTCCGTCGAAGAAGAACTCTCCGCTCGTCGGAGTATAGATTCCGGAGATGATTTTCAGCAACGTGGACTTCCCCGCCCCGTTCTCGCCGATAATGCCGAGAATCTCGCCGGCGGAGAGTTCGAAAGACACGTTGCCGAGCACCCGCACGCCGGAAAACTCCTTGCATGCGGAGACGACCTTCAGAAGGGGTGCGCCGCCGGAACCGGCCATGAAAACGCCCCTACTTTTTCATGGCGTCGTCGAACGCGATGTTCGACGGCGCAAAATCCACACGGCGGACGAAGGCGCATGCCTCGCTCGCGCCGTACTCGCGCTCCATGCCGCTGTCCTCCCATTCGACCGAAAGCGGGCCGTCGTACCGCATCGCGTTCAGTTCGCGGATGATCTCCTCGAAGTTCACGCTTCCGTGCCCGAGAGAGCGGAAGTTCCACCCCCGGCGGTTGTCTCCGAATTCGATATGGGAGCCGAGAATTCCGGAGCGCCCGTCGAGCACCACAGCGGCGTCCTTCATGTGGACATGGTAGACGCGGTCGCTGAAGTCCCTGAGGAAGAGCGCCGGATTCACGCCCTGCCATACGAGGTGACTCGGATCGAAGTTCAGGCCGAAGGCGGGGCGCCGTCCGAAGGCGTCGAGCAGTTTCTCCGTCGTATAGTAGTCGAACGCGATCTCCGTCGGATGGACTTCAAGGGCGAACTTCACGCCGCATCTGTCGAACTCGTCGAGAATGGGGTTCCATAGGTCGACGACGAGCTTGAAAGCGTCCTCCACCATCTGCGAGCTGGTCTGCGGGAAGGAGTACCAGTAGTTCCAGATCGGAGAGCCGACGAAGCCCGTCACGACCTGACACCCCATGTTTTTCGCAGCTCTCGCCGTGCATTTCATCTCCTCGGCCGCCCACGAACGCATCTCTTCCGGTTTCCCCTTGACGGCGGGAGGGAGGAATCCGTCGTACCTCGGGTCGTAGAGCGAGGCGACGCACTGCCCCGAAAGATGCGCCCCGAGCGCCCAGCACTTCAGATTGTATTTCGCCAGCGTCTCCTTCTTCTTCGCGCAATACGCGGGATCGGCCGCCGCCGTCCGCACATCCATATGATCTCCCCAGCAGGCGATCTCAAGGCCGTCATAACCGAATCCGGCCGCCTTTTCGCACATCGTTTCGAAGGGGAGGTCCGCCCACTGCCCCGTGAAGAGTGTTACCGGTCTGCCCATTCCGTTCACCTCCGTGTCCTTTCGCGCCCTTCCCCTACCCGGAGAAGGAGCCGTCGATCCACGCCGCACCTTCGCGGCTGCTCTTGACGCAGTCGTTCACGAACTTGACTCCGCGCGCCCCGTCCACGACGGTGGGGTAGATTTCGAATGGGTGCTGTTCGGCTCCCGCGGCATGGTTCCGAATAGTATTGCAGAACGCTTCGTAAATCGTCGCCCACGCTTCGAAGAGCCCCTCCGGGTGGCCCGACGGCATGCGGGTCCAACGCTTCGCATGATCTCCAAGGTACCCGTTGCCTCGGGTCAGCAGGCGAACAGGTTCCCCCTTGGGGGCGAACTTCAGCACATTGGGGTTCTCCTGCTCCCACTCGAGCGCGCCTTTCGTCCCGTAGACACGGAACTTCAGGCCGTTCTCCCGGCCTATGGCCACCTGAGAGGGCCAGTAGTTGCCCCGCGCTCCCCCCTTGTACTTGAGCCAGATGAACGCGTTGTCGTCCAGAGGGCGTCCTTCGACGAAGGTGTCGAGCTGCGCGGCCAGCGACTCTATCTCCAGCCCCGTAACGAAGTGGACCATATTTTCGATGTGCGTGCCGATATCGCCTACGCAGCAGGAAGCGCCCGCGCTCTTCGGATCCGTGCGCCAGACGGCCTGCTTCGCCCCGGTGTCCTCCAGCTTCTCGGAGAGCCAGTCCTGAGGATACTCGGCCATGACGACCCGAAGCTCCCCGAGTTCGCCCGCCTTCACCATCTCGCGGGCCTGCCGCACCATCGGGTATCCGGTGTAGACGTACGTCACCATGAACTCTCTCTTCGCCGCACGGGCCGTCTTCACCAGGTCCATCGCCTGGTCGACGGTAAAGACGAGCGGTTTGTCGCACGAAACATGAAATCCTTTTTCTAGAAAGGCCTTCGCCGCCTCGTAGTGCGTGTTGTTCGGCGTGGCGATCACGACGAAATCGATCTTGTCGGGCCGCTTCGCCTCAGCATCCGCCATCTCGGCGAAAGTGCGGTACGCCCTGTCCTCGGCTATCCCGAGTTCCGCCGCCGTCGCCTTCGTTTTTTCATAATCGCGCGAGAAACACCCGGCGGCCAGCTCGGCCGCCCCCGTCATGGCGATCGACATCCGATGCACCGTCGCGATGAACGATCCCGGGCCGCCTCCGACCAGACCGTACCGCAGCTTTACGGGGCCTCCGGTCATATCTCTTCCTTCGATCATAAGAGCCACCTCCCTGAAAATAATTGCGTCCCTTTGGAAAAATCTGCTTCATAGCATACTTAAAACCCGGAATGCGCAACGACAAGCACATTATTTCCGTAACCATTCTCAATCACTTACGATGCTTTGGTTGCAGCCTCCTGCGCCCTCTTCACCATCTTTTTCTGCTGGCGCTGGTTGTAGACATATTCAAGGAATACACCGATTATGAGAAGCGCTCCGTATGTCGACGACCTGATGAAACTGCTGATCCTCAGGAAGTTGAATCCGGAGTCGAGGAACTGAAGCGCGACGATGGCGAGAAAGACGTTGAAGATGTTGCCCTTGCCGCCGAGAGGACTGACGCCGCCGAGCACCGATGCGAGGAGCGCCTGCATTACGTAGGCCATTCCATAGTCGGCTTTTGCGGAGTTGGTCCTCGCCAGAATCAGAAATCCTGTAAAAGCCCCTAAAAGGGCCGAGAACATGTAGGTTCTGAAAACCGTCTTCACGTTGTCGATTCCCGAATAGAAGCTGGCCCTCCTGTTCGAGCCGAACCACTGGGTCTTCAGACCGTAGGGCGTCTTATGGATCAACAGATACACCAGTGCGAGAATCACCATGAAGATGACGAGCGGAACGGGAAGGAAACCGAAAAGCATTCCCGATCCGACGAAGACGAGTTCATCCGGAAATGCGCCGAAAACCCCCTGCCCCTTGGTAAGAATCGTGCTGATTCCGGTGAAGAGATTCATGGTTCCGAGAGTCGCGAGAATCGGAAATATGCCGAGTTTCGCGACGAGGATTCCATTGATCGCGCCGCAGATCAGTCCGATCGCCAGGGCGATGAGCAGGCAGAGCGCAAGATAGAGAAGGACCGTTCCGGACGACGCATCGGAGGGCATCACGTAGAGAAGAAGCATGCCGTTCAGCGTAGCGACGAGATTTGCCGTCGAGACAATGGAAAGATCCGCTCCCGCTGTAATCATCGTGATGGCGATGCCGATGGTCAGCAACGCCGGCTCCGGAAACTGGAAACACATCGACTGGAAATTGAACAGCGTCAGGAACCTGTTGGGGCGCAGATAGGACATAAGCGCAAAAATAAAGATATTGATGAGAAGAAGCTGCACCGTCGTCTGATTGATTTTGATCGACTTCATTGCCGTTGATTTTTCCTTCAGCATACTCATTCAACTCCACCCTCTCAGAGCTTCGCCTGTTTCCGCTCGCGCAGGGCCTGAAAGACCACGGCCACTATAACCAGACATCCGAACGTGAAACGCTGCCAATAGGAGGGCACCTTGATAAGCACCAGATTGTTGTTGATCATCTGCGTGAGCAGCAGTCCGAGCAGCACTCCGAACATGGTCCCTTTTCCGCCGGTGATCTTGACTCCTCCCATGACCACGGCGGCGATGACGGTAAGCTCTTCGCCCTGGAAGCTCACGGGGTCGGCCATACGGTTGTTGCTCACGTAAATAATCCCGGCGATTCCGGCAAGCATCCCTGCGTAGCCGTAAATAAAGTGACGGAGTTTCTTCAGGTTGTAGCCGATGCGCTCTGCGGAGACAGCGTCGCCTCCCAGCGCATAGACGCCTCTTCCGATGAGCGTATATCTGAGTATGAAGGCCGTGAAAAGCATGATGCCGAGCGTAATGAAGACGGAAAAATGCAGGCCGTACTGACTTCCCGAAGCATCGACGGCGTTGAACCAGAACCTTCTGGAAAACTCCACAGTGCAGGAGGGCATCCTGGAACTGGGAACATACTCGTTTCCGACGAAAGCCATGACAAGCCCCCGGATGACGTTCGCTATGCTTATCGTGACGATGAAAATCGGAATTTTGAACTTGGAAATGAGGAAAGAGTTGCAGAGCCCGAAAAGCATCCCTATGACCCCCGACATGGCGAACATGACGATAATAGGGCCGTCGAAGCCTATCGCGATGAGCCCTCTGGTCGTGATATAGGCCGCGCAAATCGAGATGGCCATGAACGAGAGGTCGATTCCTCCGTTGATGATGACGAGCATGACGCCGCACGCGAAGATGCCGTTTACGCCGATGCTTTGAAGAAGATCGTAAAAGTTTCTGACCGTGAAAAAAGCAGGATTGATAAAGCCGAAAAGAAACGCCACGGCAATAAAAACACAAAGAACAACACATTCGTTGCTTCTGGTGAATTTTACCAGAGACTTATGCAATGGAATCATTCGCCGACCTCGCTCAACAGCATAGTGTTCACTCTTCGAGAGTCCTTCATTCCGTTATTCTGCTTTCAAGGGTTTCGCTGTCCGTCTCCGCGGTATTCGTCTCGTAGATCATCCGGCCCGAGTTCATGACAATTATTCTGTTCGTAGTTGTCAACAGCTCTCCGATATCGTCCGAGATCATGATCACGGCGAACCCCTCGTGGGCGAGCGACTTGACGATTCGATGTATCTCGCTCTTCGACTTCACATCGACGCCGACCGTGGGGCCGTTCAGAATCAGAATTTCCGGCCTTGTCGCAAGCCACTTCGCCATTACGATCCTTTGCTGGTTCCCTCCTGAAAACGTATTGGCCAGAACATCCACCGAAGGCGCTTTTACGCTGAGTTCGGCGATCTGTTTCTCCGCCTCTTCAACCATCTTTTTCTCATCGATAAGAAACGACAGCCTCGTCATCGAATCGACGATGGCGGCATTGACGTTGTCCGTAACCGACCGGTTCATGAACAGGCCCTCCGTCAGACGGTCTTCAGGGACATAGGCTATCTTTTCCGCGAGGGCATCCTGTATGCTGCGGAATTTCACGGGCTTCCCGTTGACGAAGATCCGTCCGGAGCGAGTCTTCAGTATTCCGAACAAAGCCTTCGCAAGTTCCGTCCGTCCGGAGCCGAGCTGGCCCGTGATTCCCAGAATCTCTCCCCGCAACAGCTCAAACGAAACATCGTAGAAAGCGCCGTCGATGGTCAGATTCTCAACCCGAAGGACGCTCTCGTAGCCTTTCGGGAAAAAGTGGAAAGCCTCGACTTCTATCTCCTGTCCGGTCATATAGTATACGAGTTTTTCCTTTTGAAAATTCTCCACTCTCTCGTCGACCACCATCTCGCCGTTTCGGATGACGGCGATTCGCCTGCTTATGCGAAAAACTTCGTCGAGCTTGTGGCTCACGAAAATCACCGCGATTCCACGTCTCGAAAGATTGTCTATGATCGTATAGAGGCGCATGATTTCTTTCTGCGTCAGAGCAGTTGTCGGCTCGTCCATGATAATGAGCCTGGCATCCTGAAGAATCGCTCTTGAAATCGCCACTATCTGTTTCTGCGCGACGGGAAGTTTTCCAACCTCTTCATCGAGATCTATGTTCACGCCGATCAGTTCGAGCGATTGGGCGGCGTCGTCCCGTATCCGCGGCCAGTCGATAAATTTTTTCCCTTGCACAAGCTGCGTTCCGAGGGCGATGTTCTCGGCCACGGTAAGGTTCGGAAACACCGAAAAATCCTGATAGATAACGTGGATGCCCTCTTTGATCGAATCCGTCGGAATGAGCGACGGGTAATACCTTCCGTTGAGGGTTATTCTCCCTTCATCCGCCTCGTACACGCCGGAGATGATCTTGATGAGCGTCGATTTGCCGCACCCGTTCTCACCGACAAGGCACAGTATCTCTCCTGCATTCACCGTGAGGTTGATGTTGGAAAGCACCTTGAACCCTGAAAACGATTTGTTGATGTTCGTCAGCTGAATCACGGGATCCGTCATCGCGCTCTCTCCCTTGCATCCGTGTGCCTCCGGCGGGAGCGGCGCCGCCTCCCGCCGGAGAAAAAACAGACCGAACTAGAAATTATTCTTGTCCAAAGTGTCCTTGGTCACGTTTCTCCAAGCTTCGCCGATGATGATATTGCCCTTCAGAACAACGTTGTTGTACCCTTCCACACCAAGGTCGTCGCCAGTCTTGACCGCTCCGCCGTCCTTGACGATCTTGGCGACTTTCGCCATCACATATCCGGTGTCGGCGGGATCCCAGCAGCCGAGGAACGTGAGCGCGCCCGAAAGGATGTAGTCCTTGTTGGCGGATGGCAGACCGTTGCCGACGAGGCGAATCTGCCCCTCTTTCTTGGCATCCTCGATGGCGAGCGCAAATCCGGGAAGGTCGGTTGCGGAGGTCACGAAGAATCCTTTGAGTTCAGGATAGGTCTTCATAATCTCGGCGCCCTTCTCCCTTGACGCCTTCTGATTGTAGTTCGTTTCGATGAACGCAGTTTCGTTCACGCACTTCATCTTTGGATACGCCGCTTTCTGACGCGCAACGGCGCCGTTTGCCCACTCCATGTGGGATCTTGCAGTGAGCGATCCGACGCAAACAATGTACTCGCCTTCTTCGCCCATCGCTTTTGCAAGCTGGTCCATAAGATGCGCTCCGTAGGCGGCATTATCGAACGCCTCGACATTGTAGTGGACGTTCTCTATTCCGGCCGCCTCATGGGAGATTACGATTATTCCGGCTTCCATCGCCTTTTTCAGGCTCGGTTCGAGAGCTTCCTGAGAGACGGGAACCACCGCGATGGCATCGACGCGCTGAGCGATGAGATTTTCTACCTCGCGCACCTGGAGTGCTGCGTCTCCGCGGTCAGCCCCAGTCTGGAAGGTCTCGATTCCAGTATCCTTGTTGAATTTCTCGAAACCGACCTTCATTCTGTTGAACCAAGCTCCGCCTACCGCTTTCGGAAGATTTGCGATCACCATATCCGACGAAGCGGCGTTCGCCACCATGTACCCCCCGCCTACGACCAACAGCCCCGTTACAAGTACAGCTACAGCCAGAACAACCGATACGACTCTCCTCATGAACAATCCCTCCTGTTTGCGCACATGCCGTGCGTGTATTGAATAGACCGGTCCGCACCAGTCTAGTCGATAATGAAGATATCGGGACGTCTGAAGCGCACTCCGTCGATCTCAAGATCAAGAACGGGGAAAATCACAGGACTTGTTATGAACAGCGGCCCCTCCGCCGTGACTATAAAACCGTCTTCCGATTTAGTCCCGGCTATGGACGGGTTCCAGCAGAAAGCTTGATTTTCGAGGATCAGGTCTTTGGATGTCCTCGTGGCGATGGTGTCTCGCGCATGGTACCCCATTGCGCCGCCCTGATGGTGCTTCACAGCTTCTCCGGAGTATCCCATGCTCTCGTACGCATCAAACGCGATCTGCACAGGAACGCTCGTCGGAACACCCGGTCTGGACGCGGCGATCATGCGGCATTCGATCTCGACATTGTCTTCATATTGCTTTTTCAATTTCGGATCGATCTTCCCGATGTGGGCGATGCGGGTTATCGTGGTGATGAACCCCTTGTAGCGTGCGTTACAGCAGAACATGACGTACTTCTTGATCATGCGGTTCACGGGCACGGGATGGCGGAAGTCGAATGCTCTCTCGTCAGCGGCGATCATGAAGTTGATCACATCGATACGGTCCTTCCAAAGTTCCTTCGCCGCTCTCCCTGCAAGATCGCAGTCCGTATCTCCCGGGCGAAGGCCGAGAAGAACTTTCTCCGAGACTTCCGAAAGTCTCCGGCCGAGGAACAGAAAACGATCGATCTCGCAGTCGAGAAGGCTGTATCGGCACTCCTGCACATCCTGAGAGACTACAGGACAAGAGAAGAACGGCACATCGCAGCCAACTTTGTCCAAATCGCCGGCAGCCTGCTTCACCAACTCGGCTTCACGGTCTTCGAACCACTCGTGGCTCAACGTCTTGAAGCCAAGCCCGGAAAGTTCCTCCCCTTCCATCCGAGGCGCTTCTATGGTATTACAAATAAGAAAACGTTCTCCATTTTTCAAGAAGAGCAGAAATGCATTCATACCTACTTCCGTTGCGGTCCAGACGATATTTATCCCGCCCCCGGTGGCCCATGCGAAGTTATTTTGTCTTCGTATAAAAATAGCGTTAAGATTTTTCTTCTCCATTACACCGATGAGGCGCTGATGCTTGATTTCCACTTCCTGAAGACGGATAAGCATTTCAATCTCTCCTATCGTACATATATTCGTTGAAAACATTTTCATAATTCCATGAATAACGGCGAAGAAAAAGTTATTTAATTGCCTTCTTTACAAAATGATTCATCGCCATGAGAGTAGCCCCTTCCATCGCTGCTGATTCTATGCCCAACGAGGCCGCGGTGAGCAAGAAAGCGGGCGAGGCGGCGCCCGGCGCCTTTTTTGCCACTTCTTCGGCTAGAACGGCGACAAAGGAAGGGGGCAGAATGGAGCCCATGCCACCGAGCATGATGAAATCCGGATTCAGAATGTTTACGAGGTTGGCGATGCCTGTGGAAAGGGAACGCCCCATATCGTCGAGAATCTCCCGGGCGTGGACGTTCCCCTCGGAGAAAAGACGGAGGAGCGAACGGAACTTTCCCCGAAAGTCGTCGTTCGGCAGCATCGCGCCTCGGCGCTCGTAGTTTTTCACAACAGTATCGATGGAGACGAACGTCTCGAAGCACCCCCTATTGCCGCAGTGACAGAGGGGACCCGAGGGATCCACCGTCATATGTCCGAGTTCGCCCGCGGTATTGCTCAGGCCGTGGATGATCTTGTCACCCATGAGGATGGCGCCCCCCACTCCCTGCGAGAGGTATACGTACACGCCGCTGTGCAGCCTTGAAACGCCTCCGTTCTGAAACATCTCCGCGATCAGCGAAAGCTTTGCCTCGTTCGCCGTGAAGACGGGCAGGTGCATTTCGGGGAGCAGATGGCCGAGGCGCGCTTCAAAATCGACGTTTCTCCACCCCATGTGAGGAAGATACCGCAGCACGTTGCTGCCCCACTCCACCATCCCCGGGACGGAGACGCTGAGTGCGCAGTACTCCGGATGTTCGAAACCGAAGGCCTTGCTTCGCAGGCTGGCGGTAAAGGCGGAAAAAAAGGCGTTCTCTTCGGGCGGTGTGTCGAACTCATCCAGAACCTCGAACGAGGCGTCGAGAAATCCGGTTGCAATCCGTGTTTTTTCGACGCCGATCTCCGCTATGAGCGCCACCGCCGCCTCGCGGTGGACCCGGAGCATGATGGATTTTCTTCCGGGATGGTCTGCGTCGCGCACGCCATGCTCGACGACGAGCCCCTTTTCGAGAAGCGAGGCGATGATCTTGGTCACAGTGCTGGGATCGAGCCCGGCGAGGCGGGCAAGTTCCCGCCTGCTTACGCCGGGGGTGGTGCGGATAAGGTTCAGCAGGGTCAGTCTGTTCGAAAGACCCATTTTTTCTGCGTTGATGCTCCGGATTCTCATCCCGTCCCTCCTCTGCATCGAATCGATAAGGCGGCTCCCGGTACTGAGATTAATTTATTGATGAAACAAACCAATTCTAGAGAGAAAGAGAGGACTTGTCAATGGCGAATTTTCTTTCGAATGTTCATTGACGCGCTCTCCAGCGCGTCACGAAGGCAGCTTTCGCCTCTCCGTCCGGACCGACGATCGAATGAAAGAAGGTGCGGCCCTCTTCGTCCGCGGGGAACGGCGCTGTTCTGACGCGGACCTCGCCGTTCTTTTCCACGGGCTTCAAGTATTCCGCCTCCACTCCGACAGGCTCGAATACGGCGGCGATATCGTCGGATACCGCTTCGATCGCCCACGAGAAGTATACCGCGTTGTTTACATGGGCGTTCCTGTCCAGATCCCATCTGCGGACGGAGAAAAAAGTATCGTACGCGAAGTCCCGGACTACGGGAAGCGAGGGGGCCTCGCCCTCCACAGGGCACGCCTCCTTCGTGTACACCTCGGTGGCATGCCGGTCGAGACGGAGAGGACGTCCCCGCACCGTATCGATGAGGATCCAGCTCGTCCACGCCGACGCAACAGGTCCGGAGGCGTCGCGCACCTCGAAAGTGCGGATCGAATGCAGGTTGCGCCGCGGTTCGTGCCAGGTCTTGACGCGCAGCATGCTCTCGTAGCCCGGGTAGCGGTCCACGACAACCCGGTACTGACGCAGCACCCAGCTCAAACCTTTTGGAAGAAGATCCGCCACGGTCATTGACATCCTGTGCGCATCTCGGTCGGCCATATCCTGGAGAATATCGAGAAGGACGGGGAGCTTCATCGCGCCGTCAGGCCCGATCCCCGCGTAAGGTATGGAGTATTCGGCTTCAAACACGGAATCATCTCGTTTCTTTGGAATATACGAAGCGGAGGAATATGGACAGGGTTCGCCGAACCGCTTCCATCTCATCGCTTTTTCGAGGTATATTATAGTACAGAGTAGCATTCGCTCCCCGGCCGAAAACAGCGGCACGGGCGAAGAGAACTTTCCGTCCTTCGGGACGCAAGGAGGTAATAGCAGCATGAGAAGAATTCTATTCCTTGCACTCCTTCTCACGATTCAGATCGCCTCCGCCTTCGCGGAGCAGAACCCCTTCAGCGTCTACACTGTGAAGATCGGAGATACGATCGGCTCCGTAGCCGAGAGACACGGCGTCGACCCGGCAAACCTCGCGGCCGCCAACGGACTTGCGGCAACCGAGGCGCTGCCCTCCGCCGGGACGGTTCTGCTCATTCCCAAATCACCGGGAAATGTCCTCGCAACACTCTACGAAGCAAAGCGCCGCGGCCTGGGAGCATGGCCGAAACCAAGGTACTCCGATGAATTTTTAACGCCGTTGACGGCCGATTCCGCCCAGGAAGAGAAAATCTCCGCGCCGAAGACAGCTGCGCCGGCGCCGGGCGCATCTTCATACGCTTCCGCCGCTCGGGCGACCGAGGCTCCCCCTGCCGGAGCTGCGAGGACGCATACGATCCGCGAGGGAGATACGCTGTACCGCATCTCCAGGACCTACGGCGTTTCGCTGACCTCGCTGCTGCAGGCGAACGGACTCACGGAAAAGTCTATTATCAAAATCGGCGAGACGCTTTCAATTCCGGGAAGCGCGGAAGAGAAGGCGGATGCGCCCGTGCAACCCGCGCCGACGAAGAAAGAACCGGTCGCCGAGAAGAAACCCGACCCCCTGCCTGCGCCGGCCCCCTCCCCACATCTCCTTCTGACATGGCCCTTGCGAGGCGGCACTCCGCCCGCCCATACGGGAACGAGTTTCGGCGAGGGGCTCTCGGCAAAAGCGACTCTCGGGGAGCCCGTCCATGCGGCGGCGGACGCGACGGTACTCCACGGAGGGTGGATGCGTAACTTCGGCAACGCGATCTTTTTGAATCACGGGGACGGAATCGCCACCTTCTACGGCGGGCTGGGGGTCATCTACGTCAAATCCGGCGAGAAAATCAAACGAGGAACGCGCATCGCGCTCGTAGGAGAGGCCCAAGGCTCGGAACCGAGGTTCGTCTTCCACGTTCTGAAGGAGGGGAAATCGGTTGATCCCAGACCATGGATCGAGGGGGCGAAATAAAGGATCATACAGACGTCCGGGGGACGAGAATCTGCGGTTTCACCACCCCCGGACGTCCGAAACGCCTCGTTCCTCCAAGATATTCCCGGGGGCGCGCAGGTCTACGGCAAACCGTACGAAAACATGATCTTGTCGTATGTTCCGTCCGCCCGGATGCTTCGGAGCCCTCTGTTGAACGCCTCGATGATCTCCCTGTGCCTGGGATTGCTCAGTCCGCAGACGACGTACAGATTCTTCACAACAAGCGGCTCCGCGACGAATTCGATTTTTTCGGCATATTCCCCGTCGCCGTCCGCAAGGAGGCGCCTGGCGACCATTTCATCCTCGAGCGTCATGTCGATTCTCCCGGCGAGAAGCTTGCGGATGTTCGTAAGAAAGTCGCTCGCCTCCTCCCTGACGAAACCGGAGGCCTGCAAAAAAGACTCCTCGTATCCGTACCCACGGATAACGCCGACAACAAATCCTTTCAGACTCTCCAACCCATCGTATTTAAAGGGCTCACCTTTACGCCTGATGAAAACGATTCTGTTTTCGACGTAGGGCTCGCTGAAGAAAAAAATCCTTTCCCGCTCCGCGGTCATCCAAGCGTTCGGCACGATGTCGTACACACCCTGCCGGGCGCCCTCCTCCGCACGTGCCCACGGCACGAAGCGCATCGTCACCTCGTACCCTTCCGTTCCCAGAGCCGCGCGGACGACTTCGAGCGAGAGTCCTTGGTTCGGGTGATCGAGATCGGTAAACGGCGGCCACGGGTCCGAAGCGGCCGTAACAACCCGCTCCGCCGAAGACGCGGTAAAACACCAGAAAAGCAGAAAAACCACCGCTGCGAATCCTCTTCTCCGCACGTCGAGTTCACCCCCCGGCATTCTGAGAACAGAAAAACCTGCGAATACAATCGAATACAAGCAGCGAAAAAGTCGCCAGTAACTCGGACTTTTCAATTTGCATTGTAAGGAATATTTGTTCATCCGTCAAGAAGCGGCAACCTTGCGGAAAGTGTTCTTCCATAATTTATACGGGATCAACTCCTTCGCACATTTGTCGTCTGCAAGCATGAGCTGAATGCAGAAGAATTTTCCAACTACCAAAGAGTAGACATGAGTGAAGAAGGTAACCCGGGATTACGAAACAAACATCTCCTTTTGACGTTTTCTTGACGAGTTGTTGACGGAGGGTTGGTTAGAATTTTGAAGCGAAGAAAAACAAACGGTGCGTGCAATTTTCCAACGCCCCGATCAACGTGTTCAGACACCTCCGTCATTCTTTTTTAGAAAGGAAACTGATCATGATTAGCCAGATAGATCTCGACGATACACGTTTTTTCCCCTCGCACGCATTCATCCGGGTTTTGGGATTCTTCGCTCCAGTCGGGGGGAAATTTTCGTGATCATAGAACTGACAGTCAATGGCGCGCCTCGCTCGGTCGAAATTTCTCCGTCCATGCGGCTTCTCGATTTGCTGCGGAACGTCTTCGGATTGACGAGCGTCAAGGAAGGGTGCTCCGAGGGGGAGTGCGGCGCATGCACGGTACTGCTCGACGGGAAGGCGGCGACCTCCTGCACTGTGCTCGCGGTGCAGGCGAGAGGAAAATCCGTCGTCACGATCGAAGGGCTCTCCTCGGACGGCGCGCTTCATCCGATCCAGCAGGCGTTCATCGACCACGACGCCATCCAGTGCGGGTTCTGCACGCCCGGGATGATCATGTCCGCGTACGCGCTGCTGAAACACAACCCCTCCCCCACGCGCGAAGAGATTCGGCGCGGCATCGAGGGAAATCTCTGCCGTTGTACCGGCTATCTTCCGATTATCGACGCAGTCGAGGACGCCGCAAGGAGGATGAGAACCCATGAGAGTTGACGCTCCGTCCTCTCTGCCCGAACTTCGTCAGCTGCTCAAAGCGGCGCTTTCAGCTCCCGGGAAAAGTCGTCTGCTCGCTGGAGGCACGGATCTGCTGGTCCGGCTCCATGCTTCGCCCGAACTCTCCGCGGACCTTATCGATCTCTCGGGCGTCGATGAACTGAAGGGGATTACCATTCGTGATACCTTCCTGGAAATAGGCGCGTGCACCACTTTTTCCGAGATGGAAAGACATCCTGTGATCCGCGAAAGATGCGCGGCGCTCGCCCGGGCCGCATCGCTCGTCGGCTCTCCGCAGATACGCAACCTCGGGACGATCGGCGGCAATCTCGCCAACGCCTCGCCTGCGGCGGACAGCCTGCCTCCTCTCTGCGCCCTCGACGCGACCATCCTCGCGGAGAATTCCGAAGGCGAGGAGATGACGCTTCCCGCGGGGGAACTCGCGACGGTCCCCGGAAAGACCTGTTTGCGCCAGGACCAGTACATCCGCGCTGTTAGAATTCCGCTGCACCGGAACACGTTTTCCTTTTTCGTCAAGACAGGAAGCCGCAAAGCGGTCGCCATCTCGAAGCTCAGTCTCTCCCTGGCATTCCGGCGAACGGACGCTCAAGCGCGAATCTTCGCCGGTTCTCTGGGAGCTTCGGGGGTGCGCATGCGCGCCGCCGAAGAGGCGCTCGAACGGCGCGACTGGACTGCGCAGAACCGCGCGGCCTTTCTCGACGCCCTTTCGGCCTCGGTCGAGGAGAACATCCCGGGGAGAGCCTCGCTCCCCTTCAAGCGGCTTGCCGTCCGCGGGCTCGGGGACGATCTGTGGACGGCCGTAAAGGAGGCGATATCCGGTGAGTGAGTTGAAATACGTCGGACACGATGTCCGGAGAAACGACATCGTCGAAAAAGCCTCCGGAAGGATAAAGTATCTGGGCGACCGCATGCCGGGCGGAGCGGCGCACGGCCGCCTTCTCCTGAGTCCCGTCGCCAGAGGGCGCGTCGTCGGCTTCGACGCTTCCGAGGCGGAGAAGATGCCGGGAGTCATCCGCGTCTTCTCTCCACAGGACGATCCGGGGAGGACGTACAACAGCGCGCTCTTTCTTCCCGACCAGACGGATCTTCAGGACCACCGCATCTTTACGGACACCCCGCTTTTCGTCGGCGACGTCGTCGGCGCGGTGCTTGCGGCGGACGAGGAGACTGCGCGGAAAGCCGCATCTCTCGTGAAGATGGAGATCGAAGAGGATGAGCCGCTCGTCGACCTTTTTACCGCTTCTCTTCCCGACGCTCTCTCCTTCCGCGAAGGTACGCCGCAGGTCGTCGAAGGAAGAATAGCGTACGGCGAGGACGCCCTTCCCGAGGACGCTGTGGTTCTGGAGACGTTCGTCAGGACGCAGAAGGTGCACCACGGGGCTATGGAAAACCACATCTGCGAGGCCAGAATGGAGTACGGCGGCGTGCTGCTCGTCGAGACGCCGTGCCAGATGGCCTTTACCGTGCGCTACGCGCTGGCGGGCCTCCTCGGGCTTCCGTTCAACAAGGTCCGGGTTGTTAAAACACCTGTCGGCGGAGCCTTCGGAGGAAAGCAGGAGGTGGTGATCGAGCCGCAGTGCGCGTTGATGGCGCTCAAAACCGGTCTCCCGGTCCGCATCGCGCTCGACCGGACGCAGAACATCATCGCCACCAGGACAAGAGCGGCCTCCGCCGGGTATGTCAAAGTGGCGGCCGACAGTCAGGGCAACCTCCTCCGACGGGAGATGGACGTCCTGGTGGATGCGGGAGCCTACGCCACGGGGAGCCACAGGGTCACTATGGCCATGGGGAAGAAAACCTCCCGGCTGTACCGGATTCCTTCCCAATCGTTCCGGGGCCGCACGGTCTTCACGAACACGACGCCGGCGGGCGCATGCCGCGGGTACGGCTCTCCTCAGATCCACGCGATCACGGAGATCGCGATGGACCTGCTGGCGCGCAAGCTGGAGATGGACCCTGCGGAACTCCGGCTGAAGAATCTCGTCCACCCTTGGGATTCCGACCCGGCGGGCGGACCTCCCCTTGGCAACGCACGCATTCGCGACTGTCTCGTCCGGGGCATGGAGGCCTTCCGCTGGAACGAACGCCGGACGCTCCCCTCCGGGGACGGACGTTTTCGCCGCGGGGTCGGCCTCGCCTGCTGCACGCACGGCAACGGCTACTACGGTTCGCCCTATCCCGACTTCATGTCCATGGCGATGCGCTTCTGCGAAGACGGTACGGTTCTTGTGAACGCGGGGCTCCACGAACTGGGCAACGGGACGCTGACGACGGTGGGACAGATCGTCGCCGAAGCGCTTGATCTCCCTCCGGAACGGATCGAGGTGTGCGAAAGCGACACGTCGACCACTCCGTTCGACGTGGGGTGCGTAGCCAGCCGCGTCACCTACGTCTGCGGCGCGTGCGCTCTTGAACTGGCGGAGAAGCTTAAAGCGCGCTTTCTCGAACAGAGCGCGCGCGTTCTCCGGATCGACGCGCGGCATCTTGCTCTTCGCAGCGCCGAACTGGTGGATACCGAAGGCGGCGCCCGCTGGAGCTACGGCGAGATGGTCTGCCGCATCGCGAAAGAGCTGCGCGAGGAAGTCGGCGAATATCTGCACTTCAAACCGGACCGCAACCCCGCATCCTACGGCGTGCATTTCGCCGAAACGCTGACGGATACCCTCACCGGAATGGTCGAGGTGACGGACTACCTGGCTGTTCACGACGTAGGCCGGGCGATCAACCCACGCCTGCTGCGCGGGCAGATCTACGGGGGCGTCCAGATGGGGCTCGGCATGGCGCTCTCCGAGGAGATTGTGTACGACTCGAAGGGAAGGCCGAAGAGTGCCTCGCTGAGCCGGTACACTATGGTCAACGCCCCATCGATGCCGCATGTCGGCGTTCTGCTGGTCGAGGAGGGGGAGCCCGGAGGCCCCTTCGGCGGGAAGAGCATCGGCGAAATCTGCACCGTGCCGGTGGCGCCCGCTGTTGTCAACGCGGTCAACGCATCTTTGGAAACGTCGATGACGGAATTGCCGCTCACCCCGGAGCGCATTCTGGCCACTCTGTCGGCACGACGGGAAACGAACGCAGGATAGAGACGCGCCGAAACAAAAAAAGCGAAGCAACCCCGGACAGGATGGAGGAGTATCATTTGAGCATCGTACTGACAGGAAGCGGCCTCACATTGGATCAACTGCACGCAATCGCCGGGATGAACGAAACCGTTGAGATTCACCCCGACGCTGCGCGGCGTCTCGAGGAGTCCCGGAAGCTTGTTTTCGACCTGGTCGAAAGCGACGTGCCCGTGTACGGATTCAACACCGGCGTAGGGTGGAACAAGGACAAACATATAGCGGCGGACTTCTTCAAGGAATATAACGAGAACGTCATCCATTCGCACTCCCTCGGCGTCGCTCCCGAGGCATCGCGCGAGGAGGTCCGGGCCGCGATGGCGATCCGCCTGAACTGCCTGCTGCACGGGAATACCGGTATTCAGCCCGCGATCGCGCACCGCTACGCCGAGTTCCTCAATCTGGGCATTACCCCCGTAGTCCCGGAGCGGGGGTCGATCGGCGCGGGGGATATCGCCGTCCTCTCGCATATTGGACTTGCCATGATCGGCGAAGGCGAAGTCTATTACGAAGGGGCGAAGACGTCCTCCGGAGCGGCGCACCGCAAGGCCGGAATCACGCCGGTGGAATTGGGACCGAAGGACGCGCTGGCCATCGTCGGCCCGAACGCCTTCGGCATGGCGCAGGGAGCGCTCGTCCTGTACGACCTGCTCGATCTCGCGGACCAGGCCGATCTTATCTACGCCGTTTCTCTCGAAGGCCTGAACGGCAATACCTCCCCCCTGTACCCGAAAGTCCATGATCTGCGCGGCCTTCAAGGGCAAGCGGTCAGCGCATCGCTGGTACGGCGTTTTCTGGAAGGCAGCTTCGTGTACGCGCCGGACCCGGAAAAACCGGTGCAGGATCCTCTCTGTTTCCGCGGAGGCGCCTACATTCACGGCTCGCTCCGGGATGTTCTGGAGTACGTCGTCGCCAAAAGCCTCGTCCAGATGAACTCGACCGACGACAACCCGTGCCTTCTGCTTGACGAGCGCAGGATCATCTCGTGCTCCAACTTCGAAACGACCACCGTGGCGACGGGATTCGAGATGCTCGCCGTCGTCCTGAGCCACGTCTCGAGAACATCGTGCTACCGGATGATCAAGCTGGGCGCCCCCGCTTTCACTCGCCTGCCCCGTTTTTTGACGCCTCTGGAGGGAAAGGTACACGCCTTCGGAACGATACAGAAGACGTTCTCCCTCCTCGACACCGAAATTCGGCACCTTTCCAACCCCTCGACCGTAGACTTCCTCGCGCTCGCCGGAGATATCGAGGACCACGCCAACAATCTGCCCCACATAGCGCAGAGGGTGCGCAAAATCACGGACAACCTGAAGTACATTCTTGGGATGGAGATGATGCACGCCGCGCAGGCGGTCACGCTCCGGAAACAGGCCTCGCCCGATCTTCCGCTGGGCAGGGGAACGGCGGCGGCATACGAGGAGTTCCGAAAGACCGTGCCGTGGCTCGACAGGGACCGTACGCTCTCGACCGATATCGAAAAGGCGTACCGTGTCGTGAACGAAGGGGGGATGCTCCGGAAGGCTCTTTCCGCCTCCGCCAGCGCATAGCCGAAGCACCCCGCAGCGACCATACACTACGATCAGGAGGTATTCGTACATCATGAACAATAACGATGTTCAGATCCGCAAAGGAATTTTCATCCCCATCTCGCTCACATTCTTGGGCATCATCGTGATCGGGCTCGTCGCCCCCAAGCTCTTCTACGACGTGCTCAACGCCATCGTGGAATTCGCCTTCCAGAATTTCGGCTGGCTCTTCCAGATCTCCGGCAATCTCTTCCTCTTCATCTGCCTCTTCTTCTGCTTCTCGAAGTACGGCGACATCCGATTCGGCGGGAAGGACGCGAAACCCGAGCTGTCTACCTGGAACTGGTTCGCCATCTCTCTCTGCGCAGGAATCGCCACCGGCATCGTCTTCTGGGGAATCGCCGAACCGCTCTACCATCTTATGGACTCCGGCGTCTTCGAAGTGCTCGGCATCAAACCGAAAACCGAACAGGCCGCGATGTTCTCGATGGTAACAACGTACATCCACTGGACGTTCATCCCCTACGCGATGTACGGCATCTGCGGGCTGGGCATCGCCTACGCCGCCTACAACATGAATCTCCCCTACAAGGTTAGCTCGACGCTCTACCCGATCGCGGGGAAGAGCATCAACGGATTCACGGGCGCATTCGTCGACGGCATCTGCCTGCTGGCCATCGCAGGGGGCGTCGCGGCGGTACTGGGAGTGGGCACCATGCAGATCAGCAGCGGTATCCAGATCCTCACGGGCGTGCCCGCCGGGAAAACGATGTGGGTCGCGGTGGTCTGCGCCATGGTTGCGGTCTACGTCGTCTCCAGCTACACGGGACTGAACCGCGGCATCCGCTGGCTCTCGGACAAGAATGCGAAGGTCTTCCTTGCGCTCCTCGTCTTCGTCTTCGCCTTCGGACCGACCCGCTTCATCCTCTCGCTCGGCACGCAGGCCACAGGCCACTTCATCAACGAGTTCTTCATCAGGACACACTACCTGAGCCCCGTCGACGCCTCGCCCTGGCCGCGCTGGTGGCCGATCTACTACTGGGCTATCTGGCTTGCCTACGCCCCGCTCATCGGCATGTTCCTCGCCCGCCTCGCCAAGGGACGAACAATCCGCCAGTTCATGCTGATGAACCTCATGGTTCCCGCCATTTTCGGTCTGCTCTGGTTCTCCGTTTTCGGCGGCGCCGCGATTCATCTGGAACTGACAGGACAGGGACTCTGGGAGGCCATCCACGAGGGCGGCAAACTCATGCTCGAAAAGTCGGTCTTCGAGTTCTTGAAACACTATCCGCTTTCGAACATTCTGAGCTGGATCTTTGTGGGCACGGTCTTCATCTCGATCGTCACAATGGCCGACTCCATGACGTCCACCGTGGCGAGCCTCTCCACGACGGCGGCCCATCAGGAGGGGAAGGAACCCCCCGCGATGCTCAAGATCTTCTGGGGCGGCGTCATGTCCTCCGTGGCGATCATCAACCTGATCAGCGGCAGCGGCGGAGGCGAGATCAGCGGCATCGACGCCACCAAACAGATATCGACGGCGGCGGGCTTCCCTATCCTCTTCCTCATGGTACTGATGGCGTTCACCATCTGCTGGATGATCATCCGGCACTCCAGAGGCGAGAAGGTCCTCCTCGTGAAGGAGTAACGCTTCAAAGACGAGAATGCTCCGGGGCGGCGACGCTCCGGGGCATTCTTTTAGTACGCGCTGGATTTCCGAAAAAAAAGTCTCGCGGGGAATGGCATCCTCCGCGAGACTGCGCCGAAAAATAACGGTTTTTACTTCATCGCTTCCTCTATGGCGACCGCCACCGAGACGGTGGCTCCGACCATGGGATTGTTTCCCATGCCGATGAAGCCCATCATGTCCACATGAGCCGGAACCGAAGACGAGCCCGCGAACTGCGCGTCCGAGTGCATTCTTCCCATGGTGTCCGTCATGCCGTAGGAGGCGGGGCCGGCGGCCATGTTGTCCGGATGGAGAGTGCGGCCCGTACCCCCGCCCGAGGCGACCGAGAAATACTTCTTCCGCTGTTCGACGCACTCCTTCTTGTACGTGCCCGCCACGGGGTGCTGGAAGCGCGTCGGATCGGTCGAATTGCCGGTGATGGAGACGTCGACTCCTTCGCCGTGCATGATCGCCACGCCCTCGCGGACATCGTCCGCGCCGTAGCAGCGCACCTTCGCGCGCTCTCCCTTGGAATACGGGATCTCCCGAACGATCGAAAACCCGCCTTCGGAGTAGCCGAACCGCGTCTGTTCGGAGCCTCTTTCTTAAATCTTCGAACCCCGCGCCCACCGGCCTTCCTGCGGAATGGCGGCCGCGCCGTGATTCGGACCTTGCGCGACGCACGTCATCTTTTCTACCTCATGCGTATACTTGATGGCAGAACCCCTTTTCTATGAAGATGAAAACGCTTTTATCAATCTCTCCCGCTCATCGACGCCACAGAAGGATGAGTGTTTCCTCGACATGAATGGACTTCGTTCGCTTTACATAAAGACCGCTTTTGCAACGACGGAGCCACCGAAAAGAGCCGCAAGTCCGACGAAGTTCTCTACGATAAGATTCAGGTGTACAGCGAACCAGTCCGCTTTCCGTATAAGGTGCGCGGTCTCGAGAATCACGCTGGAGAAGGTAGTGAACGCGCCCATGAACCCCACCATCACGATGATCCGCGTCTCGGAGGCGACATGGAGGTGTATTTCGGCGAATTCGAGAAACAGACCGGTGAGAAAGCACCCCGTCATGTTCACCACGAGAGTGCCCAGAGGGAATGCGAGAGCCGTCCCCGCTTTCGTTTTGACGAACTCAAGCAATAAAAATCGGACAACCGTGCCGAGGGCTCCTGCAAGCGCGATTAGAAGCAGACGCTGAAGCATTGGCATTCTCCTTCGTATTTAATATTCGGGCACAAAAAACTCCCGCCGTCGTCGTAGAGCAGGAGTCATCAGCCAAAGGGCGAGTCAGGGGAACTCAATCCCCTTCATTTAATCGATTTTATTATACCATATTTTCTCAAACTGTCCTTACCAAAACAAAACCAACAATTTCAAGATCGGCTTTCGAGTACGCCGAGCAATCGTCGTTTCGGACTCAAGCGCCTTTCTCGTTTCCCGTGCGGACAGAAACTCCGTCTTTATAACTCCGCGTCGCTGCCGCTTTTCATTTCCGTTTATAGAAATTGTTGCCGAATCTTGTTTTCTTAGGCTTCATCTCGGCAAGTCTTAACGTTCTTTTTCGTTCTTCTGCCGTTCCATGCGAAGAAAAAGAGCGCGCTCGAACCGTCTCTCAAACATCCCATGTCGGCGGTGACCGCCCGTGACGAAAATGTCGACCAGGTATGTTCCAAAGATCGAGAGTCGCTGGAATTCCGGCTCGAAGAAACAGTATAGATCAAATTGATCGCCTATTTTTACTTGACGCATTATTTTTTTCTTGCTAAGATATTAATGAAAGGTTTAGGCTGTATTCTAGGAGGTGCTGTTATGGATATTCATCTGAAGGCGGACGAGATCCAGGAATTAACGAATCTGATGGCGATGGACGACTATACGGGCGCCGTGGAAACTTACGCCAGGGAGTTGCTTTTGGAGGGAATGTCCTACCATAAAGCTCGCCAGGCAGGAGGCTATCTTCACCCGGAAGAGAAATGACGCCGGAACTCGGAAAAACGATTGAAAGATCGGGGCGTTTTCGAACGTCACGATCTTTTTAGGTCGGTTCAAAGCAGACTATCGCTCATAAAGTTAAATAATTTCGCGTACGTTCTCCCGCTTGTCGAAAAATTTCCGAGAGAAGAGCGCGCAGCCATCCGAGGGAGTTGATTCTCAATGCCGCGACGCATCGGGGCAAGGGCGGAGACCCCCTCCGCACTTCTCGTTTTCCGAGGAAAGATAACGGACTCCATCCCTCCGACCACGGCTTCTTAACGCTTCGAGAAGACGAATTCCAGCGCCTGGAAAAATGCGTGAAACGAATAGTTGACGCTCTTAAAATCCGATCAGCGGAGTTTTTCTACATTGAAAATGGAGAAAATGAGCGAATCCAACCGTTCTTCTATCCGACGCCGGCGATAGGCTTTTTCGGATTTCTTCAGGAAGAATTTTTCCAGATTGCCGATCAGGATGGCGACGACCACTGTCTGCTTAGTCAGTGCGGCTCCCTTAGGAAACGCAGTTCCGTTCTTTATATCTCCCGACAAAGCTCCTCAAATATTTCACAAATGGAGGAAATACCATCACCAGGCGAATTCCGGAGACGTTGTTTCAGCGGGGAAGCAGGATCAAGCTCCTTTTCGAGAAATGTTCGTATTCTACGGCAGACGTCGATCCACGACTTCTTCCGCAAAGACCGGCAGAGTTTCCCTGCCGACTCCCAGAAGGAGACGGCTTCATCCTCCCGCCCTTCTCTGGCGGCGAAGAGGGCAAGAAGAGCCAACCCTATTGCATTCGCACGACGCAGTTCGCTTCCTTCGAAGTAGTGCCTGGCTTTCAAGAGATACTCACGCGCCGTCTTCTCCTCTCCGAGGTCGAAGGCTGCGAGGGCGGCGTTGCTGCAGAAGAGGCAGAGGCCGCGGTAGAGGCCGTGTTCCTCGCACTCGTCGACGCAACGGGAAAAGATGTCGAGCGCTTCTTTCGTGCGTCCGGTGCGTAAGCGGATCTCCCCGAGATAACAATCGCCCGCGAGCACCTGCAGCGTGTACGGGGAATCCATGTACTCCATCCGGCGGAAGAGCGCCACCGACTCGCGGAGCGCCTCTTCGGCCCCCTCGAACTCCCCCAGAAAGAGCAGCGACATTCCGAAAAAACGCCTCGCCATCGCCGCGAGCGGCGCGTCTCCGCACCTGTCCGCGGCCTCCGCCAAACGGTTCGAGGCGGAACGAAGCAGATCGCCGTCCTCTCTCTGAATGGCGTAATAGCAAAGATGCTGAAGGCAGTCCGCCTGCAGCGGAAGGTCTTCGGTCTCCGCCGCGCGGGCAAGCCCCTCCTCCACAAGCGCCTTTCCCTGATCGTAATCTCCCCACCAGAGAGAGTACCCGCCTCGAAGCGCAAAATACGCTCGTTCGAGAGCGGCGAAGCGGGGCGTCGCGCCGTCTTTCTCCTTGCGCACGGCGCGGAGCAGCTCTCTCGTCGTCTCCAGATCCTCCACCGTGCTCGAACGATTGTCCAGCGACGCGGCGCAGGCTTTCAGGATGTGGTCGTCAAGAAGGGGAAAGAGTTCGTAATTCAGCTTGATATGGTACTTGAGCCTGCGGATCATGTATTCAAGTTCCTCGATACGCAACGCTCCCCTCCTGCAGTGATGGATGATCCGGGAACACGCGAGATCGTCCCAGGGCCTGACCGAAAAATCGTCCATGAGCAGGCGCGCTGCCTGCTCATGGAGCAGTCGTCTGCGCCCCTCCGACATGAACGAGTAGACGTGCTCCCTCACCTTGCCGTGCCGGAACTCGAGGAGCAACGACTCCCCCTCCCCCCGGCTCTCGGCGAGAACGCCTCTTCTGCGCAGCCCTTCGGCGAGCGAGGCAAGGCGTGCCGCGGAAAGTCCCGCTATTCTCCGCACGAGCGTCCACTCCGCTCCGAGGGGGAAAATGGAGATTGCTTCCAGGAGAAAGCGCATTTCCTCGTCGATGTGGCTCAGATGTCCTTCGATGGCGTCGCCGAGATGACGAGTGGCCTCGGAAAGCGGCAAGCCCTTTTCAACCGCTTTCAGCAATTCGGCGAGAAAGAGAGGGAGCCCCTCGGTCTGGCGAAAAAGGAGTTCCAATTCCTCCTTCGCGAAGCTGCGCGAGGGGAGAAAGGCGGCGCAGAACGCATCGGAATCGCTTCGGGGAAAGCAGGAGAGCTGGATCTCGAGAAAGACGATGCGGTCGTTACGTGCGGCGTTGCGTATCAGGGAAGCTCCGCGGAAGGACGACTCCATCCTCGAGGTAAAGAAAAGGGAGAGATTGACGGGAGCGGACCGAAGCAGGTACTCCAGAACATCCAGGGACGGTTCGTCGAACCACTGAAAATCCTCGAACACAAGGACCACGGACCGCGACACCGCGAGCAAGCCGAAGAGTTCCGCCAGCATAGCGCCGATGCGCCGGGGATTCCGCGGTTGTATCGAGGTCTTTCTGCCGCCGATGGAGGGAAAACTCTGCCCCAGGACCTTCCGGAGCGCTTCCGGGAGCGAGAGCGCCTCTCTATCGACGAAACGGAAGAGCGACGCCAACAGTTCATCCCACGGAAGCAGCGGATACGTCGCCTCCGGAGTTCCCGCGGCGCACCGCAGCACGAGCGCATCCGGAGGGAAAGAGATTTGCAGAGCTTTTTTCACAAGGAGGCTTTTCCCGACGCCCGCCTCCCCCTCGACGAGAACGCAGCGAGGCGTCGCACTCTCGGAACCGCAGAAGTCGCGGATGCCGCGCAGTTCCGCCACCCTGCCATAGAAGGAGTCCGTCCGCGGAGACGAGAAAGGCTCCTCGGCGGCGACCGCTTGCTCTTCTCTTCTCGTCGGCAGGGAAGTCAGAAGCGCTCTGCTTTCGCTCGACGGTTCGACGCCCAGTTCGTTCTTCAATCTGCCTTCAAGCACCCGCCACGCTTCCGCCGCTCTGCCCCATTCGCGGCGTACCGCATGAACGCGCACTATCAACCGATACGCCTCTTCGTCGATCTCGTCTCTCGACGCGATAAGGTTCAGGGGGTGCAGCGCCGCCTCCCACTCCGCCGCGTCCATCCGCCGCCGCGCCAGTTCGATGAAAGCGGAGCGAATTTTCCCGGACCATTGGAAACGCGCTGTGCGGAGCCAGTCGTCGAACTCCGGCGCATTCGGCAGCGAGAATCCTTCGAGGAGCGGACGGCACAAGGAAGGGAGCTGTTCAGGAGGGACGTCGTCGAGGCGCGACAGGCGAAGCAGGTCAAGGTCCACAAGGGTTCTATCAACACCGATCCACTGCCTGCCGGTCGTTACGAGGCCATCCGGAAGCCCCTTCCGGAGAAGATAGAGCGCGTTCCTCAGGCTCTGAGAGGCGAGCATGTCCTCGCTCCCCCCCCAGAGCAGCGACGAGAGCGTCTCACGGGAGACTCTTTCTTCGACCAGAAGATGGCACAGAAGGGCCTGAGCCTTCCGGAACGGAAAGAACAGCTCTCTGTCGTCGAGAAAAAAACGCGGAGGCCCTATCAGGTTGGCGGCGAACATGCACGGCTCCCCTTCCCCTCGAAGAATACGAAGTTCTTACGAAACACCGCAAACGATTATATACCATCTCATTTTTCCTCGGATGCCGACGACGGCGCTCCGGAAGGGCGCGCGGTTTCCGCTGCGATGGGTTGAAGTGTGATTGACAAAGCGGCATGCTCATGTTAAAAAATGGGACACATTGTCCCATTTTTGGAGGTCGAGATGAACAAGAGCGAGCATGATGCGAAACAGGACGGGGCGTTCAAGGTGACGACGATCATGGAAGCGCTCTGCTCATCCTCTTCGCCGCTCACGGTCCGCGAGGTGGAGGAACGGACGGGAATTCCCAGAAGCACCGTCCACAGGTTTCTCGTCTCGCTCGAAGAACGCCGCTGGGTCTTCAGCGATCCGGCGACCGAAGGGTATAGGCCGGGCATACATTTTTTTCTTCTCTGCGGCACCTCGTCTTTCTACGACGAACTCGTCAAAAAAGCCGAACCCGGCATGCACCGCCTTATGAGCGAGACAGGCAACACGGCTGTTCTCAGCGTCGCCGAAGGGACGTCGGGGTTGTGCATCCACTCCGTAGAACCTCTCTCGCCGGTGAAGTTCACCGCACACCGAGGGATGGCGATTCCCCTTCACGCAGGAGCTACGGGAAAGATTCTGCTCGCTCACTGTCCTCTCGAAGTGCGCTCCGCGGTACTTGCCTCTCCGTTGCGCTCACCTGTCGACGGAGGGAACATCGATACAAGAGCCCTCGAAGAGGAGCTGCTGCGCATTCGGGAGCAGGGGTTTGCTTTCAGCCGCGAGGAGTGGATGCCGCACGCGGGGGATATCAGCGTTCCCGTTTTTGATCGCAGGAGAGTGTTTGTCGCGCAGATGGGGGTTGCCGGTATCGCGGAGAACGTCTTCCGCAATTTCGAAGAAAATCTTCGTCTTCTGCGGGAGGCAGCGCACAATCTGGAATCAATGCTGTAAAATGTACCTAGACCTTGTGGAGGTGGAAGAAATGTTGCAGGTAAACGAAATGAACCGGAACGCCATGACCATCCAGTTGGAAGGCCCTCTCCCCGACTATCCCGTCTTCGCAGAGGGGATGCGGCGAGCGCCCGACCGCGGTTGGACGCTCAACCGCAGCGAGACGGAGCTTGCATTGAAGAACGCCCTCCGCTACGTCCCCGAGGTGTTCCACAAGGAGTTGATCCCCGAATTTCTGGAGGAGCTTCGCACCAGGGGACGCATCTACGCCTACCGCTTCCGCCCCGAGGGGCGGATAAAGGGCCTCCCGGTGCATCAGTACAAAGGGAAGTGCCTCGCCGGGAAGGCGTTCCAGGTGATGATCGACAACAACCTCGACTTCGACATCGCCCTCTACCCCTATGAACTCGTGACCTACGGCGAGACCGGTCAGGTTTGCCAGAACTGGCTCCAGTATCGCCTGATCAAGAGATACCTCGAGGAGCTGACCGAGGAGACGACGCTCGTCGTCGAGAGCGGTCACCCTCTCGGCCTCTTCAAGTCGCGCCCGGATGCGCCCCGGGTCATTCTGACCAACGGCATGCTCGTCGGCCTCTTCGACAACCCCGCGGAGTGGCACAGGGGGATGCAGCTCGGGGTGACGAACTACGGACAGATGACGGCCGGAGGGTGGATGTACATCGGCCCGCAGGGTATCGTCCACGGCACGTTCAACAGCATTCTCAACGCCGCCAGGCAGCGGCTCGGCGTGGGCGAGAAGGAGAATCTCGCCGGGATCCTCTTCGTTTCCTCCGGGCTCGGCGGG
The DNA here is from genome assembly GCA_018436725.1 of Synergistaceae bacterium. Classification (GTDB taxonomy): domain Bacteria; phylum Synergistota; class Synergistia; order Synergistales; family Aminobacteriaceae; genus JAAYLU01. The sequence continues at coordinate 204,267 of JAHDKT010000029.1, read as the reverse complement.
ATGAGCGGCGCGCAGCCGAAGGCCGTCGAGATCGCCGGAGGCGTAGGCCTCATCGCCGAGGTAGACGCTTCACGCATCGATACCCGCCATAGTCAAGGGTGGGTGTCCAAGGTCACCGGAAGCTGCAAGGAGGCCTTCGATCTCGCCGCCGAGGCATGCGCGAAAAAACAACCTCTTTCGATAGCCTATCACGGCAACATCGTCGACTTGCTGCAGTACGCGGTTGACCACGAAATTTCGATTCCTTTGCTCTCCGACCAAACATCCTGCCACGCACCCTACGATGGAGGTTACTGCCCGCAGGGACTGACCTTCGACGAGCGCACCGAGATGCTCTCGAAGAACCCGGAGGAGTTCCGCCGCCTCGTAGACGCATCGCTGAGGAAGCATTACGATTTCGTCAAGACGCTCGTCGACCGCGGAACATACTTCTTCGATTACGGCAACTCGTTCATGCGCGCGGTGTTCGACGCGGGAGTCCCCGAGATATGCAAAAACGGCGAGAACACGTACGACGGCTTCATCTGGCCTTCCTACGTGGAAGACATCATGGGCCCCGTCCTCTTCGACTACGGCTACGGTCCCTTCCGTTGGGTCTGCCTGAGCGGCGACCCCGAGGATCTTCGCAAGACCGACCGCGCGGCGATGGAGTGCATCGACCCCGACCGGCGCTCGCAGGACTACGACAACTGGCTCTGGATCCGCGACGCGGAGAAGAACGCTCTCGTGGTCGGAACGCAGGCGAGAATCCTCTACCAGGACGCGGAGGGGCGCACCCGCATCGCCCTCAAGTTCAACGAGATGGTACGCAACGGAGAAATCGGTCCGGTGATGCTGGGGCGCGACCATCACGACGTCTCCGGTACGGACTCCCCCTACCGCGAGACGGCCAACATCAAGGACGGTAGCAACATCTGCGCGGACATGGCGACGGTCTGCTTCGCCGGCAACGCCGCCCGCGGCATGACGCTCTGCGCGCTGCACAACGGCGGCGGCGTGGGGATCGGCAAGTCGGTCAACGGAGGCTTCGGCCTGGTCCTCGACGGGAGGGAGCGCACCGACGAGATCATCAAATCCGCTATGATGTGGGACGTTCTCGGCGGCGTCGCGCGGCGCGCATGGGCGCGGAATCCGAACGCGATGGAGGTCAGCCGCGAAGTGAACAGAAACTACCCGGACAGCTACCATATCACGCTTCCCTACGGCGTGGAGGATGAGAGCGTGAAAAAAGCCGTCGACGCCCTCTTCGACGGGAACCGACGGCTCCCACACTAAAGAAAACGAGAGGTGAAGAGTATGCGCGTCGTACGGAGAACCCCCCCGGACTACCGGAAAATGCCGTGGAAAAACGGCGGCGGCATCACGCACGAGATGTACATCTTCCCGGAGGATGCGACGCTCGAAAATGGCAATTTCCTCTGGAGACTGAGTTCTGCGAATGTGGCTGAATCCGGTCCTTTCTCCCCCTTTCCGGGATACGACCGCGTGCTCTTTCTCCTCTCCGGAAACGGAATGGACATCACCGTGAACGGAGAAACGGTCTCGCTCCGCTCCCCTTACGACTCCCTACGGTTCAGGGGCGAATACGAAGCGTCCTGTACGCTGCCCGCAGGACCGGCGACGGATTTCAACATTTTCTGCCGGAGAGAGACGCTCACATGCGAGTACCGCCAGCTCTTTTCGAAAAAGGAGCTGGAACGCCTCTTCCTCCCGGGAGATACGACGATCCTTCTCTGCCTTCAGGGTCAAGCCTCGGCTGAGATCGAAGGGAAACACCCGCTGAAGGAGATGGAGATGCTCGTCGTCGAAGGGCACAGATGGGGGCAGCCGATCGCCCTTCACTACGGAGAAAAGACCAGGCTCCTCTTCATAACATTAACAAAACGCTGAACGTGCACCTCAAAAACGAGATGCGCTACGGTATATCTATAAAAAAGCCCGGACCGAAATGGTCCGGGCTTTTTTCCGAGAACAAAGAAAGAGCGAATCCCTATTTCTTCGCTTCTTCGGCGGATTTCAACACTTCATCGACAACCGCGTCCCCTACATTTTTACGAATCAACTTTTCAGTCTCCGCAGCGGCCTTTTTCAGTTCCGCCTGAAGAGCCGGATCAGGATCGATGATGGTCATCCCGCTCTCTTTCAAGGAAGCCAGCATCGCGTCGTTTTTCGCTTTCGCCAAGTCGAAAAGATAGTCCGCAGCTTCATTCATGCTTTCGTCGATGATCTTTTTGTATTCATCGGGCATTCCTTCATAGATCTCTTTATTGATGTTGATGCTCAGAATAAACGCTATGTGATGAGTGTTGATAAGAAATTTCTGCACTTCATAGAATTTACTGGACCAAATGATTTCGTAGGGATTTTCCTGGGCATCGACGGTCCCCTGCTGAAGGGCGACGTACAGCTCGGCGAAGCTCAGAGGGGTCGGATTGGCTCCCAAGGCTTTCCAGAAGGCCATGTGGTATGCGTTCTCCATGGTGCGTATCTTGAGTCCGCCAAAGTCGGCAACGGTATTTATCGGCTTGCTGGTCGTCGTCTCGCGATAATAGATGGGTTCGAAGAGGAGCAGCTTGAGCCCGGCTCTGTCATACCATTCTTCGAGCTTTGCCCGGAACGGCCCGGAAAGCGCTTTCCTCGCCACATCCAAATTCTCATACATCATGGGTATATCGAAGATGGCGAGTTCTGGTATGAATCCCACCTGAGGAGCTGTCGTCTGAGAGACCATCGCGATATCGCCGAGCTGGCATCCTTCGAGAATCTCGCGGTCGCCGCCGAGTTGATTATCGAGATAGACCTGCACCGTGATCTTGCCGTTCGATTTCTTCTCGATAAGCTCTTTGATCTTTTGTGTAGCCAGCGCTCTGGGAGTCTCCCCGGTGGAAGGATAGGACCCGGCCAACTGCAGCGTATATTCCTGGGCAGCCCCCTGACCTGCAAATACGAACATGAGCGACGCAGCAAAAGCGATTCCCAACAGGAGCGAAAAAACTCCGACCTTCTTCATTTCATACCCCTCCTTTTTACGTTGTGTTTTTCGTGGTTCCGAACGTTTCGAACAGCTTTCTCCAGATTGGTCTGAAAAAGTCTTTTTCATCTTTCACCTCCCTTGAGAGCATCGAATGGATGGAAAAACACCCCCCGGTATTAACGACAAGCTCCCCGCCATGATCCCTTCCTACAGGAACAAAAGGCTCATCTGTGGAATAAAGGTGATCAGCATGAGCGCGAAGATGAAAGCGATGATAAAGGGAATTGCTTTAATGCCGACTTTCATCACATGATCATTGATGAGCGGCGCCGCCACGAAAAGGTCCACGCCGAAGGGCGGTGTCACCATTCCGACCGCAAGGTTGATCACCATGATGACTCCAAGGTGGATGGGACTTATACCCAGGACCGTGGCGGCGGCGAGCATCATGGGCGCAAGAATGGCGATGGCCGGCCCCACGTCCATGAACATGCCCAGAACGAGCAGAATAGCGTTGAGCGCGATGAGGAAAATGTACCTGTTTCCGGCGAAATGGCTCAGGATAAATTCGCTTAAAACGGCGGGGGCTTGCAGCAGGGAGAGAACCCGGCCGAACACGATCGCCAGAGACAGCAGGACGACGATAGGAGCGTAGGATTTGACGGTGTCTCTCAGGACTGCTCCAAGTTCCGTGAACGACAGGCTTTTATAGACGAAAAGACATACCAGGAGGGCGTAGAAAACCGATACGGCGGCGGCCTCGGTGGGAGTCACGATCCCGCTGTAGATCCCGCCCAGAATAATGACCGGAGTGAGCAAGGCCCAGAAGCTCTCTCTGAAGAGCCGCAGCAAACCGCCCGACCGGAGGGCTTTCACTTTTTCCGAAATGAGCTTCCTGTTCTCGCCGTGCACTTTGGCGTAGAAAAGGGCGTACCCCATAAGGCTGAAGCCGATGACGAGCCCCGGGATGATCCCCGCGATAAAGAGACTGCCGATGGATACGCCGGTGACCACTCCGTAAGTGACGAAGGGAATGCTGGGAGGAATGATGACCCCGAGACTTCCTGCCGTGGCCACCAGCGCGGCGCTGTAGACCTTGTCATACCCGAGGGAGACTAAAAAAGGGATTGCCATGCCCCCCACGGCGGCGGTCGTAGCCACTCCGGATCCGGAAATCGCGCCATAAAACAGGCAGGTGAAAATCGCCGTTATGGGGATTCCTGCGGGAAAATCGCCGATGAAATAGGCGAAGAAATTGAACAGTTTGTCCGAAATCTTCCCTTTGGTCATGATGTTTCCCGAGAGGATAAAAAGCGGGATGGCAAGCATCGGGGTGCTGTCGAGCGCGCTCACTATATTCCTGATGACATAGGCCAGAGAAGCGGGGAACGCCGGATTCGTCAATCCGGGGAAAATAGTTGCAAAACCCAGCGCCACAGCAATCGGGACTCCGATGGCAAGACCGCCGATAAGGATGATAAACAGTGTCAGAACCATCTTTACGCCTCCTTCTTGCTGATCGTTGCCCGCATATCCCTCCGAGTTTTCTGGAGGGACCTCAGCGTTGCCAAGAAGAAACCCGCGATGGCCGCGAAATAGACCCACCCCAAAGGAATTTTCAGAGCGGGACTTGTCTGGCCTGTCCTTATGACCCTTTGAATCGCCGGAATCGAATGGTAAAAGAGAAAGCCGAAGAAAAGGGTTACAGAAACGTTGATCAAAGTGAGCATGAGATGCTTCAAACCGACGGGCAGGGCTTCAACAAGAGTATCGACCTTGAGAATACTGTTTTCCTTGATCGTGTACCCGATGCTTATAAGAGCCGACCAGACGAAAGCATAGCGGGAGGCCTCTTCAGCCCATGACAGCGATGCGTTGAAGACGTATCGCATGATGACCTGGAGCATCATCACGACGGCAATAACAATGAGAAGACCGCTTAAAACATACTCTTCAAAATGTTCATCCAACCATTTCAGTATTTTCATACCTTCACCTCCGGCCCGATTTCAGAGGCGCCCCCGCCTGAGAAAGCGGTTATCGCATCTCTCAAGGGCTGCCTTTTGTTCGCAACTATTGCAGCATAGCGTATTTCGTGACCGCAACAGCAACAGTGTTTTTTTAACGAGGTTCCCCGGAAGTTCCGAAACCCGGCATCCGCCCAAAATATTATTCTCAACATGCAAGACGCTTTCCATATTGGCGACTTCGTATCTTTTTGATCTTAAATTGTCTTGACGCACGGCGCTTGTTTCTACGGAATGCGCCGGAAATTTTTCCACAGTGCGGCAATTCTTACCATTTAGCGGATTAATCTTATATATATCAGACCGGGAGAGCGGTGTCAAGAGTTTTTCTGATAATGTGTCCGATAATGCCTTTTCTCAATTCACATTCTGAAAAACTTCCCCAAGCGCAGCGTACGATTTTCATCCGCAGTCCGGCGTTCCGGGAGAAAAAAGCCGCTTCGACAACCGCAACGAACGCAGGCCCTGCAAGGCTAAAAAAGAGCCGTCCTCCGGGGCGCGGAGGGCGGCTCTTATGCAGCAAGAGAGACGGACGGACGATCAGTTCTTTTCCTCTTTCGCAACGAAATGATTGATGACGATGTTCAGAACTATACCCGCGATGACTGCGATGACGACGGTGTTGGTGAAAAGCATCCGCACGAATGGGGTCACGGTCTTCATCCACTCGCCGAGAGAGGCCTTGGCGTAAACTGGAAGCCCCACGGCAAGCAACAGGGTGAGCCCGACGAGAATACCGTTGCCCTCCGTCTTCGGGGCCGAATTGATGAGCTTCATCCCGGACATGATGATGGAACCGCAGACGAGGATGAAGACGCCCCCCATAACCGGACGCGGTACGACGGCGAGGAGCGCGCCGAACTTCGGACTCAGTCCGTAGAGTATGAGGAAGAGCGCGCCGACCTGAACGACGAAACGGCTCGCGATGCGCGTATTGGCGATGACGCCGATGTTCTGCGTGTAGCTGGTCACGGGAAGTCCGCCCATGAAGCTCGCCAGGATGCACCCGATGCCCTCCGCCGCTATCCCTCTGTTCATGTGACGTACCTTGAAGGTCTCGCCGGAAACGGCGCACGTCGCGGCATAGTCGCCGATCGATTCGACCATCGACCCGAGATAACCGGCGAGGATACCGAAGATGGCGCCTATGGCGAACGACCATCCGAATCCGGGGCCTCCGTAGGGGAAGAGCTGCGGGAATGCGAACCAGGGACGCGAGCGGATGAGTTCCCAGTTGACGAGGCCGAGGGCTCCCGCGAGGCCGATGCCTACGATCCATATAGAGAAGAAGATGGCGCCGCGGGCGAACGTGCCCCCCGCTATTTTTCGCGTCTTGAGCTGGAGCAGGATGATAAGCGCGATCACCACGCCCCCGAGGACGAAGTTCATCGGGTTGCCGTCGCCGACCATCCATCCGACGGCGGTCATGCCGAGGTTAAGGCCGATGCAGGTGACCACGATACCCGCAACGGCGATGGGGAAGACTTTTTTCAGCGTCCCAAGAACGCCCGAGACGCCGATGATCGTCTCGACGATACCGCCGACGAAGACCGCGCCCCACATCGCCGGAACTCCGAAGATGGAGCCGACGGACATGACCGTTCCGCCTACGGTGATCGACGGTCCCTGGATAATCGGGAGCCTGTTGCCGACCGTCGTCTGGATAAGCGTGGCGATGCCCATGGCGACAAGCGTCGCGTTCACCAGCAGAATGGCCTGGTCGGGCGACATCTGGAGCGCAGCGGCGACGATGAGCGGAAAGACGAGAGGCGTTATGTCGACCAGCGTGTGCTGCCAGCCGTAGAGCACCGTCTCCCAGAGCGTCTTGGGCCGTTCGTCGATCTTCAATACGGGCTCGACGATGTCGGGCACCTCCTCCCATACAAGTTCTTCCTGGACTGCCGCGTTCTTCTCAACCATTACGCAAAAAACCTCCTTCGACGCGCGCTCGCACGTGCATGATGCGCTGTATTATACCTCAGGAACTGTAATGGCCGCTGTCACCGGGCGACAGAGTGAACGCCTCTACCGTGTGAGCCCTTACACGGCGCGGGCGAAAAGGTCCATCATCGAAATCCAAAAAGGCACCGTCAGCCCGGAGAGCACCGTACTCGCGGAGATCGTCTCCGCAGCGTGCGCCGCGTCCATGCCCAGCACCTGGGAGAGGATGAAGCAGTCCACTGCGACGGGCATCGCCGAGATAAGAAGGACCGTCCGGAACACAACCGGATCGACCGGCAGCAAAAGGAAGACGCACCATGTAAGCGCCGGGAGAAAGAGGAGTTTCAGCGCGGCGTCGCGCCAGACGCGGGGGAGGATCCCCGAAAGCCCGTCGAGTTTGAGCGACGCGCCGAGGGAAAGCAGCGCCATACCGCTCGCCGTGTTGCCGAGCAGTTTGAGCGTCTCGTCCAGCCAGGCCGGAAACGAGTTCCATCCGAGGCCGGAGAGAGCGAACCCGGCGAGGCTGGAGACGACGAGCGGGTTCTTCGAAAGGTTCTTCAGCGTCTCCTTCACCGTGCTCCGGGAAATACCCCCCGAGAGGGCGAGCTGGGCCCAGGAGATCGAGATGATCTGGTACCCGATGAACGTAAACGCGAGGTAGAGCGAGAGTACCTCCACTCCTTTCGTGCCCACCGCGATCGTGACGACGGGCAGCCCCATGAAGACGGTGTTCGAACGGATGAGCATCAGCGTGGACGTCGCTTTCTTCTCCCGCTTCTCCCCCGCCATCCGGGCCGCGAACCATGCGAACGGAGGCGCCAGTAAAAAGGATGCGTAGACGGCGAGCACCATGTTCCTGTCGGCGAGCGTCGACATGTCCGCACTGCTGGTCATACGCAGAATGAGCGCCGGAATGGCGACCCAGAAAATGGCCTTGTTGATCTGCGCGAAGGCCTCGGGAAGGACGACGCGCCGCCTGCCGAGAATCCACCCGGCGGCCATGACGAGCACCACCGGGAGGATGACGAAAAAACCGTGCATACCCCTAGTTCAGAGCGCGGTGTTTCAGCAGGATGCGCACGGCGTTCGTTGCGGCTCCGACGCGGATGTTGTCCGCGACGTTCCACATAAGGAAGCGGGTGGCGTCGAACGCACGAAGTCGCCCGACGTAGACGGTATCGCTTCCGGCGACGTCGATCGGCGAAAACATCTCGTCCGTATGGATGACGTTCTCCGACGCTTCGAGCGCCTCCGCAAGGCCGTCCATATCGAACGCCTTCCTGGTTTCCACGAAGACCGACTCGGAGTGGCAGTAGAGCACGGGAACCCGGATCGTCGTCGGCCAGATGGAGATATCCGGATCGCGCAGAATCTTCCTGGTCTCGTTGACCATCTTCATCTCTTCGTCGGTAAAGCCGTTCTCCAGCAGCGCGCCTATCTGGGGGACGACGTTGAGGTGAATCTGCTTGATGAACTTCTTCGGCGCAATCGTCCCTTGCATCTGCTCTTCAAGCTCGTTCATGCCGTTCTTGCCCGCTCCGGAGACGGACTGGTAGGTGCTCACCACGATAGTGCGGATACCGAAACGCTCGTGAATCCTGTAGAGTCCCAGCACCATCTGGATGGTCGAGCAGTTCGGGTTCGCGACGATCCCCTTTGAATACCCCTTGAGCAGATCCCCGTTGATCTCGGGGACGACGAGGGGAATATCCACGTCCATCCGGAACGCCGAGGAGTTGTCGATGACGACGCTTCCGGCTTCGGCGGCGACGGAGGCGAACTCACGGGAGACAGAAGCTCCCGCCGAAAAGAGCAGGTAGTCGTATCCCTCCTTCATCGCCTTCTTCGTGAGTTCCTTGACCTTGTACGTTTCACCGCGAAACTCCACGCTCGCCCCGGCGCTCTTCGCCGAAGCGTAAAAATCCATCTTCCCCGGCTTCACGTTCTGCTCCTGAAGCACCTTCGTCATCATGCGTCCAACTTCTCCGGTAGCGCCGACCACTGCTATCTTCAATAAAAACATCTCCCTTCGTGAATGCAATCAAAAAAGGCCCGCCCCGTGGAGGAACGAGCCTGCACTTTCGCGGTTTTCCGGGATTATAGGAAGATCGCGCGCGCCTGTCAATAGAAATTTTCGAAGAAGCGGTGTACAATAGAGCAGAACATCTTCGGGGCGGGGTGCAACTCCCCACCGGCGGTGATGAGCCGGAAACGGCTCAAAGCCCGCGAGCCGAAAGGCCGATCCGGTGCGAATCCGGAGCCGACTGTAAGGAACGTCCTTCGGGACGGGCCGGAGTCAGGATGGAAGAGGGTGTCGGAGACAGCACACGTGCCCCGGATGCGTCGCGTCCGGGGCATTATCTTTTTTGAAAGGACTTGATCGTACTATGGAAGCAGTATCCCGCTGCAACACGCGCCGCCTCGTCCGGACCGCGCTGCTCTCGGCTCTTGCCGCGGTGCTGATGTACATCGACATGGCGCTGCCCGTTTTCCCCCGTTTTCTGAAGCTCGACATGTCGGATCTCCCTGCGCTGGTGGCCTCCTTCTCCTACGGCCCGATCGCCGGAGTCTTCACCGAGCTGATCAAAAACCTCATCCACATGTTCACCACTTCTTCGGCGGGCATCGGCGAGGCGGCGAACTTCCTGATGGGCTCTGCGCTCGTCGTCCCCGCAGGGCTGATCTATCGCGGCGACCGAACGAAAAGGGGGGCCGTGACCGGACTCGTCGCAGGAACTCTCTGCATGGCGGTCACGGCATCTTTAGCGAACTATTTCATCCTTCTCCCCTTCTACTCGCACCTGATGCCTCTTGAGAAGATCATCTCGATGTCCTCGGCGGCGATACCCGCGATCCACGACAAATTCACGCTTATTCTTTACGCCGTTATCCCGTTCAACCTCCTGAAGGGGGCCCTGGTGTCCATCGTGACGATTCGTCTCTACAAACGTATCAGCGCCCTTCTTTGCGGGTGAAACTCTTTCCCTCATTCGCATAGTCCCGCCCCGCAGCACCGGCTCACGCGCCGGTGCTTTTTTTCCGTCGCTCTCCAAAGGAATTTTTGTAACATACTCTTGACAAAACAAAAGTGTAATGTACAATGCAAGCACCGATATTTCAAATGTCGACATTTGAAATATCGGTGCTATCACGAGAGGAGGCCTCCGCATGACCACCCTCAAGAAATTCAAGACCACCACTCTTGCCAACGAAGTTGCTTCGTACCTTCGCCGTCAGTTTCTCCTCTCCGACTCCTATCCTCCGGGAACCTTCATCCGCGAGGACGAACTTGCCCGAACACTGAACATCAGCAGAGCCCCTGTCCGCGAGGGACTGAAAATACTCGAAGGCCGCGGGCTTCTTCGTTCCATCCCTCAAAAGGGATCGGTCGTCGTCGGGTTCTCCCCGGAGGAGATCGAAGAGCTGTACGACATCCGCTTCGCGCTGGAAGACATCGTCTTCCGAGAAATCATAAGAAGAGGATCGTTCACGTCGAACGATTACGACTACCTGAAAAAACTCCTCGGGAAATTGTTGTTGCTGGGCAAAAGCGGAGACACCCGCGCGGAAATTCTTCTCGAGTTCAGCACGATCGACCTCGAGTTCCATCTCTATCTCGCCGAGCGCTCCGGTCGAGGGATCGCACTCCGGATGCTGAAGACGGTCTACCACCAGATCCAGCAGGCGATCATGCGGGACGTCGCAACGGAACAGGATATTGAACACCTTGTCTCGGAACACCTCAAGATTCTCGAAGCCCTTCAGTCGGGAGACCTCAAGTCGCTCCAGATGAACAGATTTTACAGCTATTTCCATAGAAGAATAACCGCCGGTCCGCTCAGGACCAATCCGGAGAAGGAGGGGATTCCGGGGCTTCAACGAAACGAAGATGCTTAAGCTCCTATTGTAGCGAGATCAGAAATTTATCCAACATTATGAACGGAGGATGTATGAAATGAATTACGGTCTTTGGTCGCTCGTAGCACTCGTCGTCGCAATCGCAATAGGCTTCACGAAAAAGCTCAACACGGGACTCATCGCAATCGCTTTCGCGGTCATACTGGGCAAGATGGCGGGGATGAAAGAGTCGGAAATCATCGCCGGATGGAGCACCAGCCTTACCATGATGCTGATGGGGGTTACCTTCCTCTTCAGCATCTCCCAGACGAACGGCACGCTGGAGCTTTTCGCCCGCAAGGTCATCGCGCTTTCGGGCAAAAAAACGTGGATGATTCCTATCGCCATCTATCTTCTTTCGACATTCCTCGCCGCCATCGGCCCCGGAACAATCCCCGTCATGGCGCTGATGATTCCTCTTGCGATGGCGCTTGCGGCGGAACTGGATATTTCGCCTCTGATGCTCGCGCCGATCACGGTGCTCGGCGCCGCGGCGGGCGGCATCTCCCCCATAGCCCCTACGGGCATCATCGGCCTTGAACTCGCCGCGAAGCAGGGCTTCACCGGCTTCGCAATGCAGTATTTCGTCAACTCCCTGATGGGAGAAACCATCTTCGCTCTTCTCCTCTACCTCGCTCTCGGGGGCTACAAGATCAAGTCCAAGAAGGAGCTTTCTCTCGGAGAGCTTCCCGCGTTCAACAAGCAGCAGACCATCACGCTTTTCGGTATCGCCGCGCTCGTCGCCATCGTCCTGCTGACGAAGTCAAACGTTGGCCTCATCGCTTTCTGCGTAGGCGTCGTCCTTTTAGTTCTGAAGGTAGCGGACGAACGGAAGTCCATCGCTACCATGCCCTGGGGTACAATCATTCTCGTCTGCGGCGTCGGCGTCCTGATGAACCTCGCCATCAAACTGAAGGGCATCGAGATGCTCGCCCAGTTCCTCGCGCAGTTTATGAACGAGAAGACCGCCTCCCCCATCATCGGCCTGACGGCGGGCATCATGTCCTGGTTCTCCAGCACCTCCGGAGTCGTCATGCCTACGCTCATTCCCACGGTTTCGGAACTGATGAAAACGCTTCCCAACGTCTCCGCTCTTGATCTTATCTCCGCAATCACCATGACCGCGCATACTGCGGGCATCAGCCCGGCGTCGACCGGCGGCGCCCTCGCGCTCGCTGCGTACGCGGCGAACGCCTCCATCTCCCCCGAAAAACAGAACAAACTCTTCGCCGAGATGTTCATCGTCGCCGTCTGCGGCGTTCTCTGCCTCGCAGGAGTCGCCTGGCTCGGACTGTACCGCATCTGGGGCATCTAGCGGAAAGGAGTGAACACATTGGGCAAAACCATATCCGAAAAGATCATTGCGAAGGTTGCGGGCGTCGACTCGGTGAAAGCCGGAGACATAGTGTGGGCCGACGTCGACAAGGCCATGATGGACGACATCCTCGGCCCCAGAGTCGAAATCGCCGAGAAGATGACGGAACTCGGAGCCTCCGTGAAGAATCCCGATAAAGTGGTCATCATTTCCGACCATTACACTCCCCCGGCCAACTCGCGCCAGGCGGACATCGTCAAGTTCACGCGGGAGTGGGCGAAAGAGAAGGGGATCAAGAGCTACTACGAGTTCATCGGCCCCTGCCACCAGGTAATGGTGGAAGAAGGACACGTTCTTCCCGGTACGCTGGTACTGGGCACCGATTCGCACACCTGCATGGGGGGCGCGCTCGGCGCGTTCGCGAGCGGCGTCGGCTCCACGGAGATGCTCGGTATTCTCGTAACAGGGAAGACGTGGCTGAGGGTTCCCGAAACAATGAAAGTCACCTGGTCCGGAAAGCTCGCCGACGGCGTTATGGCGAAGGACGTCTCTCTCCGGACCATCGGAGCGATAGGGCACGCCGGAGCGACCTATAAAACAGTCGAGTATCACGGAGACACGGTCGTGAACATGCCGATGGACGAGCGCCTCTGCCTCTCCAACATGGCCGTCGAGATGGGCGCAAAGGCCGGCCTGATCGCTTCCGATGCGAAGGTGAAGGAATTCCTTACCGCGAACGGCATCACCGCGACGTACGACGATGTCGCAAGCGACCCCGACGCCATTTTTTGCGAGACGCTCGATTTCGACGCCTCCACGCTTGTTCCTATGGTCTCCCGACCGCACGAAGTGGACAACGTCTGCTCCGTCGAGGAAATCGACAAGGATGTCCGCATCGACCAGGCGTACATCGGCTCCTGCACCGGCGGACGCTACTACGATCTCCTTGAGGCGGCGCGTCTGCTCAAGGGGAAAAAAGTGAAGGAAGGTGTCCGGCTTCTCGTCTCTCCCGCCTCGAAAAAAACGTGGGACCGCGCGGCGAAAGACGGCATTCTGTCCACGCTTTCAGAAGCAGGAGCTATCGTCATGGCGCCCACCTGCGGGGTATGCGTCGGACTCCACTCGGGGATCCTTGCGGACGGAGAAGCCTGCATCTCGTCCACCAACCGGAATTTCCTGGGGAGAATGGGGAGCAAGAAGGCGTTCGTTTACCTCGGTTCCCCCTTGACAACGGCGGCGGCGGCGATCGAAGGCAAGATTGTCGATCCCCGAGAGTATCTCTAGAAAGGAGGAGATTATCGTGTCCGTTACACAAAAAGGAAAAGCGCATACGTACGGAGACAACATCAATACGGATATTATCGCTCCTCCCCAATATATGGAGTTGACCGTTGCAGACGCCGCAAAGTACGCTATGAGCGCGATCGATCCCGAATTCTCGGCCAAGGTCAAGCCGGGGGATATACTGGTCGCGGGAAACAACTTCGGTTCGGGCTCGAGCCGTGAAACCGCCCCGCTGACTCTGAAGCACCTTCAGGTAGGCGCTATCGTGGCTAAATTTTTCGCCCGTATTTTCTACCGCAACGCAATCAACATCGGCCTCCCCGTCGTGGAGTGCGCCGAGGCGGACAAAATTCGGAACGGCGACGAGCTGGAGATCGATCTCCAGGCAGGAAAAGTGAACAACAAGACCAAGGGGGAGAGCTACGCATGCAGCACGCTTCCGCCGCATATCATGGAACTGATCGATTGCGGCGGTCTTGTTCCCTACCTGGCCAAACAGATCAAGGAGGGCACTATCCGATGACCGTACGAAAAGGAGCGCTTGAAGGACTTCGCGTCCTCGATCTTACCCGCGTGCTTGCCGGACCGTTCTGCACGATGATGTTCGCCGACATGGGCGCCGAGGTCATTAAAATCGAAGAGGCCGGCAAGGGCGACGACACACGGCAGATGGGCCCGTTCAAGAACGGAGAGAGCGCCTACTTCATGAACCTGAACCGGAATAAGAAGGGGCTCACGCTGAACCTGAAGAACCCCAAAGCGAAGGAGATCTTTCTTGAGCTTGTGAAGAAGGCCGACGTAGTGATCGAAAACTTCCGCCCCGGAACAATGGAGAAGCTCGGACTGGGGTACGAAGATCTTAAAAAGGTGAACCCGGCGATTATCTACGCCGCGATCTCCGGCTTCGGGCACACGGGACGCTACAGCCAGCGGCCGGGGTACGATATCATCTCCCAGGCCATGAGCGGCCTCATGAGTACCACCGGATGGCCCGACGGTGAACCTACACGGACCGGAACCGCCATGGGCGACGTGTTGGGCGGACTCTCCTGCGCGATCGGCATTCTCTCGGCGGTCTATAACCGCGCCTCCACCGGCCTCGGACAGAAGGTCGACGTGGCGCTGGTGGATTCAGCCGTCGCCAGCCTGGAGATCATCAACATGATCTACCTTGTCGAGGGACGGATACCGCAGCGCATCGGCAACCGCTACGAGTCCACCTACCCGTACGACTCTTTTCGCGCCTCCGACGGCAGCCTCGTCATCGGGGTGGCCAACGACAAGCTCTGGGCGCAGCTCTGCGAGGCTATGGACCTGGGCCATCTGATCAACGATCCCCGCTTCACGAGGGTGCGCGATCGCGTGGCGAACCACGCCGAACTGAAGCCGCTGCTTGAGGAGTGGACCACGCGCTTCACCGTGGACGAAGTGTGCGAGAAGGTCTCCGCGGCGGGCGTTCCGTGCGCGCCGATTCTGAATATCGAACAGGTCGTGAACGACCCGCATATCGGCGGCGACCGGGAGATGTTCGTCGAGATGGAGCACCCCGTCGCAGGGAAGATGAAGGTCACGGGAAGCCATATCAAACTCTCCGATACTCCCGCCGGAGTGCGCACGCCCTCCCCCGCTCTGGGACAGAACAACGAGGAGATCCTCGGCTCGCTTCTCGGCATGACCTCCGAGGCTATCGCCGCGCTTCGGGCAGAGGGGGCGGTGTAGCATCATGTCCTTCTCCCTGCCCGAACGGATCGAGATTATGGAGGTTTGCCCCAGGGACGGCTTCCAGAGCGTAAAGGAGTTCATCCCAACGGAGGGGAAGATCGCCATACTCGACGCCCTCGCCGGGACGGGCATTTCAACGATGGAGATCACCTCCTTCGTGAGCCCGAAGGCCATTCCGCAGATGGCGGACGCCGCGGACGTGACGGCGCATTTCAACGCGAAGTGGCGGGGGAAGATCACCTCCGTCGCCCTCGTCCCGAACCTCCGGGGCGCCGAGTCGGCCCTCGCTGCGGGCGTCGACTGGATGAACTTCGTCATCTCGGCGAGCGTGGACCACAACATGGCGAACACCCGGAGGACAGTGGAGGAATCCATCGAGGAACTCAAGAAGGTCTGCGCGCTGAAGGGAGAGACGAAGCTCCGCCTCTCCGTGGCGACCTCCTTCGCCTGCCCCTTCGCAGGGGACGTTCCTCCGGAAAAAGTCGTCAGAGTCGTTGAAGAGAGCCTTGATGCGGGCGTCGACGGCGTCACTCTCTGCGACACGATCGGAACCACCGACCCGAAATACCTTGCGAACACTCTCACGGAGATGCGCGCAAGGTACGGCGACTACCCCTTCGCTCTGCACCTTCACGACACGCACGGTATGGCGCTCGCCAACATGCTCACCGCCATGCGGATGGGATTCTCCTCCTTCGACGCGGCGGCGGGAGGTCTCGGAGGCTGCCCCTTCGCGCCGGGCGCGGCGGGAAACGCCGCCACGGAGGATATGGCCAACATGGCCGAACGCATGGGGATTCCGACAGGCATCGATATCCCGAAGCTGCTGGCCGTTGTACGCAGCATGAAGTCGGACTTCGGGCTGACCACGTACAGCCATCTTGCCGTGGCGGACAAGGGCTGCTGCAACTCCTGACATAACACCTGACAAAAAATCACCCTTTTGGCGAAAAGTCCGCCAAAGGGGTGATTTTTTATTCGATGCATTGTATCATACAACGCAACTATAAGAACCCTCCGTCGGCTGGAGGGGGAAAGAGACGTCAGGAGGTCGAGAAATGCAGGAGAGAATCTGGGAAGAAGTCGACGAAATAAGGGAGTACGTGGTCGATGCACGGCATTTTGTGCATCGGAACGCGGAGGTCGGGTTCAATGAACATGCAACCACCGCGTTTATCAAAAGTGAGCTGGAGACGGCGGGAATCGAAATGGTCCCTCTCGCCATCGAGACGGGCGTCCTCGGAATCATCCGCGGGACCGCGGAATGGACGGGAGCGGGGGAGCCGCCGACGATAGGTCTTCGGGCGGACATCGACGCCCTCCCTATCGAGGAAGCGACCGGCGCGCCGTACGCGTCGCAGAACAAAGGCGTTATGCATGCCTGCGGCCACGACGGACATACCGCCATCCTTCTCGCCGCGGCAAAGGTTCTGCAGAAGAACAGGAAGGAATTTGCGGGGACGGTGAAACTCTTCTTCCAGCCCGCCGAGGAGACCCTCTACGGCGCCGCGAAGATGATCGACTGCGGTATCCTTGAAAACCCGCCAGTCGACGCGGTCGTCGCGCTTCACGGCGGCGTCGAGATTCCGATTGGCTCGGTGGCGGTCTACCCCGGACCGTTCATGGCGTCGGGAGACATCTTCAAGGTGAAGATGATCGGCAAGGGGACCCACGGCGCCTATCCGCACAGAGGGAGCGACGCGCTCGCCGCTGCGGCGCAGGCAGTAATCAGCCTGCAGATGATCCTCGCACGGGAGATAGAGGCCAATGAACGCGCGGTACTCTCCGTCTGCCAGATCCACGGAGGCAACGCATTCAACGTGGTCCCCCAGGAGGTCGAGATCGCCGGGACAGTGCGCTGCTTCTCTCCGGAAATCCGTTCTAAGATACGCGATCGTCTGGAAAGCATCTGCACCCACATCGCGGCGTCCTACCGTTGCGATGCGGTCTGTGACTACACATTCGGCATACCTCCCGTGGTCAACGATCTTGAGGAGACCGAACTGCTCGCCGAAGCCGCGCGGGATGTGCTGGGACCGGAGAAAGTGATCCGTCTCGCCAATCCGATGATGGGTTCCGAAGACTTCGCCTATTTTCTGCAGAGAGTACCCCGCGGGACGATCTTCCGGCTGGGTGTGGGGGGAGACACGCCGATATCTCTCCACAACCCCGGATTCAACTTCCCCGACGAGGCGCTTCCTGTCGGCGTGGCTGTCTTCGTCCGTTACGTTCTGAAAAAGCTGGGCCGCTGACGCCGACAGCAAGTTCACGAAAAAATGCGGCAAAAAAAAGAGGAAAAGGGAGAGATTACAGTGGCTGAAAAAGCAAAAGGCAGCAGAGTTCCGCACGTTTTCGCGCTTATGTTCATTATCACGATTATCATGGCGGCGCTCACGTGGCTTATTCCCGCCGGTCAGTATGAGAGAGTCAAAGAGGGAACCGTAACCAAAGTCGTCGCGGATTCGTTCAAAGTGATGGACTCCACCCCCCAGGGCTTCTGGGATATCTTCAACTCCGTGGTGAAGGGGTGGATCCAGTCCGCCTCGATGATCTTCATGGTCTTCTTCGTGGGCGGCGCAATCCGTATTCTTGAAGAAACCGGGACCATCCGGGTCGGCATGAACCGCATCGTTCACAAGCTGAAAGGCAAGGAGCTGTGGGCAGTCGCCATCATCATGCTTCTCATGTCCATCGGCGGCGCTACCGGCGTCTTCGCGAACCCCGTAGTCGCGCTCATCCCCCTCGGCATTCTGCTTGCAAAGGGGCTCGGTTACGATGCCGTCGTCGGCTTCGCGATGATCTACCTTGGCTCGTACGCAGGCTTCAACGTCGGCTGGGGGAACGTCTTCACCGTCGGAATCGCCCATACCATCGCCGAGCTTCCGATGTTCTCCGGATTCGGCGTCCGCGTCTTCTTCCATATCGTAAATCTGTTCCTTACCTTCGGTTTCGTCTATCTCTACATCAAGAAGGTCCAGAGCGATCCGACGAAGAGCCTCGTCTACTCGGCCGAAACCGCGGCCGAGACGGCCAATCACTTCGAAGAGAAGGAATCGATGGACATCCGCCACATGATCTGCACCGCCATCGTGATCATCGCGTTCGGAGCGATCATCTACGGCTCGCTTGAGCTGAAATGGGGGATCGACCACTACTCCGTCGTCTTCCTGATGATGGCCGTCTTCTGCGGTCTCATCGGCGGTCTCGGCATCAACGGAACCGCGGTTTCCTTCGTGAAAGGGTGCGGCTCCATGGCCTACGCCGCCCTTGTCATCGGCATGGCGCGCGCAATCTCCGTGGTGATGACCGACGGCAAGATCATCGACACGGTCGTCTACTACCTCTCTCTTCCGATCTCCAAATACGGCCCCGTGATCGGCGCCAATCTCATGTTCTTCGCCAATATCGTCATCAACTTCTTCATCCCCTCCGGCTCGGGACAGGCGGTCACGGTGATGCCCATCATGGTGCCGCTCGCGGATCTGACCGGTATCACCCGTCAGGTCGCGGTTCAAGCCTTCCAGTTCGGCGACGGCTTCACCAACTGCTTCATCCCGACGGCGAGCGTGGTCATGGGATGCCTCGGTATCGCGGGGATAGCCTACGAGAAATACGTGAAGTGGATATTCCCGTTCATCATGCTGCAGATCGTCCTCGCGATGGTCGCGCTCACAGTGCTTCAGCTTATGCAATGGGGACCCATGTAGGACTCGACGACAGCACAACCGCCGCTCCTCCGGGAGCGGCTTTTTTTCACCTTGATTCAGGGAGGACATGGAAATGTACGCCGTTTCGTGATACTCTTTCCGTACCGAGGCAAATTCCGGTCTATCCAGCATCCATCGAAGGAGGCATGTTCTGATTGAAAACGTACGAACCTTTCCATATCAAGGATCTTGAACTGAAAAACCGTATAGTCATGCCCCCCATGTGCATGTACAGCGCCCCCTCTTCACGAGTCGCGCCCTTCCACCATCTGCACTACGGCGCGCGCGCCCTCGGCGGAGTCGGACTGATTATCGTGGAGGCGACCGCCGTCCTCCCCGAAGGACGACTCTCCGATAACTGCCTCGGGCTTTGGGAGGACGAACAGATTGCGGGCATGGCCGAACTGACGCGCCATATTCACAGCCTGGGGGCGAAAATCGGCGTGCAGCTCAACCATGCCGGGCGGAAGTGCGGCGCTGCCGCGGAAACCATCTATGCGCCCAGTGCAGTCAACTACAGCGACGACGCGAAGTACAAAGACCCCGTCGAGATGGACCTCGACGAGATCGCACGCGTCACGGAAGCCTTCGCCGCAGCTGCCGGACGCGCGCTTCAGGCGGGGTTCGACGTCGTTGAACTCCACGGCGCACACGGCTACCTGATAAACCAGTTCCTCTCGCCGCTGAGCAACACACGCCGAGACGGCTACGGGGTGAACTTCGAGGGCCGGTCCCGTTTCCTCCAGGAGGTCGCGAGAGCGGTGCGCACATGCTGGCCCGAGGAGAAGCCGTTGTTTCTCCGTATTTCGGCGGAGGACTACGTCGAAGGCGGTATGACCATCGGACAGATGGCCCGCATCGTCGACAGGGTCACGAAAGAGGTGGATGTCGTCCACGTCAGCTCCGGAGGCGTCACTCCGGTACCTCCCCCCGTGTATCCCGGGTATCAGATACCCTTCGCCGAGCAGATCAAGAGGGAGTGCGAGGTGCCAACCATCGCAGTCGGGCTGATCACCAGCCTCGACATGATCGAAGAAGCGCTCTGCAATCAGCGGGCCGACCTCGTCGCCCTGGGGCGCGAACTGCTCCGCAACCCCTTCTTCCCGCTGAACGAGGCGAGAAAACGGGGAATCGAACTCCCCTGGCCGGAACAGTACAGAAGAGCGTTCTTTTAAAGAACTGCGAAGAGGTGCTTCCAAAAACCGGAAGCCCCTCTTCGAATTACAGACGCCGCACGCGGAGCGCGCCCTCTCGGAGCGCCGCAATTCCTTCCACGGCCGCCTCCGCCGCAGACGTCGTGGTTGTGTACGGTATTTTCCGCCGGACCGCCTCGATGCGCATCTCTTTGTCCCCCTGCTGGCTGTGATGTCCGAGAGGGGTGTTGATCAGCATCTGTATCTTCCCCGCGCGCATGTGGTCCACAACGTTCGGAGACCCCTCATGCACCTTCAGCACCACCTCGGGGAACACTCCCCTTTCGAAGAGAAAGCTCGCGGTTCCCCTCGTGGCGGCGATCCCGAACCCCATATCCCGAAGTTTCTTCGCAACAGGGAGGATCGTCGGTTTATCCGGATCGTTCACCGAAATGAACACCGTCCCCCTCGTCGGCAACGTCGAGCCGCAGGCGGCCTGCGCCTTGGCGTACGCCTCGCCGACGCTCTCCCCCGCTCCCATGACCTCCCCTGTGGAACGCATCTCCGGCCCGAGCAGGGTATCCACCGAGGCGAACCTGTCGAACGAGAAGACCGCCTCTTTCACCGCCCACCCGGCAAGGCACCGTCCTTCTCCGTAGCCGTCCCGGACAAGCCCCTGCGCCTCAAGATCCTTCCCCTCCCAGAGGCGTACGGCCGCTCTCACCAGGTCGACGCCGCTCGCCTTCGAGAGGAAAGGAACCGTCCTGGAAGCTCTCGGATTTACCTCCAACAGGTAGAGCAATCCCTCCTTCATAGCGAACTGAATGTTGAGGAAACCCTTCACACAAAGAGCGCGTGCGATGGAGACGGCGGCGGCGGACATCTCCCGCAAAATCTCCGGGGGCGACTTGTAGACCGGAAAGACACAGGCGCTGTCGCCCGAGTGGATACCCGCCGCCTCGATATGCTCGCCGATACCTGCGACGTAGACGTTCGTTCCGTCGCAGAGAGCGTCGAGGTCGTACTCGAAAGCGTCTTCCAGGAACTGGTCCACCAGCACGGGCGCCGATTCGCTCAACGGGATTCCTCTGTCGAGAAACTCATCCAGCTCGTCGCGTCCGTAGGCGATGAACATGTTCTTCCCGCCGATGACGTAGGAGGGGCGCAAGAGCACCGGGTAACCGATCTTCTCCGCCGCGTCGACGACCTCCTCGCGGGAGCCCGCCATCCTGTTTTTGGGCTGACGGAGTCCCAGGCGCTTGAGCAGCGCGGCGAAGCGTCCTCGGTCCTCCGCCTCCTCGATACCGGAGAGGGAAGTACCGACGATGCGTGCGCCGGCTGCTTCCAGCTCCCGGGCCATGTTGAGCGGCGTCTGCCCTCCGAGCTGCACCAGGACGTCGCGGATCCCCTCCTTCTTCAGAACCGCCTTCACGTGCTCCGCAGTCAGCGGTTCGATGTACAGCCGGTCGGAGACGTTGTAGTCCGTGGAGACAGTCTCGGGATTCGAGTTCACGATCACCGTCTTCCGCCCCTCCTCGCGCCAGGCCATCGACGCAAGCGTGCAGCAGGTGTCGAACTCAAGCCCCTGTCCGATCCGGTTGGGACCGGAGGCGAGGATAAGCACCGCGTCCCCGCCCAGAGGCTCGCCTTCGTCGCGCTCCCCCCACGTCGAATAGAAATACGGCGTCGCGGCGGGGAACTCCCCCGCGCAGGTATCGACGAAGTGAAACGACGGGAAGATGCCCTCGGCTTCCCGAAGAGACTCCACATCGGACTCGCTCTTCCCCGTCAGGAGGGCGATCCGTCCGTCGGAGATGCCGAAACGCTTGGCCTGCAACAGTGCACCTCCGTTCAGCGCTCCTTCCGCCAGACTCTCCTCGAAATCGGCCTGCTCGGCCATCTGATGCAGGAACCAGGGATCGACGCCCGTCTTGCGCGCCAACAACGGAAGCGCGCGTCTCCCCTCGCGACGGAGTACGGTATAGGCGGCGAAGAGCTTTCTCGGATGGAGCGGAGCGAGCATGCGGTCCAAGCCGTCATACCCGATCTCCAGCTCCTGCAGGCCGTCGTATCCCGCTTCCGCTGCCCGTATGGCCTTGTTCAGCGCCTCCATGAACGTCCGCCCGAGAGCGAGCGCCTCGCCGACGGATTTCATCTGCGTCCCGAGGCATTCGTACTCCGCGGGGAATTTTTCGGTTTCGAAGCGGGGGACCTTCACCGCGACGTAGTCGAGCGCAGGCTCGAAGCAGCTCGTAGTCTTGCCCGTAATCTCGTTCGGTATCTCGTCGAGGGTATAGCCCACCGCAAGTTTGGCCGCCGCGCGGGCTATAGGGAAGCCCGTCGCCTTCGACGCCAACGCGGAAGAGCGGCTCACGCGGGGATTCATCTCGATGACGACCATGCGCCCCGTCTCGGGATGCACGGCGAACTGCACATTGGAACCGCCGCAGTCCACGCCGACGACTCTGAGAATGTTCAGCGACGCCGTGCGCATCTCCTGGTACTCCCTGTCGCTGAGCGTCTGGATCGGGGCGACGGTTACGCTGTCCCCGGTGTGCACTCCCATGGGATCGATGTTTTCGATGGAACAGACGACAACTGCATTGTCCCTGCGGTCGCGCATGACCTCCATCTCGAACTCCTTCCACCCTATGAGAGACTCTTCGAGAAGCGCGGAGCCGACCGGGCTCTCCGCAAGCGCGCGTTCGACTTGAACGCCCAGCTGCTTGCGCGTGGAAGCGATCGAGCCACCAAGGCCTCCGAGAGTGAACGACGGTCGAATGATCAGAGGGAGCGGCGTCTCTTCGGCGAAGGCGAACGCTTCCGCCGCGCTGCGGACAACAGCGGAGCGCGGGGTGTCCAGGCCGATCGAACGAACGGCGTCTTTGAACGCCCCTCTGTCTTCGGCAAGTCGAATGGAGCGGACCGACGCGCCGATGATCTCGACGCCGTACCGCTCCAAGACCCCCGCGTCGGAGAGTTCAAGGGCAAGATTCAGCGCGGTCTGCCCTCCCATCGTCGGCAAGAGCGCGTCGGGGCGCTCGCACCGGATGATCTCCTCCACCCACGGAAGCTTCAACGGTTCGAGGTAGATGGCGTCGGCGATTCCCGGAGTAGTCATCACCGTTGCCGGGTTGGGGTTGGCGAGCACCACCTCGTACCCCTCCTCCTTCAGCGCCTTGACCGCCTGCACCCCGGAGTAGTCGAACTCGCACGCCTGTCCGATGACGATGGCGCCCGATCCGAGGACGAGGATCTTCTTCAGATCGTTTCGAGCAGGCACGAGGATCCCTCCTTTCTCCTGGAGGCGATCCCGACGAACTCGTCGAAAATCCACGAGGAATCGTGCGGTCCCGGAGCGGCCTCCGGGTGAAACTGGCACGACATCACCGGAAGGCGCCCGTGAATCAGTCCCTCGACGGAACCGTCGTTGGCGTTCCGGAACCATACCGCCACGTCCGGAGGAAGAGAGCGTTCATCCACTTCGAAGCCGTGATTCTGGCTGGTCACTTGCACTTTGCCGGTCCGCTCGTCCCTGACGGGGTGATTGCAGCCGTGATGGCCGAACTTCATTTTCCGCGTCAGTCCTCCGAGCGCGAGGGCGATCATCTGGTGTCCGAGGCAGATGCCGAAAACGGGAACCGCGCCGATGAGGGTACGGATGGTTGCCACCACGGAGACGAGCGCGGCAGGATCTCCTGGACCGTTCGAGAAGAGCACCCCGTCGGGAGTGGTCGATAGAACGTCCTCCGATGAAGCGGTCCACGGAAGCACCGTGACGGCGGCGCCCCTTGCCCCGAGTTCGCGGAGAATATTGCTCTTCACTCCGCAGTCGACGACGGTGAAACGGGGGAATTTTCCGAAGCAAGCGGGAAACGCCGTTCGCGTGCCCACCGAGGAGAGGAGATTCGCACCCTCCATCGAGGGGAGCCGACGGAACGCCGACTGGACGGAACGAATTTCTTCCTCGCTCAGCGCATCCCCAGCTGAAGGAGCGACGATAAGGCCGTTGCAGCTCCCTTTCTCCCGCAGACGGATCGTCAACGACCGCGTATCGACATCGGCGATTCCTGGAATCCCGTGCTTTTTGAGGAAAGCGTCGAGCGTGATGCGTCCGCGGGGTACGGAACCGGAGGAGCATGAACGAACGACAAGCCCGCTCAGTTTTATCTCGCCCATCCCGGGATCGTCCGGGCCTCTCTCAGACCAGGCGTCCTCGCAGCCGTAATTCCCCGCGTGGGGAGAGGTGAGCACGACGATCTGCCCTGCGTAGGACGGGTCGGTCAGCATCTCGTGATACCCCGACATCGCGGTATTGAAGACGATCTCCCCTCTTCCGGCAACTTCTCCCCGGCCGAGTTCATCCGCACTGGGCGCAGACGCTCCGAAAGCGACACCATTAAAGACTTCCCCGTCTTCAAGTACAAGAAAGCAAATCGACATGATACGCCTCTCTCTCATTAAATAAATTTATATTTACTGAATCCAAATATATAAACTTAAGTTAATAGAGAGGATACAAAAGAGCGCTCGATTTGTCAACCCTTCCATTGAAAATTTTACGCTTCGTCACATAAAAGTACGGGATGCAGCGCGTCGCCCGAAGAGCTATGCTACATCCCGTACTTTCAGTGTCGTCTTCGGCGGCGATCATCTCGCCGCGTGCAGCGGAAAAACTTCCCGAAGAGCGATGCGCGGTTCCCCGACTCCGGTCGTTATCCCTCCTCGACAGCGCCTTCTCCCTGGAAGAAGGTCGTGAATATGGCGTTCATCTCATCGTGGTATTCTCTGAAAAAAGCCAGCATCAAAGGGCCGAAGTGCCCGGGCGAAGTTCTTCCGTCTCCGTGGAGGATGATCCTTACCGCTTCCTCGTGGGACATACGCTCCTTGTAGACTCTCCTCGAGCGCAGTGCGTCGTAGATATCGGCAAGTGCGACGACTTGCCCTTCCCACGGTATTTCGTCTCCCGAAAGACCGAACGGATACCCGCTGCCATCCCACTTTTCATGATGCGAGAGGCAGATCTTTCTGGCCATATCCAGCCATTTCGCGCCGCCGATAAGTTCCGCGCCCCAGAGCGGGTGATTTCGCACGACGGACATCTCCTCCGTCGTAAGCTTTCCTGGCTTGGCAAGGATGGAGAGCGGAACGCGCAGTTTGCCGATATCGTGGAGACGAGAGAAGACCTCTATATCGTCCTGTTCTTCGGACGTCTTTCCCAGCGCCTGCGCCGCGAGACGCGAGTATGCGCCTATCCGGTCCATGTGGTCGGCGGATTCGAGGTGGTAGATCTCGGTAACCGACTGAAGTTTTCGAACAAGATACCGATACGAGTCCTTGATTTCGATATGAGCGTTCTCCACCTCTATCAAGCTTCCTAGGGCGGATGCCACGGGAAGAAGCGTCTCGAGAAGCTCGTCGTTTCGCGACATTCTTCTGTCGAATGCGACTTCGAGTATTCCATTCGCTTGACCCCGATGCTGCAGAGGAATCTCGACTTCGCTGACCACGTCCGGATGAATAGGGCGATAGTCGCCTTCGAGATACACATCCTCCACCCAGAGCGAGACCCCTCTTCTGCATGCTCGGCCGACGATGCTGCCGTAGAGAGGGACTGTCCTGACATCGAAAACCGGGCCTTTATCGTAGCCGGCGCAGGCGATTATGTGGAGCGAATCGCCCGAGCGTCTGCGAATCAGCGTACCGAACGCCCCGGTACTGTTCAGAATACTCTCCGCGATACGCTGGAGGTTTCTGGAGGTTTCACCGGACATGGTCAACGTCTCCATGACCTCGAGCGTATTCTTCCAGATCTTCTGCCTGCGGTTCAGTTCACCGTTCGCTTCGGTCAGATTGTCCTGGATGGCCAGAGCCTCCTCGGTGAGGGCGGCAATCTCCTCTCCTTGACGCCCTATCGTCCTCAGGGCGTTCTCCATGCTCTCCAGAAATGTTTGAAACTCTTCGACCGACGTCCGCGCGATCGATTCCCCCACTTCAGCGGCCAGCATATGCACGTTGAACGCCGTTTCGGTGAAGTCCTTGTTTCCCGAAAGTTTGGCGGTGATACTGTCGATCGTCGAAGAAAGCGAAGAGAAGGAACTTCCTATCTCGTGCGTCACAGGAAGCAACAGGACAAGAGCAAGCAGAATGATCGCGAACCCGCCGAAGAGATGAAGGGAGGAAATATCTCGTACAAAGCTGTTCAACGCACGTTCGGGGAAGAGTATCCCGAAGGAGAAGTACTCGCCGACTGGGGCATGGAAGAGCATCATTCGTTCTCCCCTGAACATCAGGCTTAAGAACCCTGGCTCCCTCTTCAGGATGGCGTCCCCTGCTTGCGCCAGCTCGGCCGAAACCGCCCCGGACGGCTCCGCAATACTCTCCGCAAGCGTCCAGTCGTCGAACGGAGCAGCAAGAAAGAAGCCGCGCTTGTCCACCAGAAAGGGAAACCCTTCTCCGAAAAGCCGCCTCGTCAGCACTTTACGCCGTACATGCTCCAGGCTTACATCCAGGCCGGCCACACCGAGCAAAGCTCCCGACGGGGTTCGAACCGGGGCAGTGACGCTCACGATCATCTCGCCGGTAATCATGTCGACATACGGGGAGGTGACCGTCACTCCGTTCTTCTTCAGCGTCTCCACATACCACGGGCGTGTCCGGGGGTCGTACCCCTCGGGCGGCTCCCATGCGGTGGAATCCGCGAACGCCTTCGATTCGAAGCCCATAAAGACCGTTTGCACTCCGTGCGTCTGCGCGGCTTCCAGGTAGCGCCCGAAAAGTTCTACATAATCGGGATCGACTTCCGTGCCGACATACGAGAGAGAAACGGCCAAAGAGCCTGTAAGAGAGAGCAGCTTCGCTACATATTCATCCATAGCCGAGGCGATTTCCGCAACCAACGTCCGCCCCGCCCCTTCGACCTGGATTCGTACGCTTCTTCCGGTAAGGATAGAGCTGCCGAAAGTCAGCACCAAAGTCACAAAAAGGAACCCGGCGATCAACATCAGCATCTTTCGTCGAATGGACACGGCAGTTTCACCCCTCTCGTTTCAGGGGGAGTCCTGAAGAACTTCGTCGAATCATGACATGCGGCAAGGGTATCGGATCAGAAAAACCATCCTTTGATTATCTCTTTAGCCTCGCCGATCCCCTGTGCGCCGAAGTGAAAAATTACCCAGAAGGCCAGACCGTACAGCGCGGAAGCCGCCGCGCCGAAAAGCAGAGCCGCGATGAACGCGAGTCCGTCGCGCTCTGTGAGCGCCACGCCGATACAGAAGATCACCATGGCCGGGAGCGTATTTGTCAGTGGAATCGGAAGAATCATGAGTCCGCTCATAAGCAGCAGCAGCAAAGAACAGACCATCCCGGCGCCCTTTCCCGAGACGAACTCGAAACGCGGACGTACGAAAATTTCCACGAACGAGAAGAACTTCGCCGCGCCCGATATCATCCTGTCCGCCGTCTTGCGCTTGATCTCTCTCCGCCCCGCCCATTCCGGTATCCACGGCGTCTCTCTGCCCAGCAACATCTGCGCCCCCAGGATAAAGAGCACTATTCCGAACGGCGTGCTGTACCCCGGCGCAGGCACGGGAAGCGCGCTCGGAAGAGAAAGGAGCACCAGAAGGATGCCGAATCCGCGATCGGCCGCCGCCGCCGCAAGTTCTCCGAACAATATATTCTCTCCGGGTTTCAACGAGAGCAAATCCCGAATATCCTCCGACAACAGTGTTGTCTTCCCGCGTTCATCCATAATGCACACTTACCTTTCCCCTCGTCATGATTCGCTTTTCAGCGGAACCTCCCCATGCTTCGCACCGCATGATACCATACAGTGAAGCATAAGTTCCATTTGACCAAGCTTGACTAGATTCGGGAGTTGGTATATACTTCCCATGGGTTAAATAATAACTATCTTGTAATGAATTTAAATTATGACCTCCGCCCATTTGAAGGAGTCATTTTACCTCCGCAGACGGTATAATGTAAGAAGAAATGCGGAGATCCGCAAGGACCGCATCATTGAAACACGATTTTCAGAAAGGAGAGATACCATGCAATTCACGGAACCCGCAGATGTGCTCGATCAGCAGACGGCGGATCAGGCAAAGGCGCTCAAAAGTCTCATGGAGGAAGTCGAAGCGGTTAACTACTACAATCAGAGAGCCGCAACCACTCCGAACGCCGAACTCAAGGCGCTCCTCGCTCATAATCGCGACGAAGAGATTGAACATGCCGTAATGCTCATCGAGTGGCTTCGGAGAAATATGGACGGTTGGGACGATGAGCTGAAAACATACCTCTTCACCTCGGCCCCTCTCACTCAGGTTGAGTCCGGCGGAGGAGCGGCCGCATCCGGCGTTTCTTCCAAAGCCCTCGGTATCGGGAGTCTCAAGTAGATCCTGAAGAACGGACGATCATGTAAAGGAGGTACGTACTCATGGACATTCTGAGAAGATCCGCATCGCTCCTGACCCCCGAGGCATGGGAGGAGCTGGACGGTCAGGCGAAAAAAGTTCTGGTGGCAAACCTTTCCGCCAGAAAATTTGTGGATGTCGAAGGCCCCAAGGGGTGGACATACAGCGCGCATCCGACGGGAAGGCTGGGGATCGACTCCGCCAACTCCGGCAAAAGCGTACAGTTCGGCGTCAACAAGGTGCTTCCTCTGGTCGAAACCAGGGCCACTTTCGAACTCGACATCTGGGAGCTTGACAACATCAGCAGAGGAGCCAAAGACCCGGACCTCTCGGCGCTCGAAAAAGCCGCGAAAGAGATCGCGCTCTTCGAAGAGCAGGCCATTTACAAGGGTTTGGCCGCGGCGGGCATCGATGGATTGGGCGCGGCGGCAGAAGGACGTTCCGTCAAGCTGGCGGGCGGTGAACCCCAGGATATCACCGACGCGATTTCGGCCGCCATTTTCAAGCTTCACGAAGATGCGGTCGAGGGTTCTTACGCTCTCGTCGCCTCGCCGGCGCTCTGGAAGGCGATCTACGGCGCGGCTTCCTGCTACCCTGTATCCAAACACGTCGGGAATCTGGTCGATAAGGTCATCCTCTCCACACAGGACGAGTCGTACGTCGTGTCGCTTCGCGGCGGCGATTTCGAACTCGTTCTCGGACAGGACCTCTCGCTCGGATTCGAGGAACGAAACGGCGGCAAAGTGCGCCTCTTCTTCGCCGAGTCGTTCACATTCAGAGTCATCAACCCCGAAGCCGTCGTCGCGCTTGCCTAAGCGTCGTCGTCTCCGTTGGAAACACCTGAAACAGGGGCTCTCCGGAGCCCCTGTTTTTTTCTCCGCGCAGCCTGTGCAAAAGCACTCCCGACAAGGAAGTTCCCTCTTGTATTTCCCCCAAAAACCTCTATAATCCGCACTGAAAGACCCTCTTCGCACGAAGGGGGCGAACTCTTGGAGGAGGGAGACATGGCGGTTCCCGAACAACGGATTCGAAGAAATGGAAAACCGCATTGACCGCGTTTCCGCAGGTCATATTTCATGTATCCTTCAGGAGGGAAAAATCAATGAACGAAGAGTACGGGCACGAGCCCGACGTCCCGTTGCAACCTGTCGCCAGAGTTTCCGTCGTTTATAATCTCAAAAAAAAAGCCGGTTCCGACGAGCCGGACGACAAGTATGAAGAGTACGACCCGATAACGACTGTCGAAGCGGTGGCCGATGCTGTTGCCGCCTACGGCTTTTCGGTCTCTCTCTGCGAACAGGACGATGCTTTTGCATCGAGGCTCGCAGCGCAGGCTCCGCAGTTCGTCGCCAATATCGCGGAAGGGCGCGGGGATGCCAGAGGCCGCGAGGCCCAAGTCCCCTGCTTTCTGGAGAGCGCCGGCATCCCGTACTGGGGCTCCGACGCCGTGTCCATGGCGGTGGCACTCGACAAGCTGCTCACCAGCCGGACGCTCCTCTGCGACGAGATCCCCGTGCCGCTGTGCACCTGCTTCAAAGACGAGGACGACCTCGCACGCATCCCGGCGCTCTTCGCCGAACACTCGCGTTTCGTCGTCAAACCGAGGTACGAGGGGTCATCCAAGGGCATCTTCTCGGATTCGGTTGCGCATACACCCGAAGAGGCCAAGGAGAAGATCCGAAGAGTATGGCGACGGTATGCGCAGCCCGCATTGATGGAGGAGTACCTCCCGGGGGACGAGATCACCGTCGGAATCGTCGGCAACGGCCGTCCGGCCGTGGTCGGAATGATGCGCATCGTTCCCGTAGAACAGCGCGAGGAGTTTCTCTACTCTCTCGAAGAGAAGCGCAACTACCTCGAGCGTATCCGCTACGAGGGCCCCGAGAGCATTCCTCCTTCGCTTCGCGACCAGGTGGGACGTTTCGCTCTGAAGGCGTTTCAGTCGCTTGAGCTACGGGACATGGCACGGGTCGACTTTAGATTGGACAGCGACGGGACGCCCAGAATCATCGACATCAATCCGCTTCCCGGGCTCTCCCCGGAGTACAGCGATCTCCCGATTCTCCACCGTCTCAGCGGCGGGGAGTACAATGATCTCGTCCGTTCCATACTACGGAGCGCCTTCTCGCGGAACGGCTTGCTCTTCCCCGCCAGGGGAAGCCGGTGATCGCATGCGCTTCTCGCTTTCACAGTCCTTGGACGACACGCTTCCGGTCGTCTTGCTTCCGGCTGCGATGGAACAGTCTCCGCGAACGGACGTCGCCGACGCGCTGCGCGGTCGCGAGTTCGTCTCCGGCATACTGCTGGCTCACGGGTACGCACCTGTGGCGCTCGACATAACGCCCGAGATTCTTCGCTCTCCGGAGCGCATCCAACACATTGCCCATTCGAGCAAGACGCAATGCGTCTTCAACATCTTCGAAGGGTTCGGCTGCGACAGCGGCTCCGAGCATGAGTTCCGCGCGCTTGTCGAGAAGATGTCCATTCCGTGCACGGGCAACCCGTCGAGGGTGCTTCGGACCTGTCTCTCCAAAGACGCGTGCTCCCGGACGCTCAGGAACGCCGGAATCCCCGTCCCGGAAGGGCTCTCTCTCCACCCCGGCTTCGACCCTGCCCTTCTGGCAACACTCCGTCCTCCGGTGTTCATCAAGCCTTTGATGGAAGACGGAAGCGTCGGCATCGACTCCGCCTCGCTCGTTCGGGACGAGAGCGAACTTTTTCGGACGGTCTCCGAGAAGCTCGCCCTCTTTCCCCGAGGAGTCCGGGCGGAAGAGTTCATTCCCGGATGCGAGTACTCCGTCGCCTGCATCGGGAACGATCCTTTCGATGTGCTCGGCGTCTCGGTTATAGACTACGAACAGACCGAAGGAGCGAGCTTTCTCGATTACGGCTCCAAATGGGATCCCTCCTCCCCTCTCTATTCGCTCGTTCCGAAGAGAGCGGAAGGCTCCCTCCGGGAGGAGGCCGCGCGGCTCGCGGCGGCCGCTGGACGCGTCCTTGGCTGCAGAGGCTACTTCCGGGTCGACGTGCGCGAACGGCGCGGTATTCTGTACGTGCTCGACGTGAATCCGAACCCCGACATCGCGCCGGACGGAGGATTTTTGCGCCAGTGCAGGGAGGCGGGACTCTCCGACGAGAAGACCGTGCACACGATTCTCGAACTGGCTTTCGAAGAACATCAAGGAGGAACGTCACGTGAGTAACGATCTCGCCGAACGCTGCCTGAAGACGGCAGCGGCAACAGGGGCATTCACCGCCGACGAACTGGACGTTCTTGAGGACGTGCTGGTCGAATGGTCTCTCCATCCGGGGCGGGATTACATCCTGCTCACTGAATGGATCGACGGAGATCTCGCCGGATTCCTGATCTACGGGCCCACACCGATGACTCGTTCCGCCTACGATCTGTACTGGATCGCAGTATCTCCCCACCATCAGAAGAAGGGGATCGGCGGCAGACTGGAGGATAAAATGTGCGTAGCCCTCCTGGAGCAGTCGGACAGCGCGGTCATAAGGGTTGAAACGGCAGGTAGAGACGATTACCTTGGCCAACGCTACTTCTACCTCGCGCGGCATTACGGAGAATGCGGACGCATTCCCGACTTTTATTCGGAAGGTGACGATCTTGTCCTCTACTGCAAAAAACTCTCGAAAAAGCGCTAATATCGTCAGCACACCGGATGCCTCGCCGGAGGAAACAAAACCTCCGTCGAAAGCCCGCCGTACCAGAGAAGCGTTTCCTCAGCTTCCTCTGCTTGCCGGGACGGACGCCCCCCTGGTCCCCCTCGACGGAGGAGGGAAGAAATTCCTCGAAGCGCTCAGGGAATCGGCGGGGGAAGAGCGCTGGAACGACTGGCGCTGGCAGATGCAGTCGAGAATCACCACAGCAGACGAGCTGGGCCGTATTCTCACGCTCTCACGGGGAGAGGCCGCGACGCTCCGGAAAAGCCTGAACTCTCTCCGCATGGCGATCACTCCCTACTATGCCTCGCTGATCGACACGAACGATCCGGAGTGCCCCATAAGAAAACAGGCCGTTCCAACGCTCAAGGAGACTCTCATCGCGTCGACCGATCTGCTGGACCCGCTGCACGAAGACGTGGACTCCCCGGTTCCCGGGCTGACGCACCGCTACCCCGACAGATGCATTCTGCTGGTCACCGACCAGTGCGGGATGTACTGCCGGCACTGCACCAGACGGCGATTCGCCGGGCAGACGGACACGGCCCGTTCGACCGAGCAGATTCGCGCATGCATCGACTACATCGCGCGCACCCCGGAGATCCGCGACGTGCTCATCACAGGCGGCGACCCGCTCACGCTCTCGGACGAGGCGCTGGATTCCATCCTCTCCGAGATCAGGTCGATTCCCACGGTCGAGATAATCAGGATAGGAACGCGAACGCCTGCGGTGCTCCCGATGCGGGTGACGGAGAGCTTGTGCGCCGTGCTGAAAAAACACCACCCTCTCTGGATCAACCTCCATTTCAACCATCCCGGAGAGCTGACCCCCGAGGCAGAACGCGCCTGCGCTCTCCTCGCAGACGCGGGCATTCCGCTTGGCAACCAGTCGGTGCTCCTCAAAGGAGTGAACGACTGCCCGTACATCTTCCGCGACCTCAACCAGAAGCTGATGAAGATGCGGGTGCGCCCCTACTACATTTATCAGTGCGACCTCTCCCGCGGAATCGAGCACTTCAGAACCTCCATCGGCAAGGGGCTGGAGATCATGGAGTACCTTAGGGGGCATACTTCCGGGCTGGCCGTGCCGACGTTCGTCGTCGACGCACCGGGAGGAGGCGGCAAGATTCCCGTCATGCCCAACTACGTGATCTCCCGTTCGGACAGGAAGACGATTCTCCGCAACTACGAGGGCGTCGTCACGGTATATACCGAACCGGACGACAACCAGAGCAAGTGCCTCGGCAAGTGCCGGGAGACGTGCGAACGTGTGAAGTCTCTCTTTCCGGGAGGCCTGCAATCCCTCTTCGAGGGAGACGCGATATCGATCGAACCGAAGGAACTGCTTCGGGAGAAACGTCGGAAAGCGCGCGAAGCTTCACAGGATCGCCAATAAGACGGAGAGGGGCGCCGGCGCCCCTCTCCGATGTGCGCTTACCGATCACGAAAAGCGACCACCGTTACGTCTTTCAGGAGAGCGTGCTTAAGTATTAAAACAAGGGAGCGGGCCGAATCGGCAGCGCTCCCTTTCGTGTTTCGTTTAGTCTCAAGCAGAAGCGTTGTTCGACGACCCTCTCTGGAACCCCTGAATAATGTCCCGAAGCTCCTTGGGATTCTCGATGCCCGGCACGATGATTTCGTAGGTATCCGTTCCCGAAGACGCGATCATGATGTCGCCCACCCCGAGCATTCTCTGGAAAATCGTCTGGCGCACTTCGATGGTCCGTATCTGCGGCATGCCGACTTCCACGGAATTCTTCGCGAAAAGCCCTTTTTCCATCGTCACTTCGTCATGCTTGACGATGAACTCCGTCGAACAGCGCTTGAGCATGATCACAACCACAGGAATCAATGCAACGGCAACAAGCCACCATGGCGCCGCGTAGCGTACGCTCAAAAACACCGCGAGTACGGCCACCGCAACACAAAGAAGCCACCACGTCATAAAACTTCTCCACGCCGGACGCATTCTTTTCTCGAACGTCTCCTCCATCAGAAAACCCCTCCCATCAAAATTAAAAAGCTTCTTTGAAATCCGCCGGTTAACGCGAAGAATAGAACGGGGGCCGGCCGCCGTTTTGATGCGACGACGCCCTGAGAAGATCAAGCGTTCCCCGAGTCCTGCGTTTTTCCCTTCGATAGAGCATTATTCTTTCCCGTGTCGGACAAAACAAGTCTCCGACGCGTCGAAAAAAACGAGACGCCGGAGACATTTTACACCACCTTCGCCTTCCGTGAAAGGCGAAAAAAGAAAAAGTGGCGGAAAATCTGAATGGGAAAAAGAACGCTGCGGAACGCGGACTTCTTTCAGTCTCCACTCACGGATGGGACATCGTCGCCTTTCTCTCGGAAGGGCTTTGTATACAGCAACGGAAAGGCGAGGATAGGGAGCAGCGCAACCACCAGAAGCGTCGCTTGGACGCCGAAAAGGTCGCCGACCTTGCCCAGCGGCGCCATCAGCATATTGCCGAACCCCCAGGAGAGCCCCATGACGATGGAGCTTGCCATCCCGCGCGAATTCGGAACCATCTCCTGTGCGATCGCCGCGGTGATGGGCATCGTCGCGTTGATCGCGGACGTCCCGATCAGGAAAAAGAGAATGCTCGCCCAGCTGTCGACGAAAATTCCCGCGAGAAGAAAGAGCGGGGAAAGCAGCATGACGCCCATCAGCACTTTTTTCTTCCCCCATCTGTCGGCGATCCGGCCGATCACGATCATGCTGATTGTACTCGAGAGCATGATAAGAAAAAGGACGGTACCCACCATGCCGATCTCTCCTCCTTCGGAGGCGATGCGGATGGGAAGGAACATGCGGACTCCCTGACTCGTGGCGTCGCGCACGGT
This sequence comes from Synergistaceae bacterium, assembly GCA_018436725.1. Taxonomy (GTDB): domain Bacteria; phylum Synergistota; class Synergistia; order Synergistales; family Aminobacteriaceae; genus JAAYLU01. The sequence goes on along the minus strand of JAHDKT010000029.1, from coordinate 169,328 downwards.
GGAGATAGCCCAAACAGGGTAGATGACCGCGAAGACGGACTTCAGCGTGACCAGCAGCCCCTTCTGCGGCGTGAGCGCGTCGCCGCTCTCGTGGCTGATCGAAGGCATCGTTCTCCAGGTGAATATGCCCAAGAGCAGCACGGGAATCAATGCCACCACCGGCATCAGCCGATACCCGACCGTGTTCACCAAGGCCACCGCGAAGAGCGGACTCACCGTGACTCCCGCCGTTCCCGCGACCGCGAAGAACGCAAGGGAGACTGTGAGTTTCTCCCGGGGAACAACATGTCCGACTCCGCCGTGCCCCTGCGGATGGAACATCGCGCTCCCGAGCGCCCAAAGCCCCACGAAAAAGAGCGCCGCTCCGTAAGAGGGAGCGAGCGGGATCATCGTCGCTCCGAGGCAGGTCATGATCGGCCCCCAGATAACGAGCCAGGGGTTGGCCGAACGGTCGGAGAGATACCCTATGATCGGCTGGAAGATGATATGGATGATACCGAGGAAGGTGCTGAAAAAACCTGCCTGCGCCATCGAAATGCCCAGCCTGGAGATGATCGTCGGGATAAAAGTAGGCAGGAAAGACGCGTACAAGTCATTAAAAAAGTGCCCCGTCGAGAGCAACGAGAGCTTGAAACCCGAACTTTCCGGGCGCAGCAAACCGAATGTTTTTGACGACATAAAATAAACTCACTCCTTGAGATTATACTTGAAGCTAAATACTATCATACACCATGCAGAATGTAATAGGGGGAGAGTGAAAAAAACGTAGAACTGTCCGTGAAAAAAGCTCTTCACCAATCGCACCCCAAAAAGCGCGAGAAGAATTCTAATGAAAAATTCGATACACTTGATACTCTCTTTCTTACCCGGTCATCAGGCAAAAATCAGATGCGCATTCGACAATAAAGCCCGCGTACACGGGCTTTATTGTCGAATGCGCATCTCGATAGCTTTTTTCACCTCGAGACGGAACAGGTTTCGTCGCCGGCTCCCTTGACGAGCAGCGTATCGCAGCGTGCGCCGGCCATGCGGTGTTTCAGGAGTTCCTGATACTCGGAAGAATGGTACCACCTCCGAAATTCGCTCTCGTCCGGAAAACGAATGAGCACCAGGCGCTCGCAGTCCCACTCCCCCTCCAGAAGCAGAGGCTCCGTATCCACGGCGAGATACTCTCCTCCATAGCTGCGGAACACCGCGTCCGCGCCTTCAAGATATTTCTTGTACCGTTCGCGGTCGCGCACCGAGATGGAAGCGACGAAATAGACGCTCATACCGTCCACTCGCCGCTCGCGATCTCGAACACTCTGCCGCCGACCATGATATCGATGGCGCCGTCGTCGCGCTCTTCCGCTTTCAGGAACAACAGCGACGGACGCCCGATCTCGTGTCCCTGGCCGACGACACATTCGATCTTCCGCGAGTTCATTATTCGGTGTTTCACCAGGTACCCCGCAAGGCATCCGTTGCCGCTTCCCGTCGCAGGATCCTCCGGAATTCCGAGGTAGTCGGCGAACATCCTGACACTGACGCCGTGCGTTTCGCTCCTGGCCTCCGGACAGAAGAGGAGGAGGTTCTTCGCATGCGAACGCTCGATAAAACGGAAGTACTTCTCTTTGTTCACCTTCGCGGCGCGAAGAGCGTCAAGCGTAGCCACGGGAATGATAATATGCGGAAGCCCCGTGGAAACATCCTGAACAGGGTACTTTTCTAAGATAGCGTCGGCGTCGATACTCAGAATATCGGCGAGTTCCGACGTGGCGAACTCTTCTCCGAAGACGGGCGGGATTTGACGCATCCAAAGAGGACCGCCTTCTTCCTTGGGCATTTCAACCGGAATTATTCCTGCTTTCGTAAGAAGACGCACGGTTTCGGGACGGTCTTTCAGCAAATAGTTATACGCCGCGAACGCGGCTCCAAGGCTCGGATGTCCGGCGAAATCCACTTCGTGAGCCGGAGTGAAGATACGAATGCCGACCGGCGCGTCGGCCCCCTCACGGGAGAGAAGAAAGACGCTCTCGGAAAAATTCAGCTCGCGGGCGATTCTCTGCATCGTTTCTTCGGGAAGCGCCGTTTCACACAAAAAAACGCCCAGTTGGTTCCCCGAGTATTTTGTTTCAGCAAAAACATCCAGTATACGGAACTGCATCTTCGCACCCTCTCTTTTCCGCACGCTCTTGACGACCTCCCCGGCCAACTCCGCTCTTCGAACGGCGGTCAGCCGGAAGCTCCATCGTAGCCTCTCTGCAAAGACGCGCTACAGTTCTTCCGCGATATACTCCGTCGCCTTCGCTATAGAATCCTCATTCCGCCTGAAAAATGTCCATTTCCCGATGCGCGTTCCGATAACCAGCTCCGCATCGGCCAGAATCTGCAGATGGCGAGTCGCCGTCGGTTGAGCTATTTTCAGCTTCTCGGCGATTCGGATAACGCACACCCCGTCTTTGACGAGATCCCCGTCGATCTGGGGCGGGAAGTGCTTGACGGGTTCCTTGAGCCACTGAAGAATGGCCAACCGCTTCTCATGCGCGAGCGCTTTGAAGATCTTCTCGACGTCTCTTTTCATATAGTCATATTACTATATAACGATATTTTGTCAAGCCGTACGAACGTGTACGCCGCCACTTGTTGCCGTGGCGTAGCGCAGGCAGCGCATCCAAGTTTCGGAGAAAATCGTTTCCGTCGCTCTCAAAATAGACCGCATCCGGGAAAGAGAAAAAAGGAAAATAAAAAGAGGTGTTTCGCAGGTTATTCGAGACGCGTTTTAAAAAACACAACTTCCCCTTCGTCGTAAGAAGCTCGATACGAGTACATATCCGAGAGCGCTCGTCGCCAGAATTCCGGCAGTCCGTCGGGGTTAAGCCGCAAAACTTTCGCACAGAGGTTTCGCCTTGTCTTCGAAATGACGCTCGGATTCTTTCGTCCCGCTCGAGATATCAAGGTAGCCCGAAAAACGCCAGCCAGATGCAGGGCGGTTCCACGCTCGTCGACGCCACTCTGTGGCGCATGTGCGCCGGAAGGAAGACCCAGTCGCCGCTGCGGAGCGTCTCGGCGGAGCCGTCCTCGAACTCCAGCGCGGCCTCGCCCTGGAGCAGCCCCACCCACTCATCCTCTTCCTGGTCGTACCAGAAATCCGGCGGAGACGACTGCCCCGCGGAGACGATCCGTTCCACGCGGAAAGACGATGTGCGAAGAAGCTCTTCGAAGATCTCCTCGTCCGGCTGATTCACCGGAAGCCCCGCGAGGTTGCCTTTTTGGAGTTTCATTGCTCCCCCCTCTTTCTATCAGCCATTCTCCGCGGAGAAGACATCACGAAACTGTCCGAGAGTACGCCTTTCCGAAGACCAGTCGGCGATGGCGAAGACGATCCGCGCGAATGCTCCGGCGAACTCGCTCTCCAATGCTTCGCGGAAGTCCTTCGCTGTCCGCAGCGGGTCGTTCCCGAACGCGCCGCACCCCCACGCGCCCAGGACGAGCGTCGTATGTCCGAAGACAAAGGCGATCCGGAGCACGCGCGATATCCTGCGGCACAACAAATCCCCCGATTCCGGCTGTCCGACGCCGGGCGCATACGGCGCGGCGCACGTGATGAAGTCCACCAGAACTGGTTTCCCGAGCGCGCTGCCGTCGTCCCTGCGAAATACGGGAACACCTCGGGAAAGAATCGCCCAGTCCGTGGAGTCGGGGAGGGTCCGTTCGGCATGCGCAGCGTACATCGGGTCGTTTCTTATCGTCATGAAGAGGGCGCTCGAACGGCAGAGCGTCTCCTCCTGCGCGAGCGCGCCGTGAAGGAAGCCGCCTCCAGGATGAAGTCCGTTGGCGAAGTTCAACGCCAGCGGACGAACGCCCTGCTCGAGAAGTCGAAAGCAGGCGGCCAAGGTCGTCTCGTTCCGCACCTGGACCGTCGTCTCGGGAAAGGGCGTGCGGGTGGGCGTGGGCAGCGAAAATTCGGGAGGGATGCTCCGTGCGTCGAAACACGCCCCCATGACGAGTTGGCCCCAGTCCACCTTCGCTCCTTGCTCGTCGAAATAGTACCCTCTGTCGCACGCCTCCACCGCAGAGCTTCCAAGGGCGATCGCCTTCTCGCGGAGAATCTTCAGACCCCGGCGGCACGCCTCCGCCGCTTCCGGGGAGTCGAAACAGGGCAACACAGCATACCGGCTTTTTCCGCTCTCCATTCGCTTCGCCTCCTCATCGTCCCGATCGGTACATTCTCAGCCATCACAGTGTAGCATCCAATGCGTGTTTCCGGCTGCGGAAGATATTCCGTCCAGGGCTTCGCCGAGACGAAGAAGGCGTCGTATCGAAATTTACTCGCCAGAGCCGGCGACGCAGCGTTTCGCACTTCTTCACCGCGTCGAACGCTATTGGGCACTCCTCCATTTCATTCCAGGAGAGCATCTCCCAAACGCCGTCGCCGCACAGGAGAAAGACATCCCCGGCCAGTCGACGGGACTTCCCCCGTGAAAAAGTCTCCATCGGTCGCATCACCGTTTCGAGTGCGCGTCGCACTTGATCTTCGGCATCCTCCTTTTAAATTTCGGGGGTCAAGAATATCGAAAACATGCGACATAATCGCAAAGAACCTCCGATACACGAGTTTTCCGTCGGATCGACGGTTCCTGTATACGGAGGTTCCTTCCTCAGGCGCTCAAGCGGCGCTCCATATTCTGCCGCAGTTTCCACCGCGGTTACTTTACCTCTTGCCACCCGGTGAAGTACTTGCAGGACATCGTTCCGGTGGCGGCGCTGTCTTTGATAAGTTCTGCCTTCACCAAAGTAACGTACGAAGTTTCAAGGTACTTGATTTCAACCACCATTTCATTGTCGCGTACCCACCCCTTGTAGAAGACAGTCACCTCGGCTCTGGTGAGTTCCCCCTCCTTCACCAGCTCCTTTTGAAATTCGACCTTCGCCTTCGCCGGGTCGGCCGTCGGATGCGCGCACACAAGCAGTTCGTTCTTCGCAAACTCCAAAAAGTCGAAGGCCATCGCAGAAACAGCCGCCGAGCAAACCAACAGTACCGTTGCAACCAACAGCATTGCGTATCGTTTCATTTCAACATCCTCCTTTTGAAAAAGTAGGTATACCGCTACGAGATTCCAGATCGAAAGGGAACATACCTCGAAACAATGTTTCCGGAACGAGACCGGGGACTATTTGAACGAGCGTTTCGCAAAGCGCTCGATCTCCTCGTCCAAAAGCCAGACGGCCAGCGAGAGCGCCATCGCGAGCGCGAAGACGATCCGCCCGCTTGCTCCTCCGCCGCCGAGACCGGCTCCGGCGAAGGAGAGGACGGCCATTCCCGGAAGACGTCCCAATATGCAGACAATCCACAATCCGCTCAAACGCAGTCGTGTCAGGCCCGCAAGGAAGCATACCGCATCGTCCGGCAACGCAGGCAGTAGAAAGATCATGAAAAAAGTGAAGAGACCGCCGTCGTTGATCACCCGGTCGAAGCGCTCCATGACGGACGAAGGAACGAAGCGCCGGACGATGTGCCAGCCAAAGACCCGCCCCAGCAGCATGGCGAGCAGAGAACCAATTCCAAGTCCGACCATCGTATACAGGAGCCCCGTGCCAAAGCCGAAGACGAATCCTCCGGCAAGGCCCGCAATCTGTCCGGGAACGGGAGCGACCAGCACTTGGAGCACTTGAATACCGATAAAAAACGCCGGCCCCCACGCTCCAAGAGATGCGAACCACTCCTGAACGGCAAGCCTGGAACTTTCCCAGTCCGTTTGCCCCAGAAGCTCAAGCCTGGCGAGAAGTTCGCTCGGTAGAAAGGGGCGCGCTCCCCAGAGCAGCAGCAGAAAGACTCCGGTCAAAAGAAAGGCGAAAATCAAGACAAGAACGATGGATCGAAGCTTTTTCATCATACGCTCGCGAAAAGTGGAGAGTACGTTACCAGTGTTCATAGCAGCCTCCCTCGGAAAGTCTGCTTCTTAAACATGTCCGGGAGAAAGGATGTTCCGCTCTCTCCCGGACTATACACGCCCGGTGACTGAACAGGAGCGAACATCCGCAGAAGAGCGCTATTTTACTTCCTGCCATCCCGACATGAATTTGCAGGAAGATGTTCCGGTTGCCGCCGTGTCCTTCAGCACTTCCGCCTTAACCAGATCGACGTAGGACGTTTTGAGGTACACGATGTCGACAAGCATCTCGTTATCCTTCATCCACCCCTTGTAGTACACCACGACGCGAGCGATAGTCGCCTCGTCTTTCTGAACGGGCTCTTTGACGAACTCGACCTTGGCCTTGGTCGGATCGGCCGTCGGATGCGCACACTGCAAAAGCTGATTCTGAGCGAAGTCAAGGAAATCGAATGCGAACGCGCTTCCGGCCATGAAGCAGGCAAGAATGACGGCAAGCGACGCAACCACCACAAGTTTTTTCATGAGAATCCTCCTCTTCATCAGACAAGTCTTTTCTGCACCCGTAAAAAAGGAATAACGCCGAACTGACGTTCCAATCTCCCCCGACCATGCACCTCCTCTCCAACAAACCCCGTTTCTTATTTTCCGCCCACTGATTTAGGAAGCTGACTTGCTAACGCATATCCGACTTACTCTTCGAATATTCCTTCAGATCGCCGGATCAAGGACATTCTCCCACGCCGCTGCACCGGCTTTATTTTGCAAAGTTCTGTAATGAACATGGATTCTTCTCTCCCTGAATTGTACTCTTACTATCAAAAAACGGCAAGAAGCGCGGGGAATAATTTGCTCCGCATTCCTTGCCGTTACGAGAATGAAAAACGATTTCTTCCAAGACTTTCTTTTTCTACTGTCGCAGGTCTTTCAGAAATTCCTCCAGAACCGCGTTGAAACGCTCCGGCGCCTCCATCATCGGGAAGTGGCCCGTATCCGGCCACTCCTCGTAAGTCAGATTCGGAAAGACCGTCCGCAGGTACGCCTCGTGATCGGGCGGGACGTATTCGTGCGAGGAGTAGACCGCCAAGGCGGGAACGTCGTAGGTGCGCTCCTCCCAGTTCTCCGGCACGATGAACTCTTTCATCGAGCTGTTCGCCGCGTGTTCGTCGGCGGAGAACATCTTCTCCATGATCTCCTCCCGCAATACTTCCGGGGTCCTGCCGTAGAACGTGGATTCGATGAAGGATCCGACGAAATGAAGTCTTTCCGGCCCGAGCAGCCCCTCCAGAAACGCGTTCATCTCCTTCAGCTCCTCGATCGTCCGCGTGTTCGACGGCGACCGGAAGTACGCGCCGTCCACGTTGACGATCGCGCGGACCTCCCCCGGATAGAGCGCGAGGTACTTCGTCGTCACCGGGTACCCCATGCTGTGCCCTATCAAGACGGGATTCTTCACCCCGGCCGCTTCGACGACCGCCCGGGCCGCGCCGGCGAAGAGGTCGAGCGTGTACGCCCTGTCAGCGGGTTTGTCGCTCTGCCCGAATCCCGGCAGGTCGATCGCGATCACGCGAAATTTTTCGCGCAGCGCCTCGGTCTGAAACCTCCAGAAGGAGACGTCGCACGACCAGCCGTGAATGAAGACGAGCGCGGGACGCTCCCGGAGCCCTTCATCCACATAATGCACTCTCAGTCCGTCGAAATCGGCGTACGTACCGCTCTCTTCGACGGCCACCGCATGCAGCGGCTGACCTGCAAACAGCAAAAACAACAACACGAAAAAAATTGCCGAAGTCGCTCGCAGCGCTTCGGGAAGACGTTTTTTCACCAATACCCCTCCGATTCAGTCTTTTTCCGCAGCTTTTTGCATCTCGTCGCGCCGCCGCTCGGCCTCCTCGTTCCGTTCGGCCAAAAACTCTTTTTGCTGCAGGCGACGCTCCTCGATCTCTTTCTCCATCAACCGTTTTTTTACGATCTTGTCGTACGTCTCCGCGGATTTTTTTACCGTTTCGTGATGCCTGTCCATGATCTCAAGGCGCTCCGCCTCGACTGCGCGCTTCGCCTTCTCGACCTTCTTCAACCCCTCTTCCTTTTGGTCTTCGACCTTTTCTTCGACAATCTCCTCGGCGGGAAGAGGGGGAAGAGGCCGTGTCGTACCAACGGAATTGATTTTCATCGGCACCCCCCCTTTCAGTGTTTCACAAAAGCTGTTTATGTATCGGCATCCTGCGGGCGCGTTATAAACCGGCGGCCGAGAGCGAAAGCGCTCCGTCCCGTTCGTCCACGACGATCCGCGAACCCTCGGCGGCCTCGCCGGAGATGATCATCCGGGCGATAGGCGTTTCTATCCGGCGCACCATGAATCGCTTGAGCGGACGCGCCCCGTATACCGCATCGTACCCCTCGCGGGCGACGAGATCCACTCCCGCATCCGTGATCTCCAGCGAAATATTCCGGTCCTTCAGGCGTTCCTCCAGCGACGAGGCGAGCAGGCGCACGATACGCCGTATCTCCTCCTGCTGAAGCGGCTTGAAGAGCACCACGTCGTCCACGCGGTTCAGGAACTCCGGCCGGAATGAGCGACGCAGCTCGTCCATCACCTGTTTCCGCGCGCTCTCGCGGATCTGTCCGTCCGAGGTGATCCCTTCAAGCAGGTACTGCGCGCCGATGTTGCTGGTCATGATGACCACGGTGTTCTTGAAGTTGACAAGATGCCCCTGGCTATCGGTGATGCGCCCGTCGTCCAGTATCTGCAGGAGGATGTTGAAGACGTCGGGATGCGCCTTTTCTATCTCGTCGAAGAGGATGACGGAATAGGGCCTGCGGCGCACCGCCTCGGTCAGCTGGCCACCCTCGTCGTAGCCGACGTACCCCGGAGGCGCTCCCACCATTCGGGAGACGGAGTGTTTTTCCATGTACTCCGACATATCCAAGCGAATCAGGTTCTCCTCGCTGTCGAAGAGCGACTCGGCGAGCGTCTTGGCCAGCTCCGTCTTCCCTACACCCGTGGGGCCGAGAAAGATGAACGAGCCTATCGGCCGCCGCGGGTCCTTGATGCCGGAGCGCGCGCGGAGCACCGCGTCGGCCACCAGCTCCACGGCCTCGTCCTGCCCGACGACGCGCCGGTGCAGCACCTCGTCGAGTTTGAGCAGCTTCTCCTTCTCTCCTTCGAGAAGACGTGTGACGGGGATGCCGGTCCACCGGCTGACGATCTCGGAAATTTCCTCCTCGGTGACCTCCTCGCGGAGGATCTTCGGCCCTGCGTGCCCGTTCTCCAGCGTCTTCTCCCGCTCGCGGAGTTCGGCCTCGAGCTGCGGGAGCGTGCCGTGCTTCAGCTCGGCGGCCCTGTTCAGGTCGTACTCGCGCTCGGCCTTCTCGATGTCGCGCCGGATCGTTTCGATGCGCTCCCGAAGCTCCCGAACGGCCCCGATCCCCTGCTTCTCGGCCTCGTATTGCGCACGCAGGCCGGTCTGCTCCTCGCGCGCCTCCTGCAGCTCCTTCTGGAGGGTCTTCAAACGTTCGACGCTCGCCGCGTCCTTCTCCTTGTTCAGCGCGGCCTCCTCTATTTCGAGCTGCATCACCTTCCTGGAAACGGCGTCAAGCTCGGCGGGAAGCGAGTCGATCTCCGTGCGGATGAGCGCGCACGCCTCGTCAACCAGGTCGATGGCCTTGTCCGGGAGAAATCGCTCGGTGATATAGCGGTTGGAAAGCACCGCCGCCGCGACGAGGGCGTTGTCGCGGATCTTCACTCCGTGGTGCACCTGGAAGCGGTCTTTCAGCCCCCGCAGTATGGACACCGTATCCTCCACCGTCGGCTGCTCCACCAGGACGGGTTGGAACCGTCTGGCGAGCGCCGCGTCCTTTTCGATGCGCTTGCGGTACTCGTCCACCGTAGTCGCGCCGATACAGTGCAGTTCTCCGCGCGCGAGCAGTGGCTTGAGCATGTTCCCCGCGTCGATGGCGCCCTCCGCCGCGCCCGCGCCCACGATGGTATGCAGTTCGTCGATGAAGAGGATGATCCGCCCGGCGCTCTCCTTGACCTCGTTGAGCACCGCTTTCAGGCGCTCTTCGAACTCGCCCCGGAACTTGGCTCCCGCGACGAGCGACCCCATGTCGAGCGCGAAGATCGAACGGTCCTTCAGCCCCTCGGGGACGTCGCCCTTCACGATGCGCCCGGCGAGCCCCTCGACGATGGCCGTCTTGCCGACGCCGGGGTCGCCGATGAGCACGGGATTGTTCTTCGTCTTCCGGCTCAGGATGCGGATCACCCTGCGGACCTCTTCGTCGCGCCCGATGACCGGATCGAGCTTCCCGGCGCGAGCCATCGCCACCAGGTCGCGCCCGTATTTCTCCAGCGCCTCGTAGGTGCTCTCGGGGTTGTCGCTGCAGACGCGCGCCCTTCCGCGCACTTCGTTGAGGACGGAGAGAAACTTCTCCTCCGTCGCCCCGAGTTCCGCAAGAATCCACCCGGCGGCGCTCGTCTTTCCCTCCTCGAGAAAGGCTGCGAAGAGATGCTCCACCGAGATGTATTCGTCCTTCAACTGCTCCGCCCGCTGCTCCGCCTTCACCAGCATGCGGGAGAGCCGCTGCGAAACGTACACCTTTCCCGGCTCCACTCCAGGCCCTGTAACCCGGACGCGGCGCGAAAGCTCTTCCTCCAATTTGCGGACGAGGCTTTTCGAGTCGACGTTCATTCTGGCGAGCAGCCGAGGAATAAGCCCTTCCGCCTGCTCGGCAAGCGCGAGCAGAAGATGCTCTCCGTCCACCTCCGAATGCCCGTAGGTGACGGCTTTATTCTGTGCGTCCGAGAAAGCTTCCCGTGATTTTGTCGTCAGTTTTGCGAAATCCATCGCGATCACTCCTTTTTGACCAATGCTAACCAATGAGATTATAGCGACATTCGGCCCCAGAATAAAGAACAAATAAAGCGCATATGCCCTTGATATTACATTTTTCCTCTTAGAAACTCTTTTTTTCTTTTGTTTTCGCTGCTTGTAACGGATTCACCAGAGCTCACTGCGCCGCATTCACTCGCAGTGAGAGCGAATACGAAATGGTTGTCAAAACTGGATTAAGTGAATCATTTAGGGTACCATAGCAACTGGATTCCCCGGCCAACCCATTACGACGCACAGGAGAGAATACAATGCCCCGAAAAAGCGTCCACGCCGAAGACATCGTCTACTTTCCGGAACGGATTTTGTCGAAAGTCTCCCGCGTCAAGGACTATCCGCTGACGCTCATCGAAGCGCCTTCCGGGTTCGGCAAGACGACCTCGTTCCGCGAATACCTGTGCGAACACATTCCGTCCTTTTCGCGCGCGTTCTGGTACACGAGTCTCGGGGAACCATCCTCGAAAGCCTGGGGCACTATCTGCGATCTCTTCGACGACGTCGACCCGAGAGTATCCCGGAACCTTCGAAGCCTCGACACGCCGAACAGGGAGACAATGGCGGATGTGGCCGCGATCATGCGCGAGTGTTCCTGCGACCGTGATTCCTTTCTCATCATCGACAACTATCAGCTCGTAAAAAGCGAAGTGCAGTCCGACATCATCAACGCATTTTCCCTGCACCGCAACGACGCGCTCCATATCGTCTTCATCACGCAGAAGCTCTCGGAGAATACGACCTGGCGCGCCCCCGACATTCACAACATCGGCCCGGTCGATTTTTCCTTCGATAAGCGGAGCGTGCAGCGATACTTCGCGCTGGCGGGCCTTACGCTCTCGTCTCAAGAGCTGGAAACGGTGTGCGCCGCCACGGGCGGATGGATCGCAGCTCTCAAACTCCAGATGCTCCACTACAAGGCGACTGGAGGCCTTGCTCCGGCAAACACCATGAACGACCTTATCGAGACCTCGATATGGAACCGCCTCTCGGAAGAGGAAAAACGTTTTTTGCTTTCCGTCTCGCTGTTCGAGTGCTTTTCCCCGCGCCAGGCATCGATCATGCTCGAAGGCGTTTCCAACGATGTGAATATCGACGAAATCCTGAGACGGAACGCCTTCGTTCCGTTCGTTCCGGACGAGGGCGTGTACTACATGCACAGCCTCCTTCAGGACTATCTGAGGAACAGGTTCGAACAAACGGGCGAGACGTTCCGACGGGAGACGTACCGAAGGGCGGGACGCGCGTGCGAGACGGTCGGCGAGTATTTTCACGCGACGCAGTTCCACATCGAGACCGGGAACTACGAGACGATCCTCTCGATGCCGTTCACAACACAGTATTTTTACAATTTCAGGGAGCGGAGCGTCATCGATCTCTTCGAGCGCCTTATCGACGAATGTCCGGAGGAAACGCTGCTGAAATACCCGCTGGCTCTTGTGACCTTCGGCCAGCAGTTTTTCAGGGACAGAAGGATGCTCCCGTTTTCAAAAACGACGGCGCTGGTGCAGAAGCTCCTCGACGCTCCTTCCGGCCTCTCCGAGACGGAGCGTCTGCGAATCGAGGGGGAGTTTTCCATCCTGATGTCCTTTCCCCAGTTCAACGATATCGCCAAGATGAGCGAATATCACAGGCGGGCGTACGACTCCCTGCGTCATCTGTCGGACCCTCCGCGGTCGGTTATTTTCGGGGGGGCCATGCCGTGGACGATGAGCGGAGCGTCGGTGCTCTTCCTCTACTGGAGAGAGAGCGGCGCCCTGAAAAAAACGCTCTCGGTGATGGACGAATGCCTGCCGTATTACGTCGCCCTCGCGGGAGGGCACGGCGCCGGCGGAGAGTATGTCCTGCGCGCGGAGGCCGCGCTCTTCCGCGGAGACGACGTCGAAGCGGAGGTCATGTGCCATACCGCGCTTTTCGAAGCGCGCAGCGCGGGACAGATCGGCAACTGCCTCTGCGCATCGCTGGTGTTGGCCCGCATCATGCTGCTCCGCGGCGACGGCGATTCGTACACCTCCATACGTCGCGGCATTCTGAAGGACGCGCAGGAAGCGCAGCAGACGTCGCTCCTCCGCATCGGCGACCTCTGCCTGGCCGTTACCGACCTGGCGCTCGGACGCCTCGAGGATCTGCCGACCTGGCTCCGCGACGCCGAGAGCATCCGGGAAGTCGTCTACACCGACGGACAGCCGTATGCGATGATGCTTCACGGAATGGCGCTGCTTCAGGAAGACCGCTATTCCGAACTCTACGGCATCGCGGAACCGGTTATGGCGTTCGCCCGCAGGATGCACTATATGCTCCCGCAAGTCTATTACAACATCTATCTCGCCGTCGCGAAGAACGCGGAAGGCTGTCGGGAAGAGGCCGTCGAGTATCTTGAACAGGCGCTCCTTCCGGCGCTGCCGGATGAAGTGTACCTGCCCTTCGCCGAACACGGAGACTCGTTGACGCCTCTGTTCGATTCCCTTCAAAGCGCTTTTCCCGAAGACCGGATGCGCGCGTTGCGTTCGCTGTGCGCACGTCAGGCATCGGGCGCGGAAGCGGTACGCAAAACCCTTTCGGGGTCGGGATGCATTCTCAGCGCCAGGCAGCGCGAGGTGGCGCTTCTTCTGAAAAACGGCCTTTCGGTCAAGGAGATCTCGGAAAAGCTCTTCGTAACCGAAAACACGGTGAAGAGCATAACAAAGGCCGTCTATGGAAAGCTGGGGGTGCATTCCCGCGTCGAATTGACAAAAGCGTCCTTCTGAAAAAAGACACGATTCCTCCGCTCCCTCCCCCTCTCCTTTCCGGGAATCCCCCCGGGAATACCACCCGAACGGGTGATTCCACAAACCTTGAAAGCAGTGTATCGTCCTTCTTGGAAGAGGCGCTCGGGCGCCCCTCTATGTCGTTTTTCGAGAAAGAGACGGAAGAAAAAAGAAGCCGTCCCCCTCGGGGAACTACCGGGCTCCGTCGATCGAGTATCGACGCCTTCCGGCTCAAGGACGGACATATCGAGAGGAATGGAGGAACAAGTATGGGGAAGCGTATTGGTACATTTTTTGTCTTTGCCCTGGCGTTCTCGCTGTTCGCGGCTCCTGTACGAGCGAACGACGCCAAGGTGAAGGGGGTGTGGATGGAGATTCCAGGTCTCCCGGAGGCGAGTTCCACGACCTTCAACGTCCAGTCGGACGGCGAGGGCGAGGCGTACTTCGAGCGGGATTTCGACGGCGGCATACTGAAAGTATCGATCGAAAGGATATACTCGGAGGACAGAAACGGCGAAGCCTTAACCCCCGGCGATACCGGAAAGTTGGTCGTCGAACTGCAACGTCTCCGCAAGGACATCGAAATCGACCCGGACGACGTCGAAATCACCGAGTCCGTCGAGGAACTCGAGGAGATTTACTCGCACCCGGTCGCAACAGCGAGGTATACGACCGGCGAAGACGAGGACATGAGAGGAAACCAGGACATTTTCATCTTCACCGACGGGTGGATCTTCCGCGTGCATCTCTCGCTCGTAGCGGATCGCATGGAAGACTACGACGGAGAAGAGATGAAAGACTGGTTCGAGAACATGAAATTCGTCGATCGCGATCCGTCAGGTGCAAGCGACAACGAAGAAGAATCCCAAGACGGGCATGCCTCGAGAGCGGACGCGGGTGTCGACGGGTTGTGGCTTCGGATTCCGGACTTTCCTGACGACGCGGAAGTGATCGAGTTTACTGCGGACGACGACGGTGAAGTCACCTACATTCGAGCCCTCGACGACGGCGCGTTCGTGCTCGGCATCTACAGGACGCCCGCCGGCGACGAAACAACGCCCGAAAAAGTAAAGGAATCGATTGCGGAGAGCGTGACGGACAGAGGCGGCGACGCAGACGACATCGAGTTCGACGCGGGGGCGGAAGACTTCGCCGAACTGCTCTCGTACCCGTGTATGACAGCGGAATATGAAATCGGCGAGAACGAGGAGGCCAAGCGCTTCGGAATGATCGCCGTATTCACCGACGACCATGTATTCCTCGTCCAGGCCGTGGTCTCGGCGGACAGGTTCGACGAGTACTCCGACAGGATCGAGGAGTGGTTCTCCCACATGAAACTCGTCCGCGGGGGATTTTGACTTCCGCTTCACATTCGGCGGACGGAACCCAGGCTTTAAGGTTCAAAACCATATAGAGAGTGGAGGTTTCAGTGAAATGAAAAAGATCGCACAGTACATTTCGCTCTTCTGTGTTGTTGCTGCGGCATTGTGCTTCGCGAACGCCGCAAACGCCGGCGATGCGCCGGATGCATGGGTGAAAGGGTTATGGATACAAGCGAACGGGCTGCCCGAAGACGCGTCGATCGAAGATTATTCGGACGGCGACGATGAAAAACCATGGTTCGTCTACAGTTGGGGCGAAGGCGGCGACGGTCCCGCCGCGACGCTCGGCGTGGGACGGTTTTCCGCTTCGTCCGACGTGGCGAAAAAACTTCGAAAACTCGACAAGAGCGTTCTTCGCGAATTTATCGGCTCGGAGGCGTTCTGGGAAAGCCCCGACGCGAAAAAAGTGACGTTCACCGAAGCCCCGAAAGAAATCGGAGCGAAGTTCTCGTATCCGTGCCAAGTCGTGAGATACGTGGAATCGGATACGGGGCTTTCGCACGTGGTTCTGTTCATAGAGACGGATCCGTTTCTTTTTATGGCCGAAGTAAGCTGGGAGACGGCGAACAAGAAGTTCAAAAAAGGCGATGCGGAGAAAATCCTCGCGAGCCTTGCCTTCGTCGAGCAGGAAGGAATGGAAGCCGCTGCGCCCGACGTTTTCGCATTTTCGCTGAAAGACGGGCGAGTGTATAAAGGCGAAGAAAGAGTCGAGGCGGAAGTGCACGATGTGCCGCCCGCAATCGAAGGCACGGCGCGTTTTTGGAGCGTCGTCGGGGCGGATGAATCGAGCCCCACAGCGGAAAGCGAAACGGGGGTCTGGTTCTTTGCGGAAGACGGAGAGTTTCTGTCCTTCCTGCCGCTCGAGAGCGCGGCAGAGTGCCAGGACATCGTTTTCAGCCCGAACGGGAGTTATTTCCTGCTGATGAGCGGAAGCGGAATACGGGCCGACATGACGTACATCCTGTACGAGTTGGAAACAATGGAGCAAAAAATCGAAATCCCGGGGACGAGGGATTCAGCTTCGTGGATCGACGTGGGCCGTTTTGCGATGACCCGGATCGACGACGTGCGCGAGACGGAGACCGGAGCTTTTTCGATGGCCGCGCTTCGTCTTTCGGCGGTGATGTACGACACGGTAGCGGAGGAGCTGGCCGTTCTGAAAGAAGCGACCGCGACGAAGAACTACTGGTACGGCGGATTGTCGGACGACGGTGGTTCGTTTGTCGTTCTGGAAGACTCCGTGAAATCGGAAAAGGATTGGGGCAACGAGGAAAAAATCAAAACGCGGAAAATACAAATAGAGATTCCCGCCGCAGGGTAAACGCTTTTTCGGGGAGATCTCTTTGGAGACGTATATGTTGCGGGAAACTTCTTTCCCGCAACATATACGGTTTTTTTCCAAGCGCATTCGACAAAGGGAGGGGAAAAAATGAGAGAGAAGAAGAGGTTCGCACTCTTCACGGGCATAGCGGCGCTGCTGTTGCTTGCGTTCGCCTCCGCCGCTCTGGCGAAACCGGACTGGGTGACGGTCAAGCACACGGGAACACAACTGCGGAAGCAAAAAAACACGACAGTCGGCGACGGGAACCACCTGCGTCTGGTGCTCAAATTCGATATCATCAACAACAGCAAAAACGGCGACATCCTCACGGTAATTTTCGATAGAAAAATCAGCTGGAACGGCGTGTTCACTATACCGCACTATCCCGGAACAATGGAATCTCCGAGCTGGAAGGTCAAATTCAGTATGACCGGGACAAATCCGATTAAAGGCGAATGGTACCCCGGTCAGGTGTATAAATACGAACATACGGTACCTCTCAGTAAACTGTTCAAACCTTTTCAAGGCAACTGGAAGAAGACCAACGAATCGGCGTTTAAAAAGTTCAAATTCAAGTTAGACAAATGGAGCCTCGACTTTCAGGTTCGAAGCCATAAGTAATTTCGGCGGGGGCTCCCGCGTCCCGGCGCCGATATACACCGCCGGAACGCGGAACTGCATCCGGGAGGCTGCGCGCACTTCTTGCTTTTTTATCGTACAATCATGATCGGGCGATTCCAGGACACGATTGTGTGCACTGCACCGGATGCCTCGGATGAAACGGAGAGGGATTTCATGCGAAAAGCGACGAGTCGACGACCCAGCGGTGAACCATACGTCTTCCCCGAACGTCTTACGGCCCGTCTGGCCGGAATATCGGCGTTCCCGGTCACCATAGCGGAAGCGCCGTCCGGTTTCGGCAAGACGACCGCCGTCAGGGAGTTTTTAAGGGGTACGCGGCACAACGGCAGGCAGAGCTGGTACACATGCTTCGGCGAACATCCGACGAAGGTGTGGGAAGGCATTTGCAGGCTGTTCGGGAACGTGGATATCGAGGTTGCGCGAAGACTGAAGGGGCTGTTTCCGGCTAGCGTCGAAACGCTCCCCGATATCGCCGAGCTGATGCGCGAATGCCGCTGCGACATCCCGACGTTTCTCGTGATCGACAACTATCAGCTGTTCGACAGTCGAATTCCGTACCACATCGCACACGCCTTTTCCGCGCATTCGAACCCGAACCTCCACATGCTCTTCATCACCCAGCCTCTTCCGACTTTCGAAATCGCGATCCAGAACGCGAACATACATCGGCTTGGGACGAGAGACTTCTTCTTCGACCGGGAGAATACGGCGCGCCTCTGCCGCGCGGCCGGAGCGCGCATGGCGGAGAAGGAAATCGACCGGATTCAGAGCGTCTCCGAAGGATGGGTCTCCGCCATTCTGCTCCAGGCCTCGAACTACATGGAAACGGGGGCGCTCGCGGACGCTCGCGACATGGACGCGCTCGTCGAAACGGCGATATGGAACAGAATGCCCGAGGCGGAGCATGAGTTCCTCCTCGGCCTCTCCCTCCTCGAGTCCTTCACGCCCAAACAGGCGGCCATCATGGCGGGGGCATCGACGCTGCCTGAACGGCTGTTCAAGATGCTGAAAAACAGTTTTTTTATCTCGTATATCGCGGACAAAGGGGTCTATGCAGTCCACAGCATCCTGAACGACTATCTGAAACAGCGTTTCGAGAACCAACCCCGCGAGTTCGCGGAGATCTTGATTCGCAGAGCGGGCGCAGCCTGCGCCGCCGCTTCGGAATACTTTCCGGCCGCGCGTTTTTTCGGCGAGGTTCGCGACTACGGGGCCATTCTCTCGATGCCGCTTACGACAAGTTATTTAAACGAACAGAAGGAAAAAGACATCGTCGCTTTTCTTGAGCGGATCGTCGGGGAATGTCCGGAAGAGACTCTTCGCGAGTATCCGTTCGCCGTCCTCACCTTCGCGTTTCAGTTCATGAAGAGCGGCAAAAGAGCGCTTTTTTCGCAGATGGTCCGCCTGTTGCGCGCGATCACCGACGCTCCCTCCGGACCGCCTGAATCGACAATCTCGCGTATCAGAGGAGAAACCGCCCTGCTGCTCTCCTTTACGGAGTTCAACGATATCGCGAAGATGAGCGCATACCATAGAGAGGCCCTGCTCCATTTGAACATGTCCGAAGACGGCGATCTCCCGAAGACCGTCGTGTTCGGCTCGACGCCGTGGACGTTCGGCGTCGCGTCGGTGCTCTGCCTCTATTGGAGCAAGAGCGGAGAACTCGATGCGGAACTGGCGCTGATGGAAGAATGCATGCCCTTGTACATAAAGCTGTCCAACGGTCACGGCGCCGGGGCGGACAGCGTAATGCGGGCCGAAGCCTGCCTGTACCGGGGCGAGGAGGCCGACGCCGAGGCGGCAAGCCATAAGGCGCTCTACGAAGCCCGGAGCGCCCGGCAAACCTGCATCTCTTTATGCGCGGAACTCGTTCTTGCGCGCCTTTCAATTCTGCGGGGCGACGGAGAGACATTCGCAAAGACCCGCGAGAGTCTGCGGGGATACGGAAAAGAATTTCCCGAAAGAGCCGTCATGCGCATGGTCGACATCTGCCTTGCCTCTCTCGATCTCTCGCTGGGAAGAACCGAAGGGCTCCCCGACTGGCTTCGAGACGTCGAAAGCATCAAGAAAACCCTCTATATCCAGGGGCACGCTTGCGGCCTCATACTCTACGGGAAGCTGCTGCTTCTGGAAAAGCGCTCTCCGGAGCTGTACGGGCTGACGGAACCGGCTATGGAACTCGCGCACGGGATGAACTATGAGCTGCCCCGTCTCTATCAGCATCTTTGCCTCGCCGTCGCTTACAAAGAAGAAGGACGGGAAGACGAGGCGGCGAATCATCTATCGCGGGCGCTCCGCATCGCCCTTCCGGACAGGATCTATCTGCCCTTCGCCGAGTCGGGGACGACGCTCCTGCCTCTTCTGGAGAAAGCGAAACTCAACTTCGACATACAGCGGATGACCGCGCTGATCGCTCTCTGTAAGCGGCATTCGTCGGGCGTTGCGTCCGTACGCAGACACCTTGATCCCACCGTATCGGTTCTGACGCCGCGCGAAAGGGAAATCGCCCTGCTGGCGAAAGAGCGCTGCAGCACCCGCGAAATCGCGTCCCGTCTGTTCATTTCGGAGAACACTGTCAAGTCGGCGCTCAAAATCATTTACGGAAAACTTGAAGTGCACTCGAAGAACGAACTTGCCTCGCTCGACTTTTAGCAAGTTCCGAATACACCCCTTAATCCCCCCGAAAGAGGGGGTGCGGAACAGGTCGTTCCCCTTCAAACTCTTGAAGGATTCCGATGCAAAAGCCTCGTTCTACGGGAGTGTGGAAAAATGAGGGTACAAACAGGGTATATCAGAAGCGTCAAAGCCCTGCCGGGATACAAACTCGAAGTCGAGATGACTACGGACACCCACATTGAATTCGACTTCGCCTCCAGGCTCGAAACGATACGCTTCGGCGCGCTGAAAGACGAAAACCTCTTCGCCACGGCCTCCACGGACGGGAACTTTATCACGTTCGGGACGAACGATGCGGCGAAAGTCAGGATTTCGGCGATCGACTTCATGGATCTTGTCCTCGTGGACAGGACGGGCAGGTTTCCCACGGATGGAACTTAGTTTCTTGATGCGCCTCGTTCTCGTCGCGGCCGTGCCCCCCAAAAAACTGCTCTAAGGGAAATCCTGAGCGCTGCGCCGCTTTTTGTTCCGGTATTCGGAGGGTACTGGAGGATATGCTGTTCGTATCGATACCCGGTCGTGCGGGTAATAAAAGGGAGGAATACGATGAAAAAGACACTTGTAAAAACAGCGGGGCTTTTCGTCCTTACGGCGCTCTTGGCGGCACACTGCGCGTCCAGGGCAGAAGCCTGGA
The DNA here is from genome assembly GCA_018436725.1 of Synergistaceae bacterium. GTDB lineage: Bacteria > Synergistota > Synergistia > Synergistales > Aminobacteriaceae > JAAYLU01. Next base: position 149,167 of record JAHDKT010000029.1, on the reverse strand, counting down.
TCAAAATAACCCTGAAAAACAACAGATCGCACAACATAGCTGTCGCCTTCTGCTGGAGTGGATTCGATTACGATGACGACCGGAGAAAAGGCTGGTACGTCGTCAGACCCGATGAATCGAGGGTTATCACCTTGGCGGATGCAGTCTCTGCGCATACATGGGAGGACTTCGGGTTCTATGCGCAGGGAACGTTGGGAAATGAGAAAATAATCAGATGGGCAGGGGACATGAAACAGGTAATTATCCACCCCAGTAAAGCGTTCGACGGACATCCTGAAGACCCTATCCGGGGCGGCGTTGCAGTGGGGTTCCGCAAAGTAAATTTGAAAAAAGTGGGAGACCGGAATATGGACGCGACAGCAACCCTCACATTCAACCCTTGAGACGGGGCTACGGGAGAAACCGGTGAAACGATCGGAATGAGACTCTTGAACGAGATTGTACGGAGAATAACTCCGCGGAAGAATTGAATATCCTCCTCACGGAGGCGAGGTGAATGCGTTGCCGCTCTGGGTCGCAGTGCTTCTTTTTTGTTTCTTCGCCACAGCGTCGGCGATGTCTTTCATGGGGGGACGAAGCTCTGCCGTACGCCGCTTCGGAGGCGTCGCGTTCGCTCTCCTCAGCGCCGCCGTTCTTTTATACTCATTCGCCACCTTGCTTTTTATAGCATCGGTGGATTGATGCAGCAAGGGGAAACGGTGGAGAGACAAGCCTTTGTCCGCATTTCAGTTGAACGAAAAAAGAGAAACAAATACACTCTGGGAAGAGGTGTAAAAATGATCAAGGGCATCATCAAACGGTTTTCCGCTATCCTGCTTGTGTGCTTGCTGCTCGCGTGCGTCTGCGGCGTCGCTTCCGCCGGCGGAGCGAAGAAAGGCTATTCCAGTGCCGATCTAAAGAAGATGAGCACGTTTCTTTCGAACTTCACGGAACTGGGTTTTATGAATTTCGACGCAAAAGAGGTGACGAATGAAAAAGACCCCGCCGACATGATACGCTTCGGCATCTGGCACAACTACGTCAACAACTACAAAAGCCGGATCGCCCAATGCAAAAAGAAAAACTGCGAGTGGGGTTCTCTCGTCATCGAGGGGAAATACGTCACCGAGACCATTAAAAAGTATTTCGACGTCGACTATAAGAAACTCGCGAGCGTGACCGAATCGGACCCACCGTACTTTTATGATGGAAAGCTCTACCACTTCGAAGGCGCCGACGGAGAAGCAGTGTATTACGCAAGAGTCGACGAAGCGGAGAAGAACTCGAAGGGGCAGGTCGTGATGCGCGGGGAGATCTACAACGCGGAGGACGAAAACGATCTGCTCGGTTCCTTCGAGGCGCTGGTGAAACCGCACAAATTCGGCGGCAAGGACACGTGGGCGATCCTCGGCATGGAAACAGAGTTCTATGGCGATGAGGGGCAGATTTCCGACGATGCCGTCGAGGGATTGTGGATCACGGTCTCCAAATTCCCGGAGGAAGCCGAGGTCGTCGATTTCCAGATGAGCGACGAAGGCATCGCGTCGTTTACGCGGATTCTTGACGCCGGAGTCGTCGCGCTCGTCGTGGAAAGGCTGCCGGTTTCGAATACCGACGGAGAACCGGTGACTCCCGAAAACCTCGGGAAACTGGTCGCCGAGTTCGAAGGCATAAAGGAAGATCAAATAAAGGTTACGCACTCTCTCGACGGTTTTGCGAAGCTGTACTCCCACCCCGTCGCCGGGGCCGAATTCACGACCGGAGAAAAAGAGGACGCCCGCAGGAACTCCGATCTGTTCCTGTTTACCGATCCATGGCTCTTCCGTATCCACGTGTCGATCGCGGCGGACTCCATGGGGGATTATGAAGAGCGGATACAGGAGTGGCTGACGAGCCTGACATTCCGCGAGTAGCGGACTCGGTATGGCGGGAGGATAGCGACCGCATCGCTGAACGACGAACGAAGAGAAGGCCTTCTTCGGTCTGCACGATCTCCGAAGCTCCATATTCTCGGATGAACGAGGCAGCCGTTTGCAGAACCCCTTCTCTTCGCTTTTCTGCAAGCCCCCACGCGTTTTTCGTATTCTTCCCTCCGCCATGGTCCCCTTCTTCGCGATTCGCGGTATAATTCAAAAAGAAACGACATGCACGGTGCAGGACTATTCATACCAGAAAAAAAAGGAGAGGATGTATATGAGAAAGTTGTGCGGAGCGCTTCTCGCGATGCTGTTGCTCTTCGCGGGTGGGTACGGAGCGGGGGCGGCGGAAGATTTCACCATTCTCTCGTTTTCTCCCGGGGGAATGGTCAAGGGCAGGATGCCGATAAAAATCACCTTCTCGCAACCTGTCGTGGAAAAGGACCTGGTCGGCAAGACCGTACCGCAGCAGAGCATACCCGTGGACATTTCGCCGTCCATACGAGGTGCGGGAAAATGGACGGATCAGAAGACGTTCGTCTTCACCCCCGTGGCGAATCTTCAGTTGGCGACGCTCTTCCGCGCAACCGCTAAAGAGTCGCTGCAGGACGCGAAGGGGCGGCGCCTCTCCGGGAAGCAGAGCTTCGAGTTCTTCACCGAACCGCTGAAACTCCTGAGGGCGCAGCAGATCGATTTCACCGAGAGCAACAATGTCGTGATCGAACTGACGTTCAACCTCCCCGTCTCGCCGTTCAGACTGCGCGGCTTCCTCTCGATGCTGAACGAACAGCGCCAGCAGTTGGGGTACTCTCCGGTCGGCCAGGCGCCTGCGTCGACGGTGCGCTTGACGACGAACTACTATGACGGAAAGAAGATCGCGCTCATCCTCTCTCCCGGGATGACCAGCGACGCCGGCCCTCTGGGGATCGAGCAGGAGATCCGCCACGAGATCGCGATCAGCAGGAAGCTGGAGATCCGCAGCGTCGATGCGGACACACGCTATCCCGCGACGAGCGTCATCAATGTGAACACCTCCGTGGGAGCGGATATGTCGGTCGTTTCCAAGTTCATCGAAATCTCGCCCGCGACCGAGTTCACCATCGACCCCGGCTACAACGGGTTCACCATCCTTGGAGACTTCAAACCAAAACAGCGGGTGGAGCTGACCATTAAGAAAGGTCTTCCGTCCAAAGAGGGAAAAGCGCTGGAACAGGACTTCAAGCGTGCGGTCATCTTCCCCGACTACTACCCTTCCATAGCCTTCCCGTCAGGAGGTACGTTCCTCTCCCCCGCAGGCGATCTGCGCATCCCCATCGAAACGGTGAACATCGAAGAGATCACCCTCAATCTGTGGCGCCTGTACGAAAACAACATCCCGGTCTCCATGGCGATGACGAACTACTCGATACCCAGAGACCTTGCCCGCAGAGTCGCCACGCGTACCGCGCGGCCCGAGGGGAACCTCAACGAGACCGTGCGGCGCGCCATCGACCTGCGAGAGCTGGCCGGGGGCGCGAAAGGCGTTTTCCTGCTGACGGCGTCGGAGTCTTCAGGCGACTACTGGGCGGATACGGAACAGCTCGTCGCCGTGACGGACCTGGGTATCGTCGCCAGAGTCTGGGCGAACGGAATCACCGTGTGGGTGAACTCCATCCTCGGAATAGAACCGGTCAAGGACGCCGCGGTACGAGTCTACTCGAAGAGCAACCAGCTTCTTGCGAGCGGCTCCACCGACGAAAACGGCCTGTGGACGCGGCAGGGCCCGGAGCCTTGGGACGATCAGCTTCAACCGGCCATTGTGACGGTCGAAAAGGGAGACGATATATCGTTCCTGAAGCTCGAAAGCAATCTTCTGGCGGATACGGGCTTCGACATCGACGGACGGCCGTGGACCGACAAGTACGACGCGCTGCTCTTCACACCGAGGGGCGTCTTCCGTCCGGGCGAAAAAGTGGACTTCTCCGCGCTCGTGCGAACGAAGGACCTGCTGCCCCCGGAGCCGTTCCCCGTGGTGTACGTCGTCCGATCCTCCCTTGGACGCGAAGTTGCAAGGGGGACGGCGCTCCTCTCTTCCGAGGGAATAGCTTCCTTCTCGGCCCGCCTTGCGCCCGCCTCCCCTACGGGAGTTTACAGCGCCGTCGTCGCTCTTCCCGGAGGAGAAAACGCGCCGCTTGGAAGAACCGAGTTCTTCGTGGAGGACTTCGTCGCTCCACGCCTCGGGGTGAAGGCCGTCGCCGACGCCCCGTTCCTGACCGCAGGAGATACGCTCACTATCGACGTCTCCTCGTCGTATCTCTTCGGCGCTCCCGCGTCCGGGCTCGCCTTCGAGGGCGAGGTGCGCGCCGTTGCCGTCCCGTTCCGCCCCGAAGGGTGGAGCGCCTTCGCCTTCGGCGACAGAGAGCGCACGTTCGAGAGCGTCACCGACTTCGTCGGCGACGGCACGCTCGACCAGGATGGCAAGGGAACCCTTTCGTTCTCCGGCCCTGAAGGCTGGCTCCCGCCTGCCGCAATCGACCTCTCCTTCTTCGTCAGAGTAATGGAGGAGAGCGGACGCTGGGTACCGACGTCTTTGAGGCTCCCCTTCCACCCATACCCGGTCTATCTGGGTATCGAAATGCCTAAAGGCGACGTCGTTCCCGGAAAGGAAACATCGGTTCGCGTGGCGGCGGTAACTCCGGACGGTGAACCGGCGGATCTCGAAATCGCGGTCGTCGAAGTGTTCCTGGTACAACGCCACTACAACCTCGTCCGTACGGGCAACCAGACGAGGATGCAGATGCAGCGGGAGCTTGTTCCGCATGCGAACGGAACCGTCGAGTTCACGGACGGCATAGGCTCCTTCTCCTTCACGCCGAAGACCGACGGAGAGTACGTCGTCAAAATCTCGGACGAAACGTCGGACAGCATGGCTTCGGCCACACTGTACGCATGGACTCCATACGGCGGAGGCGCAAGCGGCTCCACGCTGCTCGACCGCGTCGTGGTCACCGCTGACAAAAAGAGCTACGAGCCGGGAGAAAAGGCGACCGTCACGCTCCGAAGCCCGTTCCAGGGGAATCTCCTGGTCACTGTGGAGACGAACAGAGAACTTTTCCGAAAAGTCGTCGCTCTGAAAAAGGGCGAAGTGAATCTCCAGATTCCTGTCACCGACGATATGATTCCGAACGCGTATATCACGGCATCAGTAATCCGTCCGGTCGTCGAGGGAGCGGAGTGGGGCAATCACCGTGCGCTCGGCACCCTCTCCATCCCTGTCGAGCGGAAAGAAAACCGTCTTGACATCGCTCTGCTGAGCCCCGAACGCACTCTTCCCGACGAACCTCTGAAGGTGAACGGCACGCTGACCGACGGTTCGGGCGCGCCCCGCAAGGGAGAGGTCGTCCTCTTCCTTGTGGACGAGGGTATTCTCTCGCTCACCGGGTACAGAACGCCGGATCCCTGGGCCTTCTTCATGGCGAAACGCGCACAGGGCGTCTCGGTGTACGACCTCTACGACCAGCTGCTCCCGCTGGAATCGAGAGAGACGCCGCTGCTCAAGGCCGGAGGAGGCGAGGGCGAAGACGCGATGGCGGCGCTCCGCGCGGGAATGTCCCCTGTTTCCGCACGGACGTTCAGAATGCTCTCCATCTTCCTCGGGAGCATTCCGACCGATGAAAACGGGGCTTTCGAGGCGACGTTCGACGTGCCCGAATTCAGCGGCAAAGGGCGGCTCATGGCGGTGGCCTCCGCCGGAAAGTCTTTCGGCAAGAACGATACGTTCGTTACCATAGCGCGCGACATCACGACGGAACTCTCGCTTCCGCGCGCCGTCTCCCCCGGAGACGTCTTCCACGCTCCGCTGAAGATTTTCTCTTCCGCGTCCGGCGAGAAGCAGGTCTCGGTGAAAGTGGGGATCGACGGTCCCCTTGCGCTCACAGGAAAGAAAGAGTTCCTGGCGAACCTTGCCGCCGGAGGCGAAGCGCTTTTCAGCGTGCCGTTCAAAGCCGGCGACGAGGCGGGGATAACCAACCTCACTGTTGAAACGCAGTGGGAAGGGGGCTCCTTTACGCAGAATCTCGATCTGCCGGTCCGCCCTGCCTTTCCGAGGATCGCGCTCTCGGGTTCGGGGGTAGTGCGCGGCGGAGCGCAGGGATCGATAGAGATTCCAAGGGAGTGGTTCCCGGGAACCGAGGAGGGGCGTCTTCTGCTCTCGGATCTTCCGATGCTCGATCTCGCGGGCGCCGCGTCCTTCCTTCTGCGCTATCCGTACGGCTGCCTGGAGCAAACGGTCTCCGGCGCATGGCCGCTCCTTGTCCTCGGGGATATCGTGCGCGACGTGGATCCGATGCTCGTCAACGAAGAAGAGCAGAAAGCGGCCCTCGCTCTGCGAATCCGCCAGCTTTCCGCGATGCAGCTCTACTCCGGCGGTTTCGCCATGTGGCCGGGAAGTTCGATTACTTCAATGTGGGGTTCCCTGTACGCCGCGCACTTCCTCGCGGAGGCGAAGAAGGGGGGCGCCCCCGTACCGGACGATCTGCTCGTCAACTCCCTCTCCAACGTCCGCAGCATGCTGCCAATGGCTCCGGCGGACGAGAGCGACGCGGCGTACAGCGAGAACATGACGCAGAAAGCCTATGCGGCGTATATACTCGCTCTCCGCGGCGAACCGCCCCTCGGGTGGATGGCGCATCTGAGCGAACACGGCGACGCGCTCCGCGATTCGGGAAAGATCTTCCTGGCGGGGGCGTACGCGCTGGCTTCCAAAACATCGGAACCTCTCCGCAAACTGGGAACGGGAGCCCCTTCGCTGCGGGGCGACGGGACGACGACCTTCGAGTCGGCGTCGAGGAGCAGCGCGCTGAAACTTCTCATGTGGAGCGAGGTCGACCCTCTCTCGGCAACGGCCTCCGACCTGGCCCTCAAACTGATCCAGGAGGCCCGAAGCAGCACATGGAGGACGACGCAGGACAACGGCATGGCCGTGCTCGCTCTCGGCCGATGGATGGAGAAGACGCGGGGGGCGCGCAAACCGTTCACCGCGCTTTTGAAGGATGCCTCCGGCGCGACGATCTCCTCGTTCTCCGACGGAAAGCGGCTCTCCCTGAGCCTCAAGGAGGTTCCGCAGGGACCGCTGACCCTCTCGCTCGACGGCGAGGGGACCGCCTACTTCGCCTGGACGTCGGCGGGCGTGCCTATGAAGGCGCCGAAGCCTTCAAGCAACGGAATCACCGTCAAGCGCACGTGGGTCGGCCGTGACGGAAAACCTCTCGCCGAGGGCGCGCCTCTTTCCAGGGGCGACCGGATCACGGCAACGCTCACGATGAGTCCCTCCGCTGCGTTGAGAGACATGGTGGTCGTCGACATGCTGCCCGGCGGTATGGAGATCGAGAATCTACGTCTCACCGGCGAGGGAGCGTCCCCGGATCAGAGCGGTATTCGCGCGGAGCTGCGGGATGACAGGCTTATCCTCTTCGTCGACTATCTCTCGAAACCTGTTGAGTACAAGTACGTGATCCGCGCCGTTTCCAGAGGAACATTCACGCTGCCGCCTCTTGCGGCGGAGGGGATGTACGCGCCGGATATCTCGACCGTAGGAACCCCGGGAACAGTGGAGATCCGCTGATCATGAAGCGCCCCCTCCGCCGCGTCCTCCGCGTTTCGATCTTCGCTCTGTTTCTCGCGGCAGGAGGGGGCCTTCTCTGGAAGGCTTCCCTCCCTCTTCCACTCGACAAAGTACTTGAATGGCCGACCTCCCCCGTGCTCCTCGACCGCAGGGGGGAGGTCTTTTCCGTTTTTCTCTCTCCGGAATCCGAATGGTCGGTTCCCGTACCGCTCGAACAGATGGGAAGATGGCTCCCGTTCGTCGCCGTGGAGGTGGAAGACCGCCGTTTCATGGAACATGGAGGGATCGACTATGCCGCGCTCCTCCGCGCGGTATGGCAAAACGTCGAAGCCGGAAAGGTTGTTTCGGGAGCGTCGACGATCGCAAGCCAGCTCGTCCGCCTCTCCTTTCCGCGCCCGAGGACGCTGAAGACGAAGCTGATCGAATTCACCGCCGCGCTGAAGCTCGAGGAGATGCTCTCGAAGGAAAAAATTCTGGAACTCTATCTGAACCGCGCTCCGTTCGGCGGCAACATACGGGGCGTCGAAGCCGCCTCCAGAATCTATTTTTCCAAGGGCGCGAAGGAGGTCTCCCTCGGAGAGGCGGCGCTCCTGGTGGGAATGCTCAAGGGGCCGAGTCTCTACCGTCCCGACCGCAATGCCGACGCAGCGAAGCAGCGTCGCGACGCCATTCTCGCCTCGCTCTTGGAACGGGGCAAGATCACGGAGCAGCAGTACGCTTTTTCCATCGCCGAGAAAATTCCCGTTTCACGGGGTTCCTTCCCGTCGAAAGCGTTTCATTTCGCGCTCGCCGCACTTGGAGAACGGAAAGAAGGAGGAGTTCTGGAGACGACGCTCGATCCGACGCTGCAGGAGATTCTGGAAAGGTCGCTTGCATCCTCCCTGGAGTCCCTGCCCGAGGAGATCACCGCCGCAGGAGTGGTAATGGACAACGACACGGGGGATGTTTTGGCCTATGTCGGCAACGGGCGGCTGGGGAGAGGTATCGCCGGAAGCTGGGTCGACTGCGCACGCCGCCCCCGCTCGCCCGGCTCGGCGCTCAAACCGTTCGCCTATCTGGCGGCCTTCGAGAAAGGAATACTGACTCCCGCGTCGCTCTTGGCGGATACCCCGCTTGCCTTCTCCGGACAGGCGCCCCGGAACTTCGACATGACGTACAGGGGGCCGGTCTCGGCCAGGACGGCCCTCGCGGACTCGCTCAACGTGCCCGCCGTCAGGGTGCTTCGGTCGGCCGGGCCGGAGATGGTGCTCGATCTCCTTCGCAACGCCGGTTTCATGGGCCTGACGCAGAGCACATCCCACTACGGGGATTCGTTGATACTCGGAGGGTGCGAAACGAGCGTGCTCCAGATGGCGGAGGGGTATGTGATGCTGGCGACGCTGGGAATACGGCGCATGCCGCGTTTTCTCCGAAACGATCCGCCTTACCGCCGGAGGCTGGTTTCCGAGGGGGCGGCGTTTCTGGTCGCCGATATCCTCAAAGACACCGGACGCCTCCTCCCGCTGCACGGCAAGCGTATAGAGCACGCGAGGGAGTGGTTCGCCTTCAAAACAGGAACTTCGTACGGCTACAGGGACGCCTGGACCGCAGCCTACACGCCGCGCAACACCGTCGTCGTCTGGATGGGCAATCCGACCGGGAAGGCGCACCCGGAGCTTGTGGGATTGCAGGCCGCCGCTCCCCCCATCGTCGAGATACTGCGCAGCCTTCCCCCCGCCGGGTGGTACGCAACACCGCAGCAGGTGATCACCCGCACCGTGTGCGCTCTTTCGGGGCATCCGATCGCCCCCGCATGTCCTTCGGGAAGGCCGGACTACGCTCTCGAGGGCGTCTCGTCCTCCGTGCCGTGCCCTATGCACGTCATCCGGGACGGTTCCGCGAGGACGGTCTGGCCCGCGGAACTTGAAGAGTTCGCCCTTCGCCGCTCGATGACGCTCCAGCCCGAACTGAAAAGCACGATCACCTCTCCGCTCCCGGGCTCGCGCTATATCCTGACGCCGCTCGGCGGAGAACAGCGGGTGGCGTTGAAGGCGGAAGGCGCCAGGGCCCCGATATACTGGTTCGTGGGAGGAGAATACGTAGGAAAACAGGAGGGAAGCGCAGCGCTCTTCTGGACGCTCAAAAAAGGAGTACACACCGTGTCGCTGGTAGACGCCGCCGGAAGAACCGCCGTTTCGAGGTTCACCGTCAATGCCCCGGGCGTGAAGGGACCGGACGAATCCGGTCCTCCGCAGCTTCTCTTCACCCCCGCGGATTGAACGACGATTCTTTTGCAAGCGATTCGAACAGCTCCCGCTCGCGAACGCTCAACTTCTCGGGGACGACGACCTCGATCTTCACGATGAGGTCGCCCGCTTGGGCCCCCTTTCTTCTGGGGAGCCCTTTTTCTTTCAAACGGAGCCGCTTCCCTGACTGAACGCCCGCCGGGAGCTTCATCGAGACGACTCCGTCGAGCGTCGTCACGGGAACGGAGGCTCCGAGGGCGGCCTCCCAAGGGGAAACCTTCAATGCGGTAACAAGATCGTACCCCTCGACGGCGAATCGAGGGTGCGGCGATACGTGAATCACGATGTGGAGGTCGCCTCCGCGGTTTCCCTGCCCCTTGAGCCGAATACGCGACCCCTCGGTCACTCCCTGCGGCAGATTCACGTTCAGCGTCCTCCGGCTGCGCGTCGGCTGTCCGTTGACGCCCTGCGCCATCTGCTCCATGGAGATGCTCTTCGTCCCCCCGCGGAGAATATCCTCCAGCGAGAGTTCGAGGGACATCTCCTCGTCGCCGTTTCGTCCCTGCGACTGCGAACGGAAGAGGTCGTCCATCGAAACCCCTCTGCCGCCGGAGGCGAAACCACCGAAAATCGTCCTGAAGAAGTCGCTGAACCCGCCCGCGTCCCCGCCGAAGTCCATATGCACGCCACCGCCCCATCCGGGAGGCGGCGTAAAATCCTGTCCCTGCTGCCAGTTCGGACCGAGCGTATCGTACTTCTTCCGTTTCTCGGAGTCCTTGAGCACCTCGTAGGCCTCGTTGATCTCCTTGTAGCGTTCGTCGGAGCCGTTGCCCTTGTTCACATCCGGGTGATGCTCCTTCGCGAGCTTCCGGTACGCCTTCCGGATCTCGTCCTGGGACGCCGTCCGGCTCACGCCGAGAATCTCGTAATAGTCTTTGTATGCGACGGCCATGCCCACCACCATGCCTTTCATGCCGATTAAAATCTAACCAATACTGACCTTTATAGTGTACACTTTTTTTCCCCGTTCTCAAGAGGAACGAAGAAAAAATAGTTCCTGAAAATGCCGTTGTTCGATTTCTTTCTCTTTTTTTCTACGTTTTACTGTGCGAGAGACGAGCGCAGGGCGGGCAGATCGGCTCCTCTGGCCACGGCGATGATCTCGGCCACAGCGGAAACCGCTATTTCCTCCGGGGTTTCCGCCCGTATCGGCAGCCCTACCGGCTGGTAGATCCGGTAGATATGCCCGACGGAAACTCCCTGCTCAAGCAGTCGTTCGCGTACGAAGGAGATCTTTCTCCTGGAACCGATCATCCCCATATACGCTGCGGGCTTTCCTTCGAGCAGTTTGACGACATCGGCGTCGAGGGCGTGTCCTCGCGTGACGATAATCGCGTAGGTGTCTCCGTGGAACGCGCCGAAACGGTCGAAGAAGTGCTCCAGCGGACAGCATACGGTCCTCCCCCACGGAATATTTTCTTCGTTGGCGAACTCCGCCCGCTCGTCCCAGACGGTGACGGCGAACCCGGTCATATCCCCGAGGCGGGCGATCGCCTTCCCGACGTGTCCTGCACCGAAGATTACGAGTTCGCGCTTCCTCCCGATGACCTCGAGGTAGATTCCCATGGAACCCCCGCAGGCCGCCCCGTCGAGCGCGGCCTCCGTCGCGGAGAGCGTCTCCCTGTAGAGCATGCTCCCCGCTCCCCTGCCGAGAAGTTCGAGAGATTTTTGGATGACGCGGTGCTCCGTGATACCGCCGCCGACGGTTCCCTCTATCTTCCCCCCCGGAAAGACGATCATGGAGGAACCCATGCTCCGCGGAGTCGATCCGCTCTCCTCCACCACCATGCAGAGCACAGCCTCTTTCCCTTCTTCATAGAGTTTCGCCAACCGCCGTGAAATACCTATATCCATCATTCCGCCTCCTCGCTGTATTCAATGACGCCCCCCGCGGCCACTCTGCCGCAGGCGTCGTAGAGCACGAGCCGCTGCCCCGGAGTCGGAGCGAACTGCGGCTCGTGAAACAAGACCTCGAGTACGTTTTCATCCATGCGGAGCAGATCGCACGGAAGCGGCTCCCCTCTGGAACGGGTCTTGCCGAAGAGGAGCGTTCCTTTCTCCGGCGGTACAAGGAAGAGGACATTCACGTTTCCCGCGCGTACGCGCCGCCGGAAGGTCTTCTCGCGAGGACCGACGACGACGGCGTTGCGCCAGGGATCGATCCGTAGAACGTGCAACCCGTCACGCGAGGAGACGCCAAGCCCCTTTCTCTGCCCCACCGTATAGTTCGCTATCCCCTTGTGCGTTCCGAGCGGTTCGCCATACTCGTCCACTATCGGTCCCGGTGGAAGCGAACGGCCGTCGAGCAGTCGGCGGTAATCTCCCTCGCCGGCGAAGCAGATCTCCATGCTTTCGCTCTTCTCCGCCACAGGAAGCGCGGCCTCCCTCGCAAGAGAACGCACCTCCTCCTTGGAATACCCTCCCAGCGGAAGCAGAAGTCTCGGAAGGCGGCGGCGCGCCACCCCGTAGAGAAAATAGCTTTGATCCTTGGAGAGGTCCTTCCCTCTGGCGAGAAAGAAGTTCTCCCCCTCCTTTTCTACTCGGGCATAGTGCCCGGTGGCGAGTCGCGCCTCTCCGAACGCATCCTCCAGCTCGTCCCACAGGAGGCCGAACTTCAGCAGCGCGTTGCAGTCGGCGCAAGGGTTGGGCGTGCTTCCGCGAAGGTAGCTCTCCACGAACGGCTCGATAACGAGCTGTTCAAACTCTCTCTCGATAAAGGCCGTATAGTGGGGAATTCCGAGCCCGAGGGCCACTGACGCCGCGTCCCGTCCGCAGCAACTTCCGGGCGATTCCCCCGTTCCCGGAATCTTCATTGTGACCCCTACGACGTGACACCCGGCTTTTTGCAGCAGCCAAGCCGTCACGGAGCTGTCCACGCCGCCGCTCATCAGAACGACGACCGTTCCCCGACCGAAGGACGGGGATGGCGAGCTGAATCCTGTAGATGGTCGAATCTTCATGCCGAACTTTCCCTCCGGGCATTGGAATGTCGTCGCTTCTCATGTAGTATAGAGAAGAACGAAGTTCTTCACAAGGGAGGATCGAAAGCATGCCGTACCACGCCGCAATGAAAAAGATGGAGAGAGTCGACGCTCTCTTGCGAGAGATGGGAAGCGCTGCCGTGGCGTTCTCCGGCGGGGTGGACAGCACGCTTCTGGCCGCGGCGGCTGTGCGCGCCCTTGGCGCGAGGGCCGTCGCCGTCACGGCCATGTCGCCGACGCTTCCGTCCTGGGAACGGGACGACGCCGAGCATTACGCCGCTTCGATCGGCATCCGCCATGTTTCTCTACCGGTCTCGGAGCTGGAAGAACCGCGCTTTGTCGCAAACGACAGAGAGAAGTGCTACTACTGCAAGCGATTTCGCTTCGAGCTGCTGCTCAAATGGGCAAAACAAGAGGGTTTCCGCTGGGTTCTCGACGGCTCCAATACTGACGACCTGAACGACTACCGCCCGGGAATGCGCGCCCTCTCCGAGCTGGAGGGGGTACGGAGCCCTCTGCTCGAAGCCGGGCTGAACAAGTCGGAGATACGGATCGTCTCGAAACAATGGGGGCTCCCATCGTGGCAGAAACCCGCCGCCGCTTGCCTTGCGAGCCGAATCGCTTGGGGCGTGCCCATAACGGCGGAACGATTGCGGCAAGTCGAGCGGGCGGAGGAGATCGTGCGCTCCTTCTGCCCGCCCCACACACAGATCAGGGTACGCCACCACGGAGCGCTGGCGAGAATCGAAACTCCGCCCTCCGCGCTGCCGATCCTCGCCGCGCCGGAAACGGCGGCAAGGATCGCGCCCGCCGTGCTCGCCCTCGGTTTTTCGTTCGTCGCCCTCGACCTCTCAGGGTACAGAATGGGGAGCTTGAATACCTTACAGGAGGACGGCTAATGTTTACGGCGCACGCCAGTACGCTTCGAGGACGCGGATGTCGATGAAAAAGAAGGGCGGGATGGCCGACACTGCGCCACTGTCGACCATCCCCTTGAAAAAGCGCAACTTGTTCGGCGTGCCGCAGCGTCCTCGCCCCCGCTGACGTCACTGCCTGACCGGAGTCGATGCCCTCGAAGATATCCTCTCCGATCCGGCGTGTTTACCCGTCCCTATCGGAGGGGGATCACTCGGCCGGGATGAAAGTCAATGCGGCGGAGTTGATGCAGTACCGGAGGCCGCTCGGCGGGGGCCCGTCCGAAAAGAGATGCCCGAGGTGAGCATCGCATCGTCCGCAGAGAACCTCCGTACGAATCATCCCGAAGGACACGTCCCGTTTCTCCACAACGGGCGCCCCCTCGATCGTCGCCCAGTAGCTCGGCCACCCGGAGCCGGAATCGTACTTGGCCTCCGACGAGAAGAGGAGCGCTCCGCAACAGACGCAGGCATATACCCCTTTCTCGTGATGATCCCAGTATGCACCCGTGAATGCGCGCTCCGTTCCCTTCTTTCGGGTTATTTCGAACTGCTCCGGGGTCAGAAGAGCCCGCCACTCTTCCTCGGATTTCTCAACCTTCTCCTGGACGGCGGCATGCGCGCGGCCAGCGCAAAGAAACAGTGTCAAAAAAAACAGCGCGAAAAGAACCGGCTTCATTCGGATCACTCCTTTACAGGCTGCGGACGAACTCCATGAACTCTCTGATCTCCGCGGCGTTCGTCCACGAGATATTGAACCTTCTTCGCAACACAAGTCCGTGCTCCCCCTTCGAGAGTACTGCGCAGCTGAAGTCGTTGTCCGAGACGACGAGGTCGAATTTGAAACATGTCTCGTACAGATCGTCGAGCGCCAGTATTTTCTCCTCGTCGGTCCTATAGAGCGACAACCCTCTCTCTTTCATGTTCTTTACGATGAACTCGGTGATGATGCTGGAAATATGCTCCATTCAAAGGCCCCTCCTTCCCCTCGCACCGGGGGTTTTGCTCTATTGTACGCCCAGGACGCCCAAAGGTCATGAGGAAAAATGTGCATATACGGAAACTTATACTCCATAGAGGTATTTTGTGCTATAATACGCTGCAATCAACCGACGGAGGGATCACAATGAAACGACAAAATCTACGAAAAGCGCTTATGGTGGTCTTCGTACTCTCGCTCCCGGTAACGATGTTCTACCTTTCCCCGCTTCTCACGCTGCAGGGCGCGTGGAAGGGCATCGTTACGTCAAGCCTTCTTTTCGTTGCGTTGTCGGCGGTTCTCGCCTTTTTCGCCGGGAGGGTATTCTGCGGCTGGATATGTCCGGGGGGCGCGGTTCAAGAAGTGCTCTTCCCGGCCAATGACCGCAGAATCCCGGGTGGGAAGTACGATCTCATCAAGTACGGCGTCGCCGCCGTATGGCTCGCTTTTCTGGCGGCATTCTTCGTGCGCGCAGGCGGTATTCTCTCCGTAGCCCCTCTCTACGGCATCGAAGGAGGGGTTTCTTTGGCGACTCCGGTTTCGTATCTCATGTTCTACATCGCCATGGGGGGGATGGTGGTCCTTTCGCTGGCCGTCGGGAGGCGGCCGTTCTGCCATTACGGCTGTCTGCTCGCCCCGTTCATGATCGCAGGGAAGTACGCGGCAATAAAACTCGGAACACCTCGTCTGCGGCTTCACGCAGAGAGCGAAAAGTGTATCGACTGCAAGCTCTGTACGAAAAACTGCCCTATGAGCCTGGAAGTGAACGCGATGGTGAAAGCGTCGGCAATGGACTCACCCGAGTGCATCTCGTGCGCCGCATGCGTCGACGTCTGTCCGAAGAAGGTCATCTCGCTCTCTTTCTCCTCGGCAGTTTCGACGAAGAAAGAATAAACCAAATGGCTCGGCTTTGTTCTTTCTCAATAAAACCGAGCCATTTGCCTATTTCCTTTTAACTTTTGGCCATTGGTTATAACCAATATCAGGGTTATTGGATTGATATTGCAAAATCAACTCAACTTCCTTGCGGTTAATTTCTAATTCGTCATAGGATTCAAAAAGAATTTCCTTACAAATAGAAAATTTCTTCCGTTGCTCTCGGGAAAAATCCTTTGCTATCAATTTATCACTTGCGCTACCGAAATAATTAATACTATCAGTGAGATCCTTTCCAATATATATCTTCCCATTAGGATATGTAATTTTATATACGATTTTTTTCACTTGAACATCGACTTCAGACCTCATAATTTCAAGAAACTCCCGAGCGCGAGAAGGCCGAAAAATCCGATGACCACCCCGGAGAGTCTGTTGAGCCATCGGAGGCCGCCCGTGCTGAATTTTTCCCTGAACACCCCGACCCCGCCGCTCAGGAGAAGCCACCAGAGAGCGGAACCGATGAACACACCGAGCACCAGCAGGACTGCGGACGCGTAGTTCCCGCTCCCCTCGGCCAGTCCGAGCCCGGCGAAGATCGCGGCGAAAGAGATGATCGTCATCGGATTGGTGAGCGTCAAAACGAATGTGGAAAGATACGCTCCGAGGAGGCCGCGTCCGCTCGCCTCGGCCGTCGTGTGCGAGGGCCGGGACATAAACGTCTTCAGCGCTAAATACACCAGAAAAAGTCCTCCGGCAAGGCGGAGTTCAGTCTGCCGGGTGATCAGGAGGTTCGAGAGAAACGTCAGGCCGAAGCCTGCAACGCATCCGTAGAGCGCGTCGGCGCTTGCGGCTCCGAGTCCTGAAACCAAACCCGACGCGCGCCCTTCAGTCAACGTGCGCCGGATGCACAAAACGCCTATGGGACCGACCGGCGCTGCGATCGAGAATCCAATGACAACGCCTCTGAACAGAATCGAAAGATCCATTTTTCTCCTCCGTCGTACAAAAGTCGCCTTCCGGAAAATCACCCCGTCACTATACCACTATCCTATCAAAAAACAAGAGAATAAAGTTGATTATATGAATAATTCAACAAGTATCCATGAGGGAGAGTATTTAATTTAAATTATCCAAAAGCAAATAAGTCCGGCCGCAAGACTGACCAGCGTCACCGGAACACCGACGAGCGCGTGCTGTTTCCAGTCGAAAGGGATTCCCATGCGTTCGGCTTCGCTTGCGACGATGATGTTGGCGATACTCCCCACGAGCAGCAAGTTGCCCGCAAAAGTGCTGGACACGGCGAGAATATATCCCGCTTGAGGAACGTCGCGGACAAGAGGAAGGAGCAACATTACGGCGGGAACGTTGGAGACGAGATTCGAAAGCGCCGTCGTGACTCCGTAGAGCCAGACCGGCGAAGAAAGCGATATACCTGCGGATTCGAGGAATTTTTCGAGGATCTCAAGACCTCCTGCCGCCTCGAACGCCGCATTGACGACGAAAAGCCCGAGGAAGAGGAGAAGAAGCTGCCAGTCGACGAACTCCAGAGTCCGCCGCGACGCCATCTTTCTGCTGAGTAGAAGGATCCCCGCCGCGCCGAGCGAGGTGAGATCCCGAGGAAGCGACGAGAAGAGGAACAGCCCCACGACCGTCGTCAAGACGACGCCCCCCCTTGAACGTTTGCCAGGCGTCGAAGCCCCGCTCATCGACAAAATGGTCCTCCATTCGCAGACTCCATCGTCCGCGGAAAAGGAAGAGCACGATCCCCCAGAGAGCAAGCAGAGAGAGAAATACCGGAAGGGCGGCGAAGAGCGTGTACCCGCCGAAAGGGAGCGAGAGGTACTGTCCTATGAGCATATTCTGCGGATTGCCGATGAGCGTGAGCGCTGAACCGATATTCGCGGCGCAGGCAAGCGCGAGTAAAAACGGAAGCGGGTTGAATCCGCGGCGGATGCAGCCGGCTCCCAATACGGGAGTCATGGCGAGACAGACTACATCGTTGGTGAGCAGCGCGGACATCAGGGCGGACGCGCCGATGACCGCGCCCAGAATGAGCGACGGAGGCGCCGAAAGAGCGCCTATGCGCCGGGACACTTCGGAATAAAAACCTCCGAGACGGAACTGCGCCGAGATAACCATAAAGCCGAACAACAGCAGAATGGTGGGGACGTCGATCCCGGAGCGGCCGCCTTCGAGAGACGCCTTTCCCGTGGCAAGGAGCACGATGGCGCCGAGAAGGACAATGCCGGTACGGTCGAGCGCGAGACGGGGAAAGCGCCCGAAGATCATTCCCAGATAGACGACGGCGAAGACACAAAAGACGAAGATACCATTCACCACGAAAAACACCTCTCAGAGAAAAGTGAGCGACAAAAACAGATTATACTCCTCGACATTTCACCCTGAAAAGCCAACCAAGAAAGAAACTTCTTTTCACTCTTTCGTAATATCCGTAGAAAAATTTATTCACTATATATTCCATGTTTACAGGCCTTTTCAAATGAAGCATCTTATGGCACAATGCGTGAATATTTTTCCATCGCCCTACCCCGGGAACGGCGTTCAAGGAGGAAGTTCCAAGAAAAGATGCGGAGAACCTTCGGGCCGCATCCATCGGTACGGTTGTGGTTCATTTCTTAGAAAGGGGGTCCCGAAATGGCTCGAAGCGGTGAACAGTACGATCAGGGGCTGTATTCCCCCAGCATGGAACGGGACAGTTGCGGACTCGGACTCGTCGTCTCCATTCAGGGCGAGGCATCGCACGCGATAGTGACGCGGGCGCTCGGCGTACTCGGCCGGCTCAGTCACAGGGGAGGAATAGGAGCGGACGGAAGCACCGGAGACGGGGCCGGAATTCTGCTCCAGATTCCCCACGGTTTTCTAGCCGAGGAGATGTTGTTGCTGGATGTTCATCTCCCCCTCCCCGGAAAGTATGCGGCGGGGATGTGCTTTCTCCCTCGCGATCCTCGGACGCGTCTCTTCTGCGAGGGTAGATTCGAAAGGGTAGTCCGGGAGGAGGGGCTTCATTTCCTCGGCTGGAGGGAGGTTCCTGTGGACGAAACCGCCTGCGGGCAGTCCGGAAGAGCGAGCCGCCCCGCTATATGCCAGGCCTTTCTCGCGCCGGGAGAACTCTCCGCGCCCGAGTTCGAGCGGAAACTGCTTGTCGTGCGCAAGAGGGTGTCGAATGAAATTGCGATTTCCGGGCGAAACGGGAGCGAACATTTTTATGTATGCAGCCTTTCTACCAAGACGATAGTGTACAAAGGGCAACTCCTCGGCGGGAAAATCGATCAGTTTTTCCCCGAACTGCAGGACGGACGGGTACGCTCCGCGATAGCGATGGTCCACGAGCGCTACAGCACCAATACCTTTCCTCAGTGGAAGCTGGCCCATCCCTTCCGTTTTATTGCGCATAACGGGGAGATCAACACCATCCGCGGAAACATCAACTGGATGAACGCGCGCGAAGGAGCAATGCGTTCCGAACTTTTCGGGGAAGACTTCAAGAAGATACTTCCAGTGATCGAACCGGGGGGAAGCGACTCCGCAAGTCTGGACAACGTCTTTGAACTCTTCACGGCGAACGGAGCTGCTGCGGAGGCGGCGCTCATGTTTCTCATTCCCGAGGCATGGCGGGAAAATCCTCTCATGGACTCGTCGCGAAAAGCGTTCTATGAATATCACGCCAGGATGATGGAGCCGTGGGACGGTCCCGCCGCGATCCTCTTTTCCGACGGCGTCCGCGCGGGAGCCATCTCCGACAGGAACGGTCTTCGCCCTCTCAGATACATTATCACCGACACGGAGGAAATCATCATGTCATCCGAAGCCGGGGTAACGGACATCCTTCCGGAGCACATAACGGCGCGGGGAATCCTTCCTCCCGGGGCCATGATCGTCGCGGATACTCATAAAAAGCGTATTTACTCGGACGACGAAATAAAGAGCGAGATAGCGGACAAGGGCAATTTCCAACCTTGGGTGGAGGCAAACAGACGAAATCTCGATTCGTTCCGGGAGCTTGGAGAGGAGAGGGTCATGCACCCTCATCTTCTCGCGGTGCGAAGGAAGATCTTCGGAATAACGAACGAAGAAGTGGAAACGGAGCTGCTTCCCACCGCCGTCGCCGGGGAAGAACCCATTGGATCGATGGGCGTCGACGTGCCGCTTCCCGTTCTTTCGCAGGAACCGGTGCTGCTCTTCGATTTCTTCCGACAGTCCTTCGCCCAGGTGACCAACCCACCTATCGACCCCATTCGAGAGAAGACGGTCATGTCTCTCGTCCAATATCTTGGAGGATACGGAGACCGTCTTGACAGAACCGAGACGGATTACAATAAGCCTTTTGTAGAGTTAAAGACACCAATCCTCACCAACGGCCAAATGGCGAATTTGCGAAACGTCGACGCCGAAGGAGTTCGCGTGCGAGTCCTCCCGATGACGTTTCAATCGGACGGAGGCGACGGCGAGCTGGAAAGAGCCCTCGACACTCTCTGCGAACGGGCGGAGCGAAGCGCCCAACGCGGCGATTCCGTCCTGGTGCTCAGCGACCGGAATATCGGACTTTACGCGGCTCCTATCCCTAGCTTGCTTGCTCTCGGGGCGGTCCACCAGCACCTTATCGGAAAGAAACTCCGAACGAAGCTCGACATCGTCGTCGAAGCGGGCGACATTCGCAACGTGATGCACATCGCTCTGCTCGCCGGATACGGAGCCAAGGCGGTGAATCCATATATGGTCTTCGAATGCCTCAGGGAATCGTTCGAGATGGGGAAGACGCAGGAAGACCGCGCTTTGGCGAACATATACGAGGGCTACATCGCCGCCATGGATTCCGGTCTGCTGAAAGTGCTTGCTCGGATGGGAATCTCTACTCTCCAAAGCTACCACGGTGCGCAGATCTTCGAAATCCTCGGGCTTTCCGATTCGGTGACCGCGCGCTGTTTCACCGGCACGCCCTCGAAGTTGGAGGGTATAGGATTCAATGGAATCGCCGCCGATGTCCTGACTCGACATAACGAGGCTTACGGAGGAAACGGCAAAGGAGCGCCTCGAAGAAGGAGAGAAGAGTATCTTTTCACGCCCGCTCTTGCCAAGATGGGGAGGAGGGCGTGTTCTGAAAACGATTATGCGCTCTTTAAAAAATACACGAAAGAGACGGAGAAGCGGCAGCGAGGTTTCGTCCTTCGCAGTCTGTTCCGCTTTCGGAGCGGTGTTCCGGTCCCTCTCGCGGAAGTGGAGGAGGAAGAGAGCATTCTTCGGCGTTTTACCAGCGGAGCGATTTCCGTCGGCGCGATCAGCCCGGAGTGCCATGAGACGATCGCGATCGCGATGAATCGTCTCGGAGGGAGAAGCAACAGCGGCGAAGGCGGCGAAAATCCCGCCCGAAACAACACGCCGAAAGGCAGTTCGACGAAGAGCGCCACTCGGCAGATCGCATCGGGACGCTTCGGCGTCACGCTCTCCTACCTCGTCCACGGCGAAGAGCTTCAGATAAAAATGGCGCAGGGCGCGAAACCCGGCGAGGGAGGATATCTTCCCGGGCCGAAGGTCACGCCGGAAATCGCCGAACTGCGGCACACCGCTCCGGGGACGAATCTGATATCGCCTCCGCCGCATCACGACATCTACTCAATCGAAGATCTTGCGCAGTTGATCTACGATCTGAGGAATGTGAATCCGTCCGCCCGCATCAACGTGAAACTCGCTTGCAAAGCCGGGATCGGAACGATCGCTGCAGGGGTGGCAAAAGCGAGGTCCGACGTCATCTCGCTGTGCAGCCACGACGGCGGCACCGGCGCAGCCCCCCTGAGTTCGATGAAGTACGTGGGAATGCCGTGGGAGATCGGACTCGCCGAAACGCAACAAACGCTTCTGCTGAACGATCTTCGCGGACGAGTCGTTCTCCAGGTGGAGGGACGCATGATGACGGGACGCGACGTTGTTATGGCCGCGATGCTCGGAGCAGAGGAATTCGGCTTCACTACCGCCGCGATGACGATCTGCGGCTGCGTTCTCTGTAGGCAGTGTCACCGGAACCGATGTCCCGCCGGCATCGCTACGCAGGACAAAGAACTTCGTTCTCGATTCTCAGGCCGCCCGGAGGATGTAGAAACGTTTTTCCGATTCCTCGTCGGAGAAATCCGGGAAATCATGGCGGAAACAGGCTTCCGTCGCTTCGAGGATCTTATCGGAAGGACGGATCGCCTTGAGATCGTTCCGGATCTTGAAGGAAAAGAACTCTCGTTGAACTTGAACCCGTTGCTCCATATACCGGATCTTCCGGCGCGCATAGCCCGCAGAAAAAAAACATTCTTTCCTTTTTCTCTGAAAGGCGCTCTTGATCTGCAGTTGATCGAAAATGCCGAGCGATGGCTCCTCACTGGAAGAAGAAGCGAGAAAGTCTACGAGGTAAACAACACGAACAGAGCCGTAGGGTCTATGCTTTCCGGTCATCTCGAACGAAAGGGGGCGCTTCCTCTGAAGCAACCTCTGGAATTTACTTTTTCCGGAACCGCCGGTCAAAGCTTCGGCGCCTTCTGCGGCGCCGGTCTTATCCTTAGATTGGAAGGAGCCGCAAACGACTATTTCGGAAAGGGCCTTTCGGGAGGAGTGCTTATTGCGCAACCGCATCCCGATTCCCCCTTGTCGTCCGGGGAAAACGCGATAGCGGGCAATACTGCGCTTTACGGGGCGACTTCAGGGGAGGCGCATCTTCGAGGCTCGTGCGGAGAGCGATTCGCCGTACGCAACAGCGGTGCTTCGGCCGTGGCCGAAGGCATAGGAAATCACGGCTGCGAATATATGACCGGGGGAATGGTGATGATTCTGGGCCCCGTCGGGCGTAATTTCGGCGCGGGGATGGGCGGAGGCGTCGCCTATATCCTGGACGAAGACGACGATTTGAAATCGAAGTGTCATGCACCTTCGGTGCTTATCGAAAATATCGGCACGAAGGACGAAGAGCAAATCAAACTTTTCCTCGAACGACATCTCCGTCGTACCGGAAGCACCATCGCGGCACACCTTGTAGACGACTGGGCAGCCGCGAAACATCGATTCCGGAAAGTGACTCCGAGAGACAAACCTGCTTGGAAGGATTTCTAAGAAAAGGCAACGGAAGCATAACATAAAAATACACATGGGGAGAAATGTTCTCCCCATTTCCTTTTTTAAAGACGCCACTTGCATAAATTTAAAGATACGCTATCATATACACCAATTTTCATAGGTGCATGCGCCATTTTCTCGAAAATATCGCGCTAAAAATCGCACTTCACCCTGTTTCGCATCGATAACTCAAACACATGCAACAAAACAAAGGAGGAGAACACATGAAAAAAGTGGATATTCTTATCCGGCCGGGCAGAGAGGAGGATCTCAGGGCGCTTCTGGATGGATTCGGGGTACCCGGAATTACGGTTTCGCACGTTTTAGGATATGGAGAACAGCGAGGCCGGAAAGAGATGTACAGAGGAACGGAATTAGAATCGCGCCTTCTCTCGAAAGTACGTTTCGAAATCGTTCTGAAGGACGAGCAGGTGGAGCCGCTCGTAGAGATGTTGGTGAAAAACTTATCCACCGGGAACATAGGAGACGGAAAAATTTTCATTTCCGACATCGCTTCGGTGATCAAAATTCGCACGGGCGACAAGGAGATTTGATCGATGCGGATCGCGTCGACAACGAAAGGAGCTGGACGGAATGAACATCGATGAACTGAAGATCGCGATTGACACTATTTGGGTACTTGTTGCGGCGTTTCTCGTCTTCTTCATGCAAGCCGGTTTCGCCATGGTGGAAACGGGATTCACGCGTGCGAAGAATGCGGGGAATATTATCATGAAAAACACAATGGATTTCGCCGTTGGCTCCATCATGTACTGGGCCGTGGGTTTCGGCCTTATGTTCGGAGCCTCGTCGAACTTTCTCTTCGGCTCCACGGGCTTTTTTCTTGCCGAAGTCACAAGCGAATCCCTTGGAATAACGGTTTCTCCCTACGCGTTTCTTCTCTTCCAGACCGTTTTCGCGGCGACGGCGGCAACCATCGTCTCGGGCGCCATGGCGGAGCGAACTCGCTTCTCGGCTTACCTCGTCTACAGCGTAGTCATCAGCGCGTTTATCTACCCCGTAGTGGGGCACTGGGTATGGGGCGGCGGTTGGTTGAGCGAAAAAGGATTCGTCGACTTCGCCGGAAGTTCCGTCGTCCACTCGGTCGGTGGATGGGCAGCCCTTGCCGGAGCTTTTCTTCTCGGCCCTCGAATAGGAAAGTTCGACGCCGACGGGAAACCACGAGCGATTCCCGGGCATAGCCTTACTCTCGGCGCACTCGGCGTCTTCATCCTCTGGTTCGGCTGGTTCGGGTTCAACCCGGGAAGCACTCTTTCGGGAACCGACTTCTCCATCGGTCGCATCGCCGTGACAACGAATCTGGCAGCCGCAACGGCCGCTGTCGCCGTTATGTGCATCACCTGGGTCCGGTACGGTCGCCCCGACGTGAGCATGACGCTTAACGGAGTCCTTGGCGGGTTGGTTGCGATCACCGCTGGGTGCGCCGCAGTCACTCCTCTCGGAGCGGTATGTATAGGATTAATCGCCTCGATGGTCTTGATCTACGGAATCGAGTTCATCGAAAGGACGCTTCGCATCGACGATCCTGTAGGCGCCATCGCCGTCCATGGTCTTTGCGGAGCGACGGGCACGATACTCGCCGGAGTCTTTTCGACGGAGGGCGGTCTGCTCTACGGAGGGGGGATAAACCTACTCTCCGTACAAATCCTCGGAGTCGCATCCATCGCATTCTGGACACTCTCCACGTCGTTTCTTCTCTTCTTCCTCATCAAGGCGATCATAGGCCTTCGAGTCTCTTCCGAAGATGAACTGGAAGGGCTTGACCGGCATGAACACTTTGTGGACGCATACGGCGATTTTATGCTTAAGCCAAGCATTTCCACAAAAGAGTAATCTCGCGCTTTTAATCGATCGACAAGAAACGCCTCGCCTTCCGCAGGCGTTTCTTTCCCTTAAGACAATAAATATATCCGAAAAGACTGGAAAAAGGTGCTTGACAGGAAGGCGGAGGCGCTGTATCATCCCTATCAATATTCAGACAGAAACTTCGCCGGAAAGGAGGATCCTTACTATGAACATGCGCAGAACAAATGAACTTATGCATTCTCTCCTTGTACTCGTCCTCGTACTTCTCATTATCGGCGGTCCCCCTTCCGGTGGGTTCGGCGTATAAGCCGTACACCCTAAAACCGGAACCGGGGGCCGCCTTTCTGGGGTCCCCGGTTTTTTTATTGAGAAATTTGCGAAGTGGTGCGTTTTCTGTCTTTATAATTTCGAAGGGAGTGTTTGCAATGACGAAAAAGTGCGGATTCACAGCGGCGGCGGAAACTCAGAGAGACATCTTCAGAAGAAACGACCGGCACCTTGACGATTTGTTCTCGGTCAGTTGGAGAGGTCCGTTCGAGGGATTCTCGGCTTCAAGGAAAGCGGAGATTGCAGAGCCTTCGTTTTCGCAGACGGAGATGCGGTGGCGCGGTCCCTTCGAAGGCGTCAGATAAACCGAAAAACGGACGAAGCGGAGCGAAAAACGGCGGAGCCGCTCATTTCGCCCCGCTTCGCGTTCCGTAATCGGGGTGCCGGAAACAGCTGGTCAAATGATCGTTCACCATTCCCGTCGCCTGCATGTGCGCATAGCAGATCACCGGGCCGAAGAAAACGAAGCCCTCTTTTTTCATGCAGGCGCTTATTTTCTCCGCGAGAGGAGTCACCGCAGGCACTTCTTCCATACTCCTCCATCTGTTGACGATTGGCGCCCCGTCCAGAAAATCCCAAAGATAGTGTGCGAACGAGCCTCTCCGCTCCTTGATACGGAGAAAGGCGCGCGCATTTTTCACGGCGCCTTCGATCTTTCTTCTGTTCCGGATAATTCCTTCGTCGCGCATCAACTCCGCGATCTTTAGTTCGTCATACGCGGCTATCCTTTCGGGATCGAAGCCGTCGAAGGCTCTCCTGTAGGCTTGCCGTTTTCGCAGCACGGTAATCCACGAGAGCCCCGCCTGTGCACCTTCAAGGATGAGAAATTCGAAAAATGTGGCGTCGTCCCGGACGGGAACCCCCCACTCCTCATCGTGATACGCGATGTAGAGGGGGTCGGTCCCCGGCCACGGACAGCGTTGGACAGCGTTCTTCACGGCTTAATGCTGATGACCGTGGTCGTGATTGTACTCTTTGTCTTCGAGAACAGGCAGTCCTTTCCGCCTGCGGTAGTCGTTGATGGCGGCGTGGATGGCTTCCTCCGCGAGCACCGAGCAGTGCATCTTCACCGGGGGCAGGCCGTCGAGCGCCTCGGCCACCGCGCTGTTCGTAAGGCTCCATGCTTCGTCGATATTTTTCCCTTTCACCAGCTCGGTCGCCATGCTCGAAGATGCTATCGCGGAGGCGCAGCCGAAGGTCTTGAATTTAATATCGGTGACCACGTCGTTCTCTACGCGAAGATAGATTTTCATGATATCGCCGCACTTGGGGTTTCCGGCCTGGCCTACACCGTCCGGATTCTCGATTTCGCCCACATTGCGAGGATTCTGAAAGTGATCCAATACTTTTTCGCTGTACATAGCGTTATTTCCCTCCTTGCGTCTTCTTGAGAAAGTCCTCCCAGAGGGGGGACATGGCGCGGCGTCGCTCCACTATTCCCGGAAGCACGGAGAGAACGTAGCGGATATCCTCTTCCGACGTCTCCTCCCCGAGCGTCATGCGGAGTGAACCGTGCGCCTGTTCATGGGAAAGACCGATAGCCATGAGCACGTGCGAGGGGTCCAGCGATCCCGACGAACAGGCGCTGCCTGTGGAAGCGTAGATGCCGGCTCCGTCGAGATCGAGAAGAAGCGTCTCCCCCTCGATGCCGATGAAGCTGAAGTTCGAGTTGTTCGGAAGGCGCTCGCCCGAGGGCGCGCCGTTGAGTTTCGCATGCGGGATCGTCTTCATCACGCCGTCGATCAGCATGTCGCGAAGTTTTCCCACGCGGCCCGAAGCTTCTTTCATTCTGGACGCCGTCAGCTCGATAGCGGCGCCAAGGCCTACGATTCCGGCCACGTTCTCGGTTGTCGCGCGTTTTCCTCGCTCCTGGCCGCCTCCGTGCATGAAATTATCGATCTTTACCCCCTTGCGCACGTAGAGCGCGCCGACGCCCTTAGGGCCGTAGAATTTATGCGCGGAGAGAGAGAGCAGGTCGATATTCATCGCCCTCACGTCGATCGGGACGTGCGCGACAGCCTGGACGGCGTCGGTGTGGAAGACAATGCCTTTCTCACGACAGAATGCGCCTATTTCCGCTATCGGCTGCAATGTTCCGATTTCATTGTTGGCGAACATCACCGATACAAGAATAGTTCGGTCGGTTACCGCGTTTTTCAGATCTTCAAGGCGGACCTTGCCTTCGGAGTCCACATCGAGGTACGTCACCTCGAAACCGTTCTCCTGAAGGAACTGAGCCGTATGCAGCACGGCATGGTGCTCTATCTTCGTCGTAATAACATGGTTTCCCTTCGAGCGGTTCCTCCATGCGACACCCTTCAGCGCCCAGTTATCGGCCTCGGTGCCTCCGCTGGTAAAAAAGATCTCCTCTTTCGTCGCTCCGAGGACATCCGCTACCTGTTGCCTGGCGGAGGCCATCGCCTTCCTGTTGCTCTCGGAAAAGGAATAGATGGACGACGGGTTCCCGAACGACTGTGTGAAGTACGGGGCCATCGAGGAAACAACCTCGGGCGCTGTAAACGTCGTGGCAGCGTAGTCAAGATAGACCTGTCTGGACATAGTGTTTTCCCCCTTCTATCTGCTGGAACAGCATCCGTTGCCGGACTCGTCTCCGGCGGATTCCGTTGCCGTATTTTTCTTTAAAAGATCCGCGAGCGTGGTATCCTCGAGAATTTCATCGATACTTCCTTTGAGCCGACTCCAGAGTTCATGCGTCGGACAGGAGCCTTTATTCCTGCATCCGCCGGGGGAGAGGCAGTCGGCGAACGTGATATCACCTTCAAGGGATTCCACTACCGAAGCGACCGCTATCTCTTCCGGCGGCCTGTCGAGCATGTATCCTCCCTGGGCCCCTCGCACGCTTTGTATGAGTTTGCTGCGTCTGAGCTTCAAAAAAAGTTGTTCGAGATACTTTTCCGAAACCCCTTGCTCCTTGGCGATCTCTCCGACGGGAACAGTCTGTTTTCCGTCGTACCTTTCGGCCATATAGAGCAAGGCGCGAAGACCGTAACGCGTTTTTGTCGAAAGTTTTATTGCAACCACTTCCCTTGCTCTGAACTGAGCACACGATACTATATCCTACCATTTTTGTCAAGTTTATAGAGAAAAAAAAGCCCGACCCTTTCGGGGGTCGGACTTTTTTCTCGGGTGCGCCAGTGCGCAGCTCAGGCGAGCGCCCGCGTCGTCTTTCCTTTGGAGTGACCTCCGCCGAGATACGCCGCTTTGATATCCGCGTTTGCGAGAAGTTCCTCCGAAGGCCCTTCATTCACCAGGCGACCGGTCTGTATCACATACCCGCGATGGGAAAGGAGCAGCGCTTGACGGGCGTTCTGCTCGACGAGGAGTATAGTAACTCCATCATTGTTGATCCGGCGAAGTTCCTTGAAGATGTCCTTTATGATGATCGGAGCAAGTCCAAGCGACGGCTCGTCGAGGAGCAGCACCTTCGGGCGGGACATGAGGGCTCTGCCGATGGCGAGCATCTGTTGCTCTCCCCCGGAAAGCGTCCCCGCGTACTGCGCGATACGCTCTTTCAGCCGGGGGAAGAGGGAGAACACCCATTCGAGATCTTCGCCGATCTTTCCGTCGTTCCCGCGAGGAAACGCTCCCATCCGAAGATTCTCGAGCACCGTGAGGGGGGCGAAAACCTTGCGCCCCTCCGGACTGAGAGAGATTCCCTGCTGCACGACCCTGAAACTTTTCGAATCGAGCACGGCGTCTGAAAGGCGGACTTCGCCCTTTTCCCGCCTCACCATACCCATGATGGCGTTCATAAGGGTTGATTTTCCGGCGCCGTTGGAGCCGATAACGCTGACGATCTCCCCTTCGTAGACCTTGAGGGAGACTCCGGAGAGAGCCTTGATCGCGCCGTAGCTCACGTGGAGGTCATGGACTTCGAGGAGGGCTTTTTTCTCGTTCATCATCGCTTCGCTCATTCCTCTTCCTCCTCTCCGAGATACGCTTTGAGGACTTCCGGATGGTTCTGTATCTCCTCGGGCGTTCCTTCTGCTATTTTAGCCCCGAAGTTCATGCAGACGATATGGGGGCATATCTCCATGATGAGATCCATATGATGTTCTATGACGAGGATCGTCAGCTTAAAGTCCCTGTGAATCGCCTGAATGAGCGTGTTGAGCGAGACGACTTCCTCCGCGTTCATTCCCGCTGCGGGTTCGTCCAAAAGAAGCAGTTTCGGATCGAGCGCGAGCGCACGGGCGATCTCCAGTCGCCGCTGGTGTCCGTACGGAAGGGTTCCCGCAGCCTGATTCGCCCTGTCGGCAAGCCCTACGCGGTCGAGCAGCTCCATGCTCTTCTTCCTGATGTCTCTTTCTTTGGCGCGCCAGCGGCCCAAATGCGTCATTCCCTCGATGAACGAGTACGGCACATGCTGCTGCGCGGCCGTCATGACATTTTCGAGGACCGAGGAGCGCTGAAAGAGGCGGAGGTTCTGGAAGGTCCTGGCGATACCCCTGTGAACGATGGAGTACGTCTTCAGAGGTACAAGATTTTCACCACGGAAAAGGATCGAGCCCTCGTCCGGGTCGTAGACGCCCGTCACCAGGTTAAAAATCGTTGTCTTTCCCGCGCCGTTGGGACCCATGAGCCCGGCAAGCTGCCCCTCCGGAATGGAAAAGGACATGTCGCTGACCGCCCGTACGCCGCCGAAGTTCTTCGTCACACCGGAAAGTTCGAAGACCGCGTTCATCCCGCCCGCCTCCTGAAGGGATCCTTGATCCAGGAGAGAAGCTCACGGTTGCCCATGATGCCCTCCGGGCGAAGGACCATGATGATCACGAGGACAGCCCCGTAAATAAGCATTCTGTACTGGGAGATCGGACGGAAGAGTTCCGTGACCAGCGTGATGACCGCAGTTCCCAGAATACACCCGCTCATCGACCCCAGGCCGCCGAAGACGACGACCGCCGTCAGCTCGGTAGACTTGAGCATGTCGAACATTACGGGCTGGATGAAGGAGAGGAAGCCGCCGAGAAGCGCGCCCGCCACTCCGCAATAAAACGCCGAAATCATGAGGCTTGCGACCCTGATGCGGGCAGTGTTGAAACCGAGCAACGAAGAGGCGATGTAGTCGTCGCGGCAGGCTTTGCAAGCCCTTCCGAAACGGCTGTTGATCAGGTTGAACATGAGTATGGCCAGAATGATGAAGAAACCGAGAGCGATGGGGAATGTCGTATAAGGGTCGATTCCCGGATAGCCTCGCGCTCCCCTCGTTACCGACTGCCAGTTCTCCAGAATGAGCCTGATGGCCTCCCCGAGACCGATGGAGGCGATGGCGTAGTAGTCGCCCATAAGTTTCAGGGTCGGCACTCCTATGAAAAAGGCAACTGCGACGGCTACGGCCCCACCCAACAGGATCGCCGGGAAGAAGTGAACGCTGTGCTGCACCGTGAGAATTGCAGCGGTGTACGCGCCGAGCGCCATATATGCCGCATGCCCCAGCGAGAAGATGCCGGTGAAGCCGGTGAGCAGGGAAACCCCCATGGCCGCGATCGCGTTGATGCACAAAAGAATGATAATACCTTCAGCGTATCCTGACATGGTTTCCGCTCACCTACACTTTCTCGCTGACGCTCTTGCCGAACAAACCCGTAGGCTTGACAAGCAGCGTGACGACCAGCAGGGAAAAGACGACGAGGTCGCGCATCTGACTGGAAATGAATCCCGCTGTGAGCATCTCCGCAAGTCCGAGAATCAGACTGCCCACTACAGCTCCCGGAAGGGATCCGAGGCCGCCGATAACGGCCGCCACGAAGGCCTTGATCGTGATGACGCCGAGCTGAGGGTAGAGCGTGTAGCGCACGGAGAGAAAGATGCCTCCCACCGCTGCGAGCGCCCCCGCCACAAAAAAGACGATGGAGATCAGGCGATTGACGTTGACGCCCATAAGGCCGGCGGTACGGAGATCATAGGCTGCCGCGCGGATGGCGAGCCCCCACCTGGTCTTCGAGAGGAAAAGCTGCAACGCTCCGAGGAAGACGACCGCCGAGACGAGGGAGAGAAGATCGAAGGCGCTTGTTGTGGCGAGTCCGAAGAAGTTCACAGGGCTCGTGGGAATGACGGGAGGAAGGGCGCGGAAACGTCCTCCGGCCACGATGACGAAGATGTTTTCGATGACGATGCTCATCCCCATCGACGCGATGAGAAGATAGAGCGTTACGTTGGTGCGCTCGCGGATGGGGCGGTACGCAAGACGCTCGGTGAGAATAGCCGCCACCCCCGCTCCGAAGAGGGAAATCGCTCCGGCCATCCATATTCCCATGTCGAGAGTGCGAAGCGCCGCATAGCAGATATAGCCGCCGATGACGAGAAAGCCCCCGTGGGCGAAATTGGAAAACAGAAGAATGGAGTAAACCAAAGAGTATCCCACGGCGATAAGAGCGTACACCGACCCCAGCGAGAGGCCGTTGATGATCTGCTGTATCAGCGTTGCCAAATATAGATCACCCCTTTCACGTATTGACGAGGGCGGACGCCTGCCGCCCACCCTCGTCGCCGAATAACTATATCACACTTTGTATTTTCCCGGTATATTGTATTTTTTAAACGTCCGGAGTATTACGGTTTGATCTTCGTGAAGAACTGTCCCTTGCCGTCCTTGGCGATAAGCACGACGCCGTCCTTGTCGACGGGGTTGTGCGTCTTCGGATCCATGGTAATCGTCGCATGGTGCAGCTTCAGCTCCTTGGTGGCTTCGAGAGCGTCGCGGATGAGCTTCGGATCCGCCTGTCCGGCGCGGGCGATCGCGTCGGCGACCCAGTGGATGGAGTCGTATCCAAGCACGCCGTTGACGAACTCCTTGCACTCGTCGTCCCACTTCTCCTTGTAGGCGGCGAAGAAGGGCTGCATCGCGGGATCTTCCGGTGCAACGTGGTTGATCCAGTACGAACCTTCCATCGCGTCTCCCGCGATCTCCCACATGAACTCGCCGTATCCGTCGCCTCCGACGAAGACGATTTCGTTCATGCCAAGCTCGCGAGCCTGCTTCATGATAAGCGCCATCTCTTTGCCCATGTTGGGAAGGACAAGGACGTCGGCCCCCTTGTCGCGGATCTCCGTGAGCTGGGCTCTGAAGTCGACATCGGCGCCGCCGCGGAACCCGAGATCGGCCACGACTTCGCCTTCGTATTCGGCATAACTCTTCATGAAGAACTCTCGAAGCCCCTGCGAGTAGTCGTTTCCTACGTCATACAGAATGGCGGCTTTCATCTTCTTAAGCTCTTTCGCTGCAAAGAAGGCGATCAGCTTGCCTTGGTACGGGTCGGTGAAGCAGATGCGGAAGGAGAACGGACGAACTTCGCCCTTTTCATCGACGGTGACGAGAGGGTTGGTGGACACTGTACCGATCTGGGAAACGCCTAAACGGTTCACGATGGGCGCGGTGGCGATGTTGATTCCGCTGCCGTTGGCTCCGACGATGGCGACGACCTTGTCCTCCTCGATCATGCGGCGGACGGCGTTCACAGCATCTTCGGCGCGGGTGCGGAAGTCGTAGACGACGAGTTCCATCTTCTTGCCGAGAACGCCGCCCTTGGCGTTGATCTCGTCGACGGCGAGACGCGCGGCCTTCTCTTCGGTCTGACCGTAGGCCGCCCAGTCGCCGGTAAGGGCTGCCAGATAGCCGATTTTTACGGTATCGCCGGAAGCTTTCGGCTCTTCAGGCTTCGGCTCCTCCGCCTTAGGCGCTTCAGCCTTCGGTTCTTCGGATTTTGGTTCCTCAGCCTTGGGTTCCTCAGCCTTGGGCGTCTCGGGCGTCGGAGAGGGAGCTTCCTTCACCGGTTCTTCCTTCGGGGGCTGCGGCGTCGGCTGCGGCTGCATCATGTAATAGCCGGCGACTACAACAAGCACAACGAGAGCAATCATCCAGTTCCGTTTCAAAACCAACCACCTCCTGATTTTTTTGTTCCACAGAACGGTCTCCTTACGTTTCCCGAATCATTTTACTACGACGAGCCTTTTCTCTCAAATACTTTTACCCTTTTCCCGAACCATTCCTCGAAAGCCCCGGCGGCGGCTTCGATACGAGCGGCGCACCCTGGTGTCGGAGTTTCGGCGAAGTCGAACGATTCGCCCTCGACGCTCACGAGCAGCGCGGGAGGAACTCTGGAAGCGATCTGAGAGGCAAGGGCGAGGATCCACTCCGGTCCCACTGAATGAATGTTCAAACCTTCAAGCGCCGGGTCGGGATCGATCTCCTCGATCGTATAGCCTTTTTCCGGAGCCGTACCCGGAACGCGCGCATCGGCGAAGACCAGCAGATCGAACGCTTCGAACTCTTCGGCCATTTCGGGAAGGAGCTGGTGTTCGAGCCGCAGTTCGACTTCCTCGCCGCGCCCCCCGAGAAAAGCGGCAAGGAGCGGGGCAAGATGATGCCCCGCTCCGTCGTCGGTACGAAATGGATTGCCGTACCCGCAGACGAAAATTCTCACTCTTTCGTGACCGTCCTCACGATCTCGCCTTCGGAATCCCGGATTTCGAGCAACAGCGGCATCTTGCCCACGGCGTGCGTCGAGCAGGAGAGGCAAGGATCGTAGCAACGGATGACGTGCTCCATCCGGTTGAGCGCTCCTTCCTTTACGTCGGAACCGGTGATATAGTCCCGCGCCACCTGTTCTACACCCCTGTTCATGGCGAAGTTATTGTGCCCCGTGGCGACGATGAGGTTCGCCCGCTCGACGGCGCCTTTTTCGTCCACCTCGTAGTGATGGATGAGGGTGCCTCGCGGCGCCTCGACGACACCCACTCCTTCACGGTTGGATACATCGCCGGTAATATGCAGATCGCTCTTCAGTACGTCCGGGTCGAGCAACAGCTCCTCCAGACGCTCCATGGCGTACATGATCTCGATAAGACGCGCGTAATGGTAGTAGAGCGTATAGTGCACGATCCCGTCGTCGGTCGTCTTTCTGAAAGCCGCCAGTTCGGCGGAGGCTTCAGGAGTCGAAATATCCTCGCAGGCGTTAAGGCGTCCGAGCGGGCCTACGCGATAGGACCCTTGCGGATATCCTAGCGGCCTGTAGAAGGGGAACTTGAGGTAGCTCCACTCCTCCACATGCTCGCCGATAAAGGTGCAGTAGTCCTTGTCGTCGAACTCGTCGGTTATTCGGCCTCTGGGGCTCTTCAGGCGGATGCGGCCGTCGTACAACTCAAGGTTGCCGTCCTTGACGAGGCCGAGATAGGACGTTTCCAGCGTGGCGAAGCGCTCGGCAAGCTGTGCGTTCTCAGCAAGATAGTTCTTGACCAACGCGAGCGCCTTTCTCAGATTCTCCTTGTGGCCCGGAAGCCCTGCAAGCATACCGTCCTTCTCTTCGGAACGAAGGCTCCGATTGACTCCTCCGGGGATGCTGTGCCAGGGGTGGACTTTCTTCCCTCCGAGCGTCTTGATGATCTCCTGTCCGTACTTTCTCATTCCGATTCCCGCCACAGCGAGTTCGGGGTACTCCTTCGCCAGCCCCGCAACGTTGCGTACAGCGGGGTCCGCATCGAACCCGAAAAGCAGATCGGGGCTCGACAGGTGGAAGAAGGAAAGCGCGTGGGACTGGATGAACTGCCCCATGTGCATGACCTCCCGCAGTTTGGCCGCCGGAGCGGGGAGCGTTACGCCGAGGATGGCGTCGCACGCCTTGGCGGAGGCGAGATGATGGCTCACCGGACAGATTCCGCAGATACGCGGCGTAATGACGGGCATCTCGCGGAAATCCCGTCCCTTTGAAAAAACTTCGAACCCCCGGTACTGCGTCACGTGGAAACGAACATTGTCCACGGATCCGTCGTCGGCGAGGTCCACGGTTATCTTGCCGTGCCCCTCGATGCGGGTGATGGGATTGACCACTATCGTATTCTTCTTGTTCTCCATTCTTCGGTCCTCCGCTAATCGTAGCGCATGATGTCCGTGGGGACGGAGGGAATCCGCCCCTCCAGAATCTCGCTGAAGACATAATAGATGGTGTCTGCGTCCGGAGGGCACCCCGGAACGTAGACATCCACCTTCACCGCCCGGTCCACAGGAATGGCGTGCGGAAGAAGGGCCGGGAGATCCTTTCCGGGGATGACTCCATCGGGGTTCACCGTACTGACCGTCTCGACGTACCCTTCCCTGAGCACCTGCTCGGCGGGCAAAAAGTTGCGCATGCAGTTGATGCCTCCGAAAACGGCGCAGTCTCCCCATGCGATGAGAATCTTGCAGCGTTCGCGAAGTTCTTTCGCCAAGTGAAGCTCTTCTTCGTTCCCGAGCGCACCCTCGATGACGCCGACCTCTACCTGCGGGAACTCTTTGATGTCGGTGATGGGCGTGGCGGTAAGTTCCACCTTGCCCAGAAGGTCCACGATGCGCTCGTCTATATCGAGAAAGGACATGTGGCAGCCCGCGCAGGCTTCAAGCCAGACCGACGCGATTTTCGGCTTCGACATGATCATCGCACCTCCTTCACAAATACTGTTCGGGCCGTGTTCGAGGCCGCCTTCGCCTCGTACACGTTCTCGCAAGGAGCTGCGGAAGCCTTTTGCACCTCGACGCCAAGCCTCCCGGCGAGTTCCTTCATGATTACCGAGAGTCCCTTGACATTGCCGGTGGGAGCCGTAACCAGGTTCATTCTTCGGCGCTCTCCCTCGATGGTGCAGTAGTGCCCGCTGCGTTCGAACCATGCGGGAGCGGGAAGAAGAACATCGGCCATGTTCACCAGAGGATGGATCATGAACGGAGTATGCACCACGACGAAACGGGCGCGGGTCATGGCCTCAAGGGAGCGCTTGTCCTCCGAGATCATACCGGTCGAGAGCACGTAGAGGAAGTCGAGCTGTCCGTCGGTAAGCCAGTCGCTCTCCCCTGTAATCGTGTTCAAGGCCCCGAGGCTGTTGCTTGCCCGAAGCATGGGGACGACGCCCAATCCGTCGTCGAAGAAAGCTTTCGCAGCGACGGCCAGGTTCACGGCCTCGGTCACAAGCAGGGGATCCTCCTCCGCCAGCTTCGAGCCCAGGATCACAACGGGCTTCTTCGCATTCTTTAGGATGGCCGCAGCGGCCTTCACTTCCGGGGTCGCTCCTTCTTCTTCGCCTTCCACCGCTTTGCGCAGAGCGCAAAGAAGCGAGAGCATCTCCTTTTTCGTCGTCCTGAGGTCCGAATCGGTAATGCCGTCGAAGGGATTTTTGCCTGTGGAAACGTTGATGAGCTTCGCCCGTTCGATGACCGTGGACACTCTGATGTAGCTCGCCGCGACAGGAGTCTCCTCCTGCGGGTTGGCCTCGACGACCACGATCGCGTCGCTCTTGAGAATGTTGTGCGCCCCTGTGAACGGACGGACTCCCTGGTCGGCGAAAGGTTTCAGCCCCCGGACAAAGCCGCGGAGCATATTGCCGTAGTAACCGTCGACATTCTTCATCTCCAGAGTATCGCGGAAGAAGGAAGAGATCACGGTGAGTTCTTCGTCCGTAGAGAGTTCGCTCACGAGCGCCCCAGCCTTGTCGGCCTTCAGCGCGGGGGCCATTTTTTCGGCAACCAGTTCGAGAGCCTCTTCCCACGTCGCTTCACGGAAGGTGGAGCCGGACCGGATCATCGGGACGGAGAGGCGTTCGCGCTCTGTGGATTTCGGGAGCCACCAGCGCCCCATGTGGCAGAGCTGGCCGCCGTCCGGACTGTCGCCGGAGATTCCTTCGACGCGGACAATGCTTCCCGTCCGGACATACGCCTTGATCCTGCAGCCGAGCGAGCAGAGCGGACAGATGCTCTCCACCTGATCGTCGCAGTCGTGCCGTCGTCCGCGGTAAACAAAGTCCCGCAGCGTGATGGTGCCTGTGGGGCAAACCTGCGCGCACGCTCCGCAAGAGACGCAGGAATCGCTTTCTCCAAGCTGTTTGCCGAGGTCGGCGGTGATGTTGGTTCCCCATCCTCGCTTTTCAAGGTCGAGCGTGTGCGCGCCTACCTTCTCGGCGCAGACCCTGATGCAACGAAGGCAGAGTATGCAGCGGTTGTGGTCGAGCTGGATATTCGGATCCGAAGCGTCGTTATGGAACGACTCGTACAGGAACGGATAGCGCACGTTATCCATGCCGTGTTCTATGGCGAGACGCTGCAGCTCGCAGTCGCCGGTCTGCGAACAGAACATGCAGAAGTGGTTCCGTCCGGCGAAAAGCAGCTCCAGAATTTGCCGGCGATACTTGGCCAGCTTTTCGGTCTTCGTCGAGACCTTCATATTGTTCTCCGCCGGCGTGGTGCACGCGGTGAGGAGCTTTGCGTTGCCCGCCACCTCGACGACGCACATTCTGCAGGAGCCGATGGGAGTCAGCCCCTCCATCCAGCAGAGGGTAGGGATATATATGTCGTTCTTTCGGGCGACCTGGAGTATGGTCTCTCCTTTCGACGCCCTGCACTCCATTCCGTCGATGACGAGGGTGATTTCGCTCATGTGTTTTCCTCCTCCACGACTACTTTTTCTCGATGGCGCCGAAGGGGCACTTCTCGAAGCACGTCCCGCAGCGGATGCATTTGTCGGTCTCGATGAGATAGCCGGACTTCCGATCACCGGGGATGCAGTGAACGGGGCAGTTTTTGGCGCAGATGCCGCACTTCTTGCACAGGTCCTGAAGAATAGTGTATTCAAGCAGCGCGGTACAGGCCCCTGCCGGACACCGTTTGTCCCGGATGTGTGCGAGGTACTCCTCTTTGAAGTAACGGAGGGTGGTCAGCACCGGGTTCGGGGCCGTCTGTCCCAGTCCGCAGAGAGACATGTCCCGCACCATGTACGCAAGCTCCTCCAGAGTATCCAGATCAGCCATGGTTCCCTTGCCCTCGGTGATCTTCTCAAGAAGCAGCAGCATGTGCTTGGTTCCCTCTCTGCACGGCACGCACTTGCCGCACGACTCTTTCTGCGTGAATTCAAGGAAGAATTTCGCCACGTCGACCATGCAGTTGGCCTCGTCCATGACCACAAGCCCGCCGGAACCCATGATGGCGCCGAGCGCCGTAAGCGATTCATAGCTCACGGGGGTTTCCAGGTGCTCTTCGGTAAGGCAGCCTCCGCTGGGACCGCCTATCTGCACGGCCTTGAACTTTTTATCGTCGAGGATACCTCCGCCGATGTCGAAGATGATCTCCCGGATGGTGATCCCCATCGGGACTTCGACGAGGCCGGTATGCTTCACCTTGCCCGTCAGGGCGAAAACCTTCGTCCCTTTCGACTTCTCCGTTCCCATGGAGGCGTACCAGTCGCCGCCGTTGCTGATTATCTGCGGTACGTTGGCCCACGTTTCGACGTTGTTGATGTTCGTCGGATACCCCCAGAGTCCGGAATTCGCAGGGAACGGCGGGCGAGGGCGGGGCATACCGCGGCGACCTTCGATGGATGCCATCAACGCGGTCTCTTCGCCGCAGACGAACGCGCCCGCGCC
This sequence comes from Synergistaceae bacterium, assembly GCA_018436725.1. Classification (GTDB taxonomy): domain Bacteria; phylum Synergistota; class Synergistia; order Synergistales; family Aminobacteriaceae; genus JAAYLU01. The sequence goes on along the minus strand of JAHDKT010000029.1, from coordinate 110,970 downwards.
TTCCTTGATATGCAGGTGGAAAGAGAACGGGCTGTTCATGATGCTGTCTCCAAGAAGCCCGTACCCCTCGGCCTGCGCGATGGCGTTCTTCAGGCGCTCTATCGCCAGGGGGTACTCGGCCCGACAGTAGATATATCCTTCGTCGGCGCCCATCGCGTAGCCTCCGAGCATCATGCCCTCGATTATGCTGTGCGGGTCTCCCTCCAGAATGGAGCGGTCCATGAAAGCGCCGGGATCCCCCTCGTCGGCGTTGCAGATAACGTACTTCTTCTCTCCGTGAGCAGAGGCGCAAAAGCTCCACTTCAGCCCGGTGGGGAATCCGCCGCCGCCTCTCCCGCGAAGGCCGGAAATCTTTACTTCCTCGATCACCTGCGCCGGAGTCATCGACGAAAGCGCCTTGCCCAGCGCCTCGTAACCGCCCCTGGCGATATACTCGTCGATGTTCTCCGGGTTGATATACCCGCAGTTCGCGAGAGCGATACGATGCTGTTTTCCGTAGAAAGGGATCTCCTTGTAGTGAGGGATGACGGGCATATCGCCGGATCCCTCGTACATGAGCCTCTGGACGGGGCGGCCCTTGAAGATGTGCTCCTCGACGATCTCGGCAACGTCATTCTTCGTGACCTTGCAGTAAAACGTCCCCTCCGGGTAGACGACGACAATCGGTCCCATCTCGCACATACCGTGGCACCCCGTGGGAACAACCAGAACTTCGCCGTCAAGTTCCCTTCGCGCAAGCTCTTTCTTGAAAGAACCGATTATCTCCGAGGCGCCGCTCGAAACGCATCCGGTGCCCCCGCAGATCAGAACATGGGATCGGAAAATAGTCATTCGTCCTTCTCCTTCCGCTCAGTCGGCCCGTCCGATAGCCAGCTTCTCGACGACGCGGCCGTTGACGACGTGCTCGGCGACTATGGTCGCGACATCTTCGGGTTTCACGCGCCCATAGGTCACTCGCTGCCCTGAACGTATGACGTCGAGCAGAGGTTCGTCCTGACACATGCCGATGCACCCCGTGGTCTGCACCGCGACATCGTCCAGATTGCGCCTGGCGAGTTCGGACATGACCTCGTTGAGTATCTCTCTCGCTCCCGCCGCAATTCCGCAGGTTCCCATACCGACGACGACCGTCGTCCCTCCTCCTGAACGCGCCGAGGAGAGATCTTTCGACTTTTCGCGGATCTTTCGCAGATCGTCGAGGCTAGTAATCTTCTTTTGCTCCATTCGCCGTCACCCCGTTTCTACTCGAACTTGTCGAGAATGCCCTTCACCATGTCCGGAACGAGCCTCCCGAATGTCTGCGTGTCGACCATCATCACGGGAGCGAGACCGCACGCGCCTATGCATGCCACAGGTTCTATCGTGTACCGAAGATCCTCCGTGGTCTCGTTTTCCCCCACTCCGGCGATATCCTTCACCTTCTCAAGAATCTTCAAACTTCCGCGCACATGACATGCCGTTCCTCTGCATACCCGGATGACATGACGTCCCCGCGGCTTCAGATGGAACTGCGCGTAAAACGTCGCCACGCCGAAAATTTCGGACGGAGGAATCTTCAACTCCCTGGAGATAGTCTCCAACGCCTCCTGAGGCAAATACCCCAATTTTCCCTGAACCGCTTGTAAAATGGGAATAAGCCCGCCTTTCTTATTCTGCCAAGGCTCCGTTATTCTTCGTGTCGTTTCTCGGATCTCCTCAACGCTGAAAGCCATGATTTCCCTCCTTTGAACACAAGAGCAAGAGATTGTGTAGAACATCACAATTACGGAGATCATAGCATAGCCAATCCTTTAAAACAAGTAACTGCACAATGTATACTTTAAATATCCAATACATCTCGACGACATGCTATAATATCGTTGGTTTTTTGTGTAGAGCAGTTTTATTCGGAGCGAGGGGATACACATGGCCAGAATAGAGTACGTTCGCATTGAAGACGCAATTGGGATGCCTATTTCTCACGACATGACCCAGATCGACGTGAAATCGGGATATAAAGGGGCGCGTTTCAAGAGAGGGCACATCATCAAACACGACGATCTCCCAGTGCTTCGCAGCATGGGAAAGAACTCGATCTCGGTTCTCCACATGGAAGATAACGACGTTCACGAGGACGACGCGGCATCGAGGCTCGCAACACGCCTTGCCGGAGAAGGGCTGCGCCTGGACGGACCCGAGGAGGGGAAAATCGCCCTGTACTCCGAATGGAACGGGCTGGTCGTCTACGACGCGGAGTCGATTCACCGGATCAACGAGGACACGGACTGGATCGCGGTAACAATTCCGAACAAGGTCCCTGTGAAAAAAGACGAAGCGGTCGCAGGCATTCGCGTCGTACCGTTGACGATGCGCGAGGAGCAGGTCGCCAAGGCCGAATCCGCCGCCCTGCCTATCACGGTATTTCCGTTCCATCCTCTCAGGACGGCCCTTGTGACCACGGGTCGAGAAATCGTCGAGGGGCGGATACGGGACGCCTTCGCCCCGAAGCTGGTACGAAAACTTGCGTTCTACGGCTCGACGCTGATGGAACAGACGATCACCGGAGATGAAAAAGAGGAGATCGCCCAAGCTATACGGTCGTTCATAGACAAAGGAGCGGAATTGATCATCGTCACCGGAGGCATGAGCGTCGACGCGGACGATCGGACCGGAACCGCGATCGCTCAAGTTTCGGACAGCGTGGTGTTCAACGGCGTTCCTACACTTCCAGGAGCACGGCTGATGCTTGCGCTTCAGGACAAAACGAAGATAGTGGGAGCGCCCGCCTGTGTGGTGCACGACGAGTGGACGAGCATGGACATTCTTCTCAACCGTCTCTTCGCGGGGCTTATACCCACTCTCTCCGAGGTTCGCCGATGGGGCGCCGGAGGACTGTGCAGGAAGTGCCGAAGCTGCAACTACCCTATCTGCGCCTTCGCGTCGAGGTAATGGAACCTGCCGCTCTGCTTCGCGCACAGGGAGTCCGCCCGACGCCGCTTCGTAAAGAGGCGCTTGCGCTTCTTTACGAAGCCGGGACGCCTCTTTCATTAAAAGGCCTGTCGGACCGCTTCCGGGGGAAGCAGCCCGACAGGGTTTCATTGCACAGAACGCTTGTCCTCCTCGAACTCAAGGGGCTGGTCCACAAAGTCTTCGGAGCTGACGGCGCCTGGCATTACTGCGCCCACCCCGCCGAGTCGAACGGCTGCCCGGGGAATCATGCCCACTTTCTCTGCCTGTCATGCGGCAAGATGGTCTGCCTTCAGGATCAGCCCATTCCTCTTCTTATGCTTCCAGAGGGGTACGTCGTAGAGGGGAAGCAGCTTCTGGCGTACGGGCTCTGCTCCGAGTGCGCAGACAAGCGCGCGAACGTGGAAGCGATTCTGCGGCTCAACGAACTCTGAGCCGGAGACGCCGTTCTCCCTCCGCGGAAAGTCCGAGTTTCGGCAGAATCCTGCGCATCAGCTCTTCAGGGCCTATCCCCGAAAGAAAACCGTTCACTTTGGCCGCCGCCGGGGAGTTCATAAAATCCTCCTCATCAGGAAAGAATGCCGTGAAGTCGGTCATCAGCACATGGTCCTGCCGCAAATAGTATTTCTGATGGTACGCTTCCGCCGGATAAAATCGCTTCAGCGGCTCTATCGCGGTAAAGACTCGTCCTCCGAGCGCCTCCTTCACCTTGCCGAGGCTTCTCTCCGCCGCGAGGCGCTGCTGCTCGTCCGCAGTGAAGATAGCCGAGCGGTACTGCGTCGACCACGGCCTGGCGGCCGGATTGTGGCTGGTCCAGAAAACATTCAGCAGCTCCGCGTAGGTTATTACCTCCGGGTCGAAATCGATCTGAAGAGTCTCCGCATGATCGCCGATATCCTCATAGGTCGGATCCGGCGTTGTTCCCCCCGCATAGCCGACGCGCGTGCGGAGGACGCCTTCAAGAAGCCCGAACCGGGCATCCGGCCCCCAGAATCAGCCAAGGGCGAACGACGCGGTCTGGACGGTCCTCGGGATTTCGTTGTCCAGAGGAGGCCGTACGGCCGCGAACGCCCTCGCCCCGCAGAACAATCCAACGAGAAGAATGATCAGCACTCCGGAAACTTTCATCTCTCCCACCTCCTGCAAAGTCTCTTCTCAATGGATATTTTACACTAGATTATCCTTTTTGTACTTTTCTTCGGCTCGGCTATATGGCGGAAATGATAGAATATCCTCTATCGAAACCCCATATAGAAGGAGGTCAGAAAGCATTATGAAAGAATCTTCCGTAGATCTGTATTTTTTCTCCGGTACAGGGAATACTCTTCTTGCTGCAAGGGCTGTCGCCGACGAGCTTCGGGCGGGGGGGAAAAAGGTCCGTCTGCTTCGGCTCGAGAAGGGTATCCCGGCGCCCGCGGACGATACGGCTCTCGGCATCGCCGTTACCATAGCCTGTTTCTCTACGTATCCGTTCGTCTGGGATGTTCTGGAGAAACTCTCCGCGGGGGAGGGGCGGAGCGCATTCGCGCTTTCAACTATGGGAGGTTTTTCAGGCGGACTTCGGGCGCCATTGCGCGCGCTGCTTGACAAAAAAGGATTCAAAACCGTCGGCTACGCGGAGTTTGTCATGCCCTCGAACTATGCGAACAAACGCATCCCCGCGGAGGAAAACGCGGTCAAAATTCGCAAGTGCGAAGAGGATGCGCGAAGATTCGCACGCGAGCTTCTCGAAGAACGGGCGTCGTGGCGGCGAGGCGGGCCGCTTTCCCCTTTCTTCAACTGGTTGGCGAGAAAGAAGGCGCCGTGGGCCCTTATGAAACGTTCATTTCCTCTCGAAGTCGACAGGAACAGTTGTATTCAATGCGGAAAGTGCGCCCGTCTCTGCCCGGCAAAGAACATCGTCATGGAGGAATACCCCCGGTTTCTTGACCGGTGTGTCGTATGTCAGCGATGCGTCGCGTTCTGCCCTCCTGCGGCGATCAGCGTCACCGGGAAGAAGTATGCGCAGTACCGGGCGGTGGAGTACGACACGCTGGTCTCGGATACTTTATAGGAGGTTTGCAATGCCGCGTCGACTCAAGATTTACATGGAAAAACCGATGTCCTCGGTGTGCTGAAGCAACTTCCTGTACGGAAGCGAGGAGATGTCCTCCTTCCCGCAGGCAGCCGCCCGTGCGGCGGTGGGAGAGCTGCTCGGCGAGATTCGGCGCCATTTTGGTGAAAGTGTCGAGACGAACATCTACGACCCCAGATGCTTCTTCTGGTTCTTCGACTTGGTCCGATTCAATATACGGGCCGAACCGACATGGATTTTCGAAGGGAAAGTGCTTTTCAGGGGAGTTCCTTCATGGGATGAACTCCGTAAAAAAATGGACGCACTCCTCCTCTGCTGAATTCAGTTCGATCCGCAGAGCGGCGAACGGGCGTCGGCGCCGAAGAAAGCGCTTTGAGAACGCCTGTACTGCGGCTCTGTACGCCATGTTATCGCAAGTTTCGGGCACGGTTTCGAAAACACGAAGCTCCCTTGCCGCCTTTCCGTCTTTTTTCGGGGAAGGTTTTCAGGGAGCTTCTTCGTTTACTCCATAGAATCAAGCATCAAGGTTTGAAGCTGCACTCCGTGTAGAGTTGCTTCCATTCTCCAGCCTCGTTTCGCTTTTCGACGTAGGCGTCGTCCCCTTTTACCCACCAGAGCAGTTCGATATCGTCCGTGTAGCGGGCTCCCGAGGCGGAAAGCACCTGGGGTAGCGTGTATTCCGTCCCGTCGGGAAAAAGAACCTTCACGAAGCGGAGACTTTCGTCGGAGAGCGTGTAGTATCGAACGACAATCCTGTCTCCGTTGTCGCACAGATAGATCATCGGCTCGCCTCCGACAACGGAGAGAGCCGTTTCGGCAGCGTGCGACGCTCCTTGCGGCGGCATCGCGACCAAAAGAGCGCACGCAAGAAGCATTCCGATACATCTTCTTTTCATGAATACCCCTCCTTCTCCCCCGTAAGAGATACCTCCGTACGGTCGAAAGACCGTATCGTAATGATACGCACTTTCCCCGTTCGCAGCAAGGGCGGCGGACAATACGCGCCCGCAACTTCAGAAAAGACGGAAAAGCCGTACAGTGGCGGATTCCCGGCCCTCTGTACGGCTCTCATGCCGCTTCGTAAAGAAGCCCTCGGTAGAAAAGAACACACTCGGCCGCCGCACTCGAGTGCGTGAGCTTCCGCCCGAGAAAAAAACAGCTCCTTCGAGAGCGTACGGTCTACTTCGCCAGAGCCTCGATAAATTGACCGAGGTACCCGGCAAGGATGACCGATCCGATGGTGACCGTGGTAAACCCGCCGACGAGCATCTTCGGAAGAAGATGGCTCATGCAGAACTCTTTCTCCTGCGCGTTGGAGCATCCGGCAGTGGTTACCTCGTCGGTGATGATGAAAGTCGCCGGGAAACCGAAAAGGCAGGTAACTCCGATGGCGGTAGCCATCGCCCACGTATACCCCAGGAGCTTCGACGTGAAGAACGTCGATCCGACGATTCCGACAAGCGCGATGCCGAAGGAAAGAACGACGGGAAATACCAACGAACGGACAAGTTCCGGGGTTGCCTGGGGAAGGCTGACGAAGACGAAGATGAGGCAGAAGAACATGGCGTACCCCATGGCGTTGGCTTTATCGAGGACCTTGTGCTCAAGAAAACCGGTTTCGTAAAAGAGAATGCCCATGATGAGCGCGATGACGAATTTATGGATCTGCAGATAGGACATTCCCGCCTCGATAACCATGGCGTTGTAATGCTGCGCTGCGAAAAGCGCTATCCAGGAGACGATGGCCGTCTTCGCGAGAAGGACGAAAGGGGTCTGCAACGGTCTGGGGAGGGCGGGGAATATTCTCAGGCTTGGGGTCTCCGGGTCGCTCTTCGCGGCGGATGCGGCGGCCGTTCCTTCGGCTTCGCCTTTGCGGAATTTTTCCAGAAGGCGTTTTGTTTCCGATTTCAGGCAGAGCGAGGCGATGGGAAGTCCCACAAAGTTCTGCAGAACAAGCAACAAAGTGGCAAAGACTGCAAGATGCTCAAGCCCGACTTTCTTCGCCGCTTCCGATACGATGATGGTCGCGACGATACCTCCGGAAATGGGACCGGCTGCGGTAAGTGACATCTCTCTGCCGATGATGGGGCCCGCTATGAAGAAAAGACCGAGCGAGAGGCCGACAAGCCCTGTGAAGGCGATGATCACAGTCTTCCACTCCTGCTTGATGTCTTTCAGCTTCATCAGGGTTCCCATGTGGACGAGGATGAACGGAAGGCTCACAGCGGCGTATGCGAAGGCGCCGGTGGCCTGGAAGATGTTCTTGGGAAACCCGATCCAGAAGCCTATGAGAAAGATGAATCCCGTGACGAAGATCATGGAGAAGACTGCCTTCGTCTTGTAGGAGATAATGTCTCCAAGAGCGTATGCGATCATTATAAGCATCAGCATTCCCGTGGTGATGTCCGTGGCGTTGGTCAGACCGAAATTTTCTAGAAAAGCCATACTATCCCTCCTGTTTCATCCAAAAATTTCACTCTCGGAAAGGGCGTGCGCACTCCGTCTCTCGCGGAAACGGCATCTTCATGTCGGGATTTTCTATTCGAGCACCACCTCCATCGAAATGTGTGCTTTCAGAGAGTTGCTTACCGGACAGACGCTCTCCACATGGTGAAGAAACTCCTCTATCGCTTCTTTCGACGAGGAAGACGCTACGTTCGCCCGAATCGCGATCGCCGAGAAACCGTCGGAATCGTACTCCCCTTCGATGTTCAGCGAGATTTCGCGGATGTCGACTCCTTTGAGCGCCGCCTGTCCCTTGGCGACCATGGTGATGCACCCTCCGAGTGCAGCGAGCAGTACCTCCATAGGTTTCAACGTATTTTCCAAACCGCCGTTTTTCTTCGACTGATCCATGACAAGCTCGTATCCCCGGGCTTCGGTCACAACAGCCTGATCATCCCGTCGAACCCTTGTCGTAACTCTCATCGTACTCATTTGCGCCCCCCGATCTTGTAAAAAGCATGAGAAATGTTGAAATTACAGCGTCGAGCATCGAAAATACACGGATAACGATGAAACATTCTATCACACTTCCCGAGGAGTTGAACATCGTACGCAAGGAGATTAAGAAAAAGTCGCCTCATCTAAAGGAGGCGACCTGCTCGGCTAAATGTTCGGAAGTAGGAGGCGTCTACTCCCAGTTGACGATATCCTTCCCTGCGCCCTCGCCGCCTTCTTCTCCGTCGGGTCCTTTCGAGAAGAGATCGAATTCCGAATGATCGCCGGGCATGCGGTACACGTACGGATTTCCCCACGGATCGACGGGAAGTCGTCGTATATACCCGCCCTGACGGTACCGGCGCGGTTCGGGCGGCGTAGAGGGTTTGTTCACAAGAGCTTCAATCCCCTGCGCCGTCGTGGGGTACATGCTGTTATCGAGCCTGTACATTTCCAAAGCCTGCTCGATCTCTCGGATCTGCACCGAGGCCGCGGTCCGCTTCGCCTCTTCTCCCTGCCCGACTACCCTGGGGGCCACGAGGGCGGCGAGAAGACCAAGGATGACGACGACCACGAGTACTTCGACGAGGGTGAACCCTTTTCTCCGTGTGCTTCCGAAACGAAATTTCATGTTTTCTTCCTCCATTTCCTTTACGAAAAATTCATTCTAACCGGCCAGGCTGGACAGCTCGAATATTGGAAGCAATATCGCGAGCACAACAAAACCTACGGAGAAGCCCAAAAAAAGCACCAGTATCGGCTCCGCCAGAGTAGAAAGACGTTCCATGCTTTCGAGCGCTTCCTCCCAATTCATTTCTGAGACCTGCTTGATCGCCCCCGGTAGATCGCCGCCCATCTCTCCGATCCGAAGGATATAGATCACCTCTTCGGAGAAAGCGCCCTGTTTTTCAAGCGCCCGGTCGAATCGGAAACCCTCTTTGACAAGACGGGCGGTCTCCTGCCATCGGGCGGAGTTGGAATCCATCGAAGCGGCCATGTTCAACGCCTGAACCAAAGGGATTCCCGCCGAAAGCAGGGTACCTAGATGGGACATCACAAGAGAAAGAGTGATGTTCTCGCGTACCCTCCGGAAGAACGGGAGTGCGAACTTCTTCTTCCTGCGCCGTACATAGAAAAAAAGGAGAAGGAGCGCGAGAAGCAACGGTATTCCCCATGAGCGAAGGAATCCGGTTATCGCCAGCAACATACGCGTAGGAAGAGGCAACTGATGCCCCATATCCGTAAAAAGCTCCGTCAGTTTCGGGACGACGTACGTCAACAGAAAGACGACGACGCCGACGCCGATAACAGTCATAGCGACGGGATAAGTGAGAGCGGAACGGATCTTCCGCCGCTGTTTGTCTTCCATCGCGTACTGCTTGGCCACTTGGTCGAGAACTCCGCTCAAGGCAGATGTGCGTTCTCCGGAATCGACGATGCGAACGAGATCGTCACGGAAAAGACCGGTCTCCTCCAAGGCCCCGGAGAGACGTTTCCCCGCCTGCACGCTCTCATGCAGGTGGAGGCAGGCCGCTGCGACACGACGATCCGAAGAGTGACGGCTGAGAAAACGCAGGGCCTCCGCAAGCGGAACTCCCCTGTTGAGGTAGGAAGCGAGACCTTTGCAGAAAAGAGAGTGATACGCAAGGCCGAAAACTTTGCCTTTTCTTACCGATTCGGCCGCCCCTTCGATGATCTCAACCGCGACCAGGTTCTGATCTGCGAGAAGCTCCCCAGCTCTCGTGCTCGACGGAGCGTCGATAATCCCCTTGCGGAGCTTGCCCGCAGTATCGTACGCGGAGTAACGATATGAAGGCATTGATCAGTCTCCCCCTTCGTCCGACGAAAACTCGCCTGCGGAGACGACGCGAAGCAGTTCTTCCGGTGAGGTTCTTCCTTGGCGGAGGGCGTCGAGTCCGAGTTCCCAGAGAGTGCGAAAACCGTGTTTACGGGCTTCGGCGCGTATTCTTGACTGAGGAAGGTTGGAGGCGACCGCCTCTCGGAGATTGTCGTCCAAAAGAAACTGCTCGTACAGACCGACTCGCCCCTTGAAACCGGTTCCCATGCACGCGGGGCATCCTCTTCCCCGCGTTACCTTCGTGATTCCTTCCTTCCGGAAAAGCGGAGGTGCGTCGAACTGCTCGGCGCATTCCGGGCAGACGGTCCGCACAAGACGCTGGGCTATGGCTCCGAGAAGCGATCCCGCAGCAAGGTAGGGTTCTATCCCCATGTCGATGAGACGTACGACTGCGGAGATCGAGTCGTTGGTGTGGAGCGTCGAAAGCACCAGATGTCCTGTCAGGGAGGCCTGAACCCCGATATGGGCCGTTTCGTAGTCTCGCATTTCGCCGATCATGACGATATCGGGGTCCTGTCTCAGGATGGAGCGAAGGGCCGATGGAAACGTTACGCCGGCCTTTTCGTTCACCTGAATCTGGCCGACGCCGGGGACGGCGTACTCGATCGGGTCTTCGACGGTGATGATGTTCACCGTCGGCTTGGCAAGCGCTTGAAGAATGGCGTACAGCGTCGTCGTCTTTCCCGACCCGGTAGGGCCGGTAAACAGAATGAGCCCGTGCGGAGTCTGGATGAGTCGCTCCATCGCCTCCCTGGAGACGGCGTCCATGCCCAGCTGTTCGAGAGAGAGCAAACCTGCCCCTTTGTCCAGAATTCGAAGGGCTATCCGTTCGCCGTGCTGCACCGGAATGGAGTTGACGCGGATGTCCACCGCGCGTTTGCCGACGGTGATACCGATGCGCCCATCCTGCGGAGCGAGGCGTTCCGCGATGTCCATTCTGGCCATGACCTTGATGCGGCTGGTCAAAGGCGCTTGCTGATTTCGGGGAAGCCGAAGCCTGTCGTGAAGCACTCCGTCCACTCTGAAACGGATGAGAACTTCGTTTTCGCACGGCTCCACATGGATGTCCGTAGCGCGGATCTTCAATGCCTCGCGGAAAAGACCGTTCACCAGTTTAATAACCGGGACGTCCACAGAGTCGCTCTGAACGTCCTCGCGCAAAAGATCGTCGTCGTCGTCGATGCCCGTCATCGCGGAGAGCGTATCGTCGCCCACGCCTCCGCGAAGATCGTAGAGGCGACCGAGCACGACATCCATCGACTCGCGGGAGTGAATCTCCCAGTCCGCCTCCTTGCCGAACGAGGCGGCCAGCACCTGCGCATTCGGGAACGCCTCCAGCGAAGAGAGCCCCACGACGATGCGCTCCTCGTCCTCCCGAAGAGGAAGGATGCCGGCGGCCTTCAGTGCGTCGAGGCTTACTTTCCCTCTAATCAGAGGCGCTATCTGCTCAACATCCGGGAGTTTCGCGATAGTCAATGCTTCTCCACCTTCCGTCACTTGGACTGCTTCTTCACAGAGTCGCGGTACTCTTTCTCCATCCGCTCCCATAAACTTTTCTCCGGCGCGCTCGGGCCATGTTCCCCTGCGATGATCTCGCGGGTCATCTCTTCGGCTTCCTGCGGGGTCTCGAGGATGTACGGAGTGAGGAAAATCATCAGTTCGATCTTCTCCCGCTGCTTCACGGAGCGGGAGAAGAGACCTCCGACGAGCGGTATGTAGGAAAGACCGGGGACGCGGCTCTTGATGCTCTTTTCCGCCTCCTTGATAAGGCCCCCGAGGATGAGGGTGTTGCCCGAAGCGACCATGACGTTCGTCTTTATCTTTCTCTTCGAAGTCACCGGAGTCTCGGAGGTCATCGCGGTGAGAACCTCTTCAACGATCTGTTCAACGTCGAGCGCGACAAGATTGCCGCTTCTGATCGACGGGGTCACATTCAATATGAGTCCTGTATCCTTGTATTCGTAGCTGCTCTGTACCGAACTCGCGCTGCTGACATCGGAGAGCTTCCCTTTGAGCTGCGGAATGACCTGCCCCACCTGAAGCTCGCTTGGAAGGTTGTTCGTGCACATGAGGCGGGGCATCGAGAGCACGTTGATCGCATCGAACTTCTTCAGCAAGTCAAGGTACGCGTACACGAGCCCCATGCCCTTGTGCGTCGTTTTCAGGCCGTATGTGGGATTACCCTGCGAGTCCGTACCCGTCCGATACTGCTCCTGCGTCTGGGAAAGCTCCCTGAACCAGTCGATGATCGTACCGGGGACGGCTCCGCCCATGTTCATCTGCCCGGCGATGACGGCGTCTCCTGCGACCGTACCGCCCCAAGTGGCCCAGTCTATACCCGCGTTATCAAGTTTCGTCAGGTTGACCTCTGCGATGAGTCCGCGTATAAGAACCTGCCTGGGAAGTGTATCGATAGTTTTGATGATCTCCGCCATCGCCTGGAAGTTCGTCGGCGATGCGGCAATTATAAGACTGTTCGAGGGAATATCGGGTACGACGGACGCAACGAGTTTTCCCGTAGCTGCCTGCGCTGTAAGAATTTTGGTCAGCTGCTCCGCCACTACATTGGCGTCCGCATTCTGCAATTGATAGATATGCAGTTCCCCTGCCTTCGGCACAACGTCCAGCTCGGCGATGATCTTCAATGCCTGACGCATTTCCCGCTCTTCGCCGGCGAGAACGATCTGTCTGCCGGGTATGTCGGGAACCACGGCCAGACCGAAGACCGGACTCCCCGGAATTTTGGCGAGTTCGGACACATGCCCTGCGATCATTTCGGGGGCGGCGTACTGGATCTTCACGGTTCGCGAATTGAAAATCTTATCCGGTCTGTCAAGCGCTTGAACGACGCTTACTGCTCTGTTTACATCAGTGGCCCGTCCCGTAAGCAGGATGTCGTTTCCCCTTCCTACGGACTGCACGGCGACGGTCTTTCCAGAGGCTTGAATCACTGCTTGAATAATAAAGTCCGCCGTCACGTAGTTTAGCGGGACAACTTGCGAAACCGTTTGTTCCCCTTCTCCAGGTCCTATCCTGCCACTTCTTACGTCGCTCTCAGCTGAAGCTCCAGGTTGAAGAGGTATAATTTTACTGAACTGTCCTACGGATTGAAGGGTATAACCATTCATCTCAAGCACGGAGAGCAGCACCTGACGCGCTTCTCTTAGAGGCACGGGTTTGGGGGAGATAACCGAAATAGAGCCTTTTACTTCGGGTGGAAGCACCAGGTTCTCCTGAAGCAGTTCGGCCATAAAACGGACGAATTTCACCATCTCGACATCCTGGAAATTGAACCGAACATTCCCTGAAGCACGCATCAATCTCGCCGATTCAAGGAGAGCGAACTCGTCGTCCGCCGAGGTTTCCGCTTCGGGCGCCTGGGCGAAAAGAGGCGCACACGCAAAAATAAGCAAAATAACAGCCAAAGCTACGAGCAATCGAACGGTGCGTGTCATTCTATTCTCTCCTTTTTATTCTTTATGTCCGGCAGGTAAAAAACGAATGCGTCATTGTCTTTTTTGAAGTGCGACGAAGTTGTATCCCCTTGAACGAGTACTACTTTTCGACAGGAAAATCCTTCCGGCACATCCGGCTGACGCTCAAAGGTGAACGACTTGGTTTCCCAGGTGAAATCGTTCTCTCTCCCGTGCTCATCCAGTTTTCCGGCGGCGGCCGTCAACCAGAGAGTACGCGCCAGCGAAAGACTGCGACGTTCTGCGCGAACATCTTCAAGCAATCGGGCGGAGATCGTAAGCAGACGGAGGCCGCCGGCTGCGGATAGACCCAGGATTGCAATTGCCACCATAACCTCGAGAAGCGTAAACGCACCTCTTCGCTTCATAAAGTCCACCCGTCGGTCATCGAATGTTATAGTTCAACATTTCGGGTTTTCCTTCCCGGACAACCTGAACATCGAATGTGTTGCCGCTCATGAGAGAATTGATGACGTTCACGATGTCCCCCATATTCCGAATCTGCACCCCGTTAACGGATTGCACGACATCTCCGGCTTTCACTCCGAGAGAGGTAAGAATGCTTTTATCGTCGAGCCACTGTACCTCGACTCCCTGCGCCATTTCTCCGTCGAACTTCGGACGGAGCCGGAATTTTTTCATTTCTTCCAGAGGGTCCATCAGCAACTGATTCACCATCTCTCTGGAAATCGCGCCTTGCTGTCCGGGACGAGCTGCGGCAACCGCTCTCTGTGTCGGTCTCGTTGTTGTCGCAGGGGCGGTTTTCGCGTTTGCGGGCTTCGCACTATAGCGCAGTAGCACGGTCAACGTTGCCTGCCCCTTTTGGAGGATGATCCGATCATCCTCCACGGCTGCCAGCTCATACCCTTTTATCATCTGCCCTTTCAGGATGATCGTCTGCGGTTTCTTTTCCTCCTGAATCCAGACCGAGATCCCCGGAATCGTCCCCGTAAGACGAATGCCTTCCAGATCATACAGCTCGCCTGCGGTAATTTCTCGACTCTCATCCTCGACAGGAGGCACATGAACCAGAAAAGGATCTCCTCCGACGAATTCCTTCAACGTCAAAGGGCGCGCTCCCGCGTTTTCGGGACGAACGGATGCAGACGGAGAAACCGAGAGGAGCCGACGGGTCCCCCGCAACTCCTCCGTGAAAAGAAATTCTCCCAAGGCCGCCGCAGCCCAATATCCAAACATCCCGAAAAAAATAGCCACGGCCGTCAATCGGAAACAGAGGATCCCGAAACGCTCCATCCTCAGACGGGATGAAAAACGAACAGGACGTCTCATGAATGAAGAACGACCTCTCATGTTCACTTGTTCTCGCCTCCTTTTCTTTTCAGCGTCCATGTTCCCGACGCTTCCCTCTGCAACGGAAGCATAGTTTTCACATATTCGAGCAGGGCGGTCCGTTCGCCGGAGATGGAGATATCCGCCTCGTCGAGCTTCAGCGTATGAAGGTTGACCGTCATTTCCCCTGCCACCTGCAAGTCTCCCGCAGTTCGAATTTCGGCAAGACGAACTCCCGAAGAGAGCAAACTCGCGATAGAAGAATACGAAGAAAAGACGAGCGGAGGTTGTCCAGGGAGCGGAAGGTTCAAAGATAGCGACTCGAAGTTGATCTCCGCCGTCGGAGCAAAAGAAAACAGGCTTTCGACGAAACGCGGAGAGACGGTCATTGCCCCCGCTTCCATCGAAGCTACGGGGGCGGCGACCCGTACATTTCGAAAAACGATACGGAATGGAAGATATCCCTCTACTCCCAGAGCGGCAGTTTCCAGCGTCACTCCCTTTTGTGAGGCGGCAAGCACTCCCTTCCGCCAGAAAAAGGCAAGCGCGGCGTCTCTAGGGAAGAAAAAGTAAAGTCCGCCCGAAAAGGAAACAAGCGCGACGAACGTGATCAGCAGTGCGGAAACAAAGCGTCTCATGATGCGCCCCCCAGCAAGAGGAAGACCGTAAGAGTCCGTTTCTCCTCGCTTACCCGTACAGCCCTGAGGTCTGCGGAAAAGACCGCGATACCCCGCCTGTCCATCTCTTGGAGGAACATCGCGAAATTTTCGGCGGAAAGTCCCTCAAGAGTAATGGAAACAGCGTTCCGCCCCCCCCTCGCCGCTGCGGTACTCAGACTGACCATATTCGAACGTAAACCCAGATCGCTTACCACGTTTGAAATCACGGTCAGCAGCTCTCCTTCCGCTACCTTTTCCAGAGGAGCGTTCGCTCCGGTAGCGGCGCTCGTCGCCCTGAGAGCCGAATATTCGCGAAGCATGGTCACTAGGTCGTTGAACCTGGCTCTTTGCAAAGAACGGCGAAGGCGAAGCTCTTCGGCGTCGCTCCAAAAAGAAAATGCGGCGCCCCAAGCCAAAAGCGCAAAAAGAAATAAAAAAAATGCCTTCTTCTTCCATGAAGAGTTGTCCAACCCTCCAAAGAACGTATCAAAAAAAGAATTCGAGAAAAATGAGGAGAACTTCACTGCGAATCCCTCCTCAATGAGAGTGTGAAACGAAGACCTCCGCCCGGTATTTGCTGAATATCCCCGAGAGTGGCGCGATACCCGCCTCCGTCCGCGTTTGTCCGTAAGGCCTGTATCGATTCCATTTTCTCGGCGGTTCCAGTGATATCGGCCCCGTCGCCCGTATACCGCAGTTGTTCGAGTATCGGAAAATCTCCTTTTCTTTGATCGCCGTCAAGCCACGTTCTTCCTAGATGGGAAAGCATGCGCGATAAAGTGTTCTCCGTCTTTCCCTGTCCTTTAAGTTCCGCGAGCTTTCCTCGAGCCTGTGAAAGAGGGTCCACGATCCGTTCGTTCTGGCCGAGAACTTCTCTATAGAGCGATGCGCCTTCTTTGGAAAAGCTCTCCAGAGATGCGCGCAGTTGAAATAATAACGAGAACTGAATAATACTTAAAAAAAACCCTGCCGCTGCTGTCCATCCGAGGATTTTCAAAAGCATCCGCGCTGTACGCTCTCGTGCAAGCGAAGCCGCAAGAGCCGGGCGTGAAATATTAAGCTCCAGCAGCCTGGGAAATTGTTTTACCGTCTCTCGCGCCGAATCCAATAGCGCTTCCGTTTGCGAAGAGCGCCATATACCTTCCGGCGATAGCTCGACTCCTATTGCGGCGGCGTACTCCTCAATCCTGCGCGCTTCCGCGTCGATACCGCCGTCATCGGGAACGGACGGCCTGGTACGGATAAACACCGGCAAACCGTTTCGGAAAAAAGCAGAGGCGCACACATAATCATCGCGAAACACTGCCCCTCCTTCGCCCTTCACTGCGGCGGCGAGAGCCAGCGGCAGCGGCCAAACAACGTTGCTCTGCAACGAAAACCCCGGTTCGTCACCAGGAATCTCCGCTCCGCAAATACAAAGAGCCACGCCGTCCGAACCGCCCTTATTGCTTCCCGTGAAGAGCGGAACTATCTCCACATCCTCCTCCCCCGACAGAAGAGGGCGAAATCGGAGAGAAAGAGCATTTCGAACGTCGTTGGCAGACCTGAAAGAAAATGAGAAAGAATGAACAGACGCCGTTCTGAGAGGGGAAAGAAGCAAAGCCCCTCCGGACGGCACGGATTCCGTTGCCCTATTTTCCACGGACGGAACAGAGGATGAAAGAGAAATCCAGCCCTCCGGGCGCTTTAAAAAATATGTGGATATCTGCATCGGTCCTATCTACGGCTCCTCCCATCGGACTGTTTTCCATGCAAACGGCTTTCCGTTCAGTATACTCCGGAACGTGAGAATCTCGCCATCCTCGAAAAGGACATCGAAGGATACACGAAACCAGTCGCTCCTGAACGTAGCCAGGTTCATCAGTTTAGGCACAGCGTCCACCGGAAAGCCCGGCATCGTTGCAAGATCGATTATCGATTCCAGAGGCTTTTCCGTTCTTCTGTCGACTATCTGTACCGCAAGTTTTCCGTCCAGTCCTTCCAGAATAGACAGAACCTCTACGGGAGCTGTGTTGAGATTGATCTTGCCCGAGGACCATACCGTAGCCAAAGATCGGACACCCGGCCTTCCTCCGAAACCGGAAAGTATTTCCGGAGTTACTCCCGGGGCGAGCAGGAGTTCTTCCAAGGAAAGAAGCGAACGGTTCAGAAAATTCGGTTTCTCGTTTCCTCCCAGTCGTGGCTCGGTATCCTTGTCTAAAAAATCGAGAATCGTAGTTTCCAGATGTTCGGCTCCGACTTCCCGCCATATGCCGGCCCACGGAACCTCTATCTCGCGCCGAAGAGTCTTACCGTCAGGTAAAAAAAGTTTATTTAGAGGGATCTTGTCGTCAAGAGGGTCGATCTTCATCGTCACGACCACCCCGATATCCGGAAACTCGAACCTGCGCGAGGCAAAGAGTTCGTCTCCCGCCGAGTGGGCTTTGCCCATGTGCATCGAGAGAATCGCCTTCGCAGCATCCAATACTACCTCGGAGAGCATGCGGGCGGTGAACGCCCTCTGTTCTCTGTCGAAACGTCTCATGGTCCGCCGCGCGAACACAGCGAAACCCGTGGATGCGGAAACAAGAAAAACGGCTATCAGCAGCACGGAGAGAAGTACCATGCCGCTTTTTTTTCTGCGGTAAGGTCTATCGAGGAGGAAGCCAGTCTTCATGGACGAACTCCTCCTCTCCCGTTTTCACCGTTATTCGAATACCTCTCGGACGAGGCCCGGAATACTCGTCGCTCCACTCGCTCGAATCGAATTCAAGCACTGCGAATCTCAAGGATTCGGCCCCCGCAAAAAGCAGACGCCCTTCCCGAGGATCGAGCATTTCCCAATTTACCGTGTTCGGAGACTGCAACGGAAGAACCCATCGATACACTCCCGGGTCTCCGGTTCTTCCCGCACCGGGCTGGAAAAGACGAATCGCACGGACTCCGGGCTCCTCTCCCCGGTCGCTCCAAAACGCGAGGCGATCATCGGCGGCTCCTCCAAGAACATCTCTGCGAACAAGCACAACCGCAGGACCATCGATAAATTCCTTCGGAGAAGCACGTAATTCGTCCGGTATTCTTCGTAAGAAATACGTCATGCGCTGCTCCCGTGCCTCCTCGGCGCGAACATCCTCGAAACGCCGGACAACCGCCACGGCCGGAGCGAGCGCGACGGCCGCGATAATACCGAAGAGCGCCACGACGACGAGTACCTCTATCATGGTAAAGCCCCTCGGATGAAGCCGAACTGGGGCATTGTTCACTCGGGAAACCATGAGAGCGTGCACTTCCTTAAAAAATCCACCGGGTGATAGGACATCTTCGCTACCCGCATCCCTTCGTCGCCCATATCCTCTTCGCGGTTCACCAAGGTGAACGAGCCCGCGGTTTTCTCCAGAAACATCCTGTTTATCGCTTGATACGCCCCGCTATAGCGCCTCAGCGCCTTCTCGAAGTGGATCACGATCGTCTCGTTGTCGAGCGCTTCTCCTATAGTATACGCCGCAGGACAGTTTCCGACCTCGATAAACCCCGCAAGAAGTCCGGGAATAAAACCGCGTTGGGCGACAAGTTCGCGAACCGCGACATCCTCCCTTTCGAGAGCGGGAGAGGCGGGCTGTTCTTTCATCCAGAGAGCCTGACCTTCCAGAACCTCCTGGATCGCATCCCCTTCCAGAGAACGATACCGGAAGGGATACTTCCGAACGAACTGGACGAAGTGACTTCTCTTCCGGGAAAAGCGATTTCCCTTCAGCTCGACAAGCTCGCGGAGCGAATGGAGATACTCCCACTGCGAACGGTCTTCTCCTATCGTCACTCTTCCGCGGAAGGTATCCCTCCAGAGGCGGCCAAGACCGTCCGGCACATAAAAAAAGACTCTCCCCTCGGGGAAAAGGCGAGGAAGCGCTTTTTTCCAATCGATATCGTTCCATGGTCCCACCGGGGCCCACAAAGCGCCGTTCCGCGTACGAATCCAGCAGACTTCCTCTTCGAACGCCCACTCGAAACCGTAGATATTTCGCCACGCCCAGAGGCTTCCGAAAGAGTACCATGCGGATTTCCGGGGAGACTTGGAGTAAAGCCGCCGATACTCATCCGCCCTCTCCAGAGAGATCGAAGAAAAAGAAAACGGCATGGAAACATCTTCCTTTCGCTACAGCGCCGAAGGGCTCCGAAGACATAGCGGCGCCCTTTTTCGGACATCGCGTATTGTACCATATCGAAACGAGACGGACCCCCGTTTCTTCTGAAAAGGGGGTCCGCGGCGGAGCGTTTCAGTAAAAATGCCGATGAAGAAATACCTACCCCAGCCCCAGGAGTTTCCCGCCCTGATACACCAACACAGCCCCGCCGTACCCGACAAGCGTGGTGTAGGCGATCATGAACAACGTCCACCCCCAGCTCCCGGTTTCTCTGCGAAAGGCGGCCACGGCCGCGACGCACGGAACGTACAGCAGGGTCATCACCAGAAAAGCGTACGCGGAAAGCGGCGTGAACAACGCGGGAAGGGCCGCCGCGAGTCCGGCCTCGCCCGAGCCGAGAAGCGCGCCCAACGTTCCCACAACAACCTCTTTCGCGAGGAAACCGAAGAAGAGCGCAACAGCGGCCTGCCAGAAGCCGAAGCCTGCGGGTGCGAAAAGAGGCGCTAAAACATGCCCGAGACGGCCGACGACGCTCTCGGAGGATCCGTACTCGACACCCCAGGGGAAGCTTGCCAGAGCCCAAACGGCGATCACGGAGAGGAGAATGAACGTCCCCGCCTTCCGAAGGAAGAGAAAACCCCGCTCCCACGCGTGGCGCAGCACCATCGAGAGGGAGGGCACATGGTACGGAGGAAGCTCCATGACAAGCTGCGACGACTCCCCTTTGAAGAGCGTACTGCCCAGCGCCTTGGCGGCGAGCACCGCCACGAGGATTCCCAGAACGTACAGAGAGAAGACGACCGTCCCCGCATACGCTCCGAAGAACACTCCGGCGAAAAGGACGAAAACGGGCAGACGCGCGGAGCAGCTCATGAACGGCAGCACGAGCAGCGTGATCATCCTGTCTCTCGGCTGTTCGAGAATACGAGTCGCCATCATCGACGGGACGTTGCAGCCGAATCCCATGAGCATGGGGATGAAGCTCTTGCCGTGCAGCCCCATCAGGTGCATGACCCTGTCCATAACGAAGGCTCCTCGCGCCATATACCCGGAATCCTCCAGCAAGGCGATAAAAGCGAAGAGGATGAAGATATGGGGAAAGAAGACGACGACTGAACCGAGTCCACCTACGAGCCCGTCCTGAACGAAGGACGAGACTATCTCCGAAAAACCGGCCCCCGCAAGAAGCTCGCCCGACCATTTCCCCAGAGATTCGAACACTCCCTCCAGGATTTCGACCAAGGGGTCGCCAAGCGCATACGTCAGACGAAAGACCGCCCAAGTAACCAAGAAGAAGAGCGGCAGGCCCAGCGCCCTCGAAGTCACCACGCGGTCGATTCGGTCGGAGAGCGTCAGACGGGCCTTGAGCGAGAGATCGCGCTTCACCGCTTCGGCGGTTACACCGGAAACAAACCCCCATCGCCTCTCTATGACGGCCGTTTGAAGATCGTACCCCAGCTCCTCCTCCACTTTACGTCCTCTCTCCGCGAAGAGAGCGTCCATCTCTTTACGGAGACCTTTGCTCTCCGCAGCGGCAAGAAGAGCCGCATCTCCCTCGATAAACTTCACAGCCGCGGAGCGGGCGGAAAGGCCCGGGATGAGTTCCGGCCGCCCGGTCAGGAATGATTCGAGCGCGTCGAACAACGGATTCAAGCGTTCTCCGTACGGGAGGGAAAACGAAGAAGAAGATCTTTTCTCCCGAAGAGAGAGAACGATCCGCTCCTTCAACTCTTCGATTCCTTCCTTCCTGCGGGCGACGGTCGGCACGACCGGAACGCCCAGAAGCGCGCCAAGCCTCGCCGCATCGATAAGAATACCTTTTTCCACAGCCATGTCCATCATGTTCAGCGCCAGAACGAGCGGGGTACCGATCTCCAGCATCTGCACCGCCAGGTAGAGACTGCGCTCAAGATTGGAGGCGTCCGCCACCACGACGGCAAGGTCGGGACGATTCCGCAACAGATAGTCGGCCGCGATCTCTTCGTCGAGCGATGCGGCTCCCAGGCTGTAAATACCCGGGAGATCGACCACCGTCACTTCCTCGCCGGAGGAACGGAAACGCCCTTCCTTCCGCTCGACGGTCACTCCGGGCCAATTGCCCACATGCTGGTTGGAACCGGTGAGGGCGTTGAAAAGACTCGTTTTCCCAGTATTGGGGTTCCCGGCGAGCGCGATCGTCCAGCTCATCGGGACCCCTCCGGACAGGATGCGCATCCCGAGGGACGAACGAGCACCGCATTCGCTTCGTCGACACGCAGACTCAACTCATATCCTCTGAACCACACGGAGACCGGATCGTTGAAGGGCGCCTTGCGTTCAACGCGTATCTGCGTTCCCGGAACCAACCCCATCTCAAGAATACGACGTTTGAGGCTTCCGTCGCCGACGATCTTGGACACTATCCCTCCCTCTCCGATTTCAAGAGTGCTGAGCGCTTTTTCACTTCCGCCGGAACAACTGCATGAAAAACCCATGATACTCCTCCGTTCTTTGTTTTCATTCTCTAACTCTTTGAAAAACCTGAAAAAAGGACCTTTCCGGTCCTTGAGCTTTCCTCCTAACAGTTTCCGTCCACGAAAACTTTAAGCGCCATCCCCTGACCGAGCGCAAAACGGGAATCGCCGACTTTAAGAAGAAGAGGTCCTCCTCCGTTCTGAACTATCCGCACCTTCGCGCCCGGAATCAACCCCAGTTCGGAAAGCCGCCTCGAAGATTCTCCGCCGCCGGTCACACGCGCCACAGTGACCTCCGCTCCCTCCGACATCACAGTAATCGGACACATATCGCCCATCTCCTCTCTCGTCGTTCAGCAGGACGATTCCGCCTCCGGAACCTCCCCCGCGACCGGGCAAATCCATACGGAGACAGCCTCCGTCTTTCGCAAAGCCACCTCGCACCCGCGAACTCGCACAACGAGCGGATCGCCCAAGGGAGCGGTACCGGAATGACACACCTCGGTCCCCGGGACAAAACCCATTTCAAGCAGCCTTTGACGCAGGGGGCCGCCCGCCGTAACGCGGGTTACAACACCCCGCCCTCCGTTCGGAAGCATGGAAAGCGGCCTGGGGAGCTTCCTTTCATCTCCCATCGCCGAGAGGAGATCCTTAACCCAGGAACGCCCTTCTCTGCGCGCTTTCACCAGATAGTCGACAAAGCCGAGAATTCTCCCCTCCGACTTTTCGTCAAGTTCGTGTTCCATGGCGCAGGCTATAGACATCGCACGTTCAGGTTCGAAACCGAGAATATCGTGAAAAAGAAAGGTGAGATGTTCGTGACGCCGATAAATATCGAGAGCGCGTCTTCTTCCCTCGTCGGTGAGCGCTAGTGCGCCGTACCGTTCGTGAGTGGCGAGAGAGGCCGCTACGAGACGCCGAACAGCGGCGACAACCGTAGCTTTGGCAACGCCGAGCGTGTTCGAGAGGTCGGTCACCGTCGCCTCCCGCCCGGAAATCTCTATGGCGAAGATCGTCTCCATATAGTCCTCGATGCGGGACGAAACAGGCACGACATTCTCTCCTTTCATATCACTAAGTAAGAGCGTACATACTTTTGGTTAGAGTTATCTTACTTCGGGCTTCGATTTCTGTCAAGAGTGCACGCCGCACATTCTACGAAAAAACACCGCAGATTCTCCGTCAGTAGCCGCATTCGTTCTCTTTGCCGGACTATCGGACTACTACCACAACATGTCATGACTACCGTCTTCTTCGGTTTTGATGTAAGATGCGGCATGACGAGCGGAACGAAGCGCTCGCGGCGAACGCCTTTCGGGCGATAACCAGGTTCCACGCCCCGAAGACCGCGACGAAGGAGGTAACTTTCTTCATGGCATATGGATCATCATCGTCAAACAACGAATCGCACCGCATATCGTCGCGCCGTGCGCACTTTCTGTTTCTCTGCCTGGTAAGCGCCTACTTCTTCTCTTTCTTCTTCCGGATCTCGGCTTCCGTCGTTCTTCCCCAGCAAGCCTCGACGCTCGGTATGAGCGCCGCGCTCACCGGCTTCATTTCCAGTCTGTACTACTACGCCTACTCGGTGATGCAGTCGGTCTCCGGAGCCCTGCATGATCGTTTCGGTCCGCTTCGCGTTGTTGCCGCCGGAATGCTGGTCGCCGCGGCGGGAACCCTTCTGCTGGTGCTTCGTTCCTCCGAGTGGACTCTGGGCGCCTGGCGTCTGTTCACCGGACTCGGCCTGGCTCCTATGTTCGGAGGCGCCCTCGTCTACCAGGCCGGCGCGTTCTCCCCGGAAAAGTACGTTTTTTATTCCAGCATCACCATCTCCGTCGGCGCGTTCGGCGCCGTCGCATCCGTCGCCCCCCTCGGGCTCGCATTGGACTCTTTCGGTCTTCCGGCGACATTCGCCGGGCTCGCCGCGCTCAGCATCTTCATGAGCATCCTTCTTTGGAAAGAACGAACGTTCGATCCCGTCGTCCGCCGCGCCCCCTCCGCAGGCCAGAAACCGCAGTCCATCCTCTCGCGCCTGAAAGAGGCCCTTAGGATCATCCAAGGTTCACGCTATCTCAAGGCGCTTCTTATCCTCTGGACAGTCTCCGCAGGGGCTCTGCTCTCTTTCCAGGGGCTCTGGGCGGTCTCTTGGTACCAGACCGCCTACGGAGTCGCGGCCACCACGGCGCGCAACTGGGCATCGCTCGTCAGCGTGGGGATGTTCATCGGAACCGCCGTTCTGGGAGGTTTCTGGTGGCGCCCCGAGGACCGTTTTCGCGGGGTCTGCTTCTGGACGGTGTTCAACGCGGTATCATGGGTCGCGCTGCTGGTCTCCGTGGCGTTGCGCCTTCCTCTGTCGGTCGCCGGGTCATGCGGTTTCCTGATCGGCGCCGCGAACGGACTCATCGCCGTTCAGGCTGCCTCGGCGGCGAAAGAACAGGTAGAAACGGCAAAGACAGGAGCGCTGCTGGGAACGATGAATATGATCGTCATCTTCGTCGTCGTTCTTTTCCAATGGGGAACCGGAATTCTCATCAATCTCTTTCCCGGTGCGCAGCCCGGAGAGTTTACGGAACGCGGTTTCCTTGTCTGCTTTCTGGTAGTAGCGCTGTTTCTGGCAGTCAGCCTTCTTGCGCTCTTCGCACTTCGCCAAGCGGATACGCGGCGCGGGAAGAGAAGCCTTGCTTAAAACGCGCCTATGATGTCCGGACGTTCTTTTAAAAGAGCGAGGCAGGCATCCACAACCTCGGGGTCGTAGAACACTCCTTTTCGGGAGACGATTTCCTCTTTCGCCGCATCGATCCCGAGAGAGGGCCTGTACGGACGGTGCGACACCATCGACTCCACCACGTCGGCAACGGCGAGAATACGCGCTTCCGGAAGAATTTCGCTTCCTTTGAGTCCGCGCGGATACCCCGAACCGTCCAGCCGCTCGTGATGCTGATACGCGATCTCCGCCACGGGCCAAGGGAAATCGATTTCACGCAGAATTTCGTAACCGGAACGGGAATGTGTCTTCACCAGCTCGAACTCTATCGGGGAAAGGCGTCCCGGTTTGTTCAGTATTTCCCCGGCTATCTCTATCTTGCCGACGTCATGCACCAGCCCCGCGATCCGAAGTCCTTCGCAGCGTTCGGCATTCAAACGCATTCGGGCGCCTATCGCCGACGCCAGAATCCCGACACGCTCCTGATGTTCTATGGTATAGGGATCTTTTTTCCCGACGATCTGCCCCATCGTCCGGATCACGTCGAAAAAGGTCTTCCGGAGACTTTCATACCCTTCTTTTGCCTCGCGTTCGGACTCCCATCGGCTCACCGAAGCCGCCATGGTGTATGCAAAACCTCGCAAGACGTCTATCTCTTCGGTCGTGAAACAGGAACGGCGTTCCCCGAAACAGAACGCGAGAAAACCTCGGAAGCGTGTACGGAGATTCACCGGAAGCAGTATGACATCCCCACCAGAAGAGGAGCCGCATACCGAAGGGGCGCACGTGGAAAAGAGGTTTCCGAAAACTCCAAGAGAGGAAAGCTCCCCATGAAATGCACCCCCTCTCGAAAGAGCGGAAAGAACGGGCGACGGTACGTCGCTCAGAGCAAGACTCGACAACCTCGTCCCGTCGTCGTTCCTCTCCGGAGGAACCGACCGCCCCAGGACCTCGACCGAACCCTTTCCCTCCGAAGGGTCGCTGTTCCGAAACAACGCCGCTTCTCTTGCATTCACCGATGCGGCAAGCATGAACAAAGTACAAAAGAGCGCATCGTCTCTGCTCTCGGATGAGAGCAGCAGACTGGAAGCCCGAGCTGCGGTATCGACAAGCCGGGCATGAAAGCGAAGCTGCTCTTCCGCGCTTATTCGTTCCTCGAGCGTACGGCGGGCGTTCTCGTACAGGCGGGCGTTCTCCAGAGCGATGGATGCCGCCGCCGCAAGCTGATCGAGATCGGAAAGAAACTCGTCCTCTATCTCCGGGAACACGTCCCAATAGGCGACTGAGAGTACGCCGAAAAAAACGTCTCCGCGGAAAAGAGGCATCCCGACTACGGTGGTGAGCCTCTTCAGACGCGGGTCGTCTATACGGCGGGAAAAGTCGTTGTACTTTTCGATCACCACGCGCCTTTTTCGACGCAACACTTCGCCTGCAAGTCCCGCATCGCTCGGGCGGGCCTCCCCCTCCATCTCTTTCAGAAACCCCCGCCCAAGGACCAACAGGAACGTCCTTTCGTCGGATTCAAGGAGAGAAATACGGCCGTGATCGGTTCCGGCCAGCTCCGTAGCTTTCTCGAGAATTCGCTCGTGCAGCTTTTCCGTATCCGTCTCTTCCATGAAACCAAGAAACATGGAGTGCAAAAGCGCAAGTCGTTCGTTCTGACGGGCGATCCTCAACTCGGTCTGTTTCAGTCGAGTCACATCGATATTCAGTCCCCCTATGCGAACCACTTTTCCATGTTCATCCCGGACCGGATACGCTTTCACCACGGCACGAAGTTTCATCCCGTCGGACGCCGGTATATCCACTTCCATTTCCCCGGACTCCGCTTCGCCCGAGAGCAGCTCCTCCAGCCTCCTTTCGAGCGTTCCCCGCAGATGTTGCGGAACCAGTTTGTCCCAAAGCTCTTTTCTTGGGACAAGAAGCGCTTCGTCTTCGCCGTTTCCGTACAGAGAGGCCCTCCCGGTCGCGACGCTCGCATCCTCGTCGGGGAAGTAATCCCATACGCTGATCCTGGATGCATCCAGCACGCGGGCCAGGCGTTCCTCGCCCTCCCGGAGACGGATTCCCGCACACTTTCTCTCTGTGATATCGATCAGACTCGACTGATAGGCGACCGTCCGCCCCTCCGCATTCTTATAGAAAACGATGCGGTCCTCTATCCAGTGAACAGCTCCGTTCCGGGCGACAATCCTGTATTCCAAACGGATCTCGCCCTCCGACCCGCGAAGAGCGGCGAGAAAAGCCTCGCGGCAGCGATCAAGGTCCTGCGTGTGGAGCAAGGACCAGTACCGAACGCGTCCGTCCATGAGTTCCGCCGCGCAGTATCCGAACTGAGCAATATTCTTCGTGACGAATTCGATGGGGCGCTCTTCCGAAGGAGCGCCCCACAAAACGACAACGGGACTTGAAACGAATATCTGGTCAAGACTGACAGGCTCTTTCGGCGTCATCATTTCCCGTCCACCCCGAACCACTTACATTTCGACGATGAGATCCGGGCGTTCGCCAAGAAGCGACATGCACGCGTCCACCGCTTCCGCGTCGTACAGAACGCCGCGTTTTTCCGTTATCTCTTTCAGCGCGGCTTCAGTACCGAGGGAAGGTCGGTACGGTCGGTGCGACATCATCGATTCCACAACATCGGCGACGGCGAGGATACGCGCCTCCAGGAGTATCTCCTCGCCTTTCAGGCCCCTGGGGTAGCCCGAACCGTTCAGCCTCTCATGATGCTGATGCGCAATCTCGGCGACGGGCCATGGAAAGTCCACTTCCCGAAGGATGTCATACCCGGAGCGCGCATGCGTCTTGATAAGTTCAAACTCGATAGGAGAAAGTTTTCCCGGTTTGCTCAAAATCTCTCCGGGGATTTCGATCTTCCCGATATCGTGCACCAGGCCGGCGATGCGCAGCCCCTCGCACCGCTCCTCGGACAGCCCCATCTTGCTCCCGATCTCCAGAGCGAGCGCGGCTACCCGCTCCTGATGTTCGATAGTATAAGGGTCTTTCTTCCCTACGATCTGCCCCATCGTCCGAATCACATCGGAGAACGTTTTTCTAAGTTCATCATACCCCTTCTTCACTTCGCGCTCGGATTCCCAGCGAATCACCGATGCCGCCATATTGTACGCGGCGGCTCGCAGAACGTCGATCTCGTCGGTCTCGAAAGGAGGGCGATCTCTCTGGAAACAGAACGCAAGAACGCCCCAAAAACGAGCGCGGATAAACACCGGAATCATCGTGACGGTCACAAAAGAATCCGGGATTGCGGAACGACACTCCTCCGCACCGGAAAATGCTATCGTGCCGTGAAACGGCATACCGTCCGAAAGCGATTCATATATAGAAACGAACTCAGTCGCCCAGTACACGCGATTCGGCAGGACGAAATTCACTTCGTTACCGCAGATCGCCGCCTTGGCCAACACCTCCGCGAACGGGCTTCCCTCCGAGTCGGTATTGTTGCGGAAAACAGCGACTCCGTCGGTCTCCACGGCCTGACCGAGCGCGCGAAGGGCGAAGAATATCGCCTGTTCCTCCGATTCGATGGAAAGAAGGAAACTTGCTCCCTCCGCAGCGGCCTCCACGAGCGCCTGATGAAAACGCAGACGTTCTTCGGTTTTTTCCCGTTCCTCGACCTCTCTGCGCGCGTCTTCGTACAACCGCGCATTTTCCAACGCAATGGAAGCGGCAGCCGCGAACTGGTCCAGGACCAGAAGAAGCTGTTCCTCCACCTTACGCACCGTATCGGTGTAGGCAATGGCGACGGCGCCCAACAAGCTCTCCCCCCTGTGCAGAGGAAGGGCGATCACCGTGGTGATATTCTTGTAGGCATCGATGTCCAAGCGTCCCGCATACTCGCGATAATCATCGACCAGCACGCGTTTTTTGGACTTCAACACCTCCGCGAAAAGGCCGGTGGAAACCGGCACGCGGTTTCCTACGACACCTTCGTAGAGGCCGAGCCCCCACATGTTCCTGAGGTATCCTCCGTACTCTTCGATTACGCCGATAAGTCCGTTGGGCGATCCCACAAGCTCCACCGCTTTTTCGAGAATTCTCCGGATAAGCGCCCCCGTGTCCAGCTCCTCCATGAAAGCCATCGACATCGCGTGGAGAAGGGCAAGCCGTTCGTTCTGGTGGACGACTTCCTCTTCCGCCAGCTTCAACGGTGTTATATCCACAGTAACTCCCTGTAAATAGAGCAGGCGTCCATCCTCGTCCCTGACGGGGAACCCCTTCGTCAGCAACCATGCCGCGGCGCCGTCGACTTTGAGTATTTTATGTTCCAGCTCGAGAAACTCGGTTCTCCCCTCGCAAACCTCCCGCCATGCATTTTCGAGCCGCTCGCGCCCCTCCGGAGGGATAATACGGTCCCAAAGCTCTTTCCGCGAACGAGGAATCTCGTCCTCATGCATTCCGAAGAGCGAGGCTCTGCCCCCTCCGATCAGTTCGTCCCTTTCGGGGACATACTCCCAGACACCGACGCTGGCGGAGGACAGCACCCGAGCGAGGCGCTCCTCGCTCTCGCGGAGCCGGATTTCTGCCGTTTTTCTTTCTGTGATGTCAAGGAGACTCGCCTGGTAGAGAATCGCCTTTCCCGTTTCGTCCCGATGAAACGTCACCCGGTCTTCGACCCAGCGAACCTCTCCGGATCGGATGAAAATTCTGTAATCCATGACAAGCACGTTCCGGCCTTCGCTCAAGGCATCCTGAAAGGCGGAACGCACGCGCTCCCTGTCCTCCGGGTAAACGATGGCGTCGAAACGCACTTCTTCCATAACCATCTCCGGCACAGTATAGCCGAACTGGCCCACATTCTCCGTGACGAAGTCGACGGGACGGTGTTCCAGCGGCTCACCCCAGAGGACCACTACCGGGCTTGAGGCTATTACCCGATCAAGATCGACCATTGTGTTCGGAAGCACGCTATTTCCTCCGTTCTTCGAAAAGTTCGCCACTCATTCACGGAGACCGACAAAAAATGTATTTCAAGATATTTCATTTTCATTTTACGCGAATTCTTCCTCTTTGAACAGATCGGATATGATTTCAAAAAGAGCGTCTTTTCGCGCTGTCGATCCGAGCAGGTTCCATGGGCGCCCTCGGAACGAGCGGCCGGCCCCATGTTTTTTGATTAAAAAGAAAACGCGCTTCGGATCTCCTCGGAGAAACTGCTCGATGCAAGCGAGGATGTCGAAAACGGCGCCCATCTGATATAATGTCGCCGCGTTTTGAATACATTCTGGGGGTTATCGCCATGTCCGCTCGCACCACGTCACCGCTGCTCTACTTTTCCGCCTATGCGGCGCTCTATATCATCTGGGGCTCCACCTACCTGGCCATCCGCTTTACAGTGGAATCTATACCGCCGTTTTTCAGCGGTTCGCTCCGCTTTTTCCTCGCCGGAGGAATTCTGCTGCTCTGGTGTCTGTTCAGAGAGCAGGAGCGCCCCACGCTCCGAGGATTCGCCGCCGCGTTCAAGGTGGCCGGGATCATGCTCCTCGGAGGGTACGGGGGCGTCGTGTGGGCGCAGCAGACGATTCCTTCATCCATGGCTGCCCTCATCATCTCCATCGAGCCGCTCTGGTTCGTCATCTTCGACTGGCTCTTCTTCAAATCCCGTAAGCCGAATCCGGCGGAGACGCTCGGCGTCGCCCTCGGATTCGGCGGCACGGTCTTCCTCGTGCTCTCCCAATCGGGGTATTCGCTCTCCCTGAAAGGAGAGTACACCGTCGGCATGCTGATCGTCCTCGTCGCCACGTTCAACTGGAGCATCGGCGCTCTCTACTCTCGGAAGGCTCCTATCGCGAAGTCCAGCCTGCTCGCCGCCGGTATGCAGATGACAGCCGGAGGCTGCCTTCTCCTTCTCGTCTCCGCCCTCGCGGGCGAGCCTTCCCGGCTCTCCATGGACACGGTGTCGATCAAATCCATGCTCGCGCTCGGCTACCTGGTTCTCTTCGGCTCGCTCATAGGCTTCACCGCGTTCATCTGGCTGCTCAAAGTGGACAGGGCATCCCGGGTGATCACCCATACTTTCGTCAACCCCGTCGTCGCCATCTTTCTCGGATGGTTCCTCGGAGACGAGACGATCACCCTTCCGATGCTCGGAGCGGCGGCCGTCATCATCTTCTCCGTGGTGCTCATCACCCGCTACCACCCGGACGAGAGCGCGACGTCAGCGTAGGGTCAGCGCTTGAAAACACGCCCGAGAACAAGGACCATTTCGAAGAGAAGGTAGAGCGGCACGCCGAGCAGGATCTGCGACACCACGTCGGGCGGGGTGAGCAGCGCCGCAATGAAGGCTATTCCTAAAATAATCCACGGACGCAGCCGGGAGAGCGTTCTTACGGAGACGAGGCCGAGAAGAATACACAAGAGAAGGAGGAGCGGCGCCTGAAAAAGCAGGCCCGACGCCAGCAGCAACGAAAAGAGGAACGAGGAGTAGTCTCCGAACCCCCAGAGAGGAAGCACGTTGTCTCCCTCGCCGAAGAAAAAGAAGAAGCGAAGAGCCAGGGGGGCGATGAAGCGGTACGCGAACGCCGCCCCTGCGAAAAAGAGCGCCGGAACGACGCCTCCCGCGAGGACGAGGTACTTCATCTCGTTCTTCCGCAGCGCGGGGGCGACGAAGAGCGCCCCCTGCAGAACGGCGAGGGGTAGACTCAACGCCGCGCCGCCCCAGAAGGAGAGGCGCATGTACGTCAGAAACTTCTCGTAGGGTTTGAAATAGTAAAGCGATACGCCGAGCCCCTCCAAAGGCGCCTGAAGAAAGCGCACCCACCATTCGGAGAGGGAGAAGAGAAGCGCCGTCGCGCAGCACAAGAAAAAAAGCACGGAGACGATCTTCCGCCGCAGCGCTTCAAGATGTTCGGAATACTCTCCGTCACTTCGCCCCTTCGTCCTTTTCACCCTCTTCTTCACCCGCCTTCGCCGGAACCTCCCCCGACTCGAGCCCTCTTTTGAACTCCCTGATCGCGCTCCCCGCCGCCCTCCCCACCTCGGGAAGACGCTTCGCCCCGAAGAGCACCAACGCGAGCACGAGAAGCACCAGAATTTCCCCCATTCCAAGATTCATACCGAGCACCCCTTTCATCTCCCCGTTTCTTTGAGTCATCGGAATACGCGCGCTTCCCGCGGTTTCAGCATGGGTTCGCCGCGAACCGGCGAAAGGATCAAAACGGAAACTCCTCCAGCGGCGCCACGACGGGAGCGTCCGCTCCCTCCTGTACGAGTTCCCGTATCCTCCCGTGAACCGAGATCCCGGAGACGGTAATCGCCTTGGGCGTCTCCGGACAGGCGTATTCGCACGCGCCGCACCCAAGACAGAGAGACGTGTCCACCTCCGGAATGGTCAAGTTGCGGCGGAACGGAACCATCCGCACGGCCTGCGTCGGACAGTGCTCCGAACAGGCTCCGCACGCCTGTCCGTACTTCCTGACGATACAGTTGCGAGGGAGGAAGCGCGCCTTTCCTATGGAGATCTTCTGCTTCTCTTCAAGTCGCAAAGGGAGTATCGCGCCTGTAGGGCATGCTGCGGAGCACGCCGCGCACTCGAACTGACAGTAGCCTTTGGAAAAATCAAGCTCCGGCTGGAAAATTCCCTGCAGGCCCCACGCGGAGAGCGAAGGGCGGATGATTCCCGCCGGACAGGCCGCCACGCATGCGGTACACACAACGCACTTCTCCGAAAAATTACCGTGGGTTCGGGAACCGGGGGGAGATACGGGAAGACGTTCCTCCCAGGACGCCGCGGATGCCGGAATAGTCCTGTCCGGCCGTTGGGCGCCCCAAGCCGAGACGAACGCGGCGAGGGCCCCGAAAGCATAGCGGAGCGCTCCCCTTCGTACATACCCCTCCTCGGGAGATATCCTTCCAACGCGCAGCCCTTCCACCGGGCACGCCTCCGTGCAGCGGAGACAGAGCACGCATCTATCGGAATCCACACGTTGTTCAGTCGCTGAAAGACACCCCTCGGGACAGACGGACTCGCAGCAGCCGCACCCTGCGCACCGTTCTTTGTCGAAACGGATGCCTATCACCGGAGAGAGGGAAAAAAGCCCGAGGAACGTCCCCACGGGACAGAGGGCGTCGCAGAACGGCCTCCCCTTGAAGAATGACCAGAGCGCAAGAAGCGCGAAGAAGAAAGCCGATCCCCATAGCATCCAAGGCAGGAGCTGCGTGCCGGCGATCCTGTGCAGCACACCGTAGACTCCGCGGCCTTCGAGAAATGTGGCGGCCGCGTTGTTGCCGGCTATCGCGAGAGGGCGCACCAAATGCGTCACTCCCCTGCCGAAGGCTGCGTAGGGATCGAAGAACGCCGCAGGGAACATAAACCCTGCCGCCGCAGCCGCGAGAACTCCTCCGAGCGTCCAGTAGCGGACCCGCGATGGCTTTCTGTATGACGCGGGGGGCTTGCGCGCGCTCCAGAGCAGCTCCTGGAAGGTTCCCAGCGGGCAGAGAACGGAGCAGTACGCTCTGCCCGCAAGGAGAGCGCTTGCCGCAAGGAGCAACGCCCCCGCCCACCAGCGAAGCGCGGACGGGACGGCCTGCAGCCAGGGAAGTCCTCCTCCGCCCTCTTTTTCCCCCGCGAAGGAGAGAAAGAAAAGCGTCATCAGAACAAGAACCGCCAGCGAAATGAGGGAGCGGAGCTTCCGCGCCGCCCCCGCCGTCTTCCTCTTCATCAGAGGACGATGCGCTCCACGCCGAGCGACTCGAGATCCATCGTCCCCGCCCCAAGCTCCGCACCCAGACGAATATGCCCGACATCTTTGGGATCAAGGCCGAAAATCCTCGCCCCGGCGCAGTCTCCGGCAACAATGTCCGTCGATAGAATCTGCGCCTTGAGCACGGTGACATCGCTCGCCGAGGTCCCGCGAGGCCCGTTGCGCGTCAGCATTCGGTACGCGTCGATCACCGTCAGATCCGGTCTGCGGACAAGGCTCGCATCCGCAATACACTGGTGCAGGCCCTTTGAGTGGAACTCCCCCCTGTTCCAAACCGTTCCCATAAGGTTTTTCATCCCCATCGTGATCCCGGCGCCGCCGTGATGTTTGAGCACGGGAACGTTGATAAACACGTCGCAGTCGAGAAGCAGACGGTGAACCGAGGTCTCCTTGAGAACTCGTGCGCCCGGAATGGAGACTTTCGTGTAATAGCTCGAGGACTCCGCCGGAGAGACGATACCGCCCGCCCGTTTGACGGCGCTTTCGATGCCGCTGTTCACGTAGCAGTTCCGCCACAGGTCGCACGTGTGATCAAAAGCGTACACCTTCGACGCTCCCGCCTCCAGACAGCGAACCACGATACGCTCTACGAGATCCGGATTCGTGTTCGCCGCGCGTTCCGGCGGGACATCCCAGGACATGTTCGGCTTGATCGCGACAGACTGCCCCTTCTTCACGAAACGCTCCATTCCTCCGAGGGCGGCGATGCCGCGGTCGAACATCTCCCCCGGTTCTCCTCCGCGAACCGCCGCGAGCCCCGGCAGCTTTCCGGTTTCCGCGAAGATACTCTTCACTCTTCCCGGAAGCAACAGCGCCGCGCCGCCGATTCCCGCCGCAAGACTCCTCTTCAAAAACTCTCTTCGATCCATTCTCACACCTCCTCGAACAGCTGTCGTGCTATAATAGCACTCCCGTAATTTATGGCTGCTCAGTAATCCTTACCATATTGCCAAGGAGGCAAAAGGAACAATGAAAAGATTTTTCTTCTTTTTCGGCGTGTTTGCGTTTCTGTTGCTCGTCGTCGGAGGAAGCTTCGCCTTCTGGAAGCTCTCCCCGTTCATCTTCGCCCGCTCCGCGTCCGCCCCTCTGATCGCTGTTTTAGGAGAACCGGTCAGGCTTCCCGCTCCTTCCGTCGAGGGGACCGTCTCCCTGGAGGAAACGCTGGCGAAACGGCGTTCCGTCCGCGCCTTCGAGAACAGGGCGGTTCCGCTCGGCCATCTGGGACAGCTGCTCTGGGCAGCCCAAGGGATCACCCTGCCTGAGAAAGGATACCGCACAGCCCCCTCCGCCATGAGTACCTACCCGCTCCGCGTCTACGCCGTCGTGGAAAGCGTCGCCGATCTTCCGCCCGGCTTCTATGCGTACCTGCCTGAAAACCACTCCCTCATTCCCGTCTTCTCCGGGCCGGCGAAAGAACGGGCGATGACGGCCATTCGTCAACCCTGGATTCTTTCGGCCCCCGTCGTCCTCATCATCACAGGACGGTACGAGCAGCTCGAGGCGACGCTCGGAGATACCGCACGCTTCTGCGTCGACGCGGAAACAGGCCACGCATCCCAGAACGTCTATCTTCAGGCAACGGCTCTCGGCCTTGGAACGGTCTCCGCGGGAGGGATCAACGGGGAAGCTCTGAAAGAGGCCTTCTCCATTCCCGCCGAGGAGACGCCGCTCTACGCGATGCCCGTCGGCTATCCGAAGCAGGAGTAACCGCACGCTAGGATACAATGGAAACCGCCGTACGCCGGGGACGATAAGCGTTCCCGAAATACGGCGGTTTCCAAAAGCACCTGTTCTGCGGAGAATCAGGGAGTCGGCGTCTCCGCCAGCATCTCCTCAAGAAGGCGTCGAACCTCCTCAGCCTCCGCCTCGTATTTCGCTATCATCTCGCGGCGCTTCTCCTCGGGTATAGTCACCGCGGCCGGATCCTCCTGAAGATACCGTTTCTTCTTCTCCAGGATGCGCAGCAATTCCTCCCTATCCCGAAGAAGCTTCTGCCACTCCAGGTAGCTCTCCTGATCCTCGTTCTCCTTCATAAAAGCTCTGCTCACAGCTATCCCCCCTCTCACACGATGAAAAGCGCAACAATACACAAGGCCACGGATTCGATCCGGGGCCCTGTTGGCTCTTCATGATGACGACAGAAAAAACTGCTTTTTCGTATCTATTATCGCCCACCCGCGCTGTTTTTGCAAGCGTTTCCGCGCCGGAACAGCAGGCTTTCAGAGCGTAGAGGGTCCTGCGAAACTAGAAAGCGCGCGGAACCTGCGAAAAAGCGGTCCGCACGCTTTGATTAGCGATGATGTCGCCTTCCGTTTCTCTTACAGGTTCCGCAGCACCATGGCCACGCCCTGGCCCCCGCCGATGCACGCGCTGACGATCCCCAGCTCCTTCTTCTGCCGCTTCAGCGAGTAGATCAGCGTCGCAAGGATCTTCCCGCCCGTGGCGCCTATCGGGTGGCCGAGGGCGATAGCGCCCCCGCACGGATTCAGCTTCTCCATGTCGAACGGCATATCCCGGTGGCAGGCCAGGATCTGCGCCGAAAAGGCCTCGTTGATCTCGATGATCTCCATATCCTCAAGCGCCTTCCCAGCCCGTTCCAGCGCCTTCGGCATGGCCACTACGGGTCCGAGACCCATGTGCAGCGCATCGAGCGCTCCCGACGCATAGCCGAGGATCTCCGCCAGCGGCGTCAGCCCGTTCGCCACAGCCCAGTCTCCGTCCGCGACGATGTACGCGCTCCCGGCGTCGCACAGGGCGGAGCTGGAACCGGCCGTTATGGTACCGTCCTTTTTGAAGAGCGCCGGGAGTTTCGCCAGCGACTCCGGCGTCGTATCGCTCCGCGGTATCTCGTCCGTGTCGAAGAGGACGGTCCCCCTTTTTTTATCTTTCAGCGGCACCGGGACGATCTCGTCGGCGAAAAACCCTCCTTCGATGGCCGCGACGGCTTTTCTGTGACTATTGAGCGCATACTCGTCCTGCTCCTCGCGGCTGATGGAGCGCTCCTCCACAAGCACCTCGGCGGTTGCCCCCATGAGCATGTCCGTAAGAGGGCAGTGGAAACCGTCCTTGTGAAGGTCGTCGAGCGCCTTCTTCTCGCCCATCCGGTACCCCCAGCGGGCGTCCGGAAGGATGTACGGCGCGTTCGACGCGCTCTCCATGCCGCCCGCCGCCACCGCGACCATGTCGCCGAGGCGGATCTTGTCCGCCGCGAGCATCGCCGTCTTCAGGCTCGAACCGCATCGCTTGTTCACGGTGAACGCGGGAATGGACTGGGGAAGCCCCGCCCGGAACATCGCGATACGGGCAGGATTGGCCCCGACGCCGGCCTGCCAGCCGTTCCCCATGATGACCTCTCCGATGTTCTCCGGCGAGATCCCGGAACGCTTCACCGCCTCGGCGAGGGCGATCGCGCCCAGGTCGGGAGCTGTCAGGTCCTTGAGCGCCCCGCCGAACTTACCCCCGGGCGTTCTGCACGCGCTTACAATAACCGGTCTACCCATTGTCCTCTATCCTTTCGCACAAGGTCACTCGATGCCCTTCATGGGCGCGAGATCCGGAGAGACGTCGAACTCCATCGTCGTATTCGCCTTCAGTTCCTCAAGAGTCACCTCGGGTGAGATCTCGCAGAGCACCATCTTTCCGTCGACCCTCCGCACAAGACAAAACTCGGTGACGACAACGCTGACCACGTTTTTTCCCGTGAGCGGCAGCGAACACTCCTTCACGAGCTTCGGGTTCCCCTTCTTGTCGCAGTGGGTAGTAGCGACATAGACGGCTCGCGCGCCGGTCACCAGATCCATCGCCCCCCCCATGCCGGGAACCATCTTTCCCGGGACCATCCAGTTGGCGAGATTCGCGCGGCTGTCGACCTCCAGCGCGCCGAGCACAGTAGCATCAAGATGACCGCCCCTGATGAGACCGAAGCTCATATCGCTGGCGACGATCGACGAGCCCGGAAGCAGCGAGAGGCAGCGCCCCCCCGCGCCGATGAGGCGCAGGTCGTCCACCTCGGGTTTCGGCCCTGCGCCGATGACGCCGTTCTCCGTCTGCAGCAGAACATGCACACCTTCGGGAAGGTAGTCCGAAACCAGCGTCGGAATGCCGATGCCGAGGTTCACCACGGCGCCGTCCTCGAAATCGAGCGCGATTCGTTTCGCTACTCTATGGCGGACGACTTCTTCATCAAGTACGGGAAGCATAGTATCCGTCTCCTTTCAGAACAAGGATATCGACGAGCATTCCGGGCGTTACGACGTCGTTGGGGTCGATGTTCCCCTGAGCGAGGATCATATCGACCTCCGCGATCACCAGGTCGGCCGCCGTGGCCATTGCGGGGTTGAAGTTCCGCCCCGTACCGTAGTAGGTAAGGTTTCCCCATCGGTCGGCTTTGTACCCGCGAATGATCGCCACGTCCGCCTTAAGGGGAAGTTCGAGAATGAATTTTTTCCCGTTGACCTCGAGGACCTGCTTCCCCTCCTCGTGAATCGTTCCGACGCCGGTCGGCGTAAGAAAGCCTCCGAGGCCGAATCCGCCGCAGCGGATTCGCTCGACGAAGGAGCCCTGCGGCACCAGTTCAAGTTCCATCTTCCCCTCGTTGAAGAGTCTCTGCGTCGCCCGATTCAACCCAATATGCGACGCTGTCACCTTGCGGCACTGGCCGTTCACCACGAGCTTGCCGTGCCCTATCCCTTCGGGGTGCTGGTCGTTCGCGTAGAGAGTGTCGTTCGCTATAAGATGCAGGTTGTCCGTGCCCTGCGCCGCAAGCGCGTCGATGAGAGTGTAGGGAACCCCCGCGTAGTTGAATCCTCCCACCATCAGCGAAGAACCTGTCTTTATGTGCGTCACGGCCTCCTCGGCGGACATGACGGGCTTGATGAGCTTATGCGCCATGAAGAGATGCCACCTCCTTAAGATTGTGCAGCGTCCGATACGGGATTGCTTTTCGTGCGCCGCCCCGCTTTGTGCTTTTGCCAGAGAAAAACGCCCACGAGAATGACGAGCGCGATCACGTCGGTAACGAGATTCGGTACGATCAGCAAGAAAGGAACGATAAGCAGAAGCGCTCTCTCGAAGATCGAAAGAACGGAGAAGTAGTACCCCTGAACCGCTGCTGCGAGACCGATGATAGCCATCAGCGCGGTACCGAAGGAGAACGCGATCTGCAGCAGGCTCCCCTGGAAGAGCAGGTGGTTATTGTACACGAACATATAGGGGACAAGGAACCCGGCCATAGCGGTGAGCAGCGCGGTGAACCCCGTCTTGATCGCGTTGCTCCTCGCGATGCCTGCGGCCGCGTAGGTGGCCAGCGCCACCGGGGGGGTCACATCGGCGAGCACGCCGAAGTAAAGGCAGAAGAGGTGCGCCGACATGAGCGGAACTCCCATCTGGAAGAGCGCGGGAGCCGCCAGCGTCGAAGTGATGATGTACTGCGCCGTTGTAGGAACCCCCATGCCGAGAATGATGGAGCCGATCATCGTAAGGAAGAGCGCGAGAGGAAGCACTCCCCCGGAGAGGCTGATGACGAAGGAGGAGAAGGCAAGCCCGACTCCGGTAATACCGATGACTCCGATGACGAGCCCCGAGCATGCGCACGCGGCGGCAACTTCCACGGCGCCCATACCTCCGCTGATCAACGCGTCGAGAACACGCTTCGGCGTCATCCGGTACTGTGCCTTCCCCAACCAAGAGACAGCAATCATGATGATGATCGACCAGAAGACCGCTTTCACTGCGGAATACCCGTAGGCGAGGAAGACGACGAGCGTGATGATAGGCAACAAGAGATGCCACCCCTCGCGCAGCACCTTCCCTACCTTCGGTGCGGTTTCATCGGTGAGGCTCTTTATCCCCCTTCGCCCCGCGCGGAAGTGCACCATCGCGATGATGGAGATGAAATAAAGCGTTGCGGGGAGCGCCGCCGCCACGACGATATCCCAGTAGGATATGCCGAGAAACTGGGCCATGATGAACGCCGCCGCTCCCATGACCGGAGGCATGACCTGACCACCGGTGGATGAAGCGGCGACCACGGCTCCCGAGAACGTTGCGCTGTACCCGGCCTCCTTCATCAAGGGGATGGTGAAGGCGCCGGTCGTCACCGCGTTCGCTACGGAGCTGCCGGAGACCGTCCCCATAAGACCGCTGGCCACAACCGCCGCTTTACCGGGGCCTCCTTGGCTCTTGCCGGTGAGGGCGAGCGAAAGATCGATGAAGAACTGCCCCGCACCGGAGACACTCAGAATCGCCCCGAAGAGGACGAAAAGAAAGATGAACGATGCCGAAACGCCGAGCGGCACGCCGAAGATACCGTCGGTGCGCAGATACTGGAAGGGCGCAAGCTCCTCCAAGGGGAATCCCCCGTGCCCGAGCACGCCGGGGAAGTAGGGGCCGAAGAGCGCGTAGATCGTCGCGATGATGGCCACGATGGGCAGAGGCCACCCCATGGCGCGGCGGCCGGCTTCGATGACCAGGATCACCATCATGATTCCCAGATAGATATCGGAAGCGACGGGCATTCCCTCGCGCATCGCGATCGCCTCCCAGTTCAGGAGGATGTTCAGGCAGCCGACGACCACCATTCCCGCAAGAATCCAGTCCCAGAAGTCGATTTTGTTCTTCGGACGGGACTTGGTCGCCGGGTAGATCAAGAAGATCAGGCTCCCCATGAACATCCAGTGGACACCTCTCTGATACATCGCGGAGAGGAGACCGAAAGCCGCCGTGTACAGGTGGAACAGCGACGCGGCAAGCGCGATACCCGCCACCACCCAATATTGCCACCCTTCAAGCTCCCTCTTTCGTCCTTCGACGATCTCTTTCTGCAGAGGAATCTGTTCCATGGGCGGATTGTTTTCAGTCGTCATCTACAAACCTCCAGACGGAGCGAAATAGGTTCTTGAAAAAACTCCCGGCCGACCGCGAAGGACCGGCCGGGAAGGATACACAGCTCCAACCTCGAGCGACGCTTTCTTATTTCATGTCGACTCCCTGTTCTTTGAAATACTTCTTCGCGCCCGAAACGAAGTCGGTGATGCCGACGCTCGCCTCTTCAGCCACGAAGTGAGCCGCCTGCGTCGTGATGTTCATGAACTTGTCTCTGTTCTCGATAATCGTCTTCACCAGGTTGTAAGAGAGCGCCTCGTCCATATCGTTTTTCACCACGAGGTAGTTGCTGTCGGCGATCGTCCGGATATCTTCCTTGATGCTCTCGTAAACGCCCGCCTTGATCGTGTAGGGGATCAGGAACGGATTCGCCGCGATGACCTTCTGCACGAGTTCCTCTTCGAGCGGAATCATCACGACTTCACGCTGCGCGGCCACTTCGAGCACTGCGGAGCCGGGGGCGGCGAAATTCCAGAAGACCGCGTCCACATTGCCGTCCTTCAGCGCCATGACGCCCTCCGGCTGCGTGAGCTGCTGTTTCGTAAAGTCCTTGTCCGGATCGATACCGGCCGCTGCAAGTATAAGGTTGGTGAGGATCTGGTCTCCTCCGCCGGGGGCGCCCACGGAGACTCTCTTTCCCTTGATATCCTCCAGCTTGGTGATGCCGGAGCCCTTCACGGTGACGAGGTGCTGCGGCGCGGGGTACATGCTCATGAGGATCTGCAGGGGAAGCTTGCCGTCCGGTTCGAAGGCCTCCGTGCCGGTGATCGCCTGGTAGAGCGCGGATCCCATGGTCATACCGATATGCGCGCGTCCGGAAGCCACAAGACGGCAGTTCTCACGCGACGCGGAAGTGGAGCGCGACGTCGCTCGTACGCCGATTCCCGCGTTGGTCAGCACCTCGGCCATGGCCCCGCCGAGGGGGTAGTACGTTCCGCCCACGCCGCCGCTGCCGATGGTGATGAACGTGTCGGCCACTCCTGTCGACGCAAAAACCATGATACCGATGAGCGCTAGTGCCAGAATTCCCTTCTTCATGAACTATTTCCTCCTTTTTTGGTGCAAGATAAAGGGGCTCTTCCTACCCCTTCCCCTTGAGCGCCTCCGCTGAAGCCTTCAAAGCTTCTTCGAGGCGGCCTGTCATCGTGTCCATCTCCTCTTTCGTCGTGGTCAGAGGGGGTGCGAAGAGAAACTGATCCCCCGCCACGCCGGCGATCTGTCCCGTTCCCGGGTACACTACGAGTCCGCGTTTCATGCATTCATCCGTCACAAGGGACGCCGCCTTC
This sequence comes from Synergistaceae bacterium, assembly GCA_018436725.1. Classification (GTDB taxonomy): domain Bacteria; phylum Synergistota; class Synergistia; order Synergistales; family Aminobacteriaceae; genus JAAYLU01. The sequence goes on along the minus strand of JAHDKT010000029.1, from coordinate 69,564 downwards.
ACGGATGCCGGGAAGGGCGCCTTCGTCTTCCGGTCCGCGACGATTTCGACGCCGCGCATCATCCCCATGCCCCGCACTTCGCCGACGATGGGTATTTCGTTCAGCGCGGGGATCTTCTCCTCGAAACGTGCACCCATCGCGGCGGCGTTCTCGAAGACGTTGTTCTTCTTCATGTAGCGTATGGTCGCCGTCACCGCTGCGGCGGTCACCGGGTTTCCGTTGTAGGTGTGCCCGTGCTGGAACGCGCCGCTTCCGTCGCGGATCGTCTCGGCGATCTCCTTCCGGACGATCATCGCCCCCACGGGAGAGTACCCGCCTGCGAGCGCCTTGGCGGAACAGATGATGTCAGGCGTGACGTTCCAGTGCTGCGTGCAGAAAGCCTTGCCCGTCCGCCCCACGCCTGTCATGATCTCGTCGGCGACCAGGAGGACGTCGTACTTCGAGCAGATCTCCCGGATGATCGGCCAGTACTCCTTCGGCGGATGCAGCGCCCCTACGGTGGAGCCCACGACGGGCTCGGCGAAGAACGCCGCCACCGACGCGGGACCGATGCGCAGAATCTCGCCTTCGAGTGCGCGAGCGCAGGCCACGTCGCACTCCGGGTACTTCAGATTGTGCGGGCACCGGTAGCAGTAGTGGGCCTGGATCTTCGGACCTTCGATGAAGAGCGGAGCGAACGTGCGTCTCCGCCCCATGCTGCCGGCGAGGCCCATCGTCCCCACGGTGCTTCCGTGGTAGGAATTCCAGCGCGCGATCATCATGTACTTGCCGGAGCCGTCTCCGTCGCGCTCGACGAAATACTGCCGCGCCATCTTCATCGCCGACTCGATGGCCTCGCTGCCGCCGCTGACGAGCCAGACGTAGTCGAGCCCCTCCTGAGCCAGAGATGTAATCTCCTCCGCCGCCTCGACGGAGACCTTGTTGTTCCAGCGAGACGGGTGCGCGAACTCCATCGTGAGAAGCTGCTGGTAGATCGCATCGGCTATCTCCTTCACGCCGTGCCCGATGCTTGAGAGCAAAGCCCCGGAGCACCCGTCCATATAGGCGTTCCCGTCCTCGTCGTAAATGTAGACGCCCTCTCCACGGACCGCTGTTCTGAGTTTCCCCTTGAAGCTGCGCGGTATCAAATGTCCAAGATCCACTAACAAGCAACTCCTTTCATTTTCCCGAACTTGTACGAAACACGCCGCCTGCCGTCAGACGGCGTGTCGCCGCCCGCTTCAGCGGCTTTTCTGCTGCGTGTATACCTCATCCTCGCGCCACCGTTTTTCCAGCGCCCCGAGCTTCTTCGTCACCTCGTCGCCAAGCTGCTGGGCGACGCTTAATATAAGGCAGTTCAGGACGCTCATCGGCGCCGCAAAGGAGTCAATGAACGAAATCGGCTTGTACGGCACGGAAACAACATAGTCCGATCGAACGGCGAGAGGGCTCGCCAGGTCGTTCGTCACCGAGGCCGTGGTCAGCCCCAGCTCGGAGGCGGTTTCGAGGACCTTCAGCGTCCAGGTGGAATAGCGGGGGAAGCTGATACCCAGAACAAGACTCTTCTTCGGCGCATTCGCCAGCATCTCGAAGGGCATGTCCGGGCTGACATTTTTTACGTTGGGCAGAATCCATGAAAGATAGAAAGAAAGATAGTACGCGAGGGAAAAAGAGCTGCGGTATCCTGCGAGGTAGACGGCCTCGGCGGATGCTATAGCCGCGCCGAGATTCTTCAGATCGTCCGAGGAGACGGCGGAAAGAGCAAGCGTCAACGTCTCCAGGTCCTTGCGTATCGCACGCTCGAAGAAGTCGTGCTCCTGGGACGATTCATAATCCTTGAGGCGCTCGAGCGTCGACAGATGATTCATCAGGAGATTCGTCATGGCGTTCCGCATCTGATGATACCCTGTGAACGCAAGAAGGTGCGCGAGGCGGATCACCGTCGTCTCGCTCACGCCTACGCGCTCTCCGAGCTGCGACGCGGTGAGAAACGCCGCCTCGCGCGGATGTTCGAGGATGTAGTTCGCCACCAGGGCCTGCCCCGGCGTCATTTCCTGAAGTCGTGAAGCGATCCGTTCTCTGAGCATGCGCCCTCCTTGAAGGAAAAAAAACTCGATTACTAACGAAATGAAGTATTTCCTTCACGGATAATAATCGTAAAACTTCATTTTGTCAAATCGAGTTTTTCGATCAGCAAACGCATTCAGAGTGCGCCAAGCGCCCTGCTAAAAAAACATGGCCCGCGAAGAGCAAAAAGCGTCGTCGCCTCATCCTCCGAGAAGCGCGACGATACACTCGTTTTTTCTTTCCGGCTGCTCGTTCGAGGCATTCTCTTTGATACAATGGAAGAAAACGCTCGCATACGGAAGAACCCAGCTTTTTTCAAGAAGAATATTGCGTAGAGTACGCCTCGACCTTTTCTCTATCGAGGACGCGCTTCGGAGGAGGAATGACCGTGCGCGCACGAGGTTTTTTCCTGACGCTTCTGATCCTTTCCGCCGCCCTCTCCGCTGCGGCGCAACCTACATACCGCGATTTTTCCGGCAACTTCATGCCGTCGGACAACGGGGAGCGCCTGCTCGCCCTGCTTGTTTCCATAACCGATCCGGAGTTTCTGGAACTGCGGATGGACGAGCCGCCGGACGAAAATGGAAACGTCCGTTCGCTCTCCGTTTTCGTCCGCGGAGCCTCCCTAGGAGGTTTCCGGGTGGAGCGTCTCGCCCTGGAATCCGCCTTTGTTCAGCTCGCTCCACCGGCGACATGGAGACTGGGAGACAGGCATTCGCTCCGGGTGAAACGCGCTCTCCGGAGCAACTTCGAACTCACGGTCAACGAACGGGATATTCTGGAGGCTCTTGAGACCTATGCAGCCGGCAGCTGGAGCCGTATTTTTCTGGATATGTCGATGGGAGAGATAGCCGCCCGAGGGGTCTATAGGCCTGCCGAGGCGGGCATCTCCATTCTCGCGGGCATGAAGACCGGGCTCGAGCTTCATGACGGAGAACGCATCATGCTGCGCTCGCCTGAGATACGCATCAACGGCGAGGAGAGAACGGATCTGTTCCGAAGAGACCTCGACAGGCTTCAGCCAGTTATCGATTTCGCCGATTTTCCGTTTCGCCTGACGCTTTCGAGGCTCTCCGTGGACGGAGGCGCGCTCATCCTGGGGACGGCTACTCCTCCCAGCCCCGTGGAGGGAATAGTCTTTCGCTACGTGCGTTCTCAGGTCACACCCTTCGCCATACCCGAACGGACCTTCAACTACGCGCCCGACCTGTTCCGGAACGGCGATATGGTGTTCGTCAACGGCAGGACGTGGCGAAGCAAGATCGTCAACCTTCTGGAAAGAGGGCCGAAGGCATTCTCTCATACAGGCATCGTCAGACTGGTCAAAGGCGCTCCCCATGTGATTCACGCATCTCCCGACGCCGAAATGGTGCAACTTGAATGCCTCGACAGCTTTCTTTCACCGGACGAGGTCGACAACGCCGCCGTCTACAGGGTGCGGGGCAATGACGGCGCTGCAGAGATCGCCAGCAGGAAGGCGTTGGAATACTATCTGCACGACACTCCTTTCGACCCGTCGTTCAACATCGAGGACGAAAGCAGACTCTACTGCACCGAACTGCTTTGGAGGGCATACAAGTTCGCGGGTATAGACTTGGCGGACGGTGAATGGGATTATCTGCACAACCCGGTGCTCCACGGAAGACTGTTGCTGCCTTACAGGTTGAGCCGGAGTCCATGGCTGATAGAGGTGATGACGCTGCAGTAAGTTCGATCGGTTCACGACGCGAGACATCGTGGTACACGATGCCGCCTCACATGGAGAACGGGCTTCCTCGCTTTTCTTCCTCCGGAGATCACGGCGCCGACGTTTCGGCGTGATTTTTCCAGAACTCCAAAGGGTCGACTGCTCCGCCCCCTGTACGTATTTCGAAATGCAGATGCGGTCCCGTCGCCCTTCCCGTATCGCCCACCATGGCGATCACCTGTCCCTGATGGACCTTCTGGCCGCGCTTGACAAGAAGACGGGAACAGTGCCCGTATAACGAAGAACTCTTCGCGTCGTGCTGTATGATGACGGCGTTTCCATACCCTCCGCGCATTCCGGAGAAAAGCACCTCACCGGCCTTCGCAGCCCGTACGGAGGCCCCGTGCGGCACGTGGATGTCCACTCCCAGGTGGAAGTCAGTCTCTTTGGTAATAGGGTGCGTTCTCTGCCCGTAGCGGCTTGTCACCCTCCCCGGCACAAAGAGCGGCCACAAATAACCGAGCCTGGCTATCCCCTGCGACAGCGATGCCTCGACCGACTGAGCGGGAGGGCTTCCAGGTTCAGGAAAAGCCGCTGAACACACCGAAAATAACAGCGCGACTACCGCAGCGACTCTGAAATACTTTTTCGAACACACTTTTTTTCTCATAGATGCCACCTGCCGATCGAACTGCGAAGATGGAAACGCGCCTCTCCAGACCCCATCCCTATATAAAAAACAAGACTTTAGCAGAATTGCTAAAGTCTTGCGTTCACTCGCTGGAGCCGACTTCCGGACTTGAACCGGAGACCCCATCCTTACCATGGTGTCCCGGCATATACAACCGTATGACATTGTAAAAGTCCACGTTCTTGGAATCCGGTGTTTGCAAGCGTGTATCATTTTTTCTCTCTCCGCGTTGTTTACCCTTTGCTATCGTTGTATAATCGCCGTTGAGTACATATCGAGTACGGGAAGTGACCGCATGTCCGAAAAACTCACCAACACCACGGTGCCGAAGTTCGACCCCAGGGAGAAGCGCTACGATGTCCGCGACTCCGTTTTCACCAAACTCCTCCTGCGGGTCGAACCCTCCGGGAAGAAGACATGGTACGTCGATTATACACGAAAGAACGGTCGGCGGAACACGAAAAAACTCGGCGACGCCGACGTGCTGAAGGTAGCCGAAGCCCGCGAGCTTGCCCGGGAATACCTGGCGATGGTCTCGAAAGGAGAGGAACCTCGGAAGGACGAGGTTTTCACTCTCGGCGATCTCGTCGAGAAGGAATACGCGCCGTGGGTGACGGCGCATCGTAAAAGCGCATCGTTTACGCTTCAAACTCTGCGCAACTTCTTTTCCTTTATATGGAAAGATAATATCGAAGACATCTCTCTCGGGAAGGTGGAAAACTGGCGGCTTGCTCAGAAAAAGAAGGGGATCAAGGCGGCGACGATCAACCGCCGCATCACCGCTCTGCGGGCCGTGCTGAACTGGGGGAAAAGGCGAGGCATGATCCCAGGCAACCCCATCGACCTTCTCGAGCGCCTCCGCGAGACGGATTCCCCCGACAGAGTGCGCTTCCTCTCCCCGGAGGAACGCGCCCGCCTGATGGCCGCCCTCGAAGAGGCGCACCCCCTGCACAGGGGGGCCGTCATCGTCTCACTGCACACCGGCATCCGGCAGGGGGCGCTTTTCGATCTGCGATGGACCGACATAGATTTCTCCACCGGCACCATCACCCTCCGTTCCGAGTCCGCGAAGGCGGAGAAGGAACAGAAAGTCCCGATGAACCGCGTGGTCCATGAAACACTCTCCGCACTCCCTCGTCTGAGCAAGCACGTCTTCCCCCATACCCGCACCGGAGAGCCAATCCCAAACTACCGCACCGCCTGGGAGACGATCCTGAAGCGTGCGGGGATAGAGAATTTCCGCTGGCACGACATGCGCCATGACTTCGCCTCCCGGCTCGTGATGGCCGGAGTCGATTTGAACACCGTCCGGGAGCTGCTCGGGCACGCCGATTTGAAAATGACGCTCCGGTACGCACACCTCGCCCCGGACGTGAAGAAGCGCGCCGTCGATTTGCTATAAGGTGAGACAACTGGCACATGCTGCGCGCCAGCCTAGAGTGGAGGGAAAAGAATAACGAGGGGGAGCGGTAGCTCCCCCCTTTTTTCACCCCCCCAGCAGCTCCCAAATCCTCGGAAGCCGCGACATGAGCCACATTCCACCCGCCCCGCCGACGACGAGCACGACCCGCAGCGCCCATTCCCCGGCGACGGCGTCCACCGGCTTGTCGGTGCGGATATGCTCGGCGAAGGTCAGCAGTGCCGGGGTATTTTCGGAGCACCATCGCTCGATAGCCACAAGTCGCTTGTCGTGGGCGATGGCAACCCTTTGCAGCTCCGCGATCATGGCGGTCTGCTCCAAGAGTTTTCTCAGAGTGTCGTTGGCCTCCTTCACCCCCGACTCCACGGCCGACAGGCGCCCTTGGAGCACCCCCAGGCTCCGCTGCACCCCCTCAATCGAGCGCTCGTAAATCCCCTCCATCGCCTCGTCACCACAGGTCGATTTTCCAGCCGATGCCGACAACACCCTGGACCTCCCCCTTCCATGTACCGCCGACCCCGGCGATGATCCCCGGATACCACTTCTGCCGCGTCAACCGGTCGATGCGGTCTTTCTGAGCCTCGAACAACGCCTCGTGTGCCTGGCGTTCCAGCGAGACGCGGACCATGTATTCGTTCTGCCCGGCGCGCTCCTTCTCGACGACCGCCCGAAGCGCTGCGGCCTCGGCCTTGAGAGTCTGAATCTCGGTGATCAGGAGGCGGTAGTCAGCCTCCTCCATGACGATTTTCCCGTCAGCTCGGCGTATCTCCGCCGTAGCCTGGGGCAGCGCCACGAAGCATAGCGTTGCCAATATCAACCAACTCATCGATATCCATTTCGTCGCACTCCGCTTTTGCGCTTGCCGCATTTTCTTCGACCTCCTCGTCGTGTGTTTTTCTGCTCTCGACAATCTCCTTTTCAAACCGCCGATTGTCCGCCTCGATCTTGCGCGCGTCCAGCTCTTTTTCCTGGAGTTTTCTGTCCGCGTCGTCCTTCTTCAGAGAGCCGAAGATTCCACTGAGCACCGAGACAAGCCCCTCCCTGTATCCCGCCAGAATGGCGACAAGTCCCACAAGGATCAAGAGCACCATCAGCAGCGTCATGGGATTCTCGCTCGCGAACTCCCAGAACCCGTATTTCCGTTCCTCGCTCATAGTCCCACCTCCCGGCGCAGCCTGTTCAGGCGATTGATCCAGCCTTGCAGGTGATCACCCTGCCCCGGATCGCGCGCCACAAGTCCGTGAAAAAACGCCTTGCGTACCTCCGTCTGTTGCTTCACCAGCGCCATAACGTCGAGGTCGCCGATAGCCCGCAGCGAGTCGGGACCGATGATTCCGTCAACCGCGATTTTTCGAATCGACAGGTCGTTTACGGCCCGTTGCAGCAACTTTCCCGCGCCGCCGACTCCCGAGGTTATGGAGGTGTCGAAATGCGCCAAACACAGCCCCCACGGGAGGCGATCCGCCCGCGAAGGAACCCAGTAGAACGCCTCGAATATCCTGACCGCCTCCTGGCGCGTCAGCTGAACGATGTCGTTGTGATCCACGACGCCCTGCGAATATGCCCGCGCCAGCGTCCCCCAGGTTACGCCGTACTTCGTCGGGCCGCCCCTGTCGTTTCGCGCGGACCGCTTCAAAACGGGTTTCCCGTTCACGACGTCGAAATTCGCGCCGCCTTCCGCGACCTTGACGAATTTCATGCAGCGCTCGAACAATTAAATCATCCCCTTAAAATCAGATGTTTCCCCAGCGTACCACGGGTACGCCGCGAAGTGGATCAGCACCCCCACCGCGTACTGCCACGGAAGGAGCGGTAAGATAGCCAACTCCGCCACGAACCCGGCCTGACAGATCACCGTGAGCTGTCTCTCGGTGACGCCTTGCGGCCAGTACCACACGCACCGGGGGATCGGAATCCCCTTGAAATCCGCCCACGAAAAATGAAAGAAAATGCGACTCCCGAAAGCGAGAGCCGCCAGCCAGTGACCGAGTTCGTGGACTACGGGTATCAGTAAGATCGTCCACATGCGCTCACCACTTGCAGAGGCGGGTTCCCGCCGTAACGTCGGTATTCGCGCTCGAAAGATAAAATGTTGCGTTAAAGGCTCCACCTAATGCGTAGGTGCCTGAAAATTCAGCTGTGCAAATGCGACTTGTAGAGTTGCTTATGCGCCCGCTAAAATCTGGCATACAGCAGGTGCTAGATGCGTCAAGCGAAGCACCCAGAAACAGAAAATCAAAATTGTCCCCAGATAGTAACGTTTGGGAATATCCCAATGTTTCGCTGGGTCGATTCGGCGCAGTGACGCCAGTATTTTCATAATTCCCCCCAGCTTCGTTCCAAATTTCGTATTTCCCTGTTGCGTCTATCCTAATTCCATCTAAAAACTCAGTGCGCGCCGTACCGTGATATGCAAATTCTTCAATTCCGCGATATTTGCATAATGCAGCATTTTGGCGGTTTGCTTCTGAGATGAGCTGAAATGTGCTCTTTTCGATAACAGCTCTAGCACAAATTTCCTGCCACTCGTGAATTGTGATCATGTGATAATTCGCGCCGTTATTCGCACAATAATTCTTGAAATATGTCCATGCAATTTGGACCCAATGTGTTTGTCCACTTTTGCTTCCAACTTTATTATTCCCAACATTGCATCCTCGATACTTGCCGAAGTAAAACTTGTCCATCCACGCACCGGCCCGTTTGAACGCGCCCGGTGCTGCCGTAAACTCACACTCCGTTCCCGAAATAGTCACCGTACCCGGCTGCGTGCTCATCAGCATCGTCCAGCGCGGCGTAGTGCCGTCCGTCGTATCAGGGAGATTTCCCCTCCACCAGTAAGCAATAGGAATCTCGCAGAAGACGTTCCCGCTCGCGTCCGTCCAGTCCGGGAACTGAAACAGCGGGTGCTCATCGAAGTACGCCGTATTCAGCGTCGCGGCTTGCAGCGGGGAACTTGCCGTCACCTGCCGCAGCGCCCAGCCATTGTTACCGTCCTGACTGCCGGTGTGCTGTACGCCGCAGATAATCAGCCCCGCGCCGGACTTCCGCGCCCTCGGTTTCCGCAGAATCACCATTCGATCAGCTCCAAGTCCTCCGCGCTTTCGGCGGCGTCGATCGCGGCAAGCAACCCCCGCAGCTTCAGATCGGCCTGAAACGCCGCCTCGAACTGCTCTATCACAATCTGTTTCCCGTCCGCGAGGCTCACGTCGTTGTGATTCGTACCGTCAGCCTCCACCAGCAGCGGAACAATCGGCAATCCTTTCATTTCCGAGTACCTCACCACGCCATCCACCGCGACACAATCCGAATCCCCGAAGCGCATCGTCAGCCCCGGAGTGGTAAGCACCCCCGCCTTTTGAGCAGCCTCGTATGCGGCTCGAATTTCAGTCTCTTTTTGAGACTTGAGACTGTCCAGCGTCGGCGGCACAGGCGGCTCCGGCGCAACATACGCGATCTCCTCCGGCGCATTGCCTTCGGCAAGCCAGCGCACGAACCCGGCGCTCTCCTCGGAGGATTGCCGCCAGCGTCCACCTGCGTACTGCTGAATTAGGTATTCGCTTTCACTTATCCATCTTTTACGGTACATGTTCATCACCTCACTTGACCACGAACAGCAGCGACACGGAAAGATCAAGCGCGTCGTTAGCCGGAGTGCCGCCTGTAGCTTTGACAACTTCGACCTCAATCGCGTCGCCGTACTCGGCGAGCAGCCCGCAACCGACAGTAGTCCTCGTCGTCGCCGTCTCGGAATCTGAAGCAAGCGCGTCCGTGCCGTCGATGGATACATTTATCTCCGGTTGCGTTGTCGTCGCCGCGCTATCCTCCGATTGGATCAGGTGTTTCACGGCGACCAGTTCCGCCGGTCCCGCGTCCCAATACAGCGGATCGCCGGTCAGATCGACAATCGCCGTAGTCGTCGCTTCGGCGGCGAACGCGCCCGGCAGATTCACATCCACCTTCTGAACCCGCAGAAAGTCCCCGTACTCAACGGCGTACTCGGTTTCATTCGTCAGAGCCGCGCCGGTCAGCACCACCGCGCCCGTTGTGTAGCTTCCCACAATCTGATATGTGCTCCCGACCTTGAGCGGTCGCCCCGGCGCGTAGATCGCTTGATTTGTCGCGTCGTCCGTGACGCTGAATCCGGTCGTCGAGGTGGTCGTCACGTTCCCGGCGGAGGTCCAGAGGGGAAGAAGCCCGTCCAGCTTCGTCTTGTCCGCCGCGCTCATCAGCCCCGCCGCGCTCGTCGTGGCGGCTAGGATCGCCTTGTGCTCGTGTCCGGTCTCATCGGACTTCACGGCGACTACCTTGCCCGCGTCACCTTCCGTTATTTCCGGGAAGCTTGCTGTCGCCGAAAGAACTCCGTCTTCGATCTCCAGCCCGGTTCCGACCTTCACACCCCCGAGCGTGTCCGCAGACGCTGCGGGAAGTTCGTAGTCGCTTCCTTCCGCACTCAGGACCCCGTCGTCAATGGACAGCCCTTCCCCCACCCTTACGCCACCGAGCACCTCCGCGCTCGCCGCCGGCAGGGTGTAGGAATCTCCGCCCCGTTTGACCAGCGGCATTTACAGCACCCCCTCCACGAGCAGGCGCACCGTAGCCCCGGCGGTCGACGCGAGGCCGATGCTCGCGACTTTGTCCCACGGAAGCGCGGTCGAAACGTAATCCGCGTTCGAATCCAACGGCACCTCTTTCGATCCAATGCTCAGCGTCGCCGTGCCGGAGAGCGCCATCGCGCTGATTTGCACACGAGCGCTATACGGAATGGTCTTCGTCTGAGCCACTCCAGCCGAGAGCACCACGTCCTCCGAGATGAGCACCGGCGGAGTGACTGCGGGAGTGCTCGCCGTCTCGGTCAGCCCCAAGTCCGCGTGAGGCACAAAGTGAGTGAGAGCCCGGCTTTCGCCAGGCTCCCACAGGATATTTCTCCAATAGATTTGCGTGGTGTTGTTGTTTTTGTACGTCGGCATTTTCAGTCCTCCTTGAATTACATTTCCGGGACTTTCCACGGGTGAGCGTCTCCCCATGGAATATTTTCCGGACCTTCTTCGGTCATCTGCCAGTCCCACGTCCAAAGCCAGCTCCAATCAGGCTTATCCGTATACCCTGCCGGGAGCGGAGCGGCGTCTCCTCCAAGCCACGGATGCGCTTCGCCCCACGGCCAGTTCGTGGGCCATCCCTCCTCTGGAGCCCAATTCCATTCATCCCACAGCCACGCGATAGATTCCAGATCCGCTTCCCCGCCCGGACGCACAGGCTTTTCAATCGGGATCGATGATTTCGGGATCGCGAACGCCGCGCTGCTTGGGGTTCCGAGAGCGGAAATCATTGGCATCCCCGGAATCTTTTGCGGCGGCACGTTTACGGGCGCGCCCTCTCCTAGCCCCCTTCTCGCGTCGGCGTATCCGGCGCGACCTCCCCACACCCACACGTCGCCGTGCGCATCCAGCGCAAATAGGACGTCCAAATTGGCCGCGATATCGGCGATCTTCGAAAGGCCCGGTATTCGAATCGGCGTATATACGAATTCGTCACGGCTTGTCCCGTCGGTATAAAGCGTCACATAGCCCCAGCACCAGATGGACCCGTCCGACTTTAGAGCTACGCACCTGCTTTCGCTGTGCGTGATATCGATAAATTCCGGTCCCAATTTGAGGATTTTTTTGACTCCCGATAAATGGGGGTGTTTTGTCAGCGTGAAAAGTCTAGAGTCTTCGTGAAATCCGATTGCCAGAGCCGCCCCCGTGTCGCTGGTGCCTCTGAAATACACATCCCCGTTCGACAACGTGATCAAGGCCCCCCAGCACGAGGGCCTTTCGCAATTCGATCTATCCGTGTCTGGGCTTGCAACGTCCACAACCGGGTAGGAAAACCTTTGGTAAAGCGCCGGAGCGGAGGGGCCACTCTCTACGAAATCCCCCCACAGGTACATGTCGTTACCGTGGACACCGTAGACACACAGGACGGGGAAGGTGGGGATTGGATTGACGTTTCTTCCTGCCATGAATACTCCTATTTTCGCAAATCCGCGCAATAACGGAACTTCCGTAAACGTTTCGGCGACATAGGAAAAATCGGCGATCCCAAGCCCCAGCTGTCCGAAGTCGTTTGTTCCGAGACACCATACGCGGCCGCTTTCAAGCCCGATCAAAAAAATAGGCATTCCCCAGTACAGGCCTTCCAGCACGTGGATTTTAACGGGCTCGCCGGGGTCGAACGGGTGGAGCGTGGGCTGAAATTGCGAGTCGACGAAAGGGAAATCCCCCCAATAGTACAGTCGATTGTCCGCACCTTGGGCCAGCGCCCCCCCGTAAAAAGCAACGATTTGCTTCAGATAAACCGGAGCCCACACGAGACGCGGCGAATAGGTGTTTGGGTCTTGGACTTCCCAATCCGGAACGCCAAGTTTCGAGGTGTATCCCCACCCGTAATATCCGCCGGACATTGGCGTCCACGGCACCACGGGCAGATCGACGCGCCTCACCTCTCTTCTTCCCGCATCGCGGCTCAGCACGCGATAGCTCACACCGCCCACACCTCCAAATGGGCCTCACCCCTACTGAGCGTCGCCGTCGTCGGAGCATGCCCCCGGAGCTGCACCAGTCTCGCGCATCCCGGATTGATCGCGCCGATCTGCCGCACCCGGTAGTACCGATACGACGCCGTGATGACCGCCTCGTCCGCCGGAGCCGTCGCAAACTCGATTTCCCCGGTCACAGGGTCTAGCGTGACCTCCGTCTCCACATCGTCCACCTTGACGACCAACGTTCCCTCCACGACGCACGGGAAAAGCAGACTGAAAACCGTAGTCGCGTCGTCGCCCACGCCCACGGATTCGTCCGTGACTTCCGCGCTCCCGCCTATCCCCAGATACGAGCCTTGCGCGTCGTCGGAGAGGCCGACCGTGAAGGGATCAACCACGCCGGAACTCTTGACTTGGAGCATTTGCAGATTGCAGCTCTCATCCTCGTAAATCACGAGGATCGCGTCTCCCGGCGTCGGCGCCGGATCGAACGTGACAACCTTGTCCGTCAGTGTGTAGTCAGTTGTGACGGCGCTATTGATCTGCACCTCGTAGATGCGCGAAGGCGTCGCCGCGAGAGTCACTGACGCGCCGGACGCCACGAACGTCTGTCTCCGGCGTGCCAGCAGGTACACGCTCGCCGCAGTCGCCGCGCCGGCGCCGTAGTGATATGAGACCGTCACCGCTTGACCGGCGGTCGGGATATTGCCCGGTGTGAATGTCACTATCCCCGTCACCCGGTCAAGGCTGTAGTGCGTCGTTTCGGTCTTCGTTGTCCCGGCGACCTTGACCACGCACGGCGAGCCGGGTATCAAATTCCCGTTCGCCAGCGAAAAGGCGTCCGTCACCCCGTCGCCTGTTCCAACCGCTTCATTTGTTACGGTCGTGCTTTTGTCGTTCCAGATTTGCACCTCAATCGGATTCGACGTCCCCCCGAGAGGACGCGAGCCGAACGAGGCTAAATCCTGTACGGCGCTCCCGGCGGCATTGTAGATGTCGATCTTTGGTATCACTTTGTTCCCCTCCCTATCAGAATTGTCCGCCCGGCGATGAGATCACCGAAAAGCACGTGATCGCTCTTGACCGTGACAATCTCGTCTGAGTTTTGGACCTTGACCGTGTACGTCCTTGCGTCCAGCTTTTGCAGCACCGTAGCCTCGACCGCGTTATTCACGCGACCTGTAGCGTCCTTGACCACGCGCACTATCGCGCTTTCCACATTCCCAGGAGATGAAAAGAACACTCCGGCAATCTCCGCGCCCAAAGGAACGCGCCGCATGGTGACGTGCGTCGTCCAGTCGCTGAAATTGTGCTGCGCCCGCTCGACGTACCATTCGTGCCCGTTGTAATTCACCGTGTCGCCAGACCTCATCATGGGATTGCATGGAATCGTCGCCATTCCCCGAACGCATCGCGCCGCGTCCCGCAGTGCGGATTCCGCGTACTGTTGAAGCGCTCCCCAGGAATCCACGCCAGCGAAGCGAATCCGCTTCTCTTGCTCCCCAAGCTCCTCGACCGATTGCGCGTCCTCAACTGTCAAGGAGCGCTTCAAAGATCGCCGCTGTACAGGTCTGAAAATCTTCGGCGCGGGCAAGTAGTCGCTAATCATTCGACGCGGCAAAGCTTCAGCCTCGATACTTCCGGTTCCGTCCGCTTCCGTCGTCGCCACGACGACCCATTCGACGTTTCCGTCCTCGTCTCCCAAGGCCGTAGTTTCGACCGTGGATTTTTGCAGCACCATCGATGGGACGGACGGGACCTCAGGCAAAACGGGGTCGGGGACATAAGGATAGTCGGGGGGGACAACCGGGTCTTCCGGGGTACCCTCGGTAGCGGTGATTTCCACTTCTCCAGCGGCGTAGACCGTGACGTATTGCCCGGATACCAGCCCCTGAATTCCGATTCGGAATTTACCGAGCCGCGTGCTTGGGCCGATGGAAATGTCTCTCCCACCGTCGGACCGCCCCGCTACTCCGCACCCTGGGTTCGACGGCGAAAAAACTACCGTCGTATTCTGATACGGGATTGATTGCCGCAACACTCCGATGATCGCGGATCTTTCAGGGCGCGGGAAAATCCCCGACGGACCGGTCACGGTAAACGGGGTCGCCGGGTCGGTCGGCGTAGGCTCAGTAGTTCCCGCGCTCACGTCGAACTCGATTCGCCCATCGAAATTGCTCCACTGACCGAACGTTTTGTTCCCGCGATTATCCAGGATCGTCGTCGCCATGGACCATTCGCCGCGAACGACCACATGTCCGCTTGCCGACTTCGTAATTACGATATCCGTCTTGTACCCGACCGGATTGTAATTCTCCAGCAGCACACCGCCGCCGATAGCGATTGACCACGGGTTCGACCCAGTCACGCGAGGGCGCAAATGTTTTGTCCCGACCGGCCCATATTTCGGGTCGTTGATCGTATATGTGCCGCCATCGAACGCCTTGTACCCTCCGGGGATATCGCCGGGGCCGAACGCCTTGACCGTCACCGGCGGAACAATCGCCTCCCCGGCGCGAATTTTGGATATGAACGCGGAAGGCGTCATCGTCGTGCTCATATCGTCACCACCACCGATACCGTTCTATTCCATGTCGTGGAGCCGGACGTGACGACGAACGGGATTTGATACGTCCCCGGCGTTGCGCCGCCTCGCGTCACCAGATACGAGCGATACCGAGTCTGCCCGGTGCCGGTGCTCACGTCGATCCCGGCGGGAGCGGTGTAGGTCAGCCCGCTGAATACGTCCGCGCTCGTCCCGCCTTGGAGGTAAAACGAGATCGTCGCGCGTCCGCTAGATGCCACGGATACCGACATCACAGGCATGTACAGCGTCAGAGGTTCCGGCGTCGGCGGGTCCAGCGGGTCCGGTTCCGGCGCGGCGGGTGTTGTACCCGCCCCTTCTCCCTCCCACCATTCCCGAGTCTCGATCAACCGCACCACGAGGGAGCGCTCGTCGCTTAAAGCCACGTCCACGCTCCTGATGCGCCTTTCGTCGAACTCCGTCTCCGTCGACGGGTCGACCGTGACGGACATTTCGCGCTTCACAAACGGAACTTCCCCCGGTTGAATAACGTATTCGGTCGTGGTCGTCTTGGAATCTTTCCTCGATACCTGTCTTGTCAGCTGATTGTCAGCGTCGTACTCGAATACCTCGTCGACGAGCGTTGCGCCCTCTCTCGTCAACTTCGCGCTGAAAATTTTGTCTCCGGCGCGGTCGACGGTCAGCCGGTAGCTCTGGTAATCCTTCGTGGTTGTCGCCCTCGCCGCGTTCTCTTCCCATGAGTCGTTCTGTTCAGCGACCACGAGATTGAAGTACTGCGAAGCATCTACCTCCTCCGAGAACGTGAGAACTTTGGAGAGGTTCCATGCACGCGGGTTGTCCGAGAGAACGTAGCTCTCCGCTACCGGATCGTAGTACAGCCGCGCACCGCGCAACGCCTCCAAAAGCTGCACCCAGTACCGCAGCGTGATACCTTCGGATACCGGGACCGTCGGGAATGCGGTACCTTGCGACAAGTCCAAAAACTCGAACGGTATCACTTCCGCCACGTCACCCGCACGGACGATCTCGAATTCCTCATCCATGCCCTGCGCGGAAAGCGGGTCCGCCGCCGTGACGGTCCACGTGTCGGATTCCGCGTCGTAGGCGCTCCTGACTACGGAACCGGAGAAAAGCGTCAGCTCGTCCACCGTGGAGACGGATACGGTCTTGCCCGCCGGGACGCTTGCCCGAAGAACGAGTGCCGCTTTCGTCTCGCCGTTCGGAAGGGATTCAAGGTAACTGCCCGGCAAAAGCGCTCCCTCCGATGACGTAATTCGCGGATCAGTCGTCGAGCGGATGGTGATCTCCCACGGACACGAGCCCGTCCCGGCCTCGTCGGAACGGAGGTCCAATTCCCACGGAACAAGATTCTGCCCCCATCCCATTCTCGCCGGGAGGAGCGCGGCGGCGTGGTACGGCAGCACGGCCCGCATGAGCTGCCGCGCCGGTATCCGTGCGGTCATCTGCCAGCGGATGCGGTCGGAGGCTAAATACCCCAGAGAGCACCGCATCATGCTTCCTCCAGACTGATGGAGAGTTCCGCCACGGACGGATATCCGGCGACAGGGACGACGCCGGTGAGAACGACCATGTATTCCTCCTCGTCGATGTCCTCGAACTCGAACGGCGTTCCGTCCAGATACGGGACGAGCAGAGCTTCAAGCCCCTGTTCAAGCACCTTGAACGACCACCGTTTTTTAGTCGCCCGAACATGTGTATCCATGGAGCCGTCCAGCGCGCGCCGCTGTACTCCGATGGGGAACGTCTCGCGCTTGTAGTCCTGATTCGTCGGAGGGTAAAGCAAATCCGAGCCTAAAATCTTCATGCTTTTACCCCTCCCTCGCGTATGCCGCCGCCAGCGCTGCCGCGTCAACGTTCCCGCCGGAGCCTGCCGCCGCCGGTACTGCGGATGCCGCACGCCGCGCCATTGCGTCTATTGCGCGGGCGATGTTTTGCAGCGATGTCTGCATCGCGCTTTCGAGGCTTCGCCCCATCGACTGACCCATGGACATACCAGCGTTCGCTGCGGTCGTGCTCAGAGACGGGATAGCCGCCTCGACCTGGCGATTGAGCGCCGTCATCATGGAATTACCGCTGTCGATGCCGATCTGCTCGAAGACAACCTTCAAGCCCTCGACGGCGCTATGGAGCGCGGATACCATGCGCTCGCCCATTGTGCTGATTGCATTGTCGATACCGTCGATTGCGGCCTTGAATCCGTCCGCGACTTTGACGGCTTCGGCGGCAAGCCCTCCGATCGCGGCGCCTGTTGTTTTTGCGGTCTCGCCGGTCTTTTCGAGCGGTGGAATCATCTTTCCCGTGATGGCGCTTCCACCTGCTTCGGCGGCGTCGACGACGACCATTTTCAGATTCCCCATGCCGTCGTCCACAAGCTGCACGCTTTTATTCGCGAACCTGTCCATAGGCTCGGTAAGCTTCTTTTCAATCGCGCCACCTGCCAACTCCGCCGCCGCCTGCGCTTTCCGCGCCGACTCCTGAAGCTGCAACGCCGCTGCGTTGAATTCCCCTGCGACCATGCCGCCGGTCGTGCGTGCGAGCGTTTGGTTCTCCCGGAGAATGTCGCCGATCGAGGATCCCATCATCTGCGCCGCTTCGCTTCCGGTGGCGACGATTTCGCCGGTCGTCTTGTTCACGATTTGGACAAGGCTCTTCCCTGCGGATTCCATCACCATCCCAACGAAGTTCTCGGTCTCGGCAAGCACGTTGCCGACGCCCACTCCAAGTGTGTCGAATTCCTCGAAGGCTTCCGCAAGCAGCGTCTTCGCCTTGTCGGAAAACTCCTTGACGGTCTTCTCTACCTTCTGCATCGCGTCCGCGACCTCGACGAAAAGGGCGTTTCCGCTCTGCTTGCCGATCTCGCGCATGGAGTTGACAACCGCGTCTTTGAGTGCCGGGTTTTTGAATTTCTCCGCAAGGCTTTTCCCGACTTCTTCCGCTTTCGCGCCAATCTGCTCCTTGAGGGAGTCGACCCCCTGCTCCGCACTGAGGAAAGCGTCGTTCACAAGTTCCCCGACGCTTTCACTCGCCGCGACGAAGTACTCCTGTATTTCAGCGGCGGCACTCCGGAGCGATCCCGCGACCGTCTCCGTGGCTTTGGGCACATCCTCCACAGCGTCCTTTACCTTCTCGACGCCTTCGAGCACGGAGTTCGCCACCTGGACCATAACGCTCCGGACGTCCGCGGGCATGTTCTCGAAGTTCGAGAGGAAGGCTCCCATCGCCGAAGCGCCGTTGCGCCGGAAGTTGTCGGCGAGTTCATCGCCCCAGAGAGCGGAGAGCTGTTTCACCTGCTCCTCTGAGGATAGCCCTGCTTCGAAAATCGCCTTCGTTGCCAGTAGCGCGGCATCGGTCACGCCATCGAAGGCCTTCTGGAATTTCTCCGTCTCAATGCGGGCTTTCAGTGTTTCATTCGCCATATCTTGATACTTCTTCGGCAAGATTTCCAAGGCTTCAAGATTCCCGTTGAGAGCCTCGGTGTAGGCTAGGGCGATATCCTCCATGCGCTCCGCTTCGGCGTTGTACTCCTCTATCTTTGCCCGCGCCTCGTCGATCTTGTTCGCCGAGTCGACGATGGAGGCGATGCCCGCCGCCGTCGCGGCAAGCGCGGTAAGGATGGGATGAGCGGCGATTGCCGCCCCGGCGCCCACCACGGCTGTTTTCAGAACGTCGAAAGCCCCGGAAAGGCCAACGATGGCGGCGGTTACGGCGGCAATCTTCCCGGCCGCCCAACCTACGACTATGATCTGTGCGATCGTCCCCAGGTTATCGATGATCAGCCCCCACGGGACGGCGTTGGCGAAGTCCATCAGCCCGGCGACAAGACGTTTCGTTCCGGCCACGAAGTCGTTGAATCTCGCCACGACATCTTCCACCTTGATGGACTTGAGCGACGCGCGGAAGCTCTCCACCGACGGGATGCCCTTGTTGAACTCTCCGAAGAGCGTGCCGAGCGTCTTGCCGAATATCTCGCTCTCCCGCGCCCATGAATTGAATTCAAGAATGAGGCCCCTGATGCTCTCGGCAGCGCTTTTCGCCTCGGTTTCGATCTGAGCGAATCCGATGTGCGTGGTCTCTTCCGCAGCGCTTTCGATGCCCTTTTTCAGCATGAGGAACGTTGCGGTAATAAGCTTGAGATTCCGGTCCACGTTGCCCGCGTCTTGTTCCAACTCCTTCAACTTCTCTCCGAGCTGTCCGAACGCCTCTTTCGCCACGAGGCCGCCTGCGAACGCGCGGGTGCCGAAGATTTCGAACGACTGGGCGGCGTTCATCGAGGTATTGGACAGATCGAGCAGCACGTCCATGCCGTTCCGCATATTTCCCTGCGCGTCGTGGAGCTTTACCCCCAGTTCCTCAAACACCTTCGCGGCGGCGCTGTCGGCCTTGTTCGCCGCATCGATGATGTTGACCATGACGGCTCTCAGGGTCGTCGCGCCCTGCTCCCCCTTAAGACCGGCGTCGGCGAGCATCCCGAGAACGGTCACGGTCTCCTCCAGAGACATGTTCAGATGGCGCGCGAGGGGTGAAATGTACTGGAAGCCTCCTGCGAGCTGGTCTATGCTCAACGCGGTGTTGTTGAAGACGTGGTTGAACGTGTCTCCGACTTTTCCCGCTTCCGACCATTCCATTTTGAAGTTCCGCAGCGTTTCGACGACCAGCGCGCTCGTGCGGGCAAGGTCGTAATTCTGCACCACGGAGAGCTTCGTGATGTCCGCTACCGCCGCAAGAGTGCCTTCCACCCCGGCGCCGGCGGCGGTGAGGTTCGTCATCGCCTGCGCGGCCTCGGTCGCCGTTATCGGCAAGGTTTCGCCAAGTTCGCGCGCCTTCGCGGACATGCGCCCCAAGTCCTCCGCGCTCGCGTTCGCCTTCCCCTGCACGATCGCCATTTGCAGCTCGAAGCCGCCGCCCACGTCGAGCATCTGCTTCGTCAGCCCCGCCGTCGCCGCCGTGACCGCCGCGACTCCTGCGGTCAACGCGCTCATCAGCGGATTGAACACCCCCCCGAGCGAAGAGCCGAGCGTCTGCGCCTGGTTGCCGAACGTGTTCAGCTTGCCTGAGAAAGCATCGAGCGCGGAGAGCGCCCCGGCGACGTCGGCGGTTATCCGCATCCGCACGTCGTTCAGATTCACATTTTCACCACCTCTGCATACAAAAAAAGAGCCGGAGCATCAGCCCCGGCCCATTCGCTTCAAAAACTCGTCAAGACGAGCCTCGTCGTCCTCCTTCGCGGAGGTTTCTTTTTTCGTCCCGAGCGCATACGGCAACGCGAGCAGGTACCCACGCACCTGCCAGTACGTCATGCCGCAGAACTCTTCTTGCGTGATGCCGAAGTGCATCCTCAGAGTCAGGTGGATGTAGGGCCACGTCAGATCTTCAGGAACGCCTTCCCCCCCAGTCCCTTCTGAATTTTGCTCGTAAAATTTACGATCATTCCGGAGATGTCGTTCTCCTCCCAGATGACTTCGAGCAGGGAGAGCGAATGCTCGACCGGCAGGTCGTTCCAGGCGGTGAACGTGGGAAACGACGTCCGCAGAATGCGATCCATGCACGGCAATGCGGCGTCGAACACCTTCGCCGGAGTGACGGGACCCTCGGTGCGGTACACCTTTTCGACGATCTCGGGCATGATCTCCATGAAGTCCACGAATGAAATTCGACGCATCTCGTGGACCTCTTCGAAAATCTTCACCTCGACCTTCTTCGGTCTGGGAAAATCGCGCACGGCTTACCACCCGCCTTCGGGAGCGGCGCTCGCGTCGTACTCGATCGTTCTGTACAGCTGATGCCCTGCGGGCTTCGTGCTGTCCGAGAGTACCGTCAGCAGCACCGGAAGCGTGGTGTGCGCGGCCTCTTCGAAAAGCATTTCGAAGTCTCCCGCGACCTGACATTTCCAGAATCTCTTGCACAGGTATTTCCCGTTCGTTTTCTTGTGCCAGAACTCGACGAGGAACGTGTCGCTCGTGGTCGTGCCTCCGCCGACTCCGAATCCGGCGCCGGTGAACGTGGCGTGCTTGTACTTGACCGTCACGCTGTCGCCGCTCTCGACTGCGACGGATGTTGAAATCATGTAAAGCGTTCCGTTCAGCCTGTCGAAATAGTAGTCTGTTCCCTCCACCAGCGTCGCAGGCGTGTCCGCCACTGTTTTCACGCTGTCGAGCGTCGTAATCCGGCTGTTCCCAAGCTTCGTGTGCTTCGAAGGGTAAATGGGTACAACCTCGGAGACGAAGTCCGCGCTTTCCCCCGCTTCCTCCGTGTACTCCGCGAACTGCGGCATTATCGACCGGATCACATCGAGGTCGATTTCCAGCAGGTTGAACGCGACCTCTCCGGATTCCCCGGTAAGAGCCTGCTTCACCTTCGAGGACGGAAACCCGGCCTCCACCGTGTACCACGTATTGCCGACCTTGGCCCTGAACTGTCCGGAAATCTGACCGACGCACGAACCGTCGATAAAGACCCTCCCCGTTCCGATCAGGATGTTGTCGGCGTTTTTGACGAATGTCATTTTCGTACCCCCTTAGTATGCGAACTCGCAAAAAAAGGAGACCGCCCAGACTCCCGGACGATCTCCCGTTTCCTCTATTTCCCCGACCTCCACCCGCGTCAGCCGCGTTCCGTCAGGCGCTCTCGCCGTCGCCCGGTACAGCCCTCCACCGAGGAGGTCCACGGCGTGCAACACGTCGCTCATACTCCCCCCGAAGAACGGGAGTATGAGCGTCACGGAAAACCCGCAGGAGCCCGCACCGCCGTTGACGCCGTAATTGCCCCTCGACGGGAGCACGAGCGCGCACGGAGGCGTCGCAGACTGCGCGTCGGTCGTGATGGTGAGCGGAAGGCCGCTCTTCTCCTCCACGAACGCGGCGAGATCGGTCAGAGCGGCAAGCCCGTCCTTGAGGAGCGTCAGCGCCGTCTCGATCATCTCTACACCCCCTCCTCAAGCCACTTGCGCGTCGTCGCCTGTATTCGGTCGCGCATGGACTGGGAAAGGCCTATGAAGGGGCGGGCCGGGATATTGCGCCGCTTGTCGCCGTACTGATGCGTCGGGGCGTACTTGATCGTCGTTCCGACCTCGGCCCATCCTGCGCCGTGATTCGCCGAAATGGACGCCCGCAGACGTCCGGTATCCTGAAGGATGCGCGCGCCGCCCATCGCCTTTTTGAACGCTGCGGACTGATTCCCTCGGATGCGCTTCAGCCGTTTCCGCGCGCCTTTCGTGTGGCTGTACGCCCTTGACCTTAGGGCGGCGTCTGAAAGCGGCTTCCACTTCGCGCCAGAAGGAGCGCGCTCTTCGGCGAAACATCGCAGCGTCTCGGCCTTCATGATCTGCGCGACGGTACTCCACAGCCTGCTGGCAGTCGGCCTATCCTTCAGTTTGTCCACCTGCTGCCGCGTGGTCTGCACGCCGATCATCTCAAGAGATATCTTCATGGGATCACCACCGGCTCAGCACGTCGTCGGTGAACACGCGCTTGTCGGAGCCCCCCGTTATTTCGGTGCTCTTCGAAGGTTGTCCGGGCAAGCGCCCCGCTGCGACAATGGCGGACAACATGGCGACGGCGGTCTCGTGACGGTCCTGCAGAATCTCCTCCGCCTCCGAAAACTGGGCCGCCGCGTAGTAGGCCGCCTCCTTCGCCGTCGCAGTGCGCACCGCCGAGGGAATCGGAAGCGCGAGCGGCACGGTGAACGCAGCGGAAAGGGCGGCGTCGACGAAATCCGAAGCCGCCCCTATGTGACGCTCAAGAAAGATATCGAACTCCCCCGGTACGGAAAACTTGGCGCTCATCTGTGTGAGGAGAGGGATGTACAATTCTCCTCGGACATCCTCGGGAGAGCAGTACATGGGCTAATCGTCTCCGCCGGTCACCGTGACCACCATGATCCCGGTGTCGATTTCCAGCACGGGCAGCGGGTGGCTCTCGACGAACAGGCTCTTGCTCTTGCCGTCGTGGCTGATCTTCATTTTGCTGAAC
Source organism: Synergistaceae bacterium (assembly GCA_018436725.1). Classification (GTDB taxonomy): domain Bacteria; phylum Synergistota; class Synergistia; order Synergistales; family Aminobacteriaceae; genus JAAYLU01. The sequence goes on along the minus strand of JAHDKT010000029.1, from coordinate 46,664 downwards.
CGCGACGCCTGAAGGAGCGGATAATCCGGGTCGATGTCGAAGTCATGGATTGCCCCGTAATGAAGCTGGAACACTTCCGGCGTGGTCAGCACGATGGCCCCCTCCGGAACGTAGGGCGTCGCGACTCCCGTATTGTCCGCCGGGTACTTCCCCGCGTGCTCGACCAGCAGCCCCATGTCCGGGATGGTCGCAACGGGCGTCACCAGAGTCTCACTCTGCCCCATGTTGAGCTGAAGGAGCTGGACGCCGGCGCTTTTCATCCACCCCTGAACGTACTTGTTCTTGCGGAACGCGGCGGCGGCCTTTTTGCCGAGCACCTGCACGGTCGGCAACATGCCGTTTTGTTCGAGGTAAAGATCGCGCAGCTCGCGCAGATGGAACAGCGGGTCCACAGGCTCAGCGCCGTCCCACTTTTCGGTGCTGGTGAAAATGTTCGTCTCGGGCACTCCGAAGTCGATCTGGAACCGCCGCCCGTCGTTCCCGACGTAGTCGATCTTCCCAGTGGTCGCCACCTGCGCCCACAGCCATTCCTCGCGCCTCTCGATCGCCTTCAGCAGGTTCCGCTGCTTGATGGCCACATGACGCAGAAAGGCCTCGGAGAGCATGCCCTGATTCCCGCTGCCGGTAAGGAGCGGGCTTCTCCCGGGGATGCGCATCGAAGCCAGCACGTTCGCTCTGATCGGGTCTTCGAGGAAAATCTGAGGCGGCGTCGCCGTCTTCGTCTCGAATTTCTCGCTGTAATCGACGCGGGTCGCGGGATCTCCGGGGAACCCCATCGGAGCAAGATCCCGGCGCCCGTGCACCACGTCGAACTGGCAGGAGGTTGTCGGGCTCGTGATGGCCCCCTTTACGCCGAGCCTTTTGCCGAAATACGACGGCTCGATTACAAGCTCCTGCACCACATGCGTGAGGGTCTGCCATTCGGTGTTGTACGCGCTATTCGTGGTCATTCCAGTGCCCCCTATCTCACGACGTCGGCCGGGACAAGCCCGGCGAGCGTCATCCAGTTTTCGAGCTTCGCGGCGACCGCTGCGTCAAGGTCGGCCCAGGCCGTAGCGCCGACATAGAGCATGTCTTTCGCGACTTCTGCCTTTACGAGGACGTTGACCGTCGCGGTCCCGTTCGTCTCGCCGACTTTCTTCGGGACGGTCGCGTCGACCTCGGCCACCAGCGGCAAACAATCCGTGAGGGAGGAGAGGATTATCGACTCCTCCTCCGCAGGTTCCGTGTAGCTGTAGCTCGCAACGACGGCGTGCTCGTTGGTGACGGCGGCGTCAAACTCGACAACTCCTCTGTGCGCATCCAGGGTGAACCCAGTGGTCACTTCCACGGAGTTCACCGTGAGAACGAGCGTGTCCGCCACGACCGGAGCGTGATCCAGCGTGAAAGTCGTAAGCGTTCCGTTCCCCGTTCCAACGGCTTCGTCTTCGACTTCGACAACATCTCCGGGAGCGAGCAGCGTATGCGTAACCGGCGTCAGATCCTCTGCCGCAAGCGCCGAAACGACTCCGGACGCGTTGCGAAGCAGAATCTGCCCCCGCTTGTATTCCGCCACGGCGGAGGTGCTGGCATTGACCAGGTCCACCACCCGACGAATTTCATGGTCGTAAACGCCGACCGAAAGATCGCGGTGACGCTCCGTTTCCCCCACTTTTCCGAAGTACGGAACTCCGAATCTCTGCACCATCGAACCGACCTCCTATCCCTTCTTCGTGCCGTTCACGTCGTTGATCACTTTCGTGACCACCGCAGGCACTCCGCCAGACTCCCGCTGCCCGAGCGAGCCGAGAGGAATCTTCGGCATCGACTCAAGCAAGTCCGAAAGGAAAACGCTCATCTGGACCTTCTTCCCGTCCGACAGGCAAATCTCCCCTCCGGAAGCCTCCGACAGCAGCACGGGCTTCACCTTCTCGACGATCGCGGGAGGAACCCCCTGTTCGACCGCCTTGTCGCAGAACACCTTGACCTCCGCTTCGCGCTTCTCCCTGCGGACATCGGAAAGGTCATTCGCAAGCGCTTCCGCAAGGGCGACGCTGTCCGTCGCCTTCTTCGTTTCCTCCGCGAGCTTCGCTTTCAGCTCATCCCGCTCCTTCAACGCATCCGCAAGCTTGATTTCAAGCTCTTTCACTCTTTCGTCCACACTGCCATCCCCTTCCTGCTTCCATTCCCCGTCGCTGAACGCGATGGGCTTGACGCCGGGATGCCCCGGCTGATTCACCAACGCCACCCCGAGCAACGCCGGACCTATTCGCCGTCCCGTGGCCTTGTCCATGTAGTCCGGGTCGTACTCGGCGGACAAAAAGCGGAATCGTTTTTCACGCACGTCCTTCGCCGCCTTTTCGTCCACCTCGAAGCGCACATGCAGCCCGTCGGATTCCGCCTTCACCTCCTTCACCACTCCGGGGCTCGCCGCCCCGTCCCCATGCCCGATCTTGACCGGCGGTGGGTACGACGTCGCCTTGCCGAAGCTGGAAGCCAGTCCCCCGACCAGCGTGGGCGTGACGGAAATTCGCCCGTACCGCGGGTCGTGGAACTGCCCCACGGGCAGCACGTTGTACCAGAAGTCCTCTCCGAGCTGGACCGCTTCCGTCAGAATCTCTCGCATTCGTTCACCTCCCTGCGGATACAAAAAAAGCCGCCCCCGAAGAGACGGCTTGATTTGTGGTGATTAAAAGCCCATCCACGAGTCACAAAGTGTCTTGCGGCTCGTGGAATAGGCATAAAAAAAGACCGCCCTGGGGAGCGGTCTCGGAACAACCCGGCGTCAAGGTAGCGATTTGCCCGGCGCGGGGTGTATGCGTATCACTCCTTCGATTCGCTTAAACGCGCCATCAACTTCGAATCTGCATCTCTAATTGCATCGCGATTCACTGGCGGGGCGCTTTGGATCTGGCTTAAAATATCTACTGGTACAGCCCCCACATCAACCAAAACCCCGCTCTCAACCCTGTACAATCGACCACCTCGATATATAGCTCCACCAGAATCGGGATCTGATATTCTAAATTCAGTCGCGCTAACCATAGCCATCCACCTCCCGTGCTCGGAGAATTGTCAATTCAACCCCGTCGGGGTTCTGTATCCAACACATCGAAGCCTGTACAGCGCCACACCCTCCGGAGAAGTGTTTACACTTAAAATCTCATACAGATTAGCAGAGGACACAAGATACTCCTCTTCCATGCGATTCGACGAGAATGGTTTTACACCAGTCCCCCGTAAATCCCTTGGATTTTCATAGGTTACAATGCACCGATCCCCAAACTTCTCTGCTATTTTAAAATCACTAGTTGCGCTGACCATTGAAGACGAGTGAACCACGTCTCCTACTTTTGCATTTTCAAGATAATCCGGTATCCTTCCCATGCCTCGATGCAAGCCACCGTTCTCGATATCCGGACGCGGGCTATTGGCGATAAATCGTTCAAGCCATCTCGCGTGATCAGCGAATTGCTCAATGTTTCTGTTGGTTATGTCGCGAATCGGTCGCAACCCGTCTTGAATGCGCATCCAATCCCTTACCTTGGAATAGTCTCCAGCGGTATAATCATCCAAATATCTTACAATTCTTTCAGCATCATCCGCTGAAATTGGGGTTCCTGACGACTCAAATCTCCTCATTATCTCTTTTCTCTGAGCTTCTTCCGCCTCTCTGCTGCGGTATTTGAACTCGCGCCCCCCCATCATTTCGCTCTCCAGCGCTTCATTCGTTCCCCATCCCATATTGCTCTTGAAATATGGGTCTTTGGAAATGATGTCAACAGCCGACGGCTCTTTTGCCCCACCCCATACCTTCCGCACCGCCTCGATGTCGACCGGCCTCTGAATACCAGGCTCGTCTATCTCAAGCCTCGCGGCAAGCTCGCCGTCTCCTCTCCACCCCTCTTCCACCTCGTCGTCGAGGATCGGAATCAGCATGGAGCGACAACGCGGATGCAGCGGGGGCGTGTTGTTGACGATGTGCGGATCGTCGAGCCGCAGCCTCATTCCGTTTCTCGCCTCGCACTGCGGCGTGACGCGCTCGTCCATGATGGCGAGGAACTCCACACCGGCGACCCCGCGAGCCCGCTTCATTCCGATAAGGGAGCCGAGGTTGTACGCCCGCATCGACTCCGTGCGGACGATGGTTTCGAGGCGGAATTGAGAGAACCGGTCGAAGGTCTTCCCCAACTCCTTCACCGCTTCCCTGTTGGTCAACCCACGCCTCATCCCGTCCGCTATCAGGCTTCTGTACTTCTCCAGCAGCGCGTCTTCGAGTACGCCGACGAGTTGCGGCATGTACGCGTCGATCCACGACAGGGCCTCCTCCGGCAGCACTGCGGTCCAGTCTGCGAATCTCCTGACTCGCACGCCTCGAAGCTCCTCCACCTGCCGCTCCATGTCCTGCGCTCCGTAGTGCATGGAGGACTTCATCAGCTCTGCGATGAGGGGAGCGATATTCGGGAAGTCGCCGCCGATCGAGAACCTGTCCTGCTTTTTCATCCAGGCCGCCACTCGCGGAACGATGACGCTCTCCAATTCGCGCGCATTTTTGAGCAAGCGGCGCATCGCTCTGCGAACGGCGGCTATCCTGATTTTTGCCCGTCGGCTATTGTCCCTTCCAGCCGAGATAATTTTGCTCTCCATCCGTCGGCTTCACCCCCCTCCGGACTGAGGGGAAAGCCCAGCCTTTCCCGCATCCAGTCGGCGTCGCCCTCCTCCGGGAACAGCATCCCGGCGTTGACCCCGTTCAGGAAAATCCTTGACATGATTTCCTGCTCCTCGGGAGTCTGAGAGTTAAAGACGTTCAGCGTGCCGTAACTCTCCATCGGGCCCAAGTTCCACTCGATGATCGGGCGCCATAACCGCTCTATCTCGGCCTCCGCCAGCTCCTTCGCCAGCCAGATGCACGCATCGTTGAACATTTGCCAATGGATTTTCCCCAGAGCGTAGGAGCCTCCGCCGTCGCCGCTTTCCAGCAGAGACGGAAGGAAAAGACTTCTGTAAATCATCTTGTTGCAGAACTCGGCGGCGCTCTCGTACGCTCCGCTGAGCCCGGCTGGCATGCCTTGTCCGACCGCCTCGATGCTGTCGTCTGTATAGATCGACGCGTACGCTTGACTGTATGCGTCCTTCAGAATCTCCTCCAACGCCTTCGGATCGGAACTTTTCCCCACCAACATCGGCATTCCGAAGCGTTCGAGAGCGATAGCCCAGAACTTCGGAATCGCGCGCTTGAAGGAGTACCAGCGCCAGCATCGTTTGAGGCGGGACCGTCCATAAGGATTCGTCCCGGCGTTGTGGCGGAATACGAGGCACTTCGAGGCGGGAATATCGATCTCCTTGCCCGCGGCGGTCTGCCGTATCGTCGCGATTCGCAGAGAGTTGTCCGCGGCCTTCTCGAAAAGGAATCTCACGGTCAGCGCGTCGAACAGTTGCAGTGAAGACAAGAACCACTGGGAGTTGCTCACTCCGAGCGTGAACTCTTCGACGCCGAAACCGTACGTTAGCGCACTGGAAAGCAGCGCCCTGCGAGACTCCTCCAGCGTGCCCGAGATGCGTTCTCCGCAAAGGCGCACCAGGTCCTTGACGCGGGAATCGGGGTGATCGAACGGCTGGATCTTCGAGACCACCGCATAGCACAGAAATTCCAGCCCGGTCCCGACGGTCTCGTCCATCTCCGCCATTTCGTGGTATTCCGGAAGCATCTGCTCCGGGTTCTGTACCGGCTGCGAGAGCGAGAACAGAAGCTGCATCAGGACGTCTGAGTATCCGACGCCGTAGGTCTTCGTCACGTCCACATTTGTCATTTTCTCCCCCCTTTCCGGCCATTAAAAAAGCAGGTGCGCCTGTCTGGCGCCGCCTGCTACGGGTTTTCCGCCTCTGCACCTACCCAGCAGATGGGAGAGTGCCTGCGTCATAGCGTCCACCTGGTCGTCGTGCGCTCCGTTCGGGAACGCGGCGCACTCCTCGATGAAGTCGCCGATCCACGGAGCGAAGCGAGGTTCGGGCAGATGGACGTTCCCCGCCTCGATGAACGGGGTCACGGCGTTCGCCCGGACTACCTTGCCGCCGTCCGGCTCGATTGGGATGAGGCCGGACGTCTCCTTGCGAAGGCTCGCTATGATCGCCGTGCCGTTCGCCTTATCCTCCACGAGCTTCGCCCGCGCCATCGGCCACTTGGCCGACAGAGCCTTCAACGCTCGCTGCGTAGAGGGAAAGTCCATCCGGCCGCGCACCTGGTCGAGCAGATAGGCGTCCGGCCCCTTTCGGCACCACACCTGACCGACGACGTAGTCGGATGTGTCCTTGTCCTTGAAGGCGCAGTCGAACGACAGAATCACCTGATCCATACCTTTCACCATCGTCTCGGGAGGCAAGCGGTATTCCCTCCACCACCCCCGGAGAAGGATGGATCCCTTCGTCGGACTCGGCCTCCCTTGATATAACGCCTCCCAGTCGCGCGATCCAGACGTAATCTTTTTCCGTGCAAGCTCGGCCTCGTCGTACCTCTCCGGCCAGAGCGCCGCGCCTATCGGACGTCCGAGCGGGTCGTTCTCCTCGGCGATAGCCGGGAGGTTCAGCAGCTTCCACCTGTTCGGCTCCGCTTTGATCAGCCTTCCGGCAAGGTCGTCCTCGTGCCATCGGGTCAGGACGACGACGACCGCGGCCATCGGATGCAGCCGCGTGGAAAGGGTGGATTGCCACTCCGACCAGACGCGGTCGCGGTAGGTCTGCGAGTCGGCTTCCTGTCTGTTCTTTACCGGGTCGTCGATTATCAGCAGGTCGGCCCCTTTGCCCGTGATTCCTCCGCCGATCCCCGCCGAGACCATTCCGCCGTTGTGATCCTTGATCCCCCAGTCGGACTTGTCCGCGCGCCGACGGTCGATCTCCAGCCCCCAGAGTTCCGGGCCAAAGGTTTCGATCTTCCGGCGGCACTTGTCGCCGAAGGTCCGGGCGAGATCGTCGCTGTACGACGCCTCGATGACGCGCTTCTCGGGATTGCGGCCCAGATACCAGGCCGGAAAGGTCTCCGTGACGCACATAGACTTGCCATGTCGCGGAGGGACAGTCAGAATCAACCGATCAAGTCGCCCGGCCTCGACCTCTTCGAGTTCGGAGCAGAGGAGTTCCAGATGGGGAGCGAGACGCCACTTGCCGAAGTGCGAGTACTGGCAGAAGAACCAGAACCTACGCCTCGCCAGCGCCTTCCACGTGTCCTGAAGTCGCTCTCGCGTGGAGTTCCGCGAGGAGGCGCTGCGCCTCGGGGTCTTCGATGAGCCGCTCGATCTGCGGGTCATGGCTCACCTCCACCTTGCCGCCGTGCTCCATGCGCTGCACGTCGCGCCAGATATCAGGGTGTCGATTTTTTAACCAAAAAATGCAAGAGGTCGGGTCTGGGGGCACGTGTTTTTTCGTTATGGTGATTCTGCCTATCCGAGATCCACCTTCTTTGCTTACGTTTAAAACCTTCTGCTCCTCTTCCACCTCATAGCCAAGAGCGCGCTCGTAGAGCTTTCTTTCGACCTTGGCGTCAGCCGAAGCCTTCCCCTCGTTGATGGCGTTTTTTAGCGATTCGTACTGGTTCATCCATCTGATCAAAGTCCGCTTGCTTATGCCGAATGCCGTTGCAATCTCCTCATTAGTGCATCCCTTAATGGCGAGGGACCACCCCCAGTCATCGTGATACTTCGAATTGTATTTATCGAACGCAGGCATAGCGCTACCTCGATAAATAGTCAGCGGCCCAGTATTCAAGCGCCTGCCAACGGTTCGAGGAATTGAGGCTCTTTTCCCCTATCATCTTTTCCACTGCTCGTTTTATTACCTTCGCCGCCCCCTCCGGGATCTTTGTCTTCCCTATCACGGCCTCCAACGGAACCCACGCCTTCGAGTCTTCGTCGTCGCTCCACGCGTCAGACAGCTGATGCATGTTGTCCTCAAAGATGTCGAATACTATTTTGAGCGCAGTCGCGTTATTTTTTATCCCTTGAGAGGAGCCCGCCGCTTCTATGGAATCCAACCACTTGTCATACTCCGCCATTCTCGCAAGCCACTTCACATCAGCGCCCTTCGCCGACCCTATCGCATCGTCTAGAGTCTTTTGAGCAGCTTCTATCTCGTCCGGGAGGAATACCACGCTTAACGTGAGGAATCTCAGGTTGGCCTCCGCCATTCGCACGCTGTCCACCTGCTGAAGCAATTCCAGCGTTTTATCGTCAAGGCCGCTGTATTTTTTCATCTCGATGTCCAGCACTTGCTCATACAGGATCTTCAACGTCCCAAGGTCGTCGTGCCCCGATATGGCATTGTGCGACAGCTGAATCGCTATCCGCTGATCCTCGGAAAGGTCATCGTCTGTTGCCAAGCATGTAATTTTTTCGATTCCCGCTTCTATGGCGGCTCTCGTTCTATGATTTCCGGAAAGAACCTTGTATCCTCCGTCTTTCTCGCGGCAGCAAAAAGGGGCGGATGTCAATCTTCCGTCCCTTCTGATATTCTCCACCAACCTCGCAAACTCCTCATGCTTCATATACCGGGCGTTCAGCTCAAGTAATCGGAGCTCCCGCGGGTCTATCTCCATCACGTGGACGTCCAACCTCACACACCTCCTCTTTTTGCTCAACCTGCGAGCACTTCTTTTTCCAGAGCGCCAGTCCCTCTTGGAGCGTCCATGCACCCAGGGGGGCCGCGTAGTTCAGCTGGAACCCTGACCCGTAGTAGATTTTCGACATGTCCGTTTCATTCTCATCCACACCGTCAAGCTCCTTTTTTGAGACGAGATCAAAAAGCCCGCGGTACTTCATTGACACGGGCTTCTTTGAAAACGCTGTCGTAATGAGCGTTCTTGCTCTCCTGTTCGAAAGCATCTCCATTATCAGTTTCGACTCTTTGCTCAGCGCCGCGTAGAGCACAAGCTTTGCAAGCCTCTTGTACTTGGATGGGGCGACGGGAAAATCGCTCAAGAGGTAGACGGTCGGCGTGCTTACGTGTTTATCGAAATTTCCCATTGTTGGGGCTACGGATACGGCGAAGGCTCCCACAAGTTTTTTATCTACCACAACCCCCAGTGCCAAAGACTCGCTCGCCGGTTTGATGTGCGGGTTTAGATATTGAGACCGCAAGCCTTGGAATTCTGCCGATTGCAGCTTTACCAAGGAGATTGTTTCTCCAACGTCGTCATTTTGCCCTAACCTCGCTATTGCTGGCGTTGTGGCTTTCTGCGACGGCATGACAATCCTCGACCGGTCGTGGTTCGCATAGACATATAACGGCGTCCCCCTGTTGGTCGTCTGTGCTAATCCTATGAGGTTTTTTTTGAGTTCTGGCATTTCTTTGTTTATTACGAATAGAAAATGCCTGAAACCCATCGCCTCCTCGAAAAGCGCATGAATTTTTTCCTGGTCGATCATTTCGTACTCTGGTGGAGCCCACGCGATTACGTCCTCTATCGCCGCGAACATTTTTTCGTAACCACCCTTGTAAAAGGGGGGGTGACAGATAAACCCCTGACTCTTGTCGAGCCCCTTCACCCATTCGCAAACGTCGCCCCGGCAGAAGCTCGTCAGCATCTTTGGCAACGCAAGCACCAAGTTATACTGCGAGGCGAAGATGGTTTCCCACTGATCCTTATACGCTTGGATCAGTCTTTCGTAATACGCGTTCCTTTTCTTTGACTTCAGCGCATCCGCGAGCTTGGAGAGAATTAACGTTACCGCGATTACGGAAGCGTCGTCGGTTATGTACTTCTCGACAAAGGACATCGGGCCGTCGTACTTTGGGTTAACCCTCGCGCCCAATTCATTCCCCGCAAGGTAATCGCCTATAAGACACGAGTACGCCGTCACGTCGTTTCCGTGCAACCTCGCCTTCGCGTGGTTATGCAACACGCGCTCGACGGTAAAATTACCAGAGCATCCCACGTAAATATCGCTGGCGTTCCAACTGCCAACTATCTCTCCAAGCATCATTTGAACATTGCTCGGGATCGTTCCCTGAAACATCTACAATCCCCACCTTTTTTAGGGTGACAAACGGCATAAAAAAAGAGGGGCCAACGGCCCCTCATCGCTCGGGTTTCCTTAGAACAAAACCCCCTGTTTTGCCTCCGACATCTCCAGCTCCCCGACGCCCTCGCCAGTTTTCTCTTTCCACCAAAGAGAAAAGAGCGTCCTATGGCACCATTCGCCAGGCTTCCGAATATCCTCGTAGCACAGGAGCACAACATTCTTGTCCCCGTCCCTGAGGGATTCCAGCCTTTTCGATATCGCACCTACTCCAATTTTCTCAAGTTGAGCGCGGTATCTCTCTTCATATTCCGCCCTTTCGAGGTCGAGCAGACCGAAAGGCATCAGCTCTTTTACCGCTCCGACGATCTTGTATCCCAGTCGCCACCTAGGAGCGCCGATTGAAATTCTTAAAGGCACATACAGATCGTTGGTAATCTTCTTGTTGCTGTATCTAGACACATACATTCTCTTCGCCCCTTGTCCAGGGCCGATCGTCGACCCTAATATAATAAACGATTCCGATGTGGAATTCATTCCCAACCTTCACGCGTCCGCGCAATACTTGAACACGTCCCGCTCCTCGGATTCCCAGAATCGCTTGCCCCAGAGCACAACCGCCAGCGCCTCCGGAGGAGTCAGCTTCGATAGTTTCTCCACGAACTCCTTCTTCGCCTCGTCGGTCCACCCGAGGAAAAATCCCTCTTCGCCGGGGGCGAGGTAGTCGCGGATCTCCATGGCGAGCGTTCCCGGCAAGATTGTCCAGAGCGGTTCGATGTACCAGGAATTGACCACGCCGACAATGGCTATTTTCTCCTGCTCCGTCAGCCTCGGGAGCGCGTCAACTTCTCCCTGCCGCACCCATTCCGCCGCAGCATCCAACAGCTCCTCCGCCGCGTGTGTCGGGGCGAACCCCGGGAAAGTTTCTACCGTCTCCGCCGTCTTGTCCTGCACTCTGACCGTGTATTTTTTCATGATTGCTCCTCCTCTACTGGATGTATGACCATCGGGCCGTCTTCGTCCGTGTCGATGTTTACGGGAATGGGCGGTAGCCACTTCAGCGAGAAGAGGCGCTTCCCGTCGCGCGGTCCCGTCCAGTACCCGTGCCAGTGCGCCCTTCGCACGTGCGGACGCTTTGGTATACCTACCCCCGGATACTGCGACTCAGACGATTCCCCTTGCTCTTCCTTCGATCGCCCTGCGCGGATGGCGGCGCCGATCCTGTACCCCACCTCCCATGTTGTGGGAGAGACGGCGAATTTTGCAGCCTTGCCCTTTGGTTTCCTGCGCGTAGGCTGCGCGTCATTTTCGCGCCGCCTGACCTCCGAGTTTGCGGAGCAGATGTAGAGCACGAGCGGCATAACGCTTCCCACCTTGTTCATGATTCCCGCGGCGTCCAACGCCATTCGCTCGGACGAATAGGGCAATCCCTGTTTCGACATGTTGAGCTTGACCATCTCCACGGAGCGACGCACGCCCTCGGCGAGCGAATAGTCTCCCAGATGAACGACGGCGGGGATAAGGTCCCCTTCGGGCTCGTGGAAAAGGAATCGCAGCTCCCTCTCCCCGTTGTTCGCGTCCTCCTCCAGGTGGACGAATACCCCGGGGAACCCGAGCGGCCCAGTCTCCAGATAGACGCACCACTCGGGTAGACGAAAGATCACGTCGCAAGGGATGTTCCCTTCCATCGGTGTGGAGATAAGCTCCTGAAACAAAGTTTCGTCGAAACGGTATATTCCACGCCCGATACGCCATGATCCGATTGCCGCGAAGAGTGCGGCCGCCTGCGTGGGCTCCACGGAGACCTGCGACATGTCGCAGCCCCTGGAGACGATCGCGATCCACCCCGCAAGCGGGAGGTAACACCACCTGCTCCAATGTGGCAGCGCTCTTCCCTTCTTGGCTCGCATCCCCTCCGCTTCGCGCCACGCTGCGGGACATGCCGCGTGAAGAGAAAGTTCGATATTTTTCAAATCGCCCATTGACATCACTCCCCCGACGTGCTATTGTTCCTTTATCCTCTGATACCCGTAAGGGCGCAACACGAGAAATACTACCTCTGATTTCCGCCTCTCCCGTGAAAAGGAGAGGCGGAGTTTTTATTTCCCTATCCAACCTCCACCGCGCCATCCTCCCACTCGGAAAAGCTTTTTGCGTACGCCATGGCGATCTCCGAGATGGATATTTCGCAGGACGACGATCCGCCCGTTGCGAGGAATTCCGCGACGACGTTTCCACTCTCCGACTCGACGTCGACCCTCGACCAGAACGCGGGGGCGATGCTACGATTTGTAACAACCTTGACGTTCTTGTCCATCTCTCCATGGATGATGCGGTAGTTCCAGTCGTCGCCGTCGAGGAAACGCTCCCGTCGGAAGTAGTACGTCTGCGGGTACCCGTTTTTCGTTTGACTACTATCAATCTCAAAGCGACTGGAACCGGTTATTGCCGTCTGCCTTTCAAGATCGCTCTCCCATTCCCGCCTAACGCCTTCGCTTTTCAAGGTCTCCGGCTTCGCCAAATTCCGCTCCAGGAAAGAAAAAAACGCTTCGATGTTTTTGTGTTCCATGTCAACTCCCCCCTTCACTTTGCTATCCATTATGCTCAAGTTCTTCTCCGTTAATGGAAAGCCTCTCGAACCCTTCCGATTCCCAAATGTATTTCCCCTCGTACACATTCCCGTCTTCATCCTCAAGATAAAACTCGTCGTAACCATCGCCGGGCGTTATGCCGCGCCCCTCTGCCAGTTGATAATTTAGCCAGTCGTTGAGTTTTTTGTCTTCTACTCTAATCACTTCAATCTCCCCCTTTCACTCCACCACCACGGCGTCCGCGTCGTAGATTTCCATATCTACGACTGCGAACATGTGTGCGTTCCCGGGCCTTACCACCGTAAGAGACACGACCACCGGGACATCCCCCGCTCTGACAAAGACGGGGCGCGTCCCCCCGTTCGCCTGGGTGTCGTAGTCCTGCGACACCTGAAGTGAACATCCCACAGGTATCGTTATTCGGATATCTCGCCCTTTGTCCGGGAGCTCCCAATAGTAGGGCTCCCGGTTCCCATAATGCCGGAACTCTATGGGGAGTACAAACCCCTCCGCGATCATCCGAAGGTCTCCTATCGCTCGCTCTCTTCGCATCATCTTGCCACCTCCGCCCTTCTCGGGCTCGAATTTATCTTTCACCTATATAGGGGTCATATCGGTGAAAAAATCCCGCTACGGTTCGATTGGAATTTTGTGGAGGGGCGCTGTCGCCCCTACGCGCCGCCTCCGGTCAAAAATCCTCCGAGTGACAAATTTTCACTGTCCGCCCGCTCCGTCGCCCACGCGTAGAAATCCTGGGCCTGCTCTTCGGTCGGGAATGCGCGCTTCGCCTGGTCGGGTCGAATCCTCGTGTTCCCGAAAAACCTTACAAAAACCACCTTTCCGCGCCTATAAATTCCGCTCAACCCGTGATAAGATGTCATTGCAATGCTCCCTTCTTCCCGGTTCGCGCCGGGTGGAAAATGCGCCGCCCTCGCTCGCAACGAAGGCGGCGTTTTTATTAGTCCCGCGTGGCGTCGGAGGCATAGACGGCGGCTCTCCTTCCGACGATGATTCTCTGTCCCTTCCCCGGAAGAGGAATGTCCGGGTGGGTGGAGTGGCGTACTATGCCTGCCGCCTCGTCGATCACGTGTCCCCGAGGCAATCCGTCATTCGGAAGCTTCGGGCCGCCATTGCCGCCTATCAACGCGATGTCTCCCTGCCTGGCAATGATGTCCCTTGCCCGCCCGCCCCAAATCCACTGGACGGCATCCGCAACCGTCTCACATGTTTTTGCGACAGGGTGCGCGAAATAAGTTCCTGCCTCATTTTTCCCGACGAGGAAGAGTGTAAAGGCTCGCGCTGGAAACCACTTCGACGACTTCGCGTAGACTCTCGTGCGGGTTATCCGTATGAGAGCTAGCCCCTCTCCCCCCATGTCACAATATGGTGCGGCGGCTGAGCCATCCCATGGGGAGACGTAATCGACCACGCCGGTGCTCAGGTAGTCGCCGCTCGACGATCCGTGCTCGTCGAAATTTTGGCCAGCCCTCTCCGCAAGGGCATGCCCCTGTTTGATGCCCCACGTATGCCTGCGAGAAGATTTGTGCCCCCTCCATTTGTCGATGAAATTCTGTCTAGACCCATCGTCGCTCCACCCTTTTGACAACCAAAGCTCGCCCTTGAGCTTGTCGTAGCCCCTCCTGAGGGCGCTCAGGCGCTTCATTTTCCGCTCCTCGAGCGGCTTGCGCATTTCCGCCGCGCCTCGCTTGCCCTTGATCAGCGCGTTTGCATTGTTGTACTCGTCCTCAGCTGCCGCTTTCCCAGCGTCGTAAAGATCACTCGCGATACACGTGAGGGGATATTCCTCCGTGCGGATATAATCCGGACGCCCCGGATATGTGGTTGTGATTTCCGCGACCACGCTCCGTTGCTTATACCCTGGGTACTTGTGTATAAACCAATAGTACGCATTCCCCTCTTCGAACTCCTGCGTTTCAACGACTATCCCCGTTTTACGCTCTTTAATTGTGACCGTGGTTGCCATTCAAATCCCCTCCTCCGATCTTTCATTGACTGCGCTTTCAGAATCTTATTTCCTTTTCTATCTATATACTACCATAAAATCTGCTGGCGTACATAGGTCTAAAGTACCAAGTTTGCCAAAAGTTGAGGGGTTTTTGGGCACAAAAAAAGAGGGGGATCATTCCCCCTCTTTCCAGTGCGCCCCAACATACTCCTCGATATCGTACTTTTTTCGGAAAAAGGTTGTTCTGCTGACTGAGATAACATCCGCGACCTCATACCAAGGTATCCCCCTCCAAAAGTGCTCTTCGAGGATGAAAACCTGTTCGTCTGTGAGAGATTCAATAATCCTCTCCATTTTTTCTATGTTGGACAACAGCGCGATGTAATTTTTATTATTCTCCTTGAGGTGTAGCAAGACTTCTTGCGGGGGAATGACGTCGCCACCCTGCACCATATCCTCTTTCAGCCACTTCCCGCCCATCACCATTTCTTCGATAATCTTGTCAACTTCTCTCTTTCGCGGAATCCACCTGTCCTTATACGCCGCTATCAAAGCCCTTCCCATTAACACCCTTGCGTTTCTAAGCGCCTTGCACACCGTCAAACCCCACCCCGCCCTCGACCATCGCCCTCAGCCGTTGCAGCTTGAACTTCTTGTGCTCGTCCACGGCCGCGTCGCCCACGATCACCCTCGCCTGCTCGATCATGATCTCCATGTCCGCTATCTCCTCGGCGAGTACAGACGGCCCTATCCGCCCCCGCGAGTACTGGTTTATGGCGGCGATCAGCTCGCCAGCCTCTTCCTGAGCCTGTCTGAGCTGATTGATGGATCCCAATTTCGATACTGCCTCCCTGAGCAAAGCATCATCCCGCGTCACCGATTGCACCTCCGTCTGTGCGATTTGTCCGTTCGGGCGGACGTAGATTATGGAGCCGTTGAAAAAGTCGACGAAAATCAAACTGCGGTCCAAACACCATTTGACCGCGGCTTCGCGGGTCACCCGCAGCGCCTCCGGTTCGGTTCGTTGTCTCCGAGCAGCTCCTTCATCTGCGCCCTGAAGGAATCCGATCCACGCTCCATCGCGGCGCGGCACTGCGCTTCGAGAAATGAGTTGCGCTCTTCGAGCTTTCGAACCTTTTTTTCCAGATGGAAAGCGTTGTACGCCAGCGGCGAGATGTCGCGGCAGCCGTCGCAGCGCTTGCAGCGGAGCGGAATTTCCTTTTGCCATTCGGGTTCGATCTTCTCGGTCATTTCCCCGGCCTCCATATCTGCTCGAATTCCATCTTCCCGGTCCCGCCGGTACCTCCGGTCGTGGCGTAGAAGATCTCGAATTCGGCCAGCTTCACGACAACGCGCTCAAGATACGAGACGCGCCACCACAGCATGGCGTTGGACGCGAACAGCACGGAGAGAAAGAACCAGATCATTCCTCTCTCCTCGCTTTCTGCTTTTCGTCAAGCAGCATAACCAACGCTATTCCTAGCGTCCTCGCTTGCTTTGCAGCGGCAGCCATGACAATTTTCATATCTCCCGCCAGCCGGGACCTGTGGCACTCCGAGCAAACCCTGTTTACCGGGCGACCCGGTCGGTCTCTGTCCGGGACTGTCGCGGGTCGCTGCCCGCAGATTTCACACATTTTCTTGCTCACTGCTCTCGCCCCTCGCTTTCTTGATGGCGGCATTTACCAAGTGCCCCGGACATTTTTTACTATGGGTTCCTCTAACCCACTCGCAGATGGGGCAGAATAAATCTGCGTCAAGTTCGGTCTTAATTGCTTTCAACGCCGTCAGCATTTCCGCATTCTCCGATTCGAGACGCTGTATCTCCGCCTCCTTGAATTCGATAATCTCCGCATTCGTCATCCCGCACCTCCATCGGTTAATCTCATTCCGAATAGCGCCCCAGAAAAACGCAGCTACAAGAATCCAAAATGACGCGAGCATAATCCACCACGACGCGGAGGCAGCGAGTTTTGCAAATTCGAGGACGCTCATTCCGTCACCTCCGCCTTTCCCTCGCACAGCGTCCGGGCGTATGACTTCAGCCTGAACTGAACATCCATGAACTCGTCAACGCTCGCCATGCTACCGAGTTTGACGGACTTTCCGGCCTCGTACCACTCCCGGAGGAGGGCTTTCAGCTCGTCATGCGTCATGACTTCTTTTCCTCGTCTCGTTCCTCCATCAGCTTGATAGCCGCGTCTTCAAGACGGCGTTCCGTGTCGATTTCGCGGAAATAATCATCCGCATCCCGTGCCGATTGCCATTCCATGACAAGGGTTTTCAGCTCCTCAAACGTCATCCGCGACCACCCCCTGCCCTAAGTAGGGCTTGATCTCGTCTGCATGTTCCGCGTACACATGCCCGATCATCGCGCCCATCGTCGGCGCGGCCTATGCAGGTTTTAGCCGCGATTGCGGCGGAGCGAAGCCCGGTGCGGTCGAGTAGCTTGGTGTTCACGGCGTCATCTCCTTCATGTACGAGGCATAGAGTTCTTCGTCAACCTTCTCTTTCAACGCAGTAAAAGCGTCGTCGATAATCCCGCGCTCGATTTGTTCGGTATCAAGTTCCAGTTCGGCGGCGGCGTTCCAAAGGGCGACAATCCTACGAGCATCCTCTAGCCCCTGCTCACGCGTGTTTTCTTTTTCCAAAGTCATAGAGCACATGTAGGAGTTTGGAGCGCATATATCAATGCGCGGATAATCCTCATCATAGATATGCAACTTGCCTTTCGAGTACTTCATGATTCGTCACCTCCATCGCGTTATAAACCTCGTCAGCCGCATACCCCTTGTCTTGTAGTAGTCGAATCAATTTCATCGCTTCGTCATCTTTGAAAATGGGATTCTCTGATACAGTGAAAGGTTGGGATGTTGGCGCGATTATCCTTGCAGCAAGTGCTGCAACCTCTCTTGCGTTGGTATGATTCATTTTTTCTTCCTCCTCGCCCATTCCTGATTTTCAGCCCAGTGGATCATCGTCCCGAGCAGCCCCGCCTGTAACCGCGCTTCGTTCAGCATCCGCTGCATGAGCTGCTCCCGCGTGCGCCCTTCGAGCTGCGCGATAGGCCAAATCGGACCTTCGGCGACGGAGCGCGGACCGATTTCGAGGTAGCCAAGCCATCTCCCGGAGGGTAGTTGCTCGATCTTCCCGAGCGGAGTGTGAATCACAGGATCGTCCCCCTTCGCCTGCCGTTGCAATATCTCTCGAAGGCGAAAAACCCCTTGTCAACCACGACGCGCCCGTCCTTGTCAAGAATCTTCATGCCGTCGCGCTCTGACATTCTCATTGCCATCGTATTGCGTCTCCGAACATTGCGGTGTTCGCGCAAGTGCCTTCTAAAGTGTTTCGCGCCGAAATTGTGCTCCTCCACAGCCCGGCGGCTTGAAGGAGTCGATCTCTGATACGTCACACCCCACACATTGCCGTCTGTTTTCCGAGCGAAGCGTCTTGCCTTGACGGCGTTGTCAAAGCGATATCGTCTCATCCATCCGTCCTTCCAAACCCATACCGAGTAAACCGTTTGATTCCGACTCAAAGTATCGTCCCCTTTCGCACGCCCGCGAGGTAGCGTGAAAGTTGCCACGCGCTTTTACCCATCAGGCAGAGGAACGTCCTGCGCCTGTTCAGCGCCTTCTTCGCGTCCTCTTCCTGCCTTGACGTCTTCCGCAGCCCCCGGAGCCAGAGTTTGAGCATCTTTGCCCGCCTGTCGCGGGGATGTTTGCGGCTCATGTCAACAACCACCTTACTAGCTCAATGGGAATGACAATGGCAGATAAAAAAGCGATTCCGCATAGTCCCATTCCAAAACCTAAAACAACCGCTATAAATAGCACTTCGCTTAAATCTTCCCACATTTCACGCCACCTCATGCCTCGACCTCCCTCAAGTCTTCAAGTAACGCGTCAATGTCGCACGCCGTGCAGCCTCCTAGCGGACCGTGATAGTGCCCGAGCGTCGGCGCAACCTCCCGCAGCAGGCGCAGCATGTCTCGCGCGCGCGTGAAAAGCAGCGCGTTTGCTTCGGAGGCGCCCGTAGAATCCGGGTAATGGGCGACCCAAATGTTTCTGTCGTTTTCGAACACATTGTGTCCGTGTCCGTGTCCGTAGGTGTCAATCTCGAACGGTCCAGAACTCGCCTTCATGCCTCCACCTTCTCCGCAGTCACAATCCGCGTCGCCTTGAACAACCGCCCGCACTGATTACACTCGCACTCGCTTTCCGGGTGCCATAATTCCCAGCTGTCCGCGACCTCCCTGCCGCACCACGGGCAGACCGCGTACATCGTGCCCGTGTGTTTGATCTTGTCCATGCCGACCCCTCCTAATCAATTAAGCCATCCCGCTTGCCGCAAGGCTTTGCGTTGCGCGAGCAGCTCGCCGGGGCGTTGTTGTCAAATAGGGCTTTCATGGGCGCCCGCTCTTTCTGCGCTCGAACGACTTCCGAGCAATCGTCAGACGCTGCGGCTTGAACGTCTTCTGCGGGGGCTTCGGAGCGTATCTTCGCAGCCCCTCGTTGCGGTGGTAGTTGAAATGTTTGAAAATTGGCCAGCTCTCCCAGGAAAATGGCTGCCAGAATTGCATACCAAAGAGCACCAGCTCACACCCCCTTTTTAGGCGTCCGCTGCTCCCACCACGGCATCTCCTCCCGCAGCGGCTCGGGGCGGCGATCCAAGCTCCGGGCCAGCTCCGGCATGCCGTCTTCTTCGGCGATTCGGGCCATCATGTGCCGGAGCGTCAGGTGATCCTTCGGGCGTCTCATGACGGATCCTCGCTATCGAGCACCGCCAAAAACCCCTCCGCCTCATCAAGCTCCGCGGTGGATTGCATGAGACCGCCGGCTTCTACCATCCGCCTGTCTCGACTCACCAGATTCCGCAGCAATCGCAGCAAATCCCAGGAAGCGGCGAGCAGCGGCACGTTGCACGGCGATACCGATTCCGCGATCAGGTTCCCGCCGTAATAATCGACGGACCGCTTCCCCGTAGCCCCGTTCAGAGTGAGACCGTTCGAGGCGTCGGAAACGACGATGCCGTTTTGCTTCCCCGGTCTGTAGGGACCGTCGGTTGGACGCATTTTCATTTTTTCTGCTCCTTTCTCGGGTTCGAGTCTCATGCCGCGCCCCTCTTCCGGATCACGGCGGCCGCGTACAGCGCCAGCAGTCCCGCGTCGCTTCGGCCGTGTCGCTGCGTTCTACCTCCCGCCGGTACGAGCGGCAAGTCCGGCAGCAGACGCATCGCCATCCTGATCGATCGCTCCTTCGTATCCTCGCAGACCGTTCCGCTCCCGAAGATATATTTCTGCCAGGCTATCGGGGGAATCGTCTGGAAGGGAACGTCCAACCCCTGCAGAAGCCCCTTCCAGAGACCGTAATTTTCTCCCAGGGAGAAGGCGCTCTTCGCTCCCTGCGCCCTCCCCCCTTTGGCCATATACTGCTGACGTTCGACGACTGCGAAAGAAGGGCGATATGCTTTCAGAAACAGGGATATGCCGACGAGGTCTTCCTCGAAATCGGCGACGAAAACGCACCGCTTCGTTTCCGCCTCCAGGATCACCACGGCGCCCGTCACCCCCGGGTCGATGCCGACGGCGTACTGTGTAAGTCCTGCGGTCTGCTCTGCGCTTTGTCTCTTGCCATGATCTTGCTCCGTTTTCATACCGCCACCCCTTTTCTCTCCTTCGCCCACTGCCCTATCAGCCTGGACGCATGCGCTTTCGTCAGCACGTCCGGAGTAGGGTGCAGTCCGTTTTTCCTGATGGTGTACTTCTGTTTGCTCGTCGCGGGCTCGTCCAGCTTTTGCTGCAACAACGCCGACGCCTCGCCCGCGGTGATATCGGGATCGTGAGGCACTCCGAGACGCTTCAACGTGTCGATCTGCTTCTCCGTGGCCTTGTTTTTCCGCCACGGCGCATTTTTCATCGCGATCGAAGACCGCCCGTACTGCCTGCAATGGTCTTCGCACACGCCCATCGCGTAGCCCAGCGGAAGGGGATCCTCGGAAAGATGAATCACGTCCCCTTCCGGCGGGAACTCCAATGGAACGTATCCGCCGGACACCCTCTTCGCGAACAGGTCGTGATTCTTTCCCATGGAGAGCTTGAAATGTTCCCCGACGGCCGACCAGATGAACTTCGACTTCTCGAAGAGTTCGAACTCCGCCGTCTTCGGCTTGAGCTTCACAACACGCTCCGCCTGCTCTTCTTCGCGCTCCACCCTGTCGTACGCCTCGCTGAGAGTTTCCCCCTTCTTCGGGACAACGCGCGGGTTTCCCGCCAGTGTCGCAAGGCTGCACAAGGAATGCCGACCGGCCGTGTCGACGAAGTCCATCACAAGGCAGTCCGTTTTCATCGGCGCCCTCCGGAGACCCCGCCCGACCATCTGCGTGTAGAGCACCGGGCTCTTCGTCGGTCGGGCCAGCAGGATCGCCGAGGTTGCGGGGGCGTCCCACCCCTCCGTCAGCACGTTGCAGTTCGTCAGCACATCCAGAGGCCCGGTGTCGAACCTCTCGAGCGTTACTCGCCGTTCGTCCCTGTCCATGTCCCCGTAGACGGCCTCGGCCTTCACCCCGTGGTTTCGCAGAGATTCCGCCATGTGCATGCTGTGTTTCACATCGCAGCAGAACACAACGCCCTTCCTGGCGCTCGCGTGTTCCACGTAGCTTCTGGCGACCAGATCGTTTCTCTCCGGAATGTCGATGACGTCCGAAAGCTCGTTTAGCGCGAAGTCTCCGGCCCTCGTATGCACCTGCGACAGGTCCGCCTTCGTCGAAACGGAGATCCCCTTCGCGTCACAGAGATATTCCGCCCGGATCATCGTCATGATGGAGCGCTCGAACACGACCTCCTGAAACGCTTCGCTCAGGGCTACCCCGTCTCCCCGGTATCCAGTGGCCGTCACGCCGACAAGCAGCTTCTCCGGATCGTCTGCAAGGAATCCGAGTTCGCCCATAAGGCGCATGTAGCTCTCCGCCGTCGCGTGATGCGCCTCGTCAACCACCATCAGCCTGAAGCTCTTCTCTCTCAGGGCGTCGAGACGCCGCTCCGTAATCGCCGTCTGCACCGAAGCGACGCAAACCCGGGACGACAACCCCTCAAGGCGATCCGCCTGCAAAATACCGACGTCTCCCTCCGGCCAGACCATCCGAATCTTCGCCTTTGCCTGGTTCAACAGCTCCTCTCTGTGCGCCAGTACGATCGTGGGCACGTCGAGCGCTTTCGCCAGCATCCCAAAACAAATCGTTTTTCCCGAGTTGTGCGTTACCGTGAAATCGCCCATCAGATAGAGCCTGTCGCCGTCCAGCTCAAACCCGAAATATTCCCCCGTCCCCACGGGTTCGACCCGGAACCCGGAAACGAGGATGCTTTTCTTTTGTTGTCTGAGCGCCGCTCTTTTCCGTTCGATACGAGTGGGTATATCGGAAATCTCTCCGGAGATATTCACTCTCTGGTACTCAACGTCCTTCACGATCTTTACGCTGCGATAAGCAGCCAATCCGAGACTGCGCGCTAAAAAGACAACGTCTTCAGCAAGCCTGAGCGACTTCGAGCTGAATTCGAAAACGTTGTTGCATAGCGTGCCGTCGGTATCCAAAAGCCCGGCCAGAACTTGAAACCGCTCCTCTTTTCCGGCCAGCTTGTACCTTTCCGGGACGAATTTATCCGAGCACGTCAGCCCAAGAAGCCCCATCGATCTGAGCGCTTCTCGAATCTCGTTGCTGCGCTTCTTCGCTCGACGTCTCTCCGGCGGGACGAAGTGGTAGTTTTTCGCCTCGTTGCCCAACATTTCCTCAACGCGAATTTCCAGATCGTGGTTCAACGCCTGGGCAAAGCACTCCTCGACAATCTCGTCATCCGGCGTCGTCACCATCAGGCATCCGTTTGCAAAACATCCGTCTCCAAGAAGCACCCCGAGAAAATACGGAGCAAGATAAAGCGCCTCTTCGCGTTCCGGAAACTCGACGCCCCGCCGATAGAGCTTGTGCATGTGCTTGAACGTCGCGCTTTTTCCCAAATACTCGCGGACGGAGATATTCACAAATCCTCTTTTCGTGCATGGGTAAATCCGCTTCGGATCGGCCCTTTCGTTCGTCTTTTCCAGGCTGAGAATGTGATCCTCGTTCACGACGAAGGGTTCCCCCTTAGTCGGAATCACCTTGTACATTGAACCGACGCCTCGAATCAGGCGAAGCACATTGCGGGGCGTAGAATCCGGCCCCATGAGCTGGTCGCCGACCGCGACATCTTCAACAGCCTTCATCGTTCCGTCGCGCATGAGTATTTGCGTTCCGGCTTCGTGGCATCCGGTAGGGAGCACCACCAGCTGCCTTGCGACGCCTCGCTTTCGGGCGTCGAGAATCGCCTGCACCGCCTCCTTCTGGTACGGTCTCGGCTCGATCATTCGCTCAACCTCCGTTCGTTTTTCTCTTGTTTTTCTCAGACTTGCCCTTCTCGCCGCCGAGCATCTTCTTCGCCGCACCGGTTTCCGGAGTGGCGACGCATATTCCCGACGGGCCTTCTCCGTCCACCCAGACGGGCGACCACTCCGCGCATTCGATGCACCCGTGGCACCGTCCGTCGTTCAGCAGCTCCGGACAGGCGATTCGGATTTTCCTGACCGCCCGCCGGAAGGATTCGTCCTTGTGCGTTCCCGCGGCGAGAGCCAGCATCACCGGCCTGTACCGCTTCATATCCTCGACGAGGGAGACGGCCTCTTCCGGAGGCGTCGCCTTCACCTTCCCGTCTCCCCTGAGCGAAAGCGTTACCTTCCGCTCCGAGAGGACGCGGACCAGTTCGTGGCATTTCATTTGAAGGACCTCGCGCTGTGAGCGCTCATGCGAAGGGCCTCATGCGAACATCCTCATGCATCGAACGCCCTCACTCGTCCTGAATCGCGGCCCGCTCGTCCGGATCGTCGTCGAAATTGATCAGGATGGCTTTTTCTTCATCTGCGGGTTTAGCGTGCTCTGCGTGGTTAGTTTCCCCCGGCTCTATATCAGATATATAATTAATTCTCTTATGCGTTCTTTGCATTTCCGAATTATTTTTTTCTGTATAGACCTGGGGGAGAGTTAATACCGCAGAACCCGCTAACCCCGCACTTGGTACCGAACATAAAGACCATCTTTGCATCTTTTTGTGGGTGTCAGGTATCGCGGCCTTCAATTGCACAAGCCCTTGCGGCGTATCGAATATCTGGTCTTTTCTTCTTCGCAGCGCATGACTGAGACGTTTTGAAAAAGTGCGGTCTTTGGGGTCTCCGAGCGATTCGGGAACGGTAATTATTTTTCGCGGTCTCCAAAATTCGCCGCTCTCGTGTTGATTTTCGGTTAAATCACCGCAAACCCGCTTCACAAGCTGACTCACGGTGAATGGAGGGGTAGAGCGTTCAGAAAACTCCAGATTGTTATTTTTTCCCTTTGCTAAAAAATTACTACCCGTAGGGGTATTGTCTTTACTTGAAAATTGGTACCCTCTCTCGGTATTTTCTTCCTCAAGAAATCCCTCGAAAATGTCCCCTATGAATTCGCTCCACTGGGCGGGCTCGTCGTCCGACTGCTCGTAGAGATCTTCAAGGTTCTTCAAGAACTGCGTGCATCCGCAGAACTCCAGAATGCCGCCCACCACCTTCGACCACTTCTCGTAGCTGCCCAGAGGACGACCGCTCCACTCCGGCTTTCCGGCCAGAAACCACGCCCGCGCCATCGTCAGCAACGCGGCGACGATCTCGGCACGGTGCTCGAAAGCCCATCCCGGCAGTTCGCGTTTGAAGCCCCTCGGATCGCGCGTCCACGGCCGGGCCATGTTCGCGTTCAGCCGAATCCAGTACGACCGCCTCGGGATGTCTCCGCCCAGACGGATGTTGTTACCCGTCGCGATCCACATCGCTCGTGCGTAGAGACGCAAAGTCTCTGATCTTCCGAGAAGCCTGTCCGACCACTCCGAGGACGTGAGCACCGCCGCGAGCTGCGGGGAGGAAAGCGTTTTCTCCACGTTGTCTATGATCACCACGGGCCGGTCGGCCAGCAGCGTCGAAGTGATCTGCTTCCGCCACTCCTCGTCGTCGCGCACCTCCGTCGACACCGGCAGCTCTCGCCCCGTCGCCACGATGGAGACGAGCTGCGCCAGCTTGCCTTTTCCCGTGCCCTGCGTCGGGGCATCGATCAGCGCCATCGGCGCCAGCCCGACGTACTCCTTCACAACCGCCGTCAATAGCGTCCCGATCGAGTTGTCCCGGGAACAATCGTCCTGCAGCGGAAAATCCGAAAGAATGTCGATGATGAACCTTGCAGCGTCCTGACCGTCCTGCCTTGTGGGATGCGTTTTGATCGACGGCACCGGCCCGCTCGGGATGAAATACAGTCCGCTCGCCCGGTCGTATCCGGGAGTATCAAGTATCGTTCCATCCTCCCGAAGCACCGGGATTTCGACGACCCCATGAAGAGGCGGGAACGGCCATCGTCCCCTGTTCACCACGGCGCGCGCCAGATCGGCGGGCGGGAATACGCCCGTCACCATTTCGCCTGTGGTCCGCACGAAATTCGCAGCCCGCGTCAATATGGTCGGAATGGCCTCGCTGGTCAGCGTGTCGATCTTCGGATTGCCCTTCGAATCCTCCGTGATCCGCACAAGGCGGTCTCCCCGAATGTACACGAGGGGATCATCCTTCCCGGCAGCCATGACAGCGTCCAGGCATTCATCCTCCACGTCGCGCAGCTGCCGGTCTCCCAGCTCGATCGTGGGTAACCCAGTATCCTGAGAGATCGCGAAGATGTCCTCCTCGATCTCCTCCCGCGTCCGCTTCGCCTTCTTTTTCCGCTGCGAAGCGTCGTAGTTTCCATGCGGGTCGACCTTTTCCCGCAGCTCCTTCCATCCGTACGCCTGACAGCTGTTGTGGAAGCACTTGAACCCAAGCGCCCCGCTCGTCTGCTGGATGATCATGGAATCCGGAGCCTTGTGCGCCCCGTCGAAAGGGCACTCCGAAAGCTCGTAGATCAATGCGCCGTTCCATGTCTTTTCACGAACCACTTCTATCCCGGGAAGGTGCTCCTGAATCCACCGGGGGACGTCCAGCATGTCCCCCTTTCGCGGCCTTCCTATCGGGCGCGGCTCCTCCTCCTGATACAGTTCCGCGAGAGAATAGACCGCGTCCGCGGAGACAATGCTTGAAGCCGCCATCACGAACCCCCCCTTACCAGAACGGCCCGTCTGTGCGGTCGCTCCCCCGTGTCGTCGCCCTTCCGTACCATCGTCCCGTACACCTTCGAAATCCTCGACGCATTGAAAACGGACGTGTCGATCTTGACCGCATCGTCGTCGAAGAGCGCCGCCAGAACATGTAGCACCTTCTTCACCGCGGTCGTCGACCGGTCGTCGTTCGGGAGGTCGATCTTGTACAGAAGGTGGTATCCGTTCCCGGACATTCCGACAAGGGGCGCCGTCCACCCTCTTTCCCGGAAGAGAAACGCGGCGGCCCGCAGGGCGCACTCCTTCGCCCTGGCGACTTCGTCGTCCGTCGAAGACACCCCCGTCGGACGGTTCGCGCCGTCGATGTCCACCAGAATCAACTTTCGCCGGATGATTTCTTTGTCGCTCGTCGTGGACTGGCGCTTGCTCACGCGCTCCCGCATCTTGTTCTTCGCCCTGTGGAGGCAGTCCGGATGCACAGGGTTCAGCGTCCAGTAGATGCCCTGCGTCCCCGTTTTGCGGTCCCAGTGCGCGGCCGCTTCCGCAAGGGCTTCGAAGTTGTCGTAGTATCCGCTGTGGATGTACCCGTTCTGCATGATCACCCGCAGCTCCGTCACCTGCCCCTCGTCGAAGAGGGCTTCGGCGGAGGCTTTTACGTGCGTTCTCACCTCTTCGACAGTCATCTCGGTCACCCCTTCGGCTTGAAGCAGTACACCTTGATCGAATCCGACCCCTCCTTCGGAGTAATGCCCGCCGGATTGAAGGCGCGCTTCAGCAGAATGAACGGCCCCTTGTCGTCGGTAAAAACGGCGCCGACGCTCTCGTATCTGCCCTTCGTCTGGCCGTCCTTCTCGTACTCGCCGGTCTTCACGCAGAGGTCGTATTTCTTGCTGGCCATCGGCTCGCCTCAGTCGTCGGAAAGGTCGAGATGATCCTTTCCAGCCCTCTTGAAATTCTCGAGCAGCTCCCTCCGTTTCCACGCCGGGCCCCAGCCGCCCCAGCGCCTGAACAGCAGGTCGAGCCCGTTGACCGTGATGAAGAAGTGCTCCTCCCGCCGACCGTCCACGGGGACGATGTCGCAGCGATGGAACAGCTCCTCGTGCTCGTAGAGCGTGTCCCCGCAATAGGTGTTCCGGATGTCGCACACGATGCGGAAGTGCTTTCGGTTGAACGTCAACGCCAAATCGAAGGAGGAAACGACCGGGATGCCCTTGTAGAGGCGCACGACGAGATCGCCGATCACCCGAATAGGCTGCGGAAACTCGGAGATGACGTTCTCGCGGATCGGGAGGGACAGTTCGTTTCGGAGTTCTTCTTTGATGGCGTCCTTCAGCTCCGCCTTCATCTCCTCCAGAAGGCGCGGCGAAGAGAGCATCCGCCGAACTCTTTTCTCGACCTCGATGAAGTACCTGCGGACCTCGCGCCCGCGGTCGTTTCTCTCCACCATGGCAATCTCCTTGGCGGTATCGAGATTGAGTAAATATTCGATAGCGTTGTGTCCACCCCGTCTCTCTTTGCTTGATAAATTTGTCAAGCAAACGTAATCTTCGCCCTCAACAAACCTATACGCTTCGATGCGATTCTTTACCCAATTAGCAAATTCTTGCTTACTCTCCAAAAACGCATGAAGCTCGCGAGCGTTCACAAAGTGCTCGTTCTCCTCGTCGGCGTAGATCGGGACGATCCCCTTCTCATGAACGCGCATCTCGCTGATGATCTGTACCTGCATCTCTTCCATCCTCAACATCCTTTCTATAGCGCGAGGAGAGCTTCCGCCCTCCCCGCTTTCGAAACAATTCGCTTTCCAAACACCTCGAAACTACGCCTCGTCCGGATTTTCTTCTACGGTTTGTTCCACGGCTTGCTCGGGAAGCTCATCGTCCTCGTTCGATTCCTCGCTCGATTCCTCGCCCTGTTCCTCGCTCGGATCCCTATAGTCGATGTCGATTTCCTTGGCGACGTCCAGTTCGATTTCGCCGCCATCCAGAAACGCCGCATAGAACGCCGACTCGGAAAGACCGTAGTCCCGCAACTTTTTCGCTCTGGTTACAAATAGCATGCCTCTCCAGTCCACCGCGAC
This sequence comes from Synergistaceae bacterium, assembly GCA_018436725.1. Taxonomy (GTDB): domain Bacteria; phylum Synergistota; class Synergistia; order Synergistales; family Aminobacteriaceae; genus JAAYLU01. The sequence continues at coordinate 18,860 of JAHDKT010000029.1, read as the reverse complement.
GTATGCTCGTCCGGGCGCTTTTATGCTCTCGACTCTGGCCTCTTCGATTTTCGCCCTGACCTCTGCCCAGCACAGCTGTCGCTTTTTGGTCTCATAGATGGCCCCGGCAAGTTTTTATCCTCTTTCGCTATCGATTCCTGAGCCTTCGCCATCGCGGCGGTTTTTTTCGCTTTTTCGAACGATCCGTCCGTGTACTCTTCCAGCTTGCAAGCTTCGGCGAAAGCGAATATTTGACCGGAAGCGTCGGCGGTCACGGCGATCGCGCAGGGCGCTTCGCCGTCCGGAGAATCCGCCGCCGTTGCCGCACCGTCCTCCGCGTGCTCCGACAAATCGATGATTTTCTTCTCGTCGTTCGTTTCCATATCACACCGCCTCGGCGCTCTTTACCGCCCCGTCCTCGATCACGACGCCAACCTGCCCTGATTCGTCCACGCGCTCGATCCAAATCTGCATGTCGTGCTCCTTCGCCAGGCGCTCCACTTCGGCCATCGACGCGGAGTCGAGCAGCGAGCCGTCCGAAACCCGGATCACGCGAATTTCGGGGTTCAGCGCCGCGGCGATCGCGATGGAAATCCGCATCTGCTCCGCAGCCGAGCACTGCAGGAACGGCACTCCTTTGAACGTCACGCCTTCCGCGTCGAACGCCAGGCCTTCGACTGGGAACTTGGCCCTATTGAAAGCCTCCTCCTTCGACCGGTCGAGAGTATCGATCTTTTCGGTCAGAGCCTCCGATTCCTTCCGCTTCGCTGCGACGGCCGCGCTCGTCTCCCTGTGCTCCTTCGCGGCCCTCACGGCGGCGTTGGTGGCTTCCAGGTCCTGAATCCTCTTCGACAGACTTTCCGTATCGGGAGCGACAAGCGCGGCAACGGCTTCGGCCTGCGCCTTACCCCGCGCGGCGAGATCGGTCAGCTCCGTCTCTTTCGAACCCAGTTCGGCGCGCAGACGTTCTATATCGGCCTTCAACGCGGCGGCCCGCTTCCGCATATCTTCAAGTTGGCGCCGCTCCGCGTCCTGAAACGCCTGAATATCGTTCGCCCTCTTCAGCTCGCCGAGAAGCGCGGACAAGCTTTCCTCCTCTTCCGGAATACCGGGCACGGGCGCCTTCATCGAAGAGAGTTTCACCTCGAGACGCTTCAGCTCGCGGTTCACCTCGGTGCGTTCGTCGTAGGCGTCCTGACGTTCCTTGTCGATCTTCTCTGGATCGACATCCAGTTGCACGAGGTCCGTCAACGCCTTCCGCTGATCCTTCGCGGGCATGCGGGAAAAAGCGAGGGGGTCGAAGGAGAGGGAGCCGACCAGCGTATCCAGCAACGCCTGCGGAGAAGAGAACTTCTTCCCGTCTGCCCCTTCGACCGTCAGCGTCGTCCCTCCCGAGGAGGTCCATTTTCGCGTGACGACGATCTCTCCGAGGTTCAGCCGAACCACGGCGTCCTTCTCTCCGTCCTTCACCGGGCGCGTCGTCGCGCTGGATTTCGCAGCACTGCCGCCTCCGAGAGCGAGCCAGATCGCGTCGAGCACGCTGCTCTTGCCGGCGCCGTTCTTTCCGGAGACCACCACCACGCCGTCGCCGGGAGTGATTTCGACGGCGGAGAGCCGCTTGAATCTCTCCGCCCGGAACTCGACTATCTTCATATTCATCCCGCCCTCCTCAGAACGTCACGTCCGCGGTATCGCGCGTCTCGTGATTTTCGTTCTTCTCTTGCCTCTCTCCCGAAGCCGAAACCGTGGCGTCGAAGTCGAAGTCGGCTCCTCCGAAATCGGGTTCCTTCGGCGCGCTCGCCAGCGCCTGCGCTTTCGCCGCCTCTTCCTCGGCCCGCCGTTCCAGATCCTTGTTCAGCGCCTCGATATCGCGCATCGTCCAGTCGTCCGACCCGCGCCCCTCCGTGATCTTCTTGATCGCGTTAATAGCGTGGTTTTTATTCCCGAGCAGCTTCAGGTACCTGTTCCAAAGCGCTCCCTTCGTCTGCATCGAGGGAATCGCGTCCGATTCTTCCTCTCTCTTCGCTTCCTCCGGACCGTCGAACTCGGCATCGACGACTTCGGGGTCGGGAGAAGGCTCAGAAGCAGGCGAAGGCACAGACGTCGCCTGCTCCGCCAGAAGCTCATTCGCAAGAGAGGAACTCGTCTCCTGACGCACATCGCGAGGATCGATGTCGATAACCTCGTCCATCGTATACAGCCCGCAAGTCAAATCGTAGGCGTGAAGACGCGAGAAAAACGATGCGGACCGGTACCGCAGCATCACGTCCGGCATAGTCTTCCACTTCGACCCGTCCCGTCCGTACCATCCCTCCGCTTTGGCCATGGCGATATCGATTCTCGGTCCTTCCAGACGTTCGCCGGTAAGTTTGAGCGTGGTCCATGCGACGCATCCGCGACCGTCGCCCATGCCCGAAATGTCGAATTTAAGAGGATCGAAACGCCCGGAACTATTGATCAGCGCTATCAGGAAAGCCGAGCTCCACGTGGGATGCCCCTTGATCACGCTCAAGTTCTGCATGACCATGAAGGGGCTTATCCCCATTCTGTGCCCCATCTCCATGGCGACTATGGCGTTCGGTATCCCCTTCTCGCCCCGATATTGATCCGGAACCATGGAAGAAGAGGCTAAAATCTTCGCCATCTGAAGCGCCTTCGAGAAGTCGCCTCCGGTCTGAAATATGGACACTTCGCGGGTTTCCGTTGTTGTTGCAAGAGCCTTTTCCATAACGATTCCTCCCTTACGCCGCCCATTTCGGCGGCAACAGCTTCTGAATCTCGACCGGATACGCGGGCCAGTCGCCCGACAGCTCGCAGCGCCGGAACGTCATCAAATCCGCGTGATACTCCGCTCGCCCGGCGTGCATCATGTCGATCGACGCCTCGTACACCGACACCGCATACGGAGGCTTCTTCTCGACCGCCACGAAGATGAACGCGTCCGGAGCCCTGCAGAAGGCTTCCGTGCATCCATCCCAGTAGTACGCTGACTGCACGTGATAGCGGAAATTCCACGCGGAGCGCTCGAAGGCGAAGGGGCGGGCGTCTTCCGTCGACTTCAGATCCACCACCACGTACCTTCCGTCGGAAAGCTGTTTGACGAAGTCCGGACGGCATTTGCTCAAAACGCCTTCGACTACGGCCGGTTCCCAGAAGATCGACTGCTCCGTCGTTCCACCCCGTACCAGCGGCCCGGCCAGCGGATGGGAACGTACCGAAGCTGCCATAGCTTGCACCGCGGCAAGATCGTCGGCTCCGATGATCCGTTTTCCGACCGATTCCATCTCGAAGCGGGCGAACGTCTCCTTGCCGGCCTTCGTCCTCCGGTCCAGCCCTTCGGGCAAAACGGCGAACTCGACGTCGAATTTCTCCGGTTCGAGCGTCATGGTATGGAACGCAGAGCCGATCACCATCGCGGCCGTCTCCTCTCTGCCAAGTGCTTTCGACGTCACGTAGTGCGCCGGGGATCTCGCTATGAGGTCAAGGTCGGACTTGCTCACTCCCGGCCCGGAATGGTACTCTTCGATTGACAGATTGGTTTCGATTCTCATGATTTGTTCCTCCTATGGTGTAAAATAGAGGCCGGGTGTTCCAGCACCCGGCTCTTCTCTGGGGCCTCCGCGAAAGCGGAGGTTTTTGTTTTATTCATCGTCTTCGTCGTCCTGATCTCCCGGCAAAACCGCATCGATGAAGTCCTTCAGGTCGTCGTTATATGCGAATTTCATCTCTCGCCGTCAACCTCCAAATGTTTGTATTTTTCTTCGCGTTCTAAGACGCAGGCGCCGCATATCCAATTCCCGTTTTCTTCTTGCCCGAATCCAGTGAGACCATTCGGCAAACGTCCGCACAGGCTGCATCGCCTAGCATGATCAAGATTCATCGCTTGCTTCCTCCTCTTCCTCCTCTTCCTCCTCTTCCTCCGTCCTTATCCGCACCACCAGCGGCATTTCGCGCAACTGTCGTTCCAACTCCGCCTTCGTGGCCGTCAGAAATTCCAAGAGCAGCGGGCGCGTGTGATCGAAAAAGCGGATCAAGTATCCGTCGATGGAAACTGTATTGCCGCCCTGCGCGTAAAACGCGCGATCGCAATCCCTGATCTCATATCTCATACCGTTCTGACGGGAGATGTATTCCTCAATCGACTCAAGTTCCGCGCCGGTGATAGTTATTGCGCCGCCTGGGGTTCTCTCAAACGTTATACTCGCCATCATGTCATCCTCCTCAAAACATCGACCGTCATCTCGAGTTGGGCATCACATGCGGCAGCCCATGCGGCAACCTCAGCGGCAAACAGCTTCGTCACCAGCCTGCGAGGATAGTCCGGGCACGGCCGCCAATTCATTACCTGATCTATCGTCACTTTCATCTACACCACACCCCTTAGCGTTTCATCTTCGCCGCTCGTCATGTCGACGACCGGCTTACCGCTCCGCCGGGCAACGTCGATCTCCAGGAGACACCCGAGAGAATTCCACCACTCACCGAACACCCACAGCTCGTCGGCCCGTTCGAGCATCGCGACGCACTGCCCGAGAACCTGTTCCTGCGGCCCGCGAGGGTCGTAGAAAGAAAAGGCGTGCAAGGGCGAAAGTAGCAGCACGTCCGGGTATATCGCGGCCAAGTTCTTGACTATCTCGTCGATGCGCTCAAGGTTCGAGCGTATTTCCTCCGGGCTGCCGGTGCGCCCGCGTAGCGGGTGGCAGATGTAGGCGCTCTTCATTTGAGCAGTCCCCAATAGACAATAACGGCAAAAAGGATAAAGCACGTCACGAATCCGAGCGCGAACATCACGCCCCCACCTCCACCAGATGTAAAATGTCCGCCTTGATGCAGTCGCCTTCGACCGCGAGCATTTCCCTATCGCGCTTCTGCGCGGCCTCCACGAAATCTTCGACGAGCGTTTTAGCGTCAGACTTCCCGTAAATGGACCAGTTCAGCATGCGATCTCCTCCCCCTTCAGAATGAAGACGAGGCGGCAGCACTCTTCCGCATCGTCTCCGGCCCACCGCATTTCCCCCGACGCGGGGCACCGACGGTGATTGCCGACGCCCTGCGCATCCTGCCACCGCTTGCAGTCCTTGCAGTGGACTACCATAGTCGCCACCGTCTTCTGAACGGCCCTCTGAGCGCTCCGGACGCGAGGAGCATCCGTATCAACGTCATGATGTCCGCCTCCTATCTGTGTCGTTTCTGCTCGTCTATCCATCGGTCCAGGTCCGTCTTGTCGTACCGGACCGCGTTCCCTATCTTCAGATGCACCGGCGCCTGCGTGCGCTCTCCGATGCTGCCCTCGCACCGCGCTTTCCGCAGGTACGCCGTGGACATTCCGATGTAGCGCCCCGCCTCCGTTTCATCCATGAGGCGAGGCTCGGAGCGCGTCGCGGTCTCGACGAGATCGGTCAGCTCGATCAGGGAGCTGCGTATGGATTCCAAGAGTTCTACGGTCATGCGGCGACCTCCTTTCGTGCTATGCTTTTTCCATCCCCCGGTGAAGGGAGGTGATTCCAATACATAAGCCGATACTGATCGACGTCTCGTCAGGGTCTTCCAGCAACCTTGGAACAGGAGTCTTTGCCCAGATGCCCAGAAAAGGGGAGATTGTCGAGGTGGAGAACACGTGCTATGACGTCGTGGGTGTTATGCACTCTGCAAAGGGTGACGGTTGCGATATTTACGTAAGCAATCCTCGCCCAACGACAGAAGCTCGGAGGGAGATGTATCCCTCATCCGAGGAAGAATATTGATTTCCAACCGTTCTTTGAGATCCTCGCTGCCGTCCTCCCTGAGAAGAACGACGGCAGCAATTTCTCTTCCCGTAAGAGAACTCTTTCCGTCCAATACTTCGCCATCCGTTGTGATTACGAGCATTTTCTATGCCTCCTTTCAAAAAGCTGAGTACCTCTATTCAGTTGTAGGCAAGAGCTTGGCGTTCATCGCCGACCGTACTGCCGGGTGGGCTATCTCTCGCTTTGTCCATGTGGGTCTATATCAATGCCTCCGTCAACGCGTCCCTGAGTCGCTCAACCTTCATCCGTCGTACCGGTTCGTCGATCTTGCCGTTGTCCGCCAGGTCGAGGATGAACTCCAGAAACTCGCTATGGTCGACGAAGATCGGCAGGCACTCCGCCGCCACGGCCTTGAACGCTTTCGCCTCCTCTACGCCGTCTTGGAACTTGACCGCTCCCCCGGTTTCACGGGGGCTGGAGGAGGGTTTAGGCTGGCTCGAAGAATTTCCATCTCGCTTTTTCCGTATAGTTCCGCAAGAATAGAAATTGCGCTTGAAGGCAACTCAACCTCCATGTGTTCGTACCGACGCACAGAATCTCTACTCCTTCCTATGCGCTCTCCAACTTCTTTTTGGCTTAATTTTGCCTCTCTCCTAAAATTCGCCAGAGTCGTTTGCTTCATTTTTGCACCCCCTTCCGTTCTGAGGTCATTATAATGCGTTGTTTTTGCAACATCAATAGGGCTTAAGAATCAAATGCCGTAAAAATAAAGCATTTGCGGTTGTATTTTTGCTTCTTGTTTTTTTGCGTTGTTTATGCCACATTATGTGCATTGAGCGCTGTGGGGGCGCAAAGGGGGCGAAACCATGGATGTGGGGGAGCGCATCAAATTGTGCAGGGCTAAAAGGGATATGTCGCAAGAGGTATTGGCCGAGAAGGTGATGAGTATTCGGGGAGGAAAACTTTCTCGTGACACCATAAGAAGGTGGGAAAGGGGGATTACGTCTCCTTCTGTGAAAGACGTGGAAGCCATTGCGCAGGCGCTGGACATCTCTTTGGAGGATTTGGTTTTACCGGAAGCTCGCGTAGACAAAAATGATAAAACAAAACCAGCGCTTATAAATGCCATGCAATCCTTTCGGAGATTGCCGGGAGGGCTCTTTGCTCTAAATTCTCTTGTGTTTGTTCCAAAGATTTCCGTGGAATACACCGCTCACTGTGGCGGTGTGGGGGTTGCTTATGGGGATGTAACGGATCTCGATTCTTTGGATTTCGAGGTTATAGCGGAGCAAAAGCTGGGACCTATCGATCCATACAGGCCCCCTTTCGCGATATCGACAGACGGGACCAGCATGGTCGACTTTGGCATACCACCAGACACCACTGTAATAGTCAATCCCGCCGCAGAAATAAAGCCTGGGGACATCGTGTTGGTAGAAATAAACGGTAACCCTGTAATTAAGAAAATTTATCCTCGCCCAGGCGCAGGGGGGAAATTGCTTTCCTCGGATGGACGAGCGCTTGGATATACAGAAGAGGATATAGAGGTTGACTTTGTTCACGTCAGAGGGAAAATCGTAAAAGCGGATTTGGAACTTGATCACAGACCTTAAGAATCGTCCAAGGGGGTAACTGATATGCCGTCAATAGACTCTTTGATTCAGCAAGTACGAGAATCCGGACTTTCACAAAAACAAAAGGATGAACTCGTGAAAAGAATAGTCCGCGAAGGCCCCGACTTTGATCTTTTGTCGGCCATAGCCGCGACAGAACCCCCGTCTGAAAAAAAAGCAAAGATCCTTATCAGCGAAAGTAAGGCCATGTCTATCTTCGCTGCGGTTTTGATGATCCCCCTCTTCCTCGTATTCTACCCAGTCGCTTCAAGATGGATCGATTCCTTTAGGGGAGAACCTGTAGCAGTAGCGCCAGTACCAAAAGCAACATCTGCTCCTGCCCCAAGAGTAGACACGTCTCCACCTAGAGAAGACACGGAGGGTGGCGCTTATGTGTGGGCGAAGGGATTCGTCGAAGAACGGCTTCGATCTCCAAGTACTGCAAAGTTTCCCTGGATATGGAATGCGCATTTCACCGATATGGGGAATCGCACTTGGAAAGTTGTTTCTTACGTTGATGCTCAAAATGCTTTCGGCGCAGAAATTAGAAAGTATTTCGAAGCGGAGGTTCAATACGTCGGAAATGGGCAATGGAAACTCATATCCATAAAATTTGAGTAAGGAGGGAATGATATGAAAAAGGCAATACTCGCGTTCGTTCTGGTACTTGCTCTCGCGTCTTCGGCCTTCGCGCTGTTCTCTTCCGGCAAGGTGGACGATGAGATTGAATACAGCAACCTGAAGATCACATCGCGCATGGTGACGATAGAATTTCACAATCAAACGGATAAGAGAATAACTTTCAGAGCGTCGATGTACCTGATGAGCATCTTTGAAGACATCCTCGGAGAGTGCTTTTTCTCCGTCATCCTCGCGCCGGGGAAGCGCGTGAAGACAAGCGCATACGTGCTCAATAACACCGGCAAGGCTCCGCAGGCGTCTAAGGTCGAATGGGAAAGGTATCGTTGAAATGATTATCGCCTTCCGCACCGGCGCCACAGCGCCCGCTCCGTTCTGGCCGCGCCCGGGAGTCTCGGGCGCGATCCTCGACCAGATACGCGATTCCTCCGGAGGATTCAGCGTGTATATGCCGCTCTACCTCCCGGAGATGACCGAGGACGAATCCGAGTCGATCCGCACGCTGAAAGTCCGCGCTCGATACTTCGCCGACGGACCGTTTTTCCTCGGGCTTATCCGCTTCGGATCTGGACCTCTGGTTTTTGAGCTTGAGTACACTCCGGACGTCTACCCTGCGGAGCAGCAAGAGGCGCGGCGGTTTGCCTGGGAGCAGGGACGAATAGTCCACATGCTCGCCATCGACTCCGCAACCGGCGTTCTCCGCGTCAATCGGATGATGACCATGCCGAATCACTTCCGGCGCGCTCTCCTCGCGTCGTTCGACTCCGCCAGAAGCTACGGGTACGATCAGTGGATCGACCGGCTGCGCCTTCGGAGCGTACTGGACCTCTGGGAGTTTGGATTGGATGGTGGAAGGTTCGGGGAGGGGTTTGATTGAACGCCGTAATCTACACGCGAAACGAATACAAAAAAGGCCCCCTCGGAAAACTCCGAAGGGGCTCTTTTTTCGCATGAGCGAGTACATATCGAGTACGGGAAAAAACAAAGGGCTCCCGATAATCTCGGGAACCCTTGCTATTACTGGAGCCGACTTCCGGACTTGAACCGGAGACCCCATCCTTACCATGGATGTGCTCTACCTGCTGAGCTAAGTCGGCTTTCTCGAAAAAAGTGGTGGTGGGAGAAGGATTCGAACCTTCGTAGACGGTGTCGGCAGATTTACAGTCTGCTGCCTTTGACCACTCGGCCATCCCACCACATGATTGTCAAGCTGGAGCCGGCACCCGGACTTGAACCGGGGACCTGCTGATTACAAGTCAGCTGCTCTACCAACTGAGCTACACCGGCTCAACGAAGGTATATTATAGCGGGTGAAACGGAGATGTCAACCGTCGAGCGGCGAAAAAAGTTGTTTTTCCTCTTCCCCGGTCAGAATGCGCACTTTGGGAAGCCACTCCGGGTGCTCGTCGCGCAGCCAGGAAACCATCTCTTCGCGGACGAGGCACCGCAAATCCCAGGCGGCGGAGCCGTTGGAGGCGCTCATCAGCGCCCGGATTTCCATCGAACGCTCCCCGCAGTCGGTCACCTGAAGCGCTTTGGCCTTGCCGTCCCAAAGAGGCGTCGACCCAAGAATCGTGAAAAAGCGCTCGCGGAGTTTCTCGACATCCGCTGAGAAATCGACGCGGAAAAAAGCGGTCGCAATAAGGTCGGCCGAGATGCGCGTCCAGTTTTGGAACGGGCGCTCCAAAAAGTAAGTGGTGGGCAGAACAAGGCGTCGATGATCCCATAGCCTCAGCACAACGTACGTGAATGTGATCTGCTCGACGCGCCCCCACTCCCCCTCCGCGACGACGACATCGTCGATCCGGATCGGCTGCGACACCGCGAGCTGTATTCCGGCGAGAATGGTGGCCACTGTTTTTTGCGCCGCGAAGCCGACCACGATTCCGGCGATGCCGACGGACGCAAGCAGCGATGTGCCTATGCGTCTGAAATCGTCGATGCTGAGCAGGATGATGGAAAACGCGACGAAGACGATCAGCGTCAGCAGAAGCCGCTTGAAGATGACGAACTGCGTCTGGAACTTCCTCGCATGAAGATTGTCCGCTACCGACACGTCGTAGTGTTTACGGAAGACGATCTCCATGAGGAACACCGCGCCGATGAAGAGCCACGCGGCCGAGGCTACAAGGTAGATTTTCGCGCTGCGCAGCAGAAAACGCGAAACCTCGGGCGAGAGCCCCTTTTGCAGCAGCGGCAGCAACGCTATGAGGATAAGGGCCGCAGCGGTCGAAAGCAGCGGGGACAGAAGGGTTTTCCGAAAATCGATTCTGGTGATGTGCCGTATCATGGGCATCCTCCTTTCGGAATCCCTTTCATTCTACACCAAGCGCCCCGCGGCTCACCTCTTCAATAAACCCTCTCCGCCTCGGCGGCGTAGACGACGATTCCGGACTCCTTCACGTACGGATCCTCCGCCAGCGCATCGAACCGCCGCTTTAATGCGTCGACGGCTTCGCCAGGGCACAAAAACTGAATCGCCCAGTTCTTCCCGGGAAACACGGCGTCGTCCCAGCGTGTCCGGGTTCCCCGGTTGTCCTTCCCGAGAACGTTCCGCCACACGCTGTAGAACTCTATGCCGGCAGCGTCGAGTATCTCGGCGACCTCCGCGGCCAGCGTTTCGCTGCAATGCAGCCACACCATTTTCATCCTTCTCTCACCGCCTCCGCGAAGCGTCCTCTCCTTCGTACGTTCTCCTCGAAGAAGCTGTACATGACAGGGACCAGCACCAGGGTGATCAGTGTGGAGAACGCAAGCCCCCCCATGACCGAGACGGCGAGCGGTTTCCAGACTTCGGAACCGATAGCGTTGCTCACGGCCATCGGCAGCATGCCGAAGAAGGTGGTGAGCGTGGTCATGAGGACGGGACGGAGGCGACGTCCTCCGGATTCGACCAGCGCTCTCCGCAACGGAGTTCCTCTCGCTCGCAGCAGATTCACGTAGTCGACGAGGACGATGGCGTTGTTTACCACGATACCGACGAGCATGACGACTCCCAGCATCGCCTGCAACGAGATGTAGAGCCCCGTAAGAAGAAAGGCGAAGACCACTCCCGTCAGAGCGAACGGTATGCTGAACATGATGACGAAGGGGTCGAGATACGCCTCGTACTGCCCCGCCATGACCATGTACACAAGCAGAACGCCGAGGAGGACGAGCAGCGCCATCTGCTGGAAGGCTTCCGCCTGTTCGCGGATCTGCCCTCCGAATTCGATGGCGACTCCCTGCGGGATTTCGAGGGTTTCCACGAGCTTTCGGGCATCCGCGGTGATCTCTCCGAGAGAGCGTCCATGGATGTTAGCCTCCACGGTGACATAGCGCTGTTTGTTCTTCCTCTGTATCTCCGGAGGCCCCATCGTATCCTCGAACGCCGCAACGGTGGAGAGGCGGGTCAGTTTTCCCGTCGCCGAAGGAACCATCAGACGCTCGAAGATGCTCCGCGAGTTGCGCTGCTCCTCCTTGAGGCGGAACCTGATGGGGTAGTCGTCCTCTCCCTCCCAGAACTTTTCCGTCGTCTCGTGCCCGTAAAAGTACGTCCGGAGCGTCCCGGCAACAGACGCCGTGCTGACGCCGAGCATGGCGGCCTTCTCACGGTCCACGTTCACACGTATCTCGGGCCTGCTCTGCTTCTGGCTGAGGCTGACGTCGACCGTTCCCGGAATGGAGCCTACGATCCGCTGCATCTCCTCGGCGACGGAGACCACCTGATGCAGGTCGTCCCCGTAGACCTCGATGTTCAGCGGTTTCGACCCCAGAAACATCGCCTTGATGGGCGAAGAAACCAGCACGTTCATCTTTTCTATGCCCGGCTGCGCTCGCAGCCAACCGCGCAGTTCCTCTCCTATTTCGAACGCGCTTCGTTTTCTGCTCCCCTTGTCGACGAGTTTCAGCCCGACGTTGCCGATGTTCGGTCCGGCCTGCTGCCCTACTGCGGCGGTAAACCCCTTTTCATCCCGGCCGTCGTAACCGTAGACGTTGACGGCCTCGGGGACTGTCTTTCGCGCATGCTCTATGGTACGCAGCACGAGAGCGTCGGTCTCGTCGATCCTCGTCCCTTCGGGCAGCGTCACGGTGATCGTGATCTCTCCCGTGTCCGGTTCGGGAGAGAGTTCCGTACCTATGAAGCGGAACCCTATCACCGTGAACGCAAGCAGCGCTACCGCGGTGAAGAGCACTTTTTTTCGATTCGAGAGGCTCCATTCAAGAAGCTCCTCATACCCTCCCTCCAACCGGCCGATGATTTTGTCCGAGAAGCGATGGATGAACAGGCGATCCTCTTCACGGCGGAAAAAGGCGCTCGCCATCATCGGAATGAAGGAGAGGCTGACGAAGAGAGAGGCGGCGACGGCGGCCACCATGACGACCGTCAGCGACGAGAAGAAGACGCCGACGAGCCCGCGGATGAAGGCGAGAGGAAGCAGCACCACGACGGTCGTGAGCGTGGAGGCGATCATCGCGGACTGTACCTCGCCGGTTCCAACGATGCTCGCGACGTTCTTTCTCGCTCCTTTCTCCAAGTGGTAGACGATCTGGTCGGTGGCCACGATGCAGTTGTCCACGACCATGCCGCTGGCCATGGCGAGCGCGGAGAGCGTGAAGATATTGATCGTGTAGCCCAGTTCCCCCATCAGGATAAAAGTGATGACAAGCGAAAAGGGAATGGCGCCGCAGACGATGAGCGAAGCGGAAAAACGCTTCAGAAAGATCCATGTCACGGCGATGACGAGCACGATACCCGCGAGCAGCGAGCGCGTCAGGTTGTTGATGGAGTTCAGGATGAACTCCGAAGTGTTCATGCCGATGTGATAGTCCACATCCGCCGGAAACTCATGTTCCTTCAGCTCCCGCAGCTTGGCGAGCACGGCCCTGCTCACCTCGACGGTGTTCGCGTCGCTTGTCTTGAGGACCGCCATGATAACCGCCCGTTCGTCGAAATGATACCCTTGGATATCGGGATCCCTGTAGGTATCGACCACTTCCGCCGCGTCTTCAAGATGGACGAGCGATCCTCCCGACGCGCCGATAACGGTCCTGGCGATCTCGCCGACCGATGTGAAGCGGCCGGGAACCCGGATGTAGTACTCCGTGCCCCCCTCTTTCAGCGAACCGGCGGGAATGTCGAGGTTCTCCCTCTCGACGGCCGCGACGATGGAGGCGGCCGGTATGCCGAAGGCCTCCAGCTTCTCCGCGTCGAGGCGGATCTGAATCTCCCGCTGGTCGCCTCCGTAGACAAGCACCTGCCCCACTCCGGGGATGCGGGAGATATTCTCGACGACCACGCGCTCCGCGAAGCGATGCAGTCCTTCGAAAGAGCGCTTCGCTGTGAGCGAGAGCGTGAGAAAGGGAATCGTCCCCGAGGTGATCCGCAGCAAAATCGGTTCTTCGGCGTCGGACGGGAGATCGCGCTTCGCGAAGTTCACCGAGTCTCGGATATCTCCCATCTTCACGTCGAGATCCTCCCCCCATTTGAACTGGACGGTCACCACCGAGATGTTGTCCATCGACTTGGAGAAGATCTTGTCAACGCCTTCGATAAGAGAGAGCGAATCCTCCAGCCTCTTCGAAACGCTCTGTTCCACGTCTCCCGCCGAGGCGCCCGGCCATGCGGTTAAAATATTCACCACCGGAGGCTCGATTTTGGGGAGCAGGTCGAGCTTCAACCCCATGAAGACGATGCCGCCCAGCAAAATCGCCGCGAGAAATACCATCAGCATCGCCGTTCTCCGCTTGACGGAAAGCTCCGGAAGGTTCATCGGCTCGTCACCTTCACCCGCACACCGTCGCGAACCCTCTCCGAACGCGTGGCGACTACTTCTTCGCCCTCGTCGAGGCCGCCGACGATCTCGACGTACCCGTCCTTCTCGGCCCCGGTGACTATTTTCCGCAGCAGCGCGACGTCCGAGGAGACGACGAAACACATGCTCTCCCCCGAGCCGGAGAGCCGTCCGATCGCTTCGAGCGGCAGCGCGACTCCGTTTCGCTCTCCCAGGCGGATGGCGACGCGAGCGAACATGCCGGGGCGGATACGGCCGCCGGAAGGGAGCAGCACCTCGACCTTTCCTGTGCGCGTCGCGGGGTCAAGTACGGGAGCGATACGCGCCACGGCTCCTTCAAAACTTTCTCCGGGGAAGGCGTCAAGAGCGACGGACACCTTCTGCCCTCTCCGTACCGAAGGGTAGAATCGTTCCGGAACGCCTCCGGATACTGTGACATTCTCCTGGCGGGAAATGATGAACGCGGGAGACTGCGAAACGGTGTCTCCGGGGTCGACATTCCGCGCGAGGACGACACCGTCCACCGGGGCCTCCAGCGTATGGTAGCCAAGCATGATGCGCAGCTGATTCAGCGCGGCTCTGGCCTCCTCCATCTGACGGCCGGCGATTTTGAACTCCCCGTCCATTCTTTCGTACTGCTGACGGCTGACGACGTTCTCCTCGAAAAGAGCCTTTATTCTCTTGAAATCGCTCCCTATCGTCGCCGCATACGTGCGCGCCTTTCCAAGGGCGGCTTCGGCCTGCGCGATCTGCTGACGAAGAAGGCTGTCGTCGACCTCGGCGAGCTTGTGCCCCCGCTTGACGGCATCTCCCTCGTTCACATACACACGAAGGACAGTCCGCCCGGGTACTTTGCTTACGACAGCCGCAGTCTCCTCAGGCTCGACGTTCGCCGCGAAGGAAACGATCTCCTCGAAAAGCATCGGAAGAAGAGAGACCGTCCGCACGGGGAGCGCCTCCGCTTCTGGAACCTCCGCCCTTGTGGAGGCGATCTCATGCCTCCTGTAGAGAATCAGGCCGCCGAAGACCGCGAAAAAGAGCAAGAACATCGCATACTTTTTCATTTCCGTTGTTCCTCCGTCGCCTTGCCGCTTCCGATGGTTCCCATCGCGAACTCCATCTCAGTTCTCGCCTTGAGCGCGTCGTAGACGCTCTCCACAAGCTGGTTGCGCGCATTGGAGAGAGCGACGCGCGCATCGAGGACGTCGATATTCGTCCCCACCTGCGCCGTGTACCGGCGAAGCGCCATTCGATAGTCCTCCTCGGCGCTCTCCACCATCGCCCGTCCCGCGACGATCCGCTGCTGCGACGATTCGCAGTTCAGCCGGGCGACGGAGATCTCGAGTTCGATCTGTCGCTTCATGTCCTCCATCTGAAAAAGAAACTCCTCCGCGGCCGCACCGGCCTCGCGCGCTCGTGCGGAGGAGGCGCCTCCGTCGAAGAAACTCCATGAAGCGAGCAATGTCGCTTTCCAGTCGTTCTGCTTCTGCGGAAAAAACCGCTCGTCCGCTGCGTAGACTTCCCCTACGAGGGCAATTTGCGGTCCGCCCTGCGCTTCGGCGGCCTTCGAAGCAAGCGACGCGGAACGCGCCGCCAGGCCGAGCGCTTCCATCTCCGGACGACGGGCAAGCCCGACGGACACGGCGTCCGGAGGAACGAGAGCAACCTGCGGATTCTCTTCGCGGGGGGGAAGAGTGAAGTTCCCGAAAAGCGGAACGCCGACAGCCCTCTCCAACGCCTTCCACCCGACTGCGACGGCGTTCTCCGCCCGTATCCTGTTCAATTCCGCCTCCGAGACGGAAACCTGCACGCGGAGCACTTCGTTCTTCGCCGTCACACCGTTTCTGAAGAGGGCTTCGACGTGCTGTAGATGCTCTTTCGTCAGCTCCAGTACATCTTCGGCGACCGAGAGTTTTCCCTCGGCGCGCCGAAGGTCGTACCACGCCCCCGTCACTCCCCAGACGATCGTCTGGCGAGTTCGAAGCTCTCGCGCCTCCACGCCCGAAAGAGCGACCCGCTTCGATTCCGTGTTCAACCGGACGGCGCCTCCGCTGTACAGCAGCCAGTTCAACGTAAGCGCAGCCTTCCACGTGCTCTCGAAGCCGGCCTTTGCGTATCCGGCCGGAATCACCGGATACCGAAGTTCGTTCTGCGCCTCCTGGTAGAGGAGCGACACTCCAAGCTGCGGGAGCGACGCTGCCGAAGCTTGATCCAGCCGCGCCCGCGCCTGCGCGATTCTCTCCCCGGAGGCGGAGATGACCGGATTCTTTTGCTCCGCCATTTCGAGGGCCTTCTCCAAGGTCAGCAACGGCTTTTCGAACGCCCATGCGGAACATCCGAGAAAAATCGCCCCGAAAGCGAGAGCGAAAAGCATTGGAATCGACAGTCTACGATTCATGAGGGATCCCTCCCCAAATGCTCCCGACAAGAAAACGCCAGCTCTTCTTAGCATCTTCCCTGCTCACGGTCAGTTCAAGGTTCAATATCAGTCCGTGGAGAATACTCACGAACATGCTCACCAGATCCCGATGTGAAAGAGCGTGAATTTGAAGAGAATTTCCTGGAAAAAGCCGTTCGAAGACGGCGAGCACATCCTCGGTGATGGAGCCCCGCAACGACGTGACGAAATCGATCATCTCCTCTCTCCCGCGCATCGCTTCCAGCATGAGGTGCACGAAAAGAAGGCGGCAGAGCGGGTCGTCGGCCAACATATCGATAATACGCTCTCCTCTCGTCATGAAAAACTCCGTCGGCTGCGGAAGCGCCGGAGTGGTTTCCGCAGCGAGGACGATTCCTTTGATCCTCTCCGATTCTTCCGAGAGAACCGCCGTGTACATCTCCCACTTCCCGGGGAAGTACCAGTAGATAGCTCCTTTGCTCAAACCTGTTTTTTTCACGATGAAGTCCATGCTCGTTCCATAGTACCCCTTAAGGGCAAAACCTTCCCTTGCGGCGTCGAGAATGGTCTTTCGCGCATTCCGTGAATCCTCCGCCACAAAACCACCTCCCGACCGTTCGGTATGTTGCAGTATACTACCGGCCTGACGGGAGGTCAAGATCGTGCAACGAGGCAAAAACAAAGAGGGAACACCCTGCGGACACCGGGCATTCCCTCGCAAGAACATCTTGGAAGCGAGCGGAACCTTAGGCGCAGGTCAGTTCGCATTCTCCGTTCTGTTGTCGGCATAGAGCGCCATATTGCGCCCGAGCGCTTTCGCTCGATACAGGGCCGCGTCCGCAAGCCCCAGCATCCCGTCCACGGAACTCCCCTCGCCTGCGCGCGAAACACCGATGCTCACAGTAACGAGAATATCGCCGGAACGAGTCTTCAATGAGGTCGCAGCAATACGGGAGCACAGCGCCGCGTACTCCGCCATGAAGTCGCTTTCCGGCGGCAGCCGCAGGATGTGCAAAAACTCTTCTCCTCCCATGCGCCCGGCCCGCCCCCTCGTCTCGGCGTGGTCGCGCAGCAGGTAGGCCAGTTCGCAGAGGACGTCGTCCCCCGTCTGGTGTCCCAGGGTGTCGTTCACCTTTTTGAAATGATCGATGTCGCACATACCCGCTGTAACGATGTCGCCGGACCGTTTCGCGCAGGAGATCTCGTGCTCGAGATACTCCAGGATCGCCCGCCGATTCGATAGCTTCGTCAACGGATCGTGAGACGCTTCGTAAGCCAGCGCTTTCCGGCTTTCGACGAGGGCGTCCTGCAACTCCATCATGCGACGCCCCACCTCGACGCGCGCCTGAAGCTCTCCCGTGTCGAACGGCTTCGAAAGGTAGTCGTTCGCTCCGGCATCGAGCCCCGCGATCACGTCCGCCTTCTCTCCCCTCGTAGTGAGCATGATGATATACGGCGGCTTCTCCAGATCCAGAGAACGGACCTTTCGCACCACGTCCAACCCCTCCATTCCCGGCATCATCCAGTCGAGGATGGCCAGCTTGGGAGCGCCTTCTTTTTGCAGTTCCGTCCATGCGGCAAGTCCGTCCACCGTCTCCAGCACCTCGTGGCCGATCTTGCGGAGCACGCCTGCGAGAATCTTTCGCGATGTCAGGTCGTCTTCTGCTATCAGTATCTTCACGATGTTCCCTCCCGAAGGCCATTGCTTTCTTTTTCAAGACCGAAGGCGTGTTGCATCTCGGCGATTTGCGATATAGTCGAGGAACACAAGCGTTGCGGGGCTCTTTCCACTCGTTGAGTGCTCCGCTCGATTTGCCACGCCTTGATCGCGTCATTACACAGCGAACGGGTTTCGTCATTTCCACCCCGGCGAGTGAAGAAGAGCGCGGAGACGATTCGTACTGTCTTTGTTACGGGGTTGTCCCGGCCGCGACTTATCCACAGAGTCGCTCTCGGTAGTTACGGATTTTCAGCGCCCTATCATGAGACACGAAAACACCGGTATCAGTTGGGTATTCTATCATGATTTCGGAGTAAATACGGTCAAAGCGAGTACTCGCGGAGGCGGAAAAAGTCTGACTAAGAAATGAGGAACGGGCACTTCTTTCGGGAGTACAAAAAAAAGCTCCGGATTTCCGGAGCCTTCCTCGTCGATATGTATTCAGTGCGCTTCCTGGAGGAAGGACTAATTCATACTCAAATGGGTGTTCTCGTTGCTTCTGGCGTCGTTCTTCTTGCGGAAAACAACCGGATCGACAATACGGCCGTTACGCTGTTCGACGTCGAGCAGACTGCCCTCGGGCAGAAGCCAGAAAGGTTTCCCGGCCATATACACTAGCTTTTTAAACATATATCCACCTCGTTTCTAAATAAAGTGTATTCCGATGCACACAACGCGCCGAAAAAAGTATCGGAGTCGCATTTTTCGAAGAAGTACACGCGCGGTAAGACACAAAAGAAAAAGGCCTTCCGGAAAAATCCAGAACGGCCTGGAAACTTTCTGGCTCCTCGGCGAGGACTCGAACCTCGAACCTAGTGGTTAACAGCCACCCGCTCTGCCGATTGAGCTACCGAGGAATTTAAAGAAAACTTTGGAGGCGGCACCCAGATTCGAACTGGGGATAAAGGATTTGCAGTCCTCTGCCTTACCACTTGGCTATGCCGCCGCATATCCTTTAAAAATGGAGCGGAAGACGGGATTTGAACCCGCGACCCCAACCTTGGCAAGGTT
>JAHDKT010000015.1 GCA_018436725.1 Synergistaceae bacterium | reverse complement strand
CCGAACCCGGCAGTCAAGCCCTCCAGCGCCGATGGTACTGCGGAGGCTATCCGTGGGAGAGCAGGTCGCCGCCGGAAATCCTTTTTGAAAAACGCGACGAAGCCGTCCGGGGAACATATCCCCGAGACGGCTTCGTCGCGTATCTGTAGATTTTCGTTTACAAGATGATCGCATCTTCTCGCCTCTTTTCGTCTCGTTGTGCATTTTCCCCTTTTACGCTATTATCGTTCCATACTATCCCGTACCATCAACCATGTCATCGAGATAAAGGGGAGAGAGCATGACCAAATCGCCTCGACTGGGAGACATTCTTGTATTGTCCGGATCAATCTCCGACGAGCAGCTGCAAGCAGCGCTCAAGGAGCAGAAGAGCGCCGGTCTAAAGCTCGGGGAACTGCTGCTTCAAAAAAGAACCATCACCGAGGGCAAGCTGATGGAAGCCCTGGCGGCGCAGCTCAGACTCCAGATTTATTCGCTGTCCCGGTATCGACCTATGCCCGAAGCTTTGCGTATGGTCCCGCAAAGTGTCGCGAAACGTCTACAAGTTGTTCCTCTTGCGGTAGAGGACGGGAATACGCTTCTGGTCGCCATGGCGGACCCTCTCGACGTGCTTGCGCAGGATGAAATACGGATGATCTCCGGAATGGAGCTACGCGTCGGTATCGTTTCGCCTGCGGAACTTGAGCGAAATCTTGATCGTCTGTACTCTATGCAGGAATCCCTTGAAGGCGCAAACCTTGAATTTATGGACTCCTCACCGCGCGACGTCGACCTTACGCAGGCCATGGGGAGCACATCGCCCGACGACGCCCCCGTCATCCAACTTGTAAACAACATCATCGAGCAGGCAGTCCGCGAAAACTGCTCGGACATCCATATAGAACCGTTCGAAAAAAACACCCGCGTTCGTTACCGTATCGACGGCCAGCTCTTCAACGCCCTCGACTTTCAAAAAAACCTCCATCCGGCCGTCTCTTCTCGCCTCAAGATCATGTCGGGGATGGACATATCGGAAAAACGAAAACCGCAGGATGGACGAATACTCATAAAAATACTCGGACGCAGGGTCGACCTTCGTATCTCCTCGCTTCCAACCATCTACGGGGAAAAGATAGTAATACGGATACTCGACCAGGAGAACGCAATGGTCGGCTTGAAAAAACTCGGTCTGGACGACGACGACAAACAGAAAGTAGACTACATCTGCGAAGCTCCTTACGGCATCGTCCTCGTCACAGGCCCCACCGGAAGCGGAAAATCCACCACCCTCTATTCAGTTCTCGAGCAGATCAATAAACCGGAGGTGAATATCGTCACGGTGGAAGACCCGGTGGAGTACACGCTTTTCGGCATCGGACAGGTACAGGTCAACGAACGGGCGGGACTTACGTTCAACTCCACGCTCCGATCGATTCTCCGGCAGGACCCGGACAAGATAATGGTCGGCGAGATCCGCGACGGCGAAACGGCGCAGCTCGCCATACGCGCCGCCCTTACCGGACATCTCGTCCTCTCCACGCTCCACACGAACGACGCCCCCAGCGCCTCGGTACGCCTTGTCGATATGGGAATCGCCCCGTTCCTCGTCGCTTCTTCGCTGCTTGCCGTGGTTGCCCAACGTCTCGTGCGAACCCTCTGTCCTTCGTGCAAAGAGGAATACATTATTCCGGAGCCAGTATGCAAAACGCTCGGACTCCCCGTCGACACGCATGGGTACAGGCCCATGGGATGCAACGACTGCCGCGGAACAGGCTATAAAGGACGGAGCGCAATCTTCGAGATCATGCTGCTTACGGAATCGATCAGGGAACTCATCATCGCCGGCGCAAGCGCCGATGTCATACGGAAGGAAGCGATACGCCTGGGCATGACCACTCTGAGAGAATCGGGAGTACGGAAGATAGCCGCCGGTGTTACAAGTGTCGAGGACGTGTTGACCACGACGTTCTCATGACGGAAGGAGAGGATGCCTCGTGCGTATAGACGATCTTCTGGCCGAAGTTTCGGTTCGGGGAGCAAGCGATCTTCATATAAGCGAAGGGCTCCCTCCTACTTTCCGCGTCGACGGAGAGCTTCGTCCTCTTGCGGATTTCCCCGCGCTCTCCACGGAAGACATGGAGGGGGCGCTGCAACACCTGCTCGCCCCCGAAGAGATGGAGAAATTCAGAAAGAGCCACGAACACGATTTCAGCTTTTCCTTCCGATCTCCGTCGGGGGAAGATGCCCGCTTCCGCGGCAACGCCTACTTCGAATCGGGCAGAATGGGGCTGGCGCTCCGACTCATTCCGATGCGCATACGCACCCTCGACGAACTCGGACTGCCGACGACGCTCAAAGAAATTTCCACGCACCGCAGAGGGCTCTTCCTGGTGACCGGTCCCACCGGACACGGAAAAAGCTCCACGCTCGCCGCGCTCCTTCAGATGATCAACACCACCCGCAGGGAGCACATCATCACTATCGAAGATCCCGTCGAGTACGTTTATATCTCCGAAAAGTGCATCGTCCACCAGCGGCAGGTGGGCATCGACACCGAGAGCTTCGCCGAGGCCCTCAAGCGTGCGCTCCGGCAAGACCCCGACGTCATCCTCATCGGCGAAATGCGCGACCTTGAAACCGTCGCCGCCGCCATCACCGCCGCCGAAACGGGACACCTCGTCTTCGCCACGCTCCACACACAAGACGCCGCGCAATCGGTCGACCGCATCATCGACGTCTTTCCCCCGCACCAACAGCAGCAGATTCGCATCCAGCTCGCCTCCGTACTCGTCGGCATCTGCTCGCAGCAGCTCATTCCAAGACCCGACGGCGGCCGAACCGTCGCCACGGAAATTCTCCTTGCCAACCCGGCCGTGCGGAACTGCATCAAGGAGGGGAAGACGAACCAGATAAAGACGCTCATCCAGACGGGATCGAACATTGGTATGCGCACCATGGAGCAGTCGCTGGCGGAAAAAGTGACGAAAGGCATCCTTCCACTGGAAGTGGCGCTCACGTACGCCTACGATCCGAAAGATCTTCAAAGGATTCTTTACGGATAATGCGTACATGAACCTTAAGGCTCATTTCAAAAAAGAGTTCATTTTGCTAGAATCCCAATTATCAATATATTTAAAGAGGGAAATGCACCGTTCGATTATGATATACACAGTGGAGGAGCGCTCATGAATTTTAAATATAAAGCACGTTCGGCAGACGGAAAAATAGTTGAAGGCCTCCTCTCCGCATCCAATCAGGAGGGGGCCGTGAGCGTCATACGGCAGCGGGGTCTCTTCCCGATAAAAATCGAGCAGAGTGCCTCCTCGTCGGGGGCGGAAGGGTCATTGCTCGACAAGATGAAAAAGATGGGATCGGTTCCCCTGCGGGACAAGGTTATCTTCTTCCGCCAGCTCTCCGCGATGATCAACGCCGGAGTTACGTTGGGCAACGCGCTCGACATCCTTTCGGGTCAGACGAAAAATTTGCGCCTCGCCGAGGCGATCCAGCAGGTGAAGCTGAGGGTGGATTCCGGCCTCTCCTTCAGCGGTGCCATGAAAACCAGGAGCGAGTTCACCACGCTGATGGTCGCCATGGTTGCGGCGGGCGAGGAGGGCGGGGTCCTCGACAAGAGCATCGAACGCCTGGCGACCTTTCTCGACAAACAGGACGAACTGCGACGGAAGGTCATTTCCGCGGTTACTTACCCTTCCGTTGTCATTCTCTTCGCCTTCGTGATCCTGTATATACTGGTGACCGTCGTTATGCCTCGTTTCTCCCAGGTCTTCAAAGGATTGAACGTCGAATTGCCCCGTCTTACGGTGGCGGTCTTCGATTTCTCCAACTGGATGGCGAACTACTGGTATATCCCTGCGGTCGGATTCCTTCTCTTCTTGATAACGATAGTCTGGATGAACGGCAACAAAGCCACGCGCCCAGCTCTCGACCGCGCCAAAATCCACCTGCCGATGGTGGGAGACATCATCTTCAAAGGCATCATGGCCCGTTCGAACAGAACGCTCTCTTCGCTTGTCGAAGCCGGTGTCCCAATACTTCGTGCGCTTGACATGACGGCGGAGGTGTCGGACAACGCAGTTATCTCCGATGGATACGCCCTTTTGCGAGACTCGGCAAGAAAGGGCGGCTCGCTCGGCGATACGGCGAAAAACATCAAGGTCTTTCCCGTGATGATCGCGCATATGATGAAGGTAGGCGAAGAGACGGGGCGACTGGAAGAGATGCTCGCAAAAGTCGCGGACTGGTTCGAGACCGAACTCGAGGAGAAGATCAAGAGGCTGACATCGATTCTGGAGCCCATGCTTATCATATTCGTCGGTGGTATTGTCGCATTGGTCGCCCTTGCTATTTTCACTCCGATCGTTACGGCGATTCAGGCGATGATGTAATTTGTTCTGTAGTACGATTTTCGTTGTGGTGCGTATAGATGTGTGTTATCATGTAAACAGTATGGCTATTGCGACCGATATTGAGGAGAGGAGTTGATTTACCCGCGCTGCTCGACGACAATGTTCAAGAGGACAAGCGTTGCAGGAGCCGAAAATCTCCGGCCGGAAGGATATCTCCTTTATGCTTCAGCGTAGCGTTCTTCCGTTCGAACTTGGCGGGAACGGAAGCGAGACCATCTTGATGGACGGTTTTCAGCTAGAGGGGCACTTCGATTTCGGAGCATGAAAATACAACTTGTCGAGGAGGATAAGATTATGCAGACGGTAAGAAAATTGGAAAAGCGCTCGGGATTCACGCTTGTTGAACTGTTGATCGTCATCATCATTATTGGCATACTTGCAGGCGCGATGATGATGTTGGCGGGGAGCGGCTCGGACAGAGCCGAAGCGACGAAAATCATCAGCGACTTGCGCGGAATGAAGGCTGCTGCTTTGATGTACTACGCCGATGACGCCAATGCGACCGTTCCGGCTGCTAAAGCCGATGCCCTGGCAGCTCTTGAGAAATACATGGATAGAAAAATAGATGATGCAAAATATAATTTTATCGTGGCAACCGATGGCTCCGGACTCTGGTTCGTCGGGCGGGAAGGGCTGACAACCAAAGGAGTTCAAGACGCCCTTAAGAACGGTGCTGCTGATTCGGGCCTTTTAGCTACTGCCACGAGCGCCGATATCCCCGGAAATAACTATGCAGGCGGAGCTAATGTCTATATGAGAGCTAAATAAAACAGTTTTTACCGTAGAGAGCGAGGTAACCTCGCTCTCTACTTATAAATTGATTTACTCTTCGTTTTTCGCGCCAAAGATTGATAAGGGGGCGCTTTAAATGAAAATAAAAGACAAACGCCCAGGCTTCACGCTTGTTGAACTACTCATTGTTATTATAATAATCGGTATACTCTCTGGAGCTATGTTGCTCATTGTAAGCAGCGGAAACGAGTCTGCGGAGGCATCGAGAATCGTGAGCGACCTGCGTTCGCTTAAAGCGGCCGTGATGCTTTACTACATGGAAAATACGGATGCGGCGATTCCCGATGTAGATCCCGATCTGAAGAAATACATGGACAGGCCTCCTGAAGGAAAATATGATATAGAAGAACCCGTACCGGGGAGCCTTTATGTGCGATACGATCTAGCCGGGGTGGCTTCTGGTATAGTGAATAGACTGAAGAAGATGAACGAATCGGGTATCGAAGTTACCTCGGGTGATACCCATGTACGCATGCGGGCCAAATAGATCGCCCTCATATCTCTTGTTTCGTGGGACTTGCTGTAAAAAACGTTTGGATGCTTCGTAGCCAACCAAATATCTATGCCCTTGAAGAGAAAAAGGTGGAAGAATTTTTGATTGCGTATATTGCCGGAGGTCACATAAGAATGTACCCGAGTTTTTTACTACGAGATTGTCGAGTGCGCCGCAGCGGGTTTTCGCTTTCGGAGACGATAATTGCTCTTCTTATCCTCTCCATAGCGCTTTTTGCTGTTGCCGGAGTGCCTATAATGTCCACTAAAATGGCGTTGCACTCTATTCGTCGCGAACAGGCAGTGTTCCTTGCCGTCCATGAACTTGATGAATTGGAGGCGGAAAAAAGCAATTCTCTCACCAGATCGCGACGAGAGGCCTCCGATTTTCCCGGTTTTTTTCTTGAATCGCAGAAGAGGAACGGGAGAGGAGAGGTTGTTGTAGAGTGGAGCGGGCTTGCGGGACAGCGCTCGTTGACTATGGAGCGTCCGTTGAGCCGTTATTCCAGCACGACAAGAGGGAAGGAGTTCGGCGAATGAAATGAAAAAATTTCGAGCTTTCACCCTTGTCGAGCTGCTCATCGCTTTGATTATTACCGGGCTGGTTGCCGGCTCCGTTATTACTCTTTTTTTCTCTGTTTTTAAGAACTATGAATTCCATCAGGACATTACCGAAGCCAAACAACGCGGACAGATCGCTCTTGCCGTTATGCAACCCTTCATTATGAATGCGGGATTGGGGCTTCCTCCCTCCGCCGCCGACTTTCGAAGTGCTTTTCAATGGTCAAAAAATGGAACGACCTACAGACTGTCCACTCTTTTTCCCGGGGTTTCCGGCGATCCTAGAAACTTTGCGCATTTTTTTCAACTTGCGAACAACGGTGAGACCATAAACTCGACCTCGGCAGCTCCGGCGTTCTGGGTGGTATATTCAGTTCCCGCCGCTGCATGGATTAGTGGAGGGGGACTTGAAGCCTTGCCCGGCGTGAGGACGAATACGGCCAAAGATAGCGATAGTGAAGAATTCACAAGAGAAATTCAATATTCCGGTAGTGTTTCTTCTCAGCAGCTTCTTGCCGTCTTCCCTCCATCGACGCTGAAGTCGTGGATTTCCTTCCCGGCATCGACGCCTTCTTTCCCGTTCACTGTCTCCGAGCTTGGAACATCGAAATTAAAACTCCGATCCCACTCGTCTGCAACGGGGAATATGATCCCCCCTTTGGACGAGCTTCACTATGTTCGTGCGGCGAAAATATTCGTTGAAAACGGGATGCTGAAGATAAATCGACTTGACGGTTCCGGAGCGCAAACGGTCGCGGATGGTATCGCCGGGATGTGGTGTACGTTCGACTCCGATGGAGATCGGATTCTTACCGTCCGTATCTTGGCAAGGGCGGATGCTCGAAGAGGAAATCAGACGCAAAGCGGTATAGAAGGATGGCCGGCGGAAGCCGAAGCTTTTTGGGGCCGGGACGCACGATTCCGTCATGCCGTTGTGTCTCGCAGCTGGAGGATACGAAATTGAAAAAAAAGAAGACATACACTGCATTTTGCTTGAACAGATTCAAAAAACAAGCATTGGCGCTTCCTATGGCATTGATTATTTTACTTATAGCGGGCGCCTTGGTTGCTGTGTCGATATATCTTATAGAGAATATGGTTACTGTAAATCGAATGAAGAACGACGATGAACTTCGAATGAACGCGGCGCTTTCTGGGATAGAAATGGGAAAAAGCTGGGTTTTTAACGCCATTAACGGAGATGTTGCTTCGCGTCGAAGACCTCATTGGGGGAACGAACTCGTATCTCCGGACATCTCGGAGCTTGTCGTCGTACGCATGAACGATACTGTCGAAGGCGTATCCGTCGAAAGCGTCGTGTTCGATGTGCTTTTTGACGGTGTCGCTCCGAATCTTGACTACGGATCAGATAACCTTCCCTTGTTCGGCAAAACATCGATGAATAATTACGATCACAGTTCAGAGAACAATCTTCCGCCGCTGGAAGGTGCGTATGTTATCAGGAGCCGAGCTTTTTTCAACGATATCGAAAAGGTAGTTGAACAGGGGCTTCTTGTCAGAATGGAATCGGAGTGACGTTTTTTCTGCAAACTTTTTCTGAAGAGGACTCCAGAGGAGGCAACTCAAGTGATTGAAAAGCATGCGGACGCTCGAAGAGAGATTTTAAAATTTTTTTGGAGGCAGCTATGCATTCCGCTCATTTTTTTGTTTGCTTTCAAGGCGGAGGGCTCTCTTTTTCCTTTTCCCAAGGTCACGAGGGCGGAAGAGCCGAATGTTCTGATGCTGCTCGATACGAGCGGTTCAATGAATTACAGGCTTGATTCCGACACCATGACTTGGGGCGATGGCTCGCGCCCGATGTGGAGCGGAAACTCCATAATCGCCAGATATTTCGGGGCGGACAATGCACCCGGTGAAAATCGGACCGGAAATAATGATATGCGGGTTGAATTCAACTACCACCCGAATCTTCGCTATATCCGCACCGACGATCTTACGGGAATCAGCACCACGAACCGGAACACTTATTTTTCCAGACGAACCTCCGTTGAACCTGTTCCAGCTTCCGGGGAGAGCAATTATAAATATCCAAACGATAGTAGAATGTATGCTTTGAAAAATGTTATGTTTAGGCTTTTAAACGATGAAAGCATTTATCGTGGACTACGTATTTCCCTCTCAACATATAATCAAACGTACTCCCAAGCCCCATTTACTCCAGCCTCCGGCACAAATTGGTATAGGTGGTTGCCTTGGGGAACGCAGGACCGATGGGGAAATTGGAGCGGCGGAGACTTGCAGGCATTGAATTGGAGTGGCGGGAGCGATACGGGTCTGCTTCGCGAATCTTTCGTCTCCACTTCCGATTTGACGCATCTCAATAATCTGCGGGACTGGTTCGACGGCAATGCGGGATCTAGAGAATTACGTTCCATCGGAGCGACCCCGCTTTCCCTCTCGATCTATAGCAACGCAAGCGGATACAGCACGACAACCGGCTCCGCCCTGCAGTTCTTCCGCGCTCCCGGCGTAATAACCGACCCCTGCCAGGATAACTGGTATATTATTCTCACGGACGGAGACAACACACAAGGTGGAGGAAGTCCAGTAAATGCAGTCAGAAATTTGTGCAACGCCGCTTTGACGGTGTACGGAACAAACGAACCCGCTAAAAAAATAAAAGCGTTTGTTATTGGACTTATTCTTCCAACAAATACTTCTCTTGCTGCGGTTCTGAATGATATGGCTGCTGAAGGCAATACGGAGGCAGGGACCGCCTACCTTGTAAATGATATGCAAGGATTGTTTGATGCGCTGAGAGCGATATTTGCGGAGATTCAGAAATCATCCTCGGGTCTTGCTCCTCTTGTCTCGGCTCCAAGGTCTTCCGACGACGAAGACGGTCTTTATGTTGTGCAATACACTTCCCGGGCGGGCAGGCAATGGGACGGAACTTTGATGAAAAGAATCGCCGAAAGCGCGTCGGACGGTACTCTTTCGTATAGCAAAGCATGGGAGGCCGCCGAGCAGCTTTCTTCAATTCGATGGGATGCGCGCAATATCTATACTGCGTTTTCCGGCATGATCGGCGGCGCGACGAATTTGTTTCCCGTCAATCATAACGACGATAACCCTCTTGTCTCCTCATCCGCTATTTTGGGCATCCCGGCTCAGGCTGACAGGAAAAACTTCGTTCAATGGCTTCGTGGGAAGGATGTGTACGATGAAGAAGAGGGGAAGGATGAGCTTCATAAGCTCTGGGACGTCTACAACAGCGGGTTGGTAAAGGTCGGTCCTCCCTCGGCTCCGATCTGGGATCCTCTCTACACGCAATTTCGGACTGCTCATAAAACACGGAATACACTGCTTTATGCCCAATCCAATTCGGGCATGCTGCATGGATTCGACGATGCAGACGGAAACGAACGATTCGCTTTCATACCTCCAAATGTTCTGTATAACGGTAGATTGAAGGGACTTCGTTGGTCCGACGGGGGGACGGATTACTCGCGCGGCACGTCCTCTTTTTCAAGATATCTTCTGGACGGCCCTGTGAGCGTTGAAGATGTTTTAATCGGCGGGCAATACAGAACTCTGCTCCTGGGTTTGCTGGGATTCGGAGGTGCGGGCGTGTATGCTCTTGACGTCACAAGCGCGACTCCGGGCAGTGCGAAATTTTTGTGGGCTATTGAAAATGATATCTATCGATATGACACTGCCAACCGTGATGTACGATTGAAAAATGAAGACGAACGTCAAGTTCTTTTTTGGGAGGGTTCAGGAAACACGACGCTTGCGGTCGTTTCCCACCCTCATATTCCTGTTCCAAATACAACATTCAACCCTAAATATGATTATAGAAGGCTTCGCCGAACAGTAGGCATTCCTTTTATCGGGCGCGTTTTCTTGGAAACGACCTCTTCGAATCCGACTTGGGTATGGACGTATATAATGGGAAGCGGCAGTACTATAGGCGTTCACGCCGACTACGATTCTCCCGGCGCCCTCTATGTCGGCGACATACAAGACGGTTCGATACTCAGGAAATTCGATGTCGCCTCGCCTCTTACCTCATCGATAGTCGCTCTTTCGGAAGGTCTATATAAAGAGGTGCGCACCTTCTTCGCCGGCGACGCGTCGGGAAAGGTCTACAAAGGTGATATTTCTCTTACGAATAAGGATAATTGGTTGTTGTACCCCGTTCTCCTTTTCCCGAATGGGACTTCGGGATTCTCCCGCTCTTTGAACGCGATTCGATTGAAGCAACAGACGTGGATTTTTGCAGGTACGGGAGACATCGCGGGGTATCTTGCCTCCGCTTCGGACGATGAAGAGTATTTCGCCGCTGTAAACATCACCAACGTACAGTCCGGCTCGCCGCTGGAGGTGAAAAATACGACCGACAATCTCTTTCAATTGAGCGCAGAAAACGGATCGCAAGAACTTGACGCCTCGATCTACCCCGACAGAAAAGGTTGGTTTATAAAATTATCCGCAAGAGAGAGATTGTCGACGCCACCGAAGTTTTTTAAAGGATATGTTTTTTTTGCAACGTTCATCCCGGATGTCGACATTTGCTCCGAAAGCGGGACTTCGCGACTTTATATCCTGAATGCGAAAACGGGGAAGAGCGCTTGGGACCCGATCATCGAAACGTCGAAGAAGTATAAAGAATATATTGAGAAAAGGATATCCGATTTTGCGATTCGTTCAAGTGCCGGGAATGCAGTCACTCTGGTGTTGCCTGACGGAACTTTTTTGGTTTTTCCGGAGGGTTCCATAAATTTCGCTGCGGAAGATATTGTAGGCGAGCCTCTTTACTGGAAAAGTCGCTAATTTTTCTTTGATGAAATGGTACAATGTAACCGTTCATTTTTTTTCTAGGGGGGAATGCGCGTATGGCCGCCGCTTCGGCGCTCTTCAAAAAAACACGGAACAAAGCGGGCTTGGCGCTTCACGAGGATGATCTTCGGTATATCGAGCTTGAAGGGAATATGTCGAGACTGAGGGTTGCGAAAAAAGTTTCCGTTCCTTCAGGAGGTAAGGGGATCAGGAAGAATTCCTTGGTGGACGCCGGAGATTTGCTTGCTCCTATACAGGCTTTGGGAGCCAGGATCGGCGGTTTCAAAGTCCCTGTGGCGCTCTCCCTACCTTCGCGCGATATTCTGATTCGCGTCGTCGATCTTCCGGAAATGGAGATCAACGACGCGCGAGAAGCGTTGCAATGGGACTTCGAGAAGTACTTTCCCTACGCTTTTTCCGATGCCGCGGTTGATATCTCGAAGGTAGAGAATCCTCAAAAAAACGAACCTGGTACGATGTCGGTGCTTGTGGCGGCGTGCAGACTTCGTACCGTGGAATCTGTTATGCGTCTGGCGGGGACGGCGGGTATTCAGCTCGCCACCATCGAGCCCGAAAATATCGCGATGTTCCGGGCGATTCTCGGTCCTTCGCTCTCTTTCCCAGCGGGGTATTTGGCCGTTTTCTCCGAAAATGGCGTAAGTCAGATCGTTCTCGGGTACAAGGACAACGGCGTATTATTCCGGACATCGCTCCTGGATATTATCGAAGCCCAGGAGGGACAGAAGGATTTTTCTCCACTCGTGCGGGAAGTAGGCAATACGTTGACTTTTGTACGGAATCAATTCCGGGAACTTGCTATAGAGCATATTTTGCTTGGCGGAGCTTTCGTTGCTGAAAAAGGTTTGAAGGAAGTTATCGAAGAGACTTCCGGATTAAAAGTATTGATAACCGATCCTTGGGGGCCCTGGGGTATTCCGATACCTTCCGACGACGTTCTTGGATGGGAAACCGCCGTAGGCCTGGCGGTTCGTGAACTCTCATGAAAGTATCTCTTGATCTTCGTCCTCGCGCTCTTGTCGAATCTCAGAAAAAGCGCCTGAATTTTGCACGCCTTTTTTTGACGCTTTTCTTGTTGTCGTTTATGCTTGTAGGAGGGACCACGCTTTTCTGGGCCTTTTGGAATTTCCGATCTTTGAAGGACAGGGTTTCTTTCCTTGAGGACACGCTTATGATTCAACGTGCTCAGAACGCTCGTCTGGCGAACGAGATTCGGCGACTGTCCGACGAAGAGGCTGTGTATGTTTCCGCCCTGAAGCTGCTTCAAGACGAACTTCCCGCGCTCGAATTTCTGCATGGCTTGGAGACCGCGTTACCACCCGGCGTTTGGATTCGAGACGTCTCCGTCGTTCCCGGGAAGGCGTCGATGCAAGGAAGCGCTTACAAGGAAGACGATGTCGTAGAATTCGGAAAGGGCCTTCTAGACGCTCAAGTGGTTGCAGCTGTAGATTTTCCTGTAACGACGCGCGTTGTTCGCGACGGGCAGTCGCTCGTCGATTTTACGCTTGCGTGTTCTCTGCGAGACTTCGCGGCGACGATTCCCCCCGCTCCGCTCCCTGAAAAGGAGGTTGAGTCCAGATGACCCGCAAGGATACGCTGATTTTTCTTTTTCTGCTCCTTCTTTCCGGGGGTATGCTCTTCGGCGCTTTTCATTTGGTTGAACAGATTCAGCAGCTTCGCATCTCGGAGAAAGATCTACGTACTCAAGGGATGCGTATCGAGTTGGAGTCGGCGGAACGAATGCGGCAAATTGAAGTGTTCAAACGGGCGATCGCTCAGCTGGAGCGGTACCAGATTCAGATTCCGGAAAACGAGGTTGACTTTTACTCGTGGGTTCAACAAGAGCTTACTCGTAACGGAGTTCGAAGCAATGTCGTAAAACCCGCGACGTCGCCACAAGGACGCCGAGCTGTACAGGTTGACTTTCAGGGACCGTATTATTCGTTTGTTCAGACGCTCTCGGATTGGCGCAACTTGAAAGTTGCTTTGCGAGTTTCTTCCGTACGAATGGACTCCGTCGATGGCGATAATGCCAAGGGCGTAGCCATCGTCGAATCCGTGTTGAAGAAGTAGGTGGCGTACATGATCGGCGCAGCAGCCAATGAGTCGTTCTGGGGGAAGCTCGTTGCAGGCGAAGGATCGTTTCGTATGCCTCGGGCGCTCTTGTTTCTTATTTTTTTCGCCGGGACTGTTTTCTTCGGATGGAATTTTAAGAGAGTCGTGGATCTTTCAGTGGAGGAGTCTGTTTTTGTGCAACCTCCCCCCCGCCAGTCTTTGGAGGATTCTAAACGACTGGACGGTATTATAGAGAGCTATCGAGGAACGGTGGAGGCTCGGCAGGGAAGCAAGGGGGTGGTCGCCTCCGTAACGGAAAAAAACAGACGTCCATTCGCCGTGTCCCGTAGAACGCCGAGAGGCGCCGGAAGCGGAACGGTCGGCGATATACCCTTAATCGAGCCGCTCGTGACAGAATCTTTACCGCCTATTATGTTCGTTAGAGCTATAATGGTCGTCGGGAAGGAATCCATCGCCATCATGGACATCAATGGCGTAGGAAACGGAATCATAGTGAAAACGGGGTATTCTTTCCTCGACAAGCAGGGGCGTATTCTCAGAATCACGCCGGAGAAAGTGACGGTCCGGTGGGCAGGGAAGAATATAGATATCACACCAGGTTTTTAGGGGGGTACTCAGGATGAAGACACCATGGAAGGCTTTTTTAGTTTTTCTACTTCTCACACTGCTTTTTGCAGGCAGCTGCGTGGTTCATCGCCCCCCGGAGGCAGAAGCGACGACCGCCGCGGAAGATGCCGCGCTGAAGTTACTCCCTCCGATCGGAGGACTCACTGTTCAGCAATTAGGCTCTCATGCCGTTGTGATGCAGTTGGTCGGCGGGTCGCTTTCACGACCGGACATCACGAGCAATACGCCCGATCGGATTATTTTCTCGGTAAAGCCCGCGTATCTGGCGTCGGGGAAGTGGGAGCGGCAGTTGGATCTTCCTCTCGTCCAGGGTGTGTATGCAGAACAGAAAGGCGAGGCGGTGATCTTCACGGTGAGGATCAACGGACCGCTCGTTTTGAAGGATATCGAGGGGGTTGCCCCGTCGAATCGTTACATCATCCGATTCGACGCCTCCGGCCATGCGGCGAGAGAGCGGGAGGAACCCGCGCTCACTGCGCCGCGACCTGTTCCGCCGGTCAACTACAACGACCCTTTCACGAGGACGTCGCCCATAACGCTCGATCTTCGCGACGTGGAGCTGCGTGACGTCTTCAGAATGCTTGGAGAATATGTGGGGATGAACATCGTCGCCGACCCGTCGGTCCCGAACACGCTGGTGACCATGTCGCTGAAGAGCGTTCCCCTGAACGAAGCGCTCGGGTATATTCTGCGCATGTACGACATGGGGTACGCTATCATGGGAAAGACGATCATCGTCGGCGCTCCCGATAATATCGCCAAGACCACGGGGAAGCAGTCGACGCGGGCGTTCAAGATCGCGTACGCGGATATGAAGACGGTCGGGGGGCTTGTGCAGAGTCTTGCCGGAGTTTCCAATATCGTTGTGGACGAGCGCCTTCGCACGCTCTACGTGACGAGCAGACCGGAGCAGTTTCCCCATGTGGAGCGTGTGCTCCAGGAAGTCGACCATCCGGGGCGCCAGGTGATGCTGCAGGCGCGGATCATAGAGGTGACGGATGCGGGACGCGATCAGCTGGAAACCATCATCGACGCGGTGTACAACCAGTGGTGGCTCAACTTCAGTTCCAGCGGAATGAATCTCGGGTATGTCTACGTCGATCAGCCGGGCTCGTACAAGCCGGGCGATGAGCGTCCTGCTCCGGGGACCGAGGACGGACTCGAAAAAATAGCCGGCGGCAACTTGACGAAGATGCTCGACTTCGGACTGAACAGCATTGTGACGGCCAACAAGGGGAAAGTGCTGGCCGACCCGTCGATCATCACGCTCGACGGGAAAAAAGCGGTTATCAAGCTTGTGGAGAACTACCCCTACATCTCCGAGCGTGATCAGGCGGGCAACCCGACGTGGAGCGAGAAGGAAGTCGGCCCCATCCTGGAATTCACCCCCACCGTGGGGCGCGACAAGATGGTGACGGTCGAACTCAAGATTCAAACCGGTGAAATTATCGGCACGTATAGAGGGCAGGCCGGAGAAGAATTTCCCCAAACTTCGAATCGCGAAGTTACCACGATGATCCGTGTGCGCGATGGCGAGCCGTTCGTCGTCGGCGGTCTGCATAAAGATGTGAAACGTACGGAGCGCGGGCGGGTTCCTGTGCTGAGCAATATTCCGCTTCTAGGAGAACTTTTCAAATACAGAAAGGATATTCGAGACAAGTCCGAAGTGGCGATGATCGTGATTCCCTATATTTTGAACACACCCGACGGACCCGTGGAACAGTTCACGCTGAAATAAAGCCGTTCGCAATTTTTCACGCGGTTTTTTTTGAGAAGAACTCCCGAATATGATAATATACCTGCGTTGCTGTGAATGCAGCAGCTTGAAGTTGTTTTGAACCGATATTGGGAGGTAGAGTGTTATGGCGCAGGTTGTTGATACGTCGGACTTTTATTCGGGGATGAAAATCCGCTGGCAGGACGGTATATGGGAAGTGCTCGATTTTCAGCATCACAAGATGGGGCGCGGAGGGGCGACCGTCCGGACGAAGATGAAAAATCTGGACACGGGATCGATCATCGAAAACTCTTTCCGATCGGGCGAGCGCTTCGAACGAATAATCTTCGACGAGAAGCCTGCGCAGTTCAGCTACAAAGAGGGCGATAATTATATCTTCATGGATCTTTCGACTTACGACCAGCTCTCTATTCCTGCGGACATTCTCGGCAACGTCGTGAACTACCTCGTCGACGACATGGAAGTTCAGATCGAATTCTTCGAAGGTCGCATTATGGGCATCGAAATGCCTAAGAGCGTCGAACTGAAGGTCGTCGATACACCTCCCAGCTTCAAGGGCGATACCGTCTCCGGCGGAGGAAAGCCGGCGAAGCTTCAGACAGGGATCACTATAACGGTGCCGATCTTTGTCAACGTGGATGATACAATAGTCGTCGACACCCGCTCGGGTCAGTATCTGGAACGGGCGAAAAAATAAAAAAACGCAGGGAGGTTGACGAGATGAGCGCACGGGAAAAGATAGCCTATCTCAAAGGGTTGCTCGACGGACTCGGGCCGGTTGAGAACGAAGGACAGGGAAAAATTTTCAGGGCTGTTGTGGATGCCCTTGACGCGCTCTCTCTGGAGGTGGCGGAGCACGACGATCTGATTCAGGAGCAGCGGGAACTATACGAGGATCTCGCCGACGATTGCGCGCTTCTGGACGAAGATCTTGATTCGCTCGAAAAGGCTTTTTTCGAGTTCACCGGCGAAGGCGGATTCGACGAAGACGAAGACGAAGAAGACGACGGGGAGTTCGACCGTAATTATGTTTCGGTTACCTGCCCGCACTGCAATTATGTCTTCTACTATCAGCCCGAAGAGTACGAACCGGACGAGCCCCTTGAGTGTCCCGGCTGCGGAAAGGATTTCGAGCAGCCGAAGGAATAGACATGATGAATCCGCCGCCGTATCGAAACTTGTGCGGC
The DNA here is from genome assembly GCA_018436725.1 of Synergistaceae bacterium. Lineage (GTDB taxonomy): Bacteria > Synergistota > Synergistia > Synergistales > Aminobacteriaceae > JAAYLU01. The sequence goes on along the minus strand of JAHDKT010000015.1, from coordinate 64,486 downwards.
GGAGCGCGTACAACTGGAAGGAGGTCTCGAAATGGATGAAATGAATAAAAAACTGGAATCCGAAGTGTTCGAAGAAGAGTCTGCGTATGAAGGCGTGTTGAGCGAGACTGCGGAGACCGACGTCGTCCCCGAGGGTATGGTGGCCGGCGTCGTGCATATCAGCGAAGATGTGCTCTCCGAACTTGCGAAGAAGACGCTTTCCTCCATCGAGGGCGTCCAGCCCGCCAGCCCGGGAATAGCATCCAAGCTCGGCATAGGAAGAAAAGCGAGCGAAGGAGTACGGGTCGTGCTGGAGGACGGTATCCATCCGGTGGCGAGCGTGGATGTGTATATAATGGTTAAATTCGGTCTCCGGATTCCCGATCTCGCATGGGACGTTCAGGAGATGATCAAGAAGAATATCGAGGAGTACACGGGCTACAAGGTGAAAGCGGTGAACGTGAACGTGCAGGGTATCTACTTCAAAGAAAAGCCCGTTGCCGCCGAGCCCCCCGTCGAAGAGCCGAAAGCGGAGGCGAAGCAGCCCGAGGAACCCGCCCCGGAGCAAGAAAAGTCCGTACAGCCGGGAGTGGAGCAGCTCTGACATTCGCTTCGATGCGGCCGTGTTCAGTTCCTAGTTCATCAACGAACCTTGAAGGGGGCCTCTTGATCTCCGGAGCCCCCTTCCTACAGGGGTGATGCGAATGTATCTGTTCTGGAAACGAACCTCTCTCGGCAGCCTCCTTGTCTCGCAGGACGGGATGTGTGATTTCGTAAACTCGATGTGCGAGAAACCGTTTAAATGCACGCAGGTCTCCCTTTCTTCCGCCGACGACACTCTTTTCCTGGTTCTTACAATGCCGAAGGATTCCGATTCCGCAGCGATGGGGACTTTGGAGACCAAATTGCGGGATGTGTTCGGCAAGGTAGGCCTTTCGGTGCGGGTCTCATGGGTGGAGCTTGCGAAGACGTCGTTCGTCGATAACGAGGAATTGGCGTCGCTTGCGAAAAAACCCCTCGTCTGGGCGGTTGCGTTCGCTCTTTTTGCTCTCTTGCTGAAAGAGGGTGTGGTCACGCTTCTTTGGAGCCTTTTCTGGGGCGGCGCTTTTTATGCGGGGGTTCTTTTCTTCCAGTCCGAAACGGGCTCGGAACTCGTGCGAAAGCTGAGGAGCATGGCGGGGAGGTAATGGAGTGACTCGTGGTTTTTTACCGCAGAAGCGTCATCGAGCACGCGAGATGGCGCTTCAGTTGTTGTATGCGCTCGACCTTCGAAAAAAGCAGACGCCGGATCAAGCTTTCGAGCTATTTTCGGCCGACGAGGATGCGGAGGTTCTTGAGTATGCGCGTGTTATGACGTACGGCGCCTGGGAGCGCCGCATGGAAATCGACAATCTTATCCGCGAGCATGTCGTGGGTTGGCGGCCCGAGCGCATGGTCGCGGTGGACAGGGCGGCTTTGCGTATGTGCATTTTCGAAAGCCTCTTCGCGAAGACGACTCCGGTGGCGGTGGCTATTTCGGAGGCGGTGGAGCTTGCGAAGACCTTCGGGACGGAGGAATCCGGAAAGTTCGTCAACGGTGTTTTAGGCCGTATTGTCCGCAATCTTCCACCTGACATGCCGGGAAAAGAGGCGGACGAAGCGTCCATTCCCGAGGAAACGGAGGACGACAAGACTGCCGGCGGAGGTTCGCATGCCGAAGACGCTGACGGTTGACGAAATTTCGACCCGTATCTCTTCGCTCTTTTTAAAAGATCCCGTCCTGCAGGCCGTAGGAGTTCGCGGAGAACTGAGCGAACTGAAGAAACACACCAGCGGCCATGTGTACTTCACCCTTCTCGGGCAGGAGAGCCGGATTTCCTGCGCCCTTTTTAAAAATTACGTTTCGTATGTCCCTGAGTGGCCCCGGAACGGCGACGAGGTTGTCGCGGAGGGCGCCGTTTCGGTGTACGCTCCGAGAGGCGGTTACCAGTTGCTCGTTCGACGGCTTGTCCCGCTGGGCAAGGGCGCCGCCGACAGAGCGAGGCTGGAGCTGATGTCTCGTCTGGAGGTGGAGGGGCTGTTTTCTCCCCGTCTGAAGCGCCCCCTTCCCTCTTATCCCGAGAGAGTCGCGGTGGTGACGTCGCCGACAGGGGCCGCCCTTCGCGATGTTGCGGCGGTTGCTTCAAAGCGGCTGCCGTCGTGCGAACTGGTTGTCATTCCGGTAGCTGTTCAGGGGTACGAAGCGCCCGCAGCCATTGCGGAGGCTTTGGGCCGTATCGTGCATGTTTCGGGCGCGGACTGCGCCATGCTTGTGCGCGGTGGTGGGAGCAGGGACGATCTCTCGCCGTTCGACGACGAGCGTGTGGTGCGGGCCGTACGAAGTTCGCCTGTTCCGCTGGTGACGGGAGTGGGGCATGAGATCGACGAGACGCTGGCCGATCTCGCCGCCGATATGCATGCGCCGACTCCTTCGGCGGCTGCGGAACGCGTGTTTCCAGATCGCCGCGATGTGTTGCGTCTTCTTGACCATCGAATTGCCGCCATGCGCGCGTCCGTTGAACTCGACATGTCGAAGGCGCAGCGGGGCGTCGATTCGATGCTTTCTCGCGGGGCTAGAATTCTGGAGAAGGTGATCTTGTCTCGGGATGCCGCTCTCCAACTCTTTTCCAGACGGCTTGCAGGGGCGACGGAGCGATCGCTTTCCGAGTCGAGGGAGCGGCTTGCCGCGTGCGCGGCTTCTCTCGACGGGCTTTCGCCGCTGAAGGCCTTCGACCGCGGGTTTCTTCTCTGCGAGCGGGAGGGCGCGCCGGTGTTTCGCGCCGCCGATCTCCATTCCGGGGACGAAGTCTGTCTGCGGTTCGCCGACGGCGATGCGAACGCGCAGATTCACTCTTCACGGACGCGCGGTTCCGCTCAAAAGAGCGATGCGGATTTCGAGAACGAAGAAGGAGGGGTGACATGCTCCCCCCGGTAATTTTATGGAATGAGAACAGACTCTCTCTTTTGGACCAGAGGAGACTTCCGTGCAGTGTGGAGTTTTTGGAGTGCGAACGTGCCGTCGATGTCGCGGAGGCGATCGAGACGCTTGCAGTTCGGGGCGCGCCTGCGATAGGAATCGCCGCTGCGTTCGGCGTCGCCTTGGAAGCCGGGAAAGGACGTGCGGCGGCGTCGCGCGCCATAGAACGCCTGGCTGTGACGCGACCGACGGCGGTGAACCTCTTCTGGGCGCTTCGGCGCGTCGAGGCCCGTCTGCGGCGCCTTCCGGCGGATGCGCCGGATTCGGCGCTCTTTTCGGCCGTCCTGGACGAGGCGTTCGCCATCCAGAGGGAGGATCTTGAGGGAAACAGGGCGCTCGGGCGCTCGGGCGCGAAGCTGCTTCCCGATGAATGTACAGTCATGACGCACTGCAACGCCGGAGCCCTGGCGACCGGAGGGCATGGAACGGCGCTCGGCGTCATTCGCTCCGCCCGCGATGCGGGAAAAAAAGTGCGCGTGTTCGCCTGCGAGACGCGCCCGCTTCTGCAGGGCGCGCGTCTTACCGTCTGGGAGCTGATGCGGGACGGTTTCGACGTGACGCTGCTGTGCGATAATATGGCGGGGAGCCTGATGAAGAGCCGGAGAATCGACGCGGTGATCGTCGGGGCGGATCGCATCGCCGCCAACGGCGACACGGCGAACAAGATCGGGACGTATTCGCATGCGGTGCTGGCGAAACACTTCGGTATCCCGTTCTACGTGGCCGCTCCGCTGAGCACGTTCGACGCGTCCATTCCCTCCGGCGAGGCGATCCCGATCGAGGAGCGCGCCGCCGACGAGGTTCGCAAACTCCCCGGAGGCGGGATGCTGCCTGCGGAGTATTCTATCTGGAATCCGGCATTCGACGTCACCGACGCTTCGCTGATCTCGGCCATAATTACGGAAAAGGGCGCGATTTTCCCTCCGTTTGCAGAGGGCATCGCCTCGTTCCTGTCTGAATAGGAGGAAATACACGGATGGAATATCGTATTGCGGATATCGCGCTGGCCCCTTCCGGCCAGAAGAAAATCGAATGGGCGCGGCAGTATATGCCGGTGCTCCGTCATCTCGAGAAGAAGTACAAAACCGAGCAGCCGCTTGCCGGAACGGTGATCTCGGCCTGCCTGCACCTGGAGGCGAAGACCGCCTGCCTACTGCTGCTGCTGCAGGACCTTGGGGCGAAGGTGGTCGCGGCGGGGAGCAATCCGCTGTCGACGCAGGACGACGTCTGCGCGGCGCTCGTGCACAACGGCGTGGCCGTCTTCAGCCGGAACGGCATGGCGACAGACGAGTATTTCGAGAATGCTCGCTCAGCTCTTGCCGTGGGCCCGAACATCGTGGTTGACGACGGCGCCGACCTCGTGGCGTTGTTGCATACGGAAATGAAGCATCTGCTCCCGGGTATCCGTGGAGGCTCTGAAGAGACCACATCGGGAGTGAAGCGCTTGCGTTCGATGGCGAACGAGGGGATTCTGGCCTTCCCGATGATCTCGGTGAACGACGCGCACAGCAAGTATCTCTTCGACAACAGATACGGCACGGGGCAGTCCGTAATGGACGGCATTATGCGGACGACGAACATGCTGGTCGCGGGGAAGACCGTGGTCATCGCGGGGTACGGCTGGTGCGGCCGCGGTGTGGCGATGCGCGCTTCGGCGATGGGGGCCAAAGTAATCATCGTCGAAATAGACCCGCACCGGGCGTTCGAGGCGCTGATGGACGGCTACGAAGTTACCGGTATGGCCGACGCCGCGCCGCGCGGGGATATCTTCCTGACGCTCACCGGGAATACGAAGGTGATCCGAAAGGAGCACTTCGAGAAGATGAAGGACGGCGTGCTACTTGGGAACGCGGGGCATTTCGACGTGGAGATCAGCAAACCCGATCTGGCAAGCCTGACGAAGTCCGTCGAGGAGACGCGTCCCGGCATACAGACGTACGTGCTGAAGGACGGCCGGAGAATGCACCTTCTGGGCGAAGGGCGTCTTGTGAACCTTGCGTGCGCCGACGGGCACCCCATCGAGATCATGGACCTGAGCTTCGCGCTGCAGCTTGAATCCGCCATTCACATGGCGAGGAACACCATGAAGCCGGGGCTGTACGACGTTCCTGCGGAGATCGACAGAGCGGTGATGGAGGCGAAACTTGCCTCGCTGAATATCGCGCTGGATACGATGACTCCGGAGCAGGAAGAGTATATGAAGAGCTGGGTGGAGTAGCATGGGCGCCCTCTTCAAGAACTTCCTTCTCGTCGACGGCGAGATGGCGGAGGGGCGCTATTGTTCCCTCCGCGTCGAGGACGGCCGGATCTCCGCTGTCGCGGACACGCTGGCGGCGCTGCCGGGCGACGAGGTCATCGACGGCGAGCGTAGGATGGCGCTTCTTCCGGGGTTCGTGAACGCGCACACCCACGCCGCGATGTCGCTTCTGCGGGGGATAGGCGAGGAGGCCCCCCTGATGGAATGGCTCCAGCAGAAGATCTGGCCTGCGGAAGCCAATCTGACGCGCGAGCACATCTACTGGGGGACCATGGCGGCGCTGCTGGAAATGGCGGCCTGCGGGACCACGGCCTTCGCCGATATGTATTTCGAAATGGACGCCGTCGTGGAGGCTTCGCTTGAGGCGGGAATCCGCTGCGCGGCCTGCAGGGGTATCGTCGGCGGGGAGCGGGGGAAGTTCGAAGAGGGGCTGCGCCTGGCGGAGACGTGGAAAGCGCACCGAGACATGATCACTGTGCAGCTGGGGCCGCACGCCCCCTACACCGTGCCGCTGCCCCTGATGCAGGAAATCTGCTCGACGGCCGCGGAACGTACGATGGGCGTGCACTTCCACTTTCTGGAGACGGAGTGGGAACTCTCCTACCTGCGCGATGAACTGAAGATGACGCCGAAGGAGTACCTCGAGTCCTGCGGGATTCTAGCGGCTCCGTTCGGGATACTGGCCCACTGCGTCTGGCTGGATGCCGATACCGTGGGCGCCGTCGATTTTTCGAGTATGGCGATCGCCCATAATCCCAACAGCAACCTGAAGCTTGGCAGCGGCGTGATGGATCTGAGCGGAATCGGCGCGAAGACGAAGAAGATCGCTCTTGGAACGGACGGAGCGGCGAGCAACAACCGCCTGGACATCTGGGGGGAGATGCGCTGCGCCGCGCTGCTGCACAAGGGGATCAGGAAGGACCCTACCGCTGTTTCCGCCCGCGATGCGCTCCGCATGGCGACGTACGAAGGGGCCTCCGCCCTCGGATTCGAGAAGAAAGGACTGCTCCGGGAGGGGTGGGCGGCTGACCTCGTCCTTGTGGATATCGACCAGCCGCACTATATCGGCATAGGCGCGGAGAACGCCGCACCCTTCATCGTGTATGCGGGGTCTTCTGCGGACGTGTACGCCACGATGGTCGGCGGCGCGTGGATCTACAGGGACAGGGTGTTTCCCGGCATGGATTCGGAGCGAATTTTGGCGAAGGCCGGAGAGATGAGAACGAACCTTCTGAACAAGAAGGCGTAATTGGTTGCCGCGAACGGCGCCGGAAACGTGCTGTCGTTTCCGGAAAAACACTCCCCCGAGAGGGGAGGACGAAGAACCGCCCTCCGGAGGCATATCCGCGGGGGCTACGGGGAGGAAAAGAGTTCATGCAGTGGAGATCGGGTAGAGAGATACGTTCTTTGTTTGTTGATTTCTGGGTGTCGAAGGGGAGCCGACATGTACCGAGCTTCTCGCTCATTCCCGACGATCCTTCGCTGCTTTTTACCATCGCGGGAATGGTTCCTTTCAAGCCCTACTATCTGGGGATTCAGACGCCGGAGTCGCCGACGGCGGTGACGTCGCAGAAGTGCGTTCGAACGAACGACATCGAGAACGTCGGTCGGACGGCGCGGCACCATACTTTCTTCGAGATGCTGGGGAACTTCGCGTGGGGGGACTACTTCAAGAAGGGAGCGATCACCTGGGCGTGGGAATTCCTGACGGAAGTGATCGGCCTGGAGCCGGAACGCCTCTCGGCGACGATCTACCAAGACGACGAAGAGGCGTACGACGTTTGGCACAATATCGTCGGTCTTCCCGACGAGCGGATCTTCCGCTTCGACAAGGACGCGAACTTCTGGTTCATGGGAACGCAGGGGCCGTGCGGTCCGTGTTCGGAGATCATGTACGATCAGGGGCCCGAGTATTCCTGCGGCAGGCCGGAGTGCGCGGTGGGGTGCGACTGCGACAGATACCTCGAGATCTGGAATCTTGTGTTTACGCAGTTCGACCAGCAGAAGGACGGCTCTCTGGTTCCGCTGCCGAAGAAGAACATCGACACCGGAATGGGGCTCGAGCGTCTGACCTCCGTGGTGCAGCGCGTGCGCACCGACTTCGAGACCGATCTCTTCCGGCCGCTGATCGACAGGGCGTGCGGCTTGGGCGGGATTCAGTACGGCTACAGCCAGAAGACCGATCTGGCCGTGCGCGTCATCGCCGACCATATACGCTCCGTGATTTTCATGATCGCGGACGGTATTCTCCCGTCGAACGACGGGCGGGGGTACGTGCTCCGGCGGCTGCTCCGCCGCGCGGCGCGTTTCGGCCGCTTGCTGGGGGTCGACCGTCCCTTCCTGACCGACTTCGTTCCCGATGTGATCGCGCTGATGGGCGATCCGTACCGGGAGATCGTGGACAACCGCCTGATGGTCGAGCAGATCATCGACGTGGAGGAGAAGCGCTTCGGCCGCACGCTGCAGCAGGGGACGGAGCTTCTGGACGCGGAGATGGCGAACCTCAAGCGCTCCGGGAGCGCGACGCTTCCGGGGGCCGTCGCCTTCGAGCTGTATGATACCTACGGCTTCCCTCTGGAACTGACGTCCGAGATCGTCGAGGAGAACGGTTTCACCGTGGACCGCGAAGGGTTCGACCGTGAGATGACGGCGCAGCGCGAACGCGCGCGGGCGTCGAGCAAACAGAAACGCAACGAGATGACCGGCGACGTGTACACCGAGCTGAACGAGACGCTTGGCGATACGGAGTTCCTGGGCTATTCGGAGTGCGCCTCGCTGTCGACTGTTGCGGCGCTTATCCGCGACGGCAAGCAGATCGACTTCGCCTCCGCGGGCGAGGAGGTCGAGGTGGTGCTCGACCGCACGCCGTTCTACGGCGAAAAGGGCGGACAGATCGGCGATACCGGAATGCTGCAGGGCGACGGGTTCAAGGTCGAGGTGGAGGATACGCTGGTCCGCGCCAAAGGGCTGCGCGTGCACACGACGAAGGTGCTTGAAGGATCGCTGAAGACGGGCGACTCGGTGCGCGCCTGCGTGAACACGGAGCGGCTGAACTCCATCCGAAGGAATCATACGGCGACCCATCTGCTGCACGAGGCGCTTGTCCGCGTGCTCGGCGGGCATGTGCGCCAGTCGGGCTCGCTCGTGGGCGAGTCGAACCTCCGCTTCGACTTCACGCACTTCGAGCCGCTTTCACGCGAACAGATCGCGCAGGTTGAGCACGAGGTGAACTCGGAGGTACTGGCGAACGATTCGCTGAACATAACGGAGACCGATATGGAGCATGCCCGCGCGGAGGGCGCGAAGGCCCTCTTCGAGGAGAAGTACGGCGACGTGGTCCGCGTTGTGCGCATCGCGGACTTTTCCGCGGAGCTGTGCGGAGGTCTCCACGTGACCTCGACCGGCGAGATCGGTCTGTTCAAGATTCTGCGCGAGGAGAGCATCGGCTCCGGTACGCGGAGGATTACCGCAGTGACGGGGCTGGAGGCGCTGCGCGTCTTCCAGCGGACATGGAGGACGCTGGGCGAGATCGGAGGCGTGCTCGCGGTGGATGAATCGGGCGTGCTGCCGAAGATCGAGCAGCTTCAGTCGGAAGTGAAGTCGCTCGCCCGGACGATCGAAGAGATGAAGATCAACTCGCTGAGCAGCTCCCTTGAGAGTTCGCTCCGGCATGCTTCCGCGGACGGCGTGGACGTGGTCTTCGGCCGCTTCGACGGAGTGAACGCGGATATGCTGCGCGAGATGGGCGACAGGGTGCTCAACAAGCGCTCTGCGGATACAGGCGTGCTGGTCGCTCTTGCCTCCGTCGTTGAGGGGAACGTGACCATCATCGCCATGGCCGACGAGAAGGCGCTCGCGAGGGGCGTGTCCGCCGGAAAGGTCGTCAAGGAAGGTTCGGCGATGCTCGGCGGCGGCGGCGGCGGAAGACCGGCGCTCGCGCAGGGCGGAGGCAAGAAGCCGGAAGCCCTCGAAGACTTTTTCAAGGCGCTTCCCGGCATTGTGGAGCGGCAGCTTCTTACATGCTGAGCAGACGGACGCTCGCCCTTGACATAGGGACGGTCCGCATCGGCGTCGCAGTCAGCGATCCCCTGGGGATGTTCGCCCAGGGGATCGCCGTTCTGTCCGCCGAATCCTCCTGGCTGGAGGAGCTGGACGCGCTTGTGAAGACGTACGATCCGGAGACGCTGCTCCTGGGCGTGCCGTTGCGCACGACCGGCGCGCGCGGGCCGGAAGCGGAGAAGATCGAGGAGTGGGGGCGCGTTCTGAGTGAACGCTATCCGGCGGTGAACGTCGTGTTGCACGACGAGCGCTTCTCCACCGTCATGGCGACGCAGGCGCTTCTTGAAGGGGACGTTTCGCGGAAGAACCGGAAGGGAAAGGTGGACAAGGTGGCTGCGGCGCTGATTCTGCAGAGCTGGCTGGACAGGAGCGGCAGGGCATGAACGGGGCGGCTCCGGGAGAGAGAACCCTGCCGGAGCGCGGGGAGGCGGCCTTGGAGGTCATTCCCTCCGGGCTGTCCGGGGTGAAGATGACGCCGATGCTTTCGCAGTACTTCGAGTGGAAGAAGCTGTATCCGGACTGCATTCTCTTCTTCAGGATGGGCGACTTCTACGAAATGTTCTTCGATGACGCGGTGAAGGCGTCGTCGATCCTGGACATCACGCTCACGGCGCGGGACGCTGAGAAGAGCATCCCGATGGCGGGCGTGCCGTGGCACGCGGTCAACGGCTATCTGGGGCGGCTCGTCCGCGCCGGGTGCAAGGTGGCCATCTGCGAACAGATCACCGAGCCGAGCAACAAGGGCATTGTCGAACGGAAGGTGATCCGCATCGTCACACCGGGAACGTACGTCCCCGAGGAAGCCGGTTCTGGCGGACGATTGGCTGCCGTGTGCCGGGCGGGGAAGGAGCTTGCCGTGGCGCTGCTCTCGGTGGAGACGGGGCGTCTTGAGGCCGGCGTCTTCTCGAAGGGGGAGGCCGCCGCGCTGCTCGGTTCTTTCGCTCCCGGCGAGCTGCTCCATCCCGCGAGTCTTTCGCTCTCCGAGTGGCTGCCGCTTGTGGGCGATTTCTTTCCTCTCCCGAGGGAGGACGAGTTCTTCAGCCCGGCCCAGGGTACGCGGCGCTTGTTGCAGCAGTGGAAGACGGCGACGCTGGCCTCCTTCGGCCTGGAGGACGGCTCTCCGGCCGCCGGAGCCGCCGCCGCCGTGCTGGCGTATCTCCACGAGACGCAGTTCGGCGCGGTGGAGTACGTGAAGCGTGCGCATCCGCTGCGCTCCTCGGAGCATCTGCATCTTGACGTGACGACGGGGCGGAATCTCGAACTTTTCGATACGCGGCAGGAGCAGAACGGGGACGCGCCGTCCCTCTACCGGACGCTGAACCGGTGCCGTTCGACCATGGGGAGGCGGCTACTCAGAGAGTGGATGCTCCGTCCGCTGCTCGACCTCGACGAGGTGCGCCGCAGGCAGGATGCCGTAGGTTGGCTTGTGGAGAACTCCGGAGAGCGGCGCGCGCTCCGCGACCTGCTCGGCGAATGCCGCGACGTGGAGCGCTCCTCCTCGCGGCTGAGTCTTGGAACCGGCACGCCGAAAGACCTCGGGGCGATCCGGGATACTCTCTATCTGTTGCCTTCGATTCTGCCGCTGTGCGCGGACTCGCCGCTTTCCCGCTGGACCGGAGGGATCGCCGACTTCACTGCGCTTCGGGAGGAGCTGTGCGCGGCGCTTGAGGACGACCTCCCCCGCAACAGGGCGCAGGGAGGCCTGATCCGGAGCGGGTACGACGCTGAACTGGACGAGTGGCGCGGCGTCGAGGCTGGCGCTTCCGACATGATGGACGCCTACGTGGAGAAGGTGCGCGAGAGCACGGGCATCTCGAGGATCAAGCCCGGCTACAACAAGGTGTTCGGCTACTACCTTGAAGTGAGCAGGGCCGCCCTGAACGCGGGCGAGGTGGAGCTGCCCGGATGGTTCATCCGGAAGCAGACGCTGGTGAACGCGGAGCGCTTCATCACGCAGGAGATGAAGGAGCTTGAGGAGCGTATTGCGTCCGCTGCCTCGGAGATATCACGGAGGGAAGGGGCGCTCTTCGACGGCCTGACGGAGCGGACGCTGGCCCGCGTGGAGGAGTTGCAGCATCTGGGGAGCGTCCTGTCGGCCCTCGATGTGCTGACATCCTTCGCCGAGGTCGCCAGGGAGCGCGGGTATATCCGCCCGGAACTGAACGACGGGTACGATATCGTCGTGCGGAACGCGCGTCACCCGGTCGTGGAGGAGTGCCTGACCGATTCGCCCTTCGTCCCCAACTCCATCGCGCTGCGGCGTTCGGAGAAGCGGATCGCGTTGATCACGGGGCCGAACATGGCGGGAAAGTCCACCTACCTGCGGACGGCTGCTCTGCTCGTCGTGATGGCGCAGATAGGGTGCTTCGTCCCTGCGGAGTCGGCGTCGATGGGACTCTGCGACAGGATTTTCACGCGCATCGGCGCGCGGGACGACTTGGCGCGCGGAAGCAGCACCTTCATGGTGGAGATGGTGGAGACGGCGAACATCCTGAACAACCTGACGGAGAGGAGCCTGGTCATTCTCGACGAGGTGGGAAGAGGGACGTCCACTTACGACGGCATGAGCATCGCCTGGGCCGTCCTGGAGCACCTTGCGGAGGGGTGCGGCCGCTCGCCGAAGGTGCTTTTCGCGACCCACTACCACGAGCTGACCTGCCTCGACGAGCGCTATCCGCAGATCGAGAACCTGAGCATGGCTGTGAAGGAGGATGCGGACGGCATCTTCTTTTTGCACCAGGTAGTGAAGGGAAGCGCGGACCGCTCGTACGGCATCGAGGTCGCGCGCCTTGCGGGGTTGCCGCGCCCCGTGCTCAAGAGGGCGTTCGAACTGCTGCAGCGCTTTGAAAAAGAAGAGAAGTGCGCCGCGCCTGCGCAGCATACAGGCAAGCGGAAGGAGATTCCCGGAGTTCGCCAGATGACGCTGTTCGAGCCTGTGCGCTCCGGCATCGTCGAGGAACTCGCGGCGATGACTCCGGACTCGCTCACTCCGTTCCGCGCGCTTGAGCTGCTGTATGCGCTCGTCGAAAAAAGCAGGGAGGCGATTCGTTGTGAAAATCTCTCTTCTTCCTGAAGATGTGTACTCCCGCATCGCGGCGGGGGAGGTGGTCGAGCGCCCCGTCTCCGTGGTGAAGGAGACGGTGGAGAACTCGCTCGACGCGGGAGCGTCGGAGATTTCCGTGGCCCTCCACGAGGGGGGGAAGCTTCGGATCGTCATCGAGGACAACGGCGAGGGGATGTTGTTCGACGACCTGCCGCTGGCCGTGGCGCGGCACGCGACGAGCAAGATACGCACAGTCGAGGAACTGGAGAGCGTTCGTTCGCTCGGATTCCGCGGGGAAGCGCTTGCGAGCATCGCCGCTGTGAGCCGCCTGGAGATTCGTTCGCGGAAAGCCGGGGAGGAGCAGGGCTCGCTGCTCTTTATCGAAGGGGGGCGGACGGTCCGTCATGTGCCGACGCCCTGCCGTCCGGGGACGCGAATCTCGGTCGAAGACCTTTTCTATACGCTTCCAGCCCGCAGAAAGTTCCTGAAAACAGCCGCCGCGGAGGCCCGGCGCGTCTCTTCGCTGGTGCGCGATCTTGCCGTGGCGTACCCGTCGGTGGCGTTTTCGGAGCAGCACGACGGCAGGCAGGTCTTCTCCTCTCTGGGAGACGGGGACAGGGAGTCCCTCCTTCGTTCCTTGTGGGGGGATCCCCGTCAGACGCCCCGAACACCGTCCGGCGCCGCGCACGACGGAGGTTTCGGCGGGGGCGAGCTGCGTATGTGCGAGGCGGCGGCGACGAATCTGTCGCTGGAGTGCTGGTGGATGCCCTTTCCCGGGAAGAACAGGAGCGCCGTCTCCACCTTCGTGAACGGCCGCACGGTGGTGGACTCGGTGATTCGGGGGGCTGTGGGTGCGCTCTGCCGGTCTCTGACGGGTAACTGGATGTTTTTCTTCACGCTTGCCCCCGAGCTGCTCGACGCGAATATCCACCCGGCGAAGGCGGAGGTCCGCTTCCGCTATCCGGGCGAGGTCTTCGACGTGGTACAGCAGGCGGTGCTGACGCTCTCGGGAAAGCCTCCCTCCATCGCCCCCGTCGCTCCGGCGCTCTCTTCCGGAGACGTTCCTGTACGGCAGGAGCCTCCGTACCGCGCCCATTCGAGTTCTCCCTCGTCGCAGCCCTCTTCGCGGCGTGCTCCGGCCCCCTCAGCCGGAGAGCTGTTCAACAGGGTTGCATCGTCTCCTTTTGCGGACGGGCAGTCTTCGGAGGCGTCCTGTTCGGAAGATACCGTCCCGCTCTCCGCAGGAGGATCGCCGAAGTGGGAGCAGGACTCCGTGAGGCTCCTTGGAAGGATGGAGTCGGGGTATGTCGTCTTCGAATCCGGCGATGCGCTCGCGGTGATGGATCCGCACGCCGCGCACGAGCGGATAGGCTATGAGCGGGCGCGCAGAATATCGAAGGAATCGGTGACCAGGCAGCGCTGCGCGGTTCCGCTGCCGCTTCCTCCGTCATTCTCGATGTCGGTCCGGGAGCATCTGGAGGCGCTGGAGGATGTTGGTTTTTCCTTCGAAGAGCGTGACGGACTGCTGCTTCTCTCGGTCTACCCGGCGTTGCAAGGGGGTATCGGGGAGGACCCCGTCCGCCTGTTGCGTTCGGTGCTTTTAGAATGGACGGAGGAGCGGAAGAGTCCGCTGGAGGAAATCCTCTGGAGGAAGCTCGCCACGCTGGCGTGCGGCCTTTCGGTCAAGCTGGGGGACAGGCTGGCGGCTTCCGAGTGTCTTGCTCTGTGGAGAGGGCTGATGCAGTGCGAGCAGCCCTGGTCGTGTCCTCACGGACGCCCGACCGTCCTGCTGCTGCCGAGAAGTAAACTGGAATCGTTCTTCGGAAGGGAGTAGACCGCATGCTTTCAAAGACCAACGGCGCGGATGCGCGCGGGGATGAACGGATGCCACTACTCGCCGTCGTGGGGCCGACGGCGGTGGGAAAAACCGCGGTGAGCCTTCTTCTCGCCGAACGGCTGGGCGCGGAGATCATCTCCGTGGATTCGCGCCAGGTGTACAGGTACCTCGATATCGGCGCGGACAAGATTTCTCCGGATATCCGGCGGCGCATCATCCATCACATGATCGACGTGGCGGACCCGGATCAGGTGTTCTCCGCAGCGGACTTCGTCTCGGGCTGCGAGGATGCCGTCGAACGAATACGCGCTCGGGGGCGCATTCCTCTCTTCGCGGGGGGCACGCCGTTTTATTTTCACGCGCTCTTCGGCGGCGCGCTCTCCGAGGAGCTGCCGAAGAGTATGGAGCTGCGCAAGGAGCTGGAGGAGATCGCCTCGGCGCAGGGAGCGGGGGCGCTGCACTGTATGCTTCGTTCCGCGGATCCCGAGAGCGCGGAGAGACTGCACGAGAACGATGTCCGCCGTGTTGTGCGCGCTCTGGAGATTTGCCGCCTGACCGGCGGAACCGTCGGCGAAGCGTGGCGGAAGCGCCGGAAGATGGGGCCCTCGCCGAAATACGACGTGCTGTACATCGGGCTGAAAAGGGAGCGGCGCTTTCTTTTCGAGAGCATCGAACGGCGGGTCAGGGAGCAGTTCGCCTCCGGATTCGTGGAGGAGGTGGAGTGGCTGCTGGCCAAGGGTTTCGACGAACGTTTCCCCTCGATGCAGGGCTTCGGGTACAAGGATATTCTTGAGTATCTGCGCGGGAAGTGTTCACGCGAGGAGGCGGCGGAGCAGGACATTCGGCAGACGAAAGCATTTTCTCGAAGGCAGATGACCTGGTTTGGGAAATTTTCTCCAATTCTATGGTATGATACTATGGATTGTTCGATGACGGAACTCGCCGACGCGATTGAAAAGGATGTCCGTCATCATTCGGGGAGATGGTCTTTCGTCGATGGAGCACAAGAAGGAGATTGAGACTGCGTCGCCCACCGGTTTCTGCTTCGGCGTGAAAAGAGCGATAGAAAGCCTCGAAAAACGCATCGGGGAGTGCGCCGCGGAGGGTTCCGGGAGCGAAGGGAAGGTCTATTCCATAGGTATGCCCATCCACAACCCTCAGGAAGTGGAGCGTCTGTCAAGGAAAGGGCTCAGAGTCGTGGACAGTATAGACGACATTCCGCCGGGATCGCCGGCCTTTGTTCGCGCCCACGGTGTGCCTCCCTCCGTAAAGGAGGAGCTTATTTCCCGGTGCGGCGTCGAGAATGTGACCGATGCGACCTGCCCTTTCGTGAAAAACGCGCAGGACAAGGCTGCGTTTCTCGCGGAGGAAGGGTACTCGGTTCTCGTCCTCGGGGACCCCGGACACCCGGAAGTACAGGCCATCGTCGGGTGCGCGGGAGGCGACGTTTTTGTCGCATCCTCTCTTTCCGAGGTAAAGGCTCTTGGCAAAAGGGACAGGTTGGGAGTAATATCTCAGACGACCCAGAAAGGCGAGTTTCTCGGATCCGCCGCCTCCATTCTCGCGCCCCAAATCCGCGAACTGCGGGTTTTCAATACGATATGCGGGGCCACTACGCAGCGGCAGGAGGCCGTCAGGAAGATTACCTCCCGTGTGGACGGCCTGATCGTCGTCGGAGGCCGGAACAGCGCCAACACGGCGAAGCTCGTGGAAATAGCGCGTTCGCAAAGCTGCGACGTCCTGTGGATCGAGCACGCGGGGGAGCTTTCCGGGGGGTGGTTCGCGGGGAAACACAAAATTGGAATAGCAGCCGGCGCCAGTACACCGGACTGGTTGATAGAAGAAGTGAAACACGCAATAGAGACATCGCAGGTGTCAAGGGGGATGGAAGGTTATGACGGAAGAAATGATGAATGAGGGACTCCGTACTACGGACGTCGAAAACGCCGAGGGGCGTGAAGTGGAAGAAATGGGCGAGGCTCAGGAGACGATGGAGAGCATCCTCGAGCAGTACGGTGAGGTCGAGGAGCTGCACCGCGGAAAGATAGTCACCGGTACGGTGGTGAACGTCGTCGACGGAGGCTGGCTTGTTGACGTGGGATACAAGTGCGAGGGCTTCCTGCCCGCCAAGGAGTGGTCTCACAGGGTTCTCGTCGAGGACGCGGCCGAACCCGCGATCGACGAGAAAATCCAGATTCAGGTTGTGAGCATCCGCCACGGCGAAGAAGCGCAGCTTCTCGTCAGCCGCTGGAGATGCGAATTCGACCGCCGCTGGAGCGAACTTGAAAACAAACTGGCCCAGAACGAAGTCGTTTCCGTGAAGGGGATCCGCAAGGTCAAGGGCGGCCTCATGGTCGAATGCTGCGGACTCGAGGGGTTCGTCCCCATTTCGCATCTCGCCGAAGAGGGGAGAGGCGTCAATCCGGGCAAGTTCGTGGGCGAGATCTTCGACGCTAAATTGATGGAAAAGGACAAGAAGAAGCACCGGCTCGTCTTCTCCAGACGTATGATCGTCGAGGAGACTCTTGTGGCCGAACGCGAATCCTTCTACGTGAACGTGGCCGAAGGCGCGGTACTCGACGGAGAGGTCAGCAGCATCACCTCCTTCGGGGTTTTCGTGAACGTCGGTCCCATCGACGGACTTGTCCACATGAGCGAGCTTTCCTGGAAGCGGAATATCAAGCCGAAGGAGATGTTCAAGAAGGGCGATCCCGTCAAAGTGAAGGTCATCGGGATCGACCGCGAGAACAACCGCGTCTCTCTCAGCATCAAGCAGACCGACAACGATCCGTGGACGACTGCGTCCTCCAAGTGGAAGAAGAACGACGTGACCAAGGGTATCGTGACCAACGTCACCGACTTCGGCGCGTTCGTCGAGGTCGAGCCCGGTATCGAAGGACTCATCCATATCGGCGACTTGAGCTGGACCAGGATCAAGCATCCCAGAGACGTGCTTCGCAAGGGCCAGGAGGTCGAGGTGCAGGTGCTCGACGTCGATATGGACAAGAAGCGCATGAGCCTCGGTTACAAACAGCTGAACGATCCGTGGAACGATATCGCGGCCAGATACTCGAAGGATCAGGATCTGACGGTCAAGGTCGTCCGCCTGGCCGACTTCGGAGCGTTCGTCGAGATCGAAGAGGGCGTCGAAGGACTGATCCACATCTCCCAGTTGAGCACGAAGAGGGTTGAGAAGCCCGGCGACGTACTCTCCGAGGGGCAGGAGGTTCTTGCCCGAATCATCGAGATCAATCCTTCGGAGCGCAGAATGCGCCTGAGCATCAGCGCGCTTGAGGAGCCGACGGCCGTAGAACCTTCGCGCCCCCGGGACGAGGAGCGCAGAAAAGGCAAGCAGGAGCGCGGCGATCACGACAGACATCAGCAGAAGAACATCATGAGCGACGGCGAGGCGAATGTCACCATCGGAGAGTTTTTGAAGAACTCCATGCAGGACTAGCATGCTTCACGGGGTCGCCTGAAAAGGCGGCCCTTTTTTCAAATTTCCAAAGAAAGAGCGGCGAACAGAATGAATCCATTGCGTCTTCGAGTGTACCCCGACCCGGTTCTGCGAAAAAAAACAGAACCGGTTGTTGTTTTTGACGATGAACTGAAAGATTTGATCGCCGAAATGGTCCGGCTGATGAATCTGCACGACGGAGTGGGGCTCGCAGCCCCGCAGGTCGGCGTGTCGCTGCGCCTGGCGGTTGTGTTTTACAACGGAATGCTCCATGTCCTGGCCAATCCCCGGGTTATCTCCACCGAAGGCGAACAGTCCGGCGAGGAGGGGTGTCTGAGCTTCCCGGGGATTTTCGGCAATGTCGACCGTCCTTCGCAGATAACCGTCAGATATAACGACATCGAAGGCGTCGAACATGAGACGACCGTCGACGGCTTCCTCGCCCGGGCCTTTCTTCATGAAATGGATCATCTCGACGGCAGACTGCTTATCGATAACTTTTCGCCCATGAAACGCGCCATGGCCCGCAAAAAGCTCCTGCGTTCGAAAGATGCCGAGTCCGCCGACGGAGGATCGGTGCGACGATGACGCCCGCGCTTTCCAGAGATCCCGTCCTGTGGTTCTTCGGAACAGGGACTTTTGCGGCCTCCTGTCTTTCGCATCTTGCTCAAAAGATCCACTTCGACCTAATCGTCACTTCGCCTCCTTCTTCCGGAGGGAGAGGAATGAAGAGCATCCCCTCTCCCGTGGAAAAAACCTGCGATCTTCTCCACCTTCCCGTGTTCCATTCTTCCAGAGCGTCCGCCGAACCCGAGCTTGCCGCGCGACTTTCCGAAGCGCCGCCGGCGTGCATTCTCGTCGTGGACTTCGGCCAGAAGATCCGCGAGCCATTTCTCAGCGCTCCCGCATGGGGGTGTCTGAATATCCATCCTTCGCTCCTCCCGGCGTACAGAGGCGCCGCCCCCGTCCAGAGAGCGCTTCTGAACGGAGAGACCGTGACGGGAGTGTCGCTCTTCCGTCTTGTGGAGGAGATGGACGCAGGGCCCATTCTTCTTCAGGAAGAGTGGGCGATCGGTGAGAAGGCCAGTGCGGGAGAAATTTTAGAGATTCTTGCGGAAAAAGGTAGCGAACTTTACCTGTTGGGTGTAAAATGTCTCAATGAGGGAAGTTGCGAGTATAGAGATCAAGATTCTGAATCGGCTTCTTATGCTCCTAAAATTGCCAACAACGAGGCTGAATGCTCCTGGTCCCGCCCTTCTCGCAGTATAGTCGCCACGGTGCGGGCGATGAACCCCTCTCCGGGGGCCTTTGTGCTGATACTCGGCAAACGGGTGAAAATCTGGGAAGCCGTTAGTCATTCTTCCTCCGGGCAGCCCGGAGAAATCCTCGATTTCGTCGAAGGATGCCCAGTTGTCGCAGCCTCCGAAGGGGCCGTCGTGCTTCTCAGTATTCAACCCGAAGGAAAAAAACGCCTCGGCGGGGCTGAATGGGCCCGAGGGATCCGCCTGAAGAAAGGGGATTTTCTTCAATGAACGCCTCTGAACGCGAACTTTTCAGCCGGTTAATGACCTCCTTTCAAACATTTGCCGCCACACTCGAAAAATGGCCGAAGGCTGTAGCCGTCACCGGCGCGCTCGGCTCCGGAAAGACGGAGTGGGTTCTGAATCTCGCCCTGGGATTCGAAGCGCTCGGCGAGAAGGTCACGATCGCCGACTTGGATATCATCAACCCTTACTTCTGCATTCGACAGGTAACGGAAGCTCTCGGCGCAAGGGGATTCAATATCATCATGCCCCCAGAAAACGCTCGCTGGTCCGATATGACTGTTGTCTCGCCGAAGATTTCCTGCGCGTTGGCGACCGACGAGGGCCGCTTGATGCTGGATATCGGCGGCGATGCGGAGGGAGCGCTGGCGCTGAAGCAGTTCGAACCCGATATTCGGCGCGCGGGGTATCTTCTGATTCTTGTCGTCAACGCGTTCCGTCCGCAAACCTCCTCGGTCCGCGGCGTCCGGACCATGCTCGAAAGAATGGAGAGCATCTGCGGCCTCTCCGTGGGGGCGCTTGTGAGCAATTCCCACCTTATGGACGAGACGACGCCGGAACTTTGCGCCGACGGCCTTGAGACCGTTATGGAAGCCGGTGCGGACCTCGGTCTTCCGGTTCTTTTCGCAGGCGTTCCTCCGAAGCTTTTCGAGGAGACGGTTTCGACGGTCGCATCACGGAATATCTCCGTTCCCTGCTGGCCACTTTCACGGCACATGATGCTTCCGTGGGAGGAAGGCGCCATGTGGTCAAAAGCTCCGGCGGCAGGCGAATAATTTTTCTCCAATTCTTTGTGGAAGGGGTGCACAGGCAATGGCGAAAAAAGGACGCATCGAGGTTTTCGAGCAGTTTTGCAAGAGTTGCGGACTGTGTGTGACCGCCTGCCCGGTGAAGGTTCTCCGGATTTCGGAGAAGACCAACGCGAAGGGCTATCGTCCGGTCGAACAGTTCAAGGAGGGGTGCGTCGGGTGCGGCATGTGTGCGATGACCTGTCCCGATGCGGCGATCGAAGTGTTCAGGATTGAAGAGTAGTTTGCACTGTCGGAGGTGAAGAAGACATGGGACGAGTTTTGATGAAAGGAACGGAAGCCATTGCCGAGGCTGCCATTCAGGCGGGCTGTAAATACTTTTTCGGATACCCGATAACTCCGCAGAACGAGATTCCGGAGTATATGTCTGCGCATCTTCCCGAGGTGGGCGGCGTCTATGTGCAGGCGGAGAGCGAAGTGGCTTCGATCAACATGGTGCTGGGAGGCGGCGCCACAGGGTACAGAGTCATGACCTCCTCGTCGAGCCCCGGCATCTCCCTCATGTCGGAGGGTATCTCCTACGTCGCGGGATGCGAGATTCCCGCAGTGATCGTGAACGTGATGCGCGCAGGTCCCGGACTTGGCGGTATTCTGCCGGGACAGGCGGATTACCTTCAGTCGACCAAGGGCGGCGGAAACGGCGATTACAACCTTATCGTCCTCGCGCCCAGCACGCTCCAGGAGTGCGTCGACCTCACCCAGCTCGCGTTCGACCTCGCGCAGAAGTACCGCAATCCGGTCATGGTGGCTGCGGACGGCTTCATGGGACAGATGATGGAGGCCGTCGAGATCAAACCGAGCCCGACCAGAGATCAGCCCGCGGACTCTTCCTGGGCGCTCGGATTCATGGGCGAACGCGGCGGCAAGAGGAGCCACCTTCACAGCCTCTTCCTGACTCCGGAACCCCTTGAAGAGCACAACCGAAAGCTACAGAAGAAGTACGCCGAGATGAAGAAAACGGAGCAGCGCTGCGAAACTTATCTTCTCGACGACGCCGAGCTGCTTATCGCCGCATACGGCACCACGGCCAGAATCTCCCGCTCCGCAGTGAACAACCTGCGCGCCGAGGGGCACAAGGTCGGCATGATTCGTCCGATCACCCTCTGGCCCTATCCTTATGAAATGTTCAAGACGATTCCTTCCACCGTCAAGCATATTCTTGTCTCCGAGATGAACGCCGGGCAGATGGTGGATGACGTGAGAGTCGCCACCGGTTGTCAGTATCCGGTCTCCTTCTACGGCCGCACGGGCGGATTCGCGCCCTCGGTCGAGGAGATCGAGAACGAATGCCGACGGATTCTCGGCCTGTAAAGGGAGGGGATTTCTGATGAACGAAGTGAAAGTATACGAACGTCCGAAGAGCTGGATGCCGAATGTGAGCAGCCACTACTGTCCGGGGTGCGGGCACGGAATCGCCCACCGCCTTGTCTGCGAGGCCATCGACGAACTCGGCATACAGAACGACACCATAGGCATCGCCCCGGTCGGGTGCGCCGCCATGATCTACGACTATATGGACACGGACTACTGCGAAGCGCCGCACGGCCGCGCCCCCGCAGTGGCGACCGGCATAAAGACCGTCCGCCCCGACAAGATCGTCTACACCTACCAGGGCGACGGCGACCTCGCCTCCATCGGCATGGCCGAAATCGTTCACGCCGCCAACAGAGGGCAGAATATCACGGTGATCTTCATCAACAACGCGATCTACGGCATGACCGGAGGCCAGATGGCCCCGACGACGCTTGTGGGCCAGAGAGCCTCGACGTGCCCGCTTGGACGCGACGTCAAGGTCAACGGCTATCCGATCCGGGTGAGCGAGATGCTGGCCACGCTCCCCGCTCCGGGCTATATCACCCGCGTCACGGTGGCGCAGCCGAAGTACATCATCAAAGCGAAGCAGGCCGTCAAGCAGGCTTTCCAGAATCAGATCGACGGGAAGGGATTCTCGCTCGTCGAGATTCTCTCGTCCTGTCCGACGAACTGGGGGATGCGTCCCGTGGAGGCTTTCGACTGGCTTGTCAATACGATGATGCCCTACTATCCCCTTGGTACGTTCAAGGATTTCGACTAGGGAGGGATGAGCATGTCCTTTTTCAAAACGCTTCTCGCGGCCGGTTTCGGCGGTCAGGGAGTCATGGTCCTTGGGCAGCTCGTAGCGTACACGGGTATCGAAGAAGGAAGACACGTCACGTGGATTCCCTCCTACGGGCCGGAGATGCGCGGAGGAACGGCGAATTGCGGCGTGGTGCTCTCGGATGAAGAGATCGGTTCTCCGGTAGTGGACAAGGCGGACGTTCTGGTGGTCATGAATCAGCCTTCTCTCTCCAAGTTCATCGGCCGGCTGAAGCCGGGCGGCGTGCTGGTGTACAACAGCGACCTTGTGGAGTACGACAACGCCCGCACCGATATCAAGCCGGTCGCTCTTCCGGCCTCCGCAATCGCGGAGGAGCTGGGCAGCGATAAGATAGCCAACGTCGTCATTCTCGGCGCCGTCGTCGAGTCGAGCGGTATTGTTTCGGACGAGGTCTGCATCGAGACGATCAAGGAGAAGCTGGGAAAAAAGAAGCCCCAGTTCCTCCCGATGAACCTGGGCGCCTATGAAAAGGGGAAAGAGGTCGCCAGGGCATGTTTGAAAGCGTGAGGGAGCAGACCCTCGCGCAGAGGACTGTCTACACCGGCAGGATTCTGAATCTCCGCGTGGACGACGTTACGCTTCCCTCCGGGAAGCGGGCGATCCGCGAGGTGGTGGAACACAGCCCAGCCGTGGGCATACTTCCCGTGCTTGACGACGGAACCGTGTTGTTGATCAGGCAGCACAGGTACGCGGTAGGGGAGGATATGCTGGAAATACCCGCCGGAATCGTCGAGGGCGACGAACCGTTCGATGAAGCGGCGCGCAGAGAGCTGCAGGAGGAAGTGGGCTACTACCCGGAACATTTGAGGGAGATCGGCCGCATTTACAACTCTCCGGGTTTCAGCACGGAGCTGATGGCTCTGTTCGTCGCGACGGGGCTTCGCCCTTCGAAGCTGCAGGAGGACGACGACGAGTATATCTCGGTCGTTCCGGTCGCGCGCGGGGAGATCCCGGCGCTGCTCGCAGGAGGAACTCTGCGCGACGCGAAGACGTTCGCCGCGCTCTCGTGGTGGATAGCCTTCGGCGAAGGACGCTGAGAACGCGCCGGGAAAAAGAGGTTTTAACAACCCTTTCGAATATCGGGATATATGAGGAACCGGCTTTGCCGGTTCCTTTTTTTATGCTACACTGTAACTATTATGACATTATATGACTTTGAATCCGCTCGTGAAGGTTTTCTTGCGTGGTTGTTGCTGGAACGGGGGCTGAGCGAGAACACGGCCTCCGCTTATTCGCGCGATCTGCAGCGCTGGTTCGATTTCTGCACCGTTTCCGGGGTGTCTCCCTTTCCTCCCGAGGAGACTGGTATCGCCCGTTTCCAACGTTTTCTGGTGAACAACGGGGGGAGCAAATCCTCGCGGCAGCGGACGATGGCGGGACTTCGCACGTGGATGCGATTCCTGCAGGTGGAGGAGGTGCTGGTAAGCGATGTCGCGCTTCCCGAGCTTCCGCAGAAAGAGCAGCGGCTCCCGCAGATTCTCGGCGAGGGAGAGATCGACCGGCTGCTCGAGGTGTGCGCGGGCGAAGACCCCCTGTCCCGCAGGGATCGGGCGCTTTTCGAGGTAGCTTACGGGTGCGGTCTGCGGGCAAGCGAGTTGTGTTCGCTCCGTACAGGAGATGTTGACTTCGCTTCGAAAACGCTCCGCGCCCTCGGGAAGAGCGAGAAGGAGCGCACGGTTCCATTCTTGGGCGAGCCTGCGCATCGCGTGCGGATCTATCTTGAAACAGCCCGCCCCATGCTTGCGAAGGCGGAGACCGATGCGCTTTTTCTTTCGCGGAACGGCATGATGCTGAACCGCGAGGATGTGTGGCGGATTCTACAGAAACGAGGGGCGGAGGCGGGGATCTCCAGAAAACGCCTCCATCCTCATATTCTCCGTCATAGCTTCGCGACGCATCTGCTGCGCCGCGGAATGGACCAGAAAACGCTCCAGGAAATCCTGGGACATGCCTCCATATCCACAACCGACAAGTATCTGCACTTTGACCTTGAACTGCGGGACGTGTATGATGCTTCTCATCCACGAGCGTAAACATGCGCCGATCAATGAAAAGGAGTTGAGAGAATGATCGAAAAAGTCAAGGCCGCGTGCGCTTTCTTGCGAGAACGCCTCCCTTCGTCTTCCGAGTCCGCCGTCATTCTGGGTTCAGGATTGGGTGCTTTCGCGGATTCCCTCGAAGAACGCACCGTGATACCCTATGAGCAGATACCGAATTGGCCCCGTTCCACCGCACCGGGACACGGCGGACGGCTAGTCCAGGGAAAACTGGGCGATCGGCGGCTTCTCGTCATGCAGGGTCGAGTTCACTACTACGAGGGGTACCCGATGGAGCAGGTTGTCTTTCCGGTGCGGGTACTCGGGGAACTCGGCGTGAAGAATCTGGTGATCACGAACGCATCGGGCGGAGTGGATGCGGCGCTCTCTCCGGGGGACGTGGTCGTTGTGGAAGACCACATCAATTTCATGGGAGCGAATCCTCTGCGCGGTCCCGACACGCCGGAGTGGAACGATCGTTTTCCGGACATGACGCGTTGTTACGACCCCGAGTTTTCGGCGGCGTTCGAAAAGGCCGCTATGGAGGAGCGCATTTCCGTGCGCAGGGGGGTGTATTTCGCTTTCTCCGGGCCTTCTTTCGAAACTCCGGCCGAGATACGGATGGCGCGCATGCTGGGGGCGGCCGTGGTGGGTATGTCCACCGTACCGGAGGCGATAACGGCAAATGCCATGGGGCTGCGGGTCTGCGCTCTTTCCTGCGTTGCCAACGCCGCCGCGGGGATGACGGAAAATGTTTTGAGCGGACAGGAGGTGCTCGACGAGATGGCGAAGACTTCCGAGAAGCTGATTCGCCTCTTGAAGCGTTTTTTCAAGGAGATGAGATGACATGTTCGATATCATTTCGTTCATCGAGCGAAAGAGAGACGGAGGAGCGCACTCCGGCGAGGATATCCGCGAGTTCGTGAGCGCTTTCGCCTCCGGCGTCGTTCCCGACTATCAGGCGAGCGCATGGCTGATGGCGGTATATCACTCCGGACTCAAGGGAGAAGAGCTGAAGGAGTTCACCCTGGCCCTTGCGCGTTCAGGACAGATTCTCTCCTTCGGCGACCTTCGTATCGTGGACAAGCACAGCACCGGCGGCGTGGGCGACAAGGTAACGCTGCTCCTGGTTCCTCTTGCGGCCGCATGCGGCGTCAAGGTGGCCAAACTCTCCGGTCCGGGGCTGGGATTCACCGGCGGCACCGTGGACAAGCTGGAGGCGATTCCCGGCTTTCAAACACACCTCTCCTCCGAGCGTTTCGCCGACCAGGTTCGGCGCATCGGCTGCGCTATCTCAGGCCATTCGGCCGACCTTGCCCCCGCGGAAGGAAAGTTCTATGCTCTGCGCGATGTTACCGGGACCGTGCCCTCGCTTCCGCTGATATGCAGCAGCATAGTCAGCAAGAAGATCGCCGGAGGCGCCGACGCTTTCGTGTTCGACGTGAAATGCGGCGGGGGCGCGTTCATGGAGGATTACGAAAGCGCCGAAAAGCTCGCGAGGGCGCTCGTGTCACTCTCAAAAGCTCTCGGGAAGGAGAGTATGGCGCTGATCACCGATATGGATCAACCCCTCGGCGAGTGGATAGGTAACAGCACGGAGGTGCTCGAAGCCGTTTCGGTACTCCGGGGAGAAGGGCCGAAGGATGTCGAGGAGATTGTGATCAACCTTGCCGGGGCGATGGTCTCCATCGATTCGGACCTCTCTTTCGACGAGGGGTGCGATCTCGCCCGGAAGAAGCTGGACGACGGGTCGGGGCTCGAGACGTTCCGCGCCATGATCCGCGCCCAAGGGGGAGATGAACGGATATGTACCCGCCCGGAGGACGTGCTTCCTCTGGCCGGCAAGAAAAAGGTTATCGCCGCTCCCGGAGAGTGCGTTGTGCGCTCGGTGAACGCACGGAAGATCGGCGAAGGTGTGAAGCGGCTCGGAGGCGGGCGGATGTCTTTGGGGGAGAGTATCGATCTCTCCGTCGGCGCTCGCATTCTGAAGAAGAACGGCGCGTCGGTCCGTGAAGGTGAAGCGCTCCTCGAAATCCTGTACAACGACGAGGGGAAGCTCGCGGACGCTTTGCCGTATTTCGAGTCCGCCTGCACGTTCGATCATGCGGTCGCGCCTTCCGATGCGGGGGCGCAAAGAAAACTGATTCTCGGAAGGGTTGGGTAAATAGTTGCTCGGTACAGTAAGACTACGGTGCGCGCTCTTCTTTTTCCTGTTCTTTTGCTTCGCTCTGCTTCCGTCGCCGGGGGCTGCCGATGTGAACGTTCAGTTTCCGTCTTCGGTGGGTATCGGGAAGCCGTTCGTACTCCGCGTCACCTCGTCCGAACCCTTGACGGGGGTGGAGGTCGTGTGGCAGGGGAGCGTTGTGCAGCTCGGCGTTTCGGTATGGAATGACCGTTACATCGCCCTCGGTCTTCTCGGAACGCACGTCGGCAAGGCGAAGACGGGAGATCACCGCCTGACGCTCCGCCTCCTCGCCGGAGGGAAGCGTTCGGAGCACCCCTTTTCCATTAAGATAACGCCTGTGCAGTACAAGGAGGACAGGCTCACGCTTCCGGAGGGCATGGTGACGCCTCCGCCTTCCGCGCTCAAACGCATAGAGGCGGAGAGAAAGCTGACTGGCGCGGCCCTTGCTACTATGACTGCGGAACGTCGGTGGGGGCTTCCCATCGTGCGGCCCGTCCCAGGCATAGTGACCAGCCCGTATGGCCGCCGGAGGATTTTGAACGGAAAACCGAGGAGCCCTCACGGTGGGGTTGATTTCCGCGCCGCGACGGGAACGCCGGTTCTCTCCGCTCTTTCCGGGTACGTCGTCCTCACCGGTGATCATTACTACGCAGGGAAGAGCGTTTATATCGATTCGGGCGGAGGAGTCATCGCGCACTACTTTCACATGGATACCGCGGATGTGAAACAAGGCGATTTCGTCAAGGCGGGACAGGTGGTCGGCAAGAGCGGCGTGACCGGAAGGGCGACCGGACCGCATCTGCATTTCGGTCTTGCGCTTTCCGGACAGATGGTGGACCCCGAGCCCCTTTTCTCCGCCACTGTCGCCCAAATGCTGGAGAAAACCGCGTTGCGGAAGATAATCCCTAAGTGGAAGTAATGCCGGAGGACAGCGGCTGCGCTGACCGCGTGCGCGGATACTTTTTCCTCGGGAGGTGGAGGGGATGACGTTCTGGAGAAGACTCTTCGCAGGCTCCTTTCTGCTGCTTCTGGGAGCCTCCGCATGCTGGGGGAACCAGCTTGTACGTGAGTTCGAGGCGCGGTTTACCAAATACTTCGCGGACAGAATTCAGGCAAAATCCGTACTGGCAGTCATAATGGGCTCGGAGGACGAGCTGCGCCGGGGCAAGATACCGACGCTCAATCTGTGTATCGAAAACGCGCTTTTTGAAGGCGTTCGTTACGACAGGCTGTTGCTCGTGATGTACGATGTCCTTTTTACTTCGGCGGCGCGAGGCATCGTCATTCATTCTCACGGCGAAAGCCGCCTCTCCGGCGGAATCTCAAAGGAGAGCTTTCTGAAGACGCTTTCCGAGGGAATGCCGCACTTCGCCGTTTCGGAACTGGAACTGCGCAACGGAAAGGTTATGGTGAAGGGGGTCTACGAGCGGCGCCTCACATTCAGGGTTCGGGCTTTGATGCGCTTTACCGGCGCCTATGTCATCGGCGGCGACGGCGTCGCAAAAGTTCGCTTCGACGATGCGACGAACGACAACCCGGCAATAAGCACGCTTGATGTCGCCCGCGCTCTGGCAAACGCCGCCTCCGTTCTCTCTTTCGGAAATTTCTTCGGCGCACCCGCTCTACGTGAGGTTCTGGTGGATCATGACATGGTGTGGTTTTCTGCCGAGAGCAAATAGCGGGTATTCTTCAGGTACACCGGTCGACTCCGGCTCCGAGCTATGTCTCCTTCAAAAGGAGAGAAAAAGTAGGATTGTCTGAATGCTCTTTACGACTGGACTTTTTCATAGGAACACAGTACAATCCGTAGTGTCGAATGGAGGCGAATGTGTCCCGGTGGGCGCCCCGGACTTCAAATCCGGTGGGAGGCGGTACAGGCCGTCTCCGGTGGGTTCGACCCCCACACGCCTCCGCCAGTAAAAGCTGCCGTTGAGACGCTTCTCTTTTTGGAGGGAAGCGTCTTTTGCATGGTACAATACTCCGAAAACATACCCTTTCGGAGGTGATTTCATGACTCCATGGGAGATCAGGGCGGCAGAGATGGTGGAAAAACAGATCCGGGCGCGGGGCATTGACTCGGAGAGCGTCCTTGAAGCGATGCGTTCCGTCCCGCGGCATCTGTTTCTGCCCGAACACCTTCGTGAAAGCGCGTGGATAGACAGCCCTCTTCCGATCGGGGAGGAGCAGACCATCTCGCAGCCGTATATGGTGGCGCGGATGACCGAGCTTCTGGCGCCTGCGAGGGGGGACTCCGTACTTGAGATAGGCACGGGCTCGGGGTATCAGGCTGCGGTTCTTGCAGCATTGGGGACCAAGGTGACGAGTATCGAACGAATCGCCTCTCTTGCTGTAAAGGCAAGGGAAACGCTTTCGGCGCTCGGGTACGATGTGACGGTGTTCTGGTCGGACGGTCGCGAAGCGGGGGATTGCCTCGGACCGTTTCAGGGCGTCATTGTCACCGCAGCGGCGCCGATGCTTGAGGAGTGGTGGTCGGAGGCCCTTGCTCCGGGAGGACGGCTGGTTGCGCCTGTTACGGTGCTTTCCGGGGGGGAGCGGTTACTGCTCCGTGAAAAGCGTTTTCATGGCGAATATTCGGATACGTGGTATGACTATTGCCGCTTCGTTCCTCTCCTGAGGGGGAGGAGCGGCGGATCTTCATGAAGAGGTGATAGGGTGAGGTTTCTTTTTTTCCGCGGCGTATCGGCGAAAGAGCTTTTTTCGGTCCGTTCACTGGCTATTTCAGGGCTTGTCGCAGCTATTTATGCAGTGACGACGATCCTGTTCGCGCCTATTTCCTACGGGTATATCCAAGTACGAATCTCGGAGGCGCTCACGGTGCTTCCGTTTCTCTTTCCTCAGGCAGTTTTCGGTCTCTTCGTCGGGTGTCTCATCGCGAACCTTTTCGGCGGCTTCGGTATTCTCGACGTGGCGCTGGGGAGCGCGGCGACGCTTATCGCGGCGCTCATGTCATCGGCGATGCCGACCGTCTATCTGGCGGCGCTTCCTCCGGTGCTGGTGAACACGCTGATCGTGGGCGGGTATCTGTCGTATATACTGGATGTGTCTTTTTTGCTCTGCGCCGTGTATGTGGGCATCGGTCAGTTCATTGCCTGCTACCTTCTCGGCGTTCCGCTGACGCTTCTTCTTCGGGAACGGATAGGCGAGGGCGGGAAAGATCCCGCCCTCTGATCGATTACGCTTTTCTCTTCCACTTTGTGCCGTCGGGGGTATCTTCAAGGAGGATGCCTCTGGCGGCAAGCTCGTCCCGGAGAGCGTCGGACCGCTTGAAATCCTTGTTCTTGCGTGCGGCGTTACGCTCCGCGATGAGCTGCTCTATCTCCGCGACGTCTTCGTATCCGCTCTCGGCGTCGAGTCCCAACACGCCCATCACCGAGTCGATTTTCCGGAAGAAGTTTTCGGCGCGCTCCAGGAAAGCCTCTTCAAGTGTCTGCGTTTCTTTCAGATAGGTGTTCACCGTCTTGACGGCCTCGAAGAGAACGCCAAGAGCCGCGGCGGTGTTGAAGTCGTCGTCCATCGCCGCAACGAAACGCTCCTCGAATCCTTTGAAAAGCGCCTCGAACTCCGCGCGAGGTCCCTCGCTCGTCGCCTTTCTGTTTTTTCTTGCGTGCGCCAGGTCTGACCAGCAGTTGTCCAGGCGTTCGACCGCGCCGAGAGACTGGTTCAGGCTCTCCTCGGAGAAATTGATCGGCGATCTGTAGTGCGCGCTGAGCATGAAAAGGCGGATGGCCTTCGCCGGATACTTCCCAAGCGCCGCCCTCGCGGTGAGAAAGTTGCCGAGCGACTTCGACATCTTCTCCTTGTCGATCAGGAGATATCCGTTGTGGATCCAGTAGCGGACGAAGGGTTTTCCCGTCGCCGCCTCCGTCTGGGCGACCTCGTTCTCGTGGTGCGGGAAGGTGAGATCGGTTCCGCCGGAGTGGATGTCGAGGGTCTCTCCGAGATATTTCATGGACATTGCGCTGCATTCGATGTGCCACCCGGGGCGCCCTTCACCCCACGGGCTTGGCCAGAATGGTTCGCCTTCTTTCTTCGCTTTCCAGAGTGCGAAGTCCAGAGGGTGGCGTTTGCGCTCGTTGATCTCCACCCGCGCTCCCGACTGAAGCTCTTCAAGGCTCTGCTTCGAAAGGGCGCCGTACGAGGGGAAGCTTGCCACGTCGAAGAAGACGTCTCCGTCGGATTCGTAGGCGTGCCCCTTGTCGACGAGTTTTTGGATCAGCGCGACGATCTCCTCCATGTGCTCGGTCGCCTTCGGATTATATGTGGCGCGGCGGATTCCGAGAGCGTCGGCGTCTTTGTAGTACTCGTCGATGAACCTGTCCGCGAGCTGCTTGACGGTGATGCCCTCCTGGTTCGCCCTGTTGATCATCTTGTCTTCGATGTCGGTGAAATTCTGGACGAAGGCGACCTTGTAGCCGCTGTACTCAAGGTAGCGCCGAAGAACGTCGAAGACGATGAAGGGGCGCGCATTGCCTATGTGAAAGAAATCGTAGACCGTGGGGCCGCAACTGTAGAAGCCCACATGCCCCTCTTTGAGAGGGACGAACGGTTCTTTTTTCCGCGTCAGATCGTTATACAGCATCAAACCCATTTTCTCAGCACCTCCAATGCATTCTGAAGCAGTATTATATAATACAACTTTGTGGGATGCAGAACTTTTTATTCCCGGCGAATCATGCCGGTAGTCTTTTCTTGGAGGCTGTCGTGGCGAAGGAGCATATAAAAAATCTGTTGAAAAACCTTCCGGATCGGCCGGGTGTGTACCTTATGCGTGACGACAACGGGGATGTGCTCTACGTAGGGAAAGCGAAGTCGCTGAAAAAACGAGTGGCATCCTATTTCCGGCACGAGTCGTTCGCGTCGCCGCGTCTCCGGAAGCTTGTCTCCTCCATCGAGGATGTTTCCGTGATCCGCACGGAGACGGAGGTCGAGGCGCTGATTCTGGAGGCGAAGCTGATCAAGAAATACGCTCCGTTCTTCAACGTCGAGCTGAAGATGGGGGATAGGTATCCGTATATCAAGATCACCTCCGAACCTTTTCCGCGTATCGTAGTGACGCGCCAGAGAGGGAAAGACGACGGTCTCTATTTCGGTCCCTTCGTGCGCGTCGGGGATGTCCGCTCGCTTCTGCGCCTGATCGAAAGATACTTCCCGCTGCGGATATGCGCCCGGGAGATCGATCCGGCGGATGCGGCGAAGGGGAAGACTCGTCCCTGTCTTCATCACGCTCTGGGGCGCTGCATGGGGGTATGCGCCGGTCTGGTCTCTCCTGCGGAGTACAGAGAAAGGGTCGACGACGTGATTCTTCTGCTTCAGGGGCAGTCCACGGAGGTTGTGGAACGTCTGCGGAAGCGAATGGACAAGGCGGCGAAGAGTCTTCAGTTCGAAGAGGCGGGGCGGCTGCGGGACACTATCCGCGCAATCTGGCGCATAACCCGCCAGAGAATCTCCTCCCCGCTGCGCGAAGAGTTCGACGGGGATATGTGGCAGTGTTTGAATCGTCTCCAGGAGCTGCTGCACCTTCCTGTTCTTCCGTGGAGAATCGACGGTTTCGATATCTCCCACATGTCCGGAAAAGAGACGTACGGCGTGGTGGTGGTGTTCGAACAGGGGGTTCCGAACCGTTCGCTCTACCGGCGGTTCAAGATCAGGACCGTCGAGGGAGTGGACGATTTCCGTTCGATGGAAGAAACGCTTGAACGGCGCTACGGAAAATCGCTCGAAGGGAAGGAGCCGCTGCCCCAGCTCATAGTGATCGACGGCGGTCCCGTGCAGCTCGAATTCGCGCGGAATGCCCTCGCGAAGCTCGGACTGGAGCAAATTCCCTCGATTTCGCTGGCAAAAGAAGAGGAACTGATATACCATAGCACGGAGCAGGAACCTCTGCGGCTGGACAGGGGAGACGCTGCGCTCCGTCTTTTGCAGAGGGTCCGCGACGAGTCGCATCGGTATGCCATCGAGAGTCATCGTTCGTCGCGCTCGGCACGGCTTCGGCGGAGCGTGCTCGAAGATATCCCCGGCATAGGCAAGCATAAGGCGGCGCAGCTCCTCGGGCGTTTCGGAAGCGCCCGGGCCATAGCGAACATGTCCGCGGAGGAGCTTGCGGCGGCGCCGGGGATCGGCGACGCGACCGCGGCCCGGATACTGACTTTTTTGAAGGAGAAGAATAGTGACCCTCTCCAGGAAGAAAATTGACGAGTATTATATGCGAAGGGCGCTCAGTCTCGCTCTCAGAGGTACGGAGCGAACGTCCCCCAACCCTCTGGTAGGGTGCGTCGTTGTACGCGACGGCGCGGTTCTTGCAGAAGGGTGGCACGCCTGCTGCGGCGAGCTGCATGCGGAGCGAGCTGCCTTGAACTGTCTGGAATCCGCGGAAGGGGCGACTCTTTATGTGAATCTGGAGCCGTGCTCTCATTTCGGCAGAACCCCCCCCTGCGCTCCGCTGATTGTAGAGAAGGGCGTCCGGAGAGTCGTGGTCGGGATGATCGACCCTGACGAACGGGTCAGCGGGCGAGGAATCGCTCTGCTCCGCGAGGCCGGCCTCGACGTGGAATCCGGGGTTCTGGAAGCGGAGTGCCGCCTGCTGAACCGCGGCTTTCTGCGGAAGGTTCGATTGGGGAGACCGTGGGTGACGCTGAAGGGGGCGGTCGGGCTCGACGGAGCGATGGCTCTTCCTTCCGGAGAGAGCAAGTGGATTACATCGGAGGGGGCGCGCGCATTCGCCCATCTCCTGAGGGCGGAGCACGACGCCGTTCTGGTGGGCGCGGGCACCGTCCGGGCGGACGATCCCGAATTGACCGTCCGCAGCGCGTGGGGGCGGTCCCCTCTGCGGGTGCTGCTCGATTCGATGCTTTCCGTTTCTCCGGGCGCGAAGATCCTCGGCCCGTCCTGCGTGGTCTTCTCGTCCGAGTCGGCTTCTTCGGAACGTGTAGCGGCAGTCGGGGCTTCCGGGGCTTCCGTCGTGCGTGTTCCGAGGAAAGAAGGGGGGCTCTCGCTGGGAGCGGTGCTCTCCGAGCTGGTTCGCAGAGGCGTGTGCAGACTCCTCGTCGAGGGCGGCCCCTCCGTCGTTTCCTCCTTTCTCAAGGAAGGAGTCGCCGACGCTCTTTCGCTCTTTCTCGCGCCGCGCCTGATGGGGCAAGGGAAAACATTTACGAACGGACTTTCCTTCTCCTGCATGAGAGAGACGCTTTCCCTCAGGGAGTGCGGCGTGAAGCGCGCGGGCGAGGATTTTCTGCTCGAGGGGGTGCTTGCATGTTCACCGGACTTGTAGAGGCGATCGGGACGCTTGTATCGCTTGAGGCAAGCGGGGTGTACGCCCGGCTCTCCGTTCGCGCTCCGTCGTTCGCCGGAGAGCTGTCGCGCGGTCAGTCGGTTGCCGTTTCGGGAGCGTGTCTCACGGTTGCTTCGTGCGGAGAAGACCTCTTTTCCGTGGATGTGATGCGCGAGACGCTCGCGAAAACAAAATTCCGCTCGCTGCGCCCGGGCGCCCGCCTGAACCTGGAACGGGCTCTTCTCGTCGGCGACCGGCTGGACGGGCATATCGTCACCGGACATATCGACGGCGTCGCCTGTGTTCGGGGGGTACGCAAGGGGAGCGAAGGGTTCCTGCTGGATATCGAGCTGAACTCCGAAATGGCTTCTCTCCTTGTGCCGAAGGGGTCGATAGCGATCGACGGGACGAGCCTGACGATCATGGAATTCAAAGGAACGATCTGTACGGTAAGCCTCATTCCGGAGACACTGAAGGCGACGATGCTGGGCGATCTCCGCTCCGGCGACGATGTGAACATCGAGATGGATATTCTAGGAAAATATGTTCGCCGCTTTCTTGGGACGGCGCTTTCGAACGGATTTTCAAGGAACGCCCCGCAGGCGACAGGGGGCGACGATGCGCCGTCCGGTCTTTCGCTGGATGCTTTCAGAAAGGCCGGGTGGCTGTAAACAGTGCGGGAGGTTGTTATTGAATGAGCGCTCTTTCGGAGACGGATAAGCAGGAGAAAGCGATGTTCAGCACCATCGAGGAGGCTGTCGAGGGCATACGGAACGGCGGAATGATCATCGTCGTGGACGACGACAGCCGTGAGAACGAGGGGGATCTTGTCGTCGCGGCGTCCATGGCGACTACGGAGGCGATCAATTTCATGGTTCGCAGGGCGCGCGGTCTGGTGTGCGTTCCTCTTTCGAGAGAGTACGCGCGCCGTCTCCGCCTGGATCCGATGGTGCGCGAGGGGACCGACAAGCACGGCACGGCCTTTCTTGTCTCGGTCGACGCCAAAGAGGGAACGACGACGGGTATTTCAGCCGATGAACGCGCCGCAACAGCTAGATTGCTTGCCGAACCTTCATCGCGCGCCGAAGATTTTTATCGTCCGGGGCACATGTTTCCCCTCGAAGCGAGGCAAGGTGGGGTCCTCAAACGGGCGGGACACACCGAGGCGGCCGTGGACCTTGCGCGGCTTGCGGGACTTCCGCCGGTGGGGGTTATCTGCGAGATCATGAACGAGGACGGAACCATGGCGCGCCTTCCGCAACTCCTCGAGTTCGCCGCCGAATACGGTTTGAAGATCATCTCGATCGAGCATCTGATAGCGTATCGAAGCACAAGAGAGCGCCTGATAGAAAAGATTGCGACGGTGGAGCTTCCGACGCTCCACGGCGCTTTCGTGGCGCATGCGTACAGAAACGTGCTCGACGAGAACTCGGAACGGGTGCATATCGCGCTCGTGAAGGGGGAAGTCAACGGGCGGAAGGGAATTCTGGTGCGAGTGCATTCGGAGTGCCTCACGGGCGATGTCTTCGGTTCTCTGCGCTGCGACTGCGGACCGCAACTCTCCGTCGCGATGGAGATGGTGGAAAAGGAAGGGTGCGGCGTTGTCCTTTACATGCGGCAGGAAGGGCGCGGTATCGGTATCGCGGAAAAGTTGAAGGCATACCAGCTCCAGGAGAAGGGGATGGATACGGTGGAGGCGAACGCAGCTCTCGGCTTCGCCCCGGATTTGCGCGACTACGGCATCGGGGCGCAGATCTTGCTGGATCTGGGGGTTGAAAATATCAGGCTGCTGACGAACAACCCGAGGAAAGTGGTCGGGCTGCAAGGATACGGCATCGAGATCGCGGAACGGATCCCGCTGGTGATTCCGCCCAACAAGTTCAACGAACGTTACCTTGGAACGAAGGAACAGAAGCTCGGCCACATGCTGCATATATGCGATCTCCTGCGGTAGGGAGATCTTGAAGGGAGAGAGTTCCGAATGAGGGTTATCGAAGGAAAACTGACCGGGGCGGGGCTTCGGTTCTGCATCGTCGTTTCGCGTTTCAACAGCTTCTTCAGCGAGAAGCTGCTCGAAGGTGCGAAGGACGCGTTGCTGCGCCATGATGTGTCCCATCACGCTATCGACATCGTATGGGTTCCCGGAGCGTGGGAGATCCCCTTGATCGCGAAGGAGGCCGCGCTGAGCGGCAAGTACGACGCCATCATCGCGCTCGGCGCGGTGATACGCGGCGACACGACGCATTACGAACACGTCTGCGCCGAAATGTCGAAGGGGATAGCTTCAGTCAGCATGACGCAACGGGTACCGGTGGCGTTCGGAGTTCTCACCTGCGAGTCGATGGACCAGGCCGTCGCCCGTTCGGGGAGCAAGGCCGGTAACAAGGGCTTCGAGGCGGCCGCAGCCGCCATCGAGATGGCGAATATATTGAAGCAGATGCGCGCTGAAAAGGAGATTGATCAGAATGCTTGATATCCGATGGATTCGTTCCAACGCTGAAGAGGTCAAGACCTATCTTGCCTACAGAAACAACGACTTCGATATTGAGCCGCTTCTCTCGCTCGACGAAGAGAAGCGGAAGCTGCTCTCGGAGACCGAGGAGCTGAAGGCGAAGCGGAACGAGGGCTCGCGCAAGGTCGGCATGGCGAAGAGCAAGGGAGAGGACGCCGCGGAGCTGATGGAGGAGATGCGCGTCATCGGCGACAGGGCCCGGGATATAGACGGCAGGCTTGCGGAGATAGAGGAAAAGATGAACGAAATGCTCCTGTCCATTCCCAACCGGCCGCATACTTCCGTTCCGGTCGGGAAAGACGAGAACGACAATCCGGAGGTGAGGCGCTGGGGAGAACCGCGCGCCTTCGACTTCGAACCGAAGGCGCATTGGGACATCGGCGAGGCTGCCGGCATCATGGACTTCGAGAAGGGAGCGGCTCTCGCCCAGAGCAGATTCACCGTCCTGAAGGGGATGGGCGCCCGCCTCGAACGGGCACTGTTGAACTTCATGCTGGATCTTCATACTGAAAAACACGGCTATCTGGAGGTGCAGCCGCCTTTTATGGTGAGTAGCAAAACGATGCAGGGGACCGGACAGCTTCCAAAGTTCGCCGACGACCTCTACAAGTGCGAGAACGACGACCTCTGGCTGATACCGACTGCGGAGGTACCCCTCACCAATCTTTTCGCGGGAGAGATTCTGGAAGAGGAGCAGCTTCCGTTTTACTGCACGGCCTATACCCCGTGCTTCCGCAGGGAGGCCGGAGCCTATGGACGGGATGTGCGAGGAATGCTCAGGCAGCATCAGTTCGACAAGGTCGAGATGGTCAAGATCAGTACGCAGGAGAGGAGCTACGAGGAGCTGGAAATGCTCACGGACAATGCCGAGGAAGTGCTCCGCCTGCTCGAAATTCCGCATCGAACTGTCTGCCTCTGCACCGGAGACATGGGATTCGGTTCCAGCAAGACGTACGACATCGAAGTCTGGCTGCCATCGCAGAGGAGATATCGGGAGATCAGCTCGTGCAGTAACTGCGAAGACTTCCAGGCCAGGAGAATGAATACGCGCTATCGTCCGAAGGGCGGGGGCAAACCGCAGTTCGTCCACACGCTCAACGGCTCGGGGATCGCGGTGGGACGGACGCTCATCGCCGTGCTTGAGAACTATCAGCGCGAGGACGGATCGGTGGCGATTCCCAAAGCGCTCGTCCCCTATATGGGCGGAGTGGAGGAAATACGCTGACCTTCGCCGGAACAGGTAGAAATAATAGTATGTTGCTGGTAAAATTAAAGGGATTACTCTTGTAGAAGGAGGGAGTCGCTCATTTTTACCTCGGAAATGTACGTTTCCAGCATTCTTTTATGTGTGATTCCCCTGACGGTGCTCTGTTTTTTTGCGCAGCGCGTCTGCAGGAGAAGCATGGACAAGACGCAATACAACTATTTCCGTGACCTGACTCTCATTGCGGCTTGGATTCTGGCGGCTCTGTGCGTCGGAAATCCTTCGTCCCGCTTCATCGTAGGAATGTCGGTTCTTGCCGCTGTGTTCGGCATGGTGCAGCATATTTATCCAAACGCACTGTGGAAGCCGGTGTATCTACTCATAGGTTTCGTCTTCGCCTTTTTCGGGCCGAGGATCGCCTTCGTAGGTCTTCCCGCAGGTCAGTATCACTTCCTCCCGGTCGAGGTGTCCGTGCTTATCACCGCGATCTGGGTCTCCGCGTTCCCAGTGCTCCTGCAGGAATTGGATAACATACCAGGCATGGCCGGTCATCTGCTCGCGGTTTCGTTCTCGCTTCTGCTGGCCGCGACGGTCTTCTCCGGCCAGAATCTGCAGGATGCTTTTTTCATGTCCGTCTCAGGACTTCTCTTCCTCGGAGTTTTCTGGAGTCGTCACGGCCATATGTACCGGCGCATGGGCGAAGCGCTTGCTGCGATGTGGGGCGTGCTTGTGGCGGGAACCTCGGTTTTGGGCGTAAGCAAAGGGATTACGTTCGGTACGTTGATGATTCTACCTCTCGGCCTCTTCGCCATTCCTATAATGGAAGCGTCGCTGAACTTCATGCACCGCGCCTTCTCCTCTAAAACATCGAACGCCGCAGTCCTGTACAGCAAATTGATAGGGAAGGGGCTGGATCATCCGAGCGCCGTCCGGTTCATTACTTCTCTCTGCGCTCTTGGAGGATCCGCAGTCGCCATCTCGCAACTCGGGCATCCTCTGTCGATGATGCTCGTAGCGAGCCTTGCAATCCTTTTCGCCGGTATCACTCTGGCTCCGGCTATACGGAATATGAAGGAGAATGTGGAAATGCCACTGAGACCGTCCATCTGGAGAACGACCATAGATAACGTCTCGATGAACTATGCCCTTTCAAAAGCGCGGGGAGGGCTTGTCTCCGGCAGAGGCGCCCGCCTGATTGCAACCGTGAACGCTTTAGCGGTGATGGAGGCGGAGAGAAACGAAAAGTACGCGGCGGCTCTCGACGGTTCATTTTTAACTCTCGCTGACGGGACGGGCCTGGTCTGGGCGCTTAAGTTGCTGGGTACCCCTGTTCAAGAACGTGTAACCGGGATCGATTACATGATAGGTCTTGCCCGTATGGCTGCCGCAGAAGGGTGGCCCGTTTATCTTCTCGGATCGCGTCCGCATATAGTTGAAAAGACAGTTGCCGAACTCCGGAGCAGTTTCCCTGATCTTGTCGTTGCCGGTTTCCGTGACGGTTATTTCGATGAAAGAGATTTATCCGTGGCGGAAGAAATAAGGAAGAGCGGGGCAAAAATTCTCTTCGTCGCGATGGGCATTCCCAAACAGGAGATATGGGTCTCCGAAAACGCCGAAGCCCTCGGAGATCTGCTCGCCGTAGGAGTAGGCGGCGCTTTCGACGTTGTCTCGGGGGCGTTGAAACGAGCCCCGAAGATTCTTCAGAAGATAGGGCTCGAATGGTTTTACCGTCTTTTGCAGGAACCCTGGAGATGGAAAAAAGACCTTGACCTTTTTGCGTTTGTGGTGAAGGTACTTTTAACAAAAACCGGTATTTATCGTTCGAAGAGAAAAGGAGCGGTATGAAAGCCGTTTCCCGGAAATACAGTTTTTTTTGTGCGCCCCGAAGTAGCCACGAAAACGGAGGGGCGCGTTTTTATTTTTCCAGGTTGACCGAAGCGCAGTTTCTAAGGGGAGTTCTACCGCTTCTCCTGGACGTACGTTTCTCTGAAGAGCAAGCGATGGCCATGGAAAATTTCTCCCCCGAAAGCGAAAAAATACAATAAACATGCTGGACATATACTATGAAAATCATTATTCTTAGTGTCGGAAAAGCGAAAGACGACCATGCAGCGATGATGGCGGACCGATATTTCAAGAGATTGAGGGCTTTTGTCTCGGTGACGATGGAGACCGTTCCGGAGTCGAAGGATTCTCTTCCTTTAAGAAAGATGGAGAAGGAGGGGGGTGCCCTTCTGAAAACACTCCGGGAGAGAGACTTCGTGGTAACGCTCGAGGAACGGGGAGAACGCTTCGACAGTCAAGCCTTCTCCGGATGGCTCCAAGCCATTTTGGAAGGGACGCCGGGCAGGGTCGTGATGGTGATCGGAGGAGCTTTCGGTCTCTCGGAAGAAATTCGGCGTCGAAGCGATTTTACGCTTTCTTTGTCGCCCATGACGATGCCGCATGAGCTTTGTCTCGTTGTCCTTCTCGAGCAGGTGTACCGCGCGTTTACGATCATGCGCGGCGTCGAGTATCATCATTAGTTCAACAAGTACAAGTAAGGGAGCGATGTAGCGCATGAATATGGATAAAATCATGAAGCAGGCCCAGAAGATGCAAGCGCAGATGGCGAAGATTCAGGAGGAACTGGCGAACGAACAGGTCGAGGGAAGCGCCGGGGGCGGTATGGTGACTGTGACCGCCAACGGACAGGGAGACGTTGTCGCTGTCCGTATCGAGCCCGAGGTCGCCGGCGACGATGTGGAGATGCTGGAAGACCTCGTGCTGGCGGCGGTGAACGATGCGCTTCGCAAGAGCAAGGAGCTGGCGAACAGCCGTATGAGTCAGCTCACCGGCGGCCTGGGCATGCCCGGACTGTTTTAACCCGCAAGGGGGCCGTGGGTGGCGCTGCCGGAGTCTTTTGAAAGACTTGCGTCGTTGTTCCGCAAAATGCCGGGCGTCGGAGCGAAGAGCGCCCGGCGTATGGCGTTTTATGTTTTGCAGCAGCCGCCCTCTTTCGCCGATGAACTTGCGCGTGTTCTTGCGGCATTGAAAGAACGCGTCCATAATTGTTCCATTTGCGGCAACATCACCGATGACGACCCGTGCTCCATCTGTTCAGACCCTCTTCGGGACAGAAAAGTGCTCTGCGTTGTGGAGACGGTGGAGGACCTTTTCAGTATCGAGCACGCGGGAGTTTTCTCCGGCGTGTATCAAGTCCTCGGGGGAAGAGAATCGCCCCTCGACGGAGAGACGCTTGACGGAAAGGTGCTCGAGGCTCTGTGCACGCGTATAGAGAACGATGGCATAGAGGAGGTGATAATAGCGACGAACCCGCGTATAGAAGGCGATCTGACGTACCACGCTCTTGTGGACTATCTCGGCGCAGGCGCTGCGTCTCTCTCCAGGATTGCGTACGGTCTTCCCGTGGGAGGCAGCATCGAGTTCGCGGACAGGACCACGCTGCAGGCCGCAATGGAATCCCGTGTCCGCGTGAAAGGCGCTCAATGAAAGCCTCGGAGCGTTTCGGACCGACGGCGCGTTTTCTTGTGATAAAGGAGAAGCACAATGAAAAAGTTCAAGCTGATGGCATATTTATCTAAAAAGCGAGGTGAAAATATGACGGAAGGTTTCGGGAAAATCGTGCAGTTGATTTTCTCCGGCCTGATGATTCTCATAGGGGGCATGATAGGCGCGCAGGTAGCTCAGCTACTTTTTCCGATCATCCCCGCGGAGTGGTTTTCGGCCGGGAAGGAATGGCTTCCCCTTTGGATGCCGGGCAAGATTCTGATGACTATTTTTTCCGTGGTTTTATTCGCTTTTATCGGTTTGATTTTCTCCCCTCTCTTTCTGCGTCTTCTCGGTTTCATGGGTACTTTTATTGAATCGCACCTTAAGAACACCAGCTGGTCAGAAATTACATCCGCTACCGTAGGTATGATCATCGGTCTGCTCATCGCGAATCTTTTGGCGCTTCCGTTTTCGGACCTGCCGTTCGGAAGCTATATGGCGGTGGTGCTCAATGTCGTGCTGGCCTACCTGGGGGCGCGAATTTTGTTGAAGCGACAGAACGAACTCCGCCAAGTGTTCGGTCCGATCCGAGGGCTCAAGGAACGTCTTTCCATGATCAAGGGGCAGCCCCATAGAGATGAGGAGGGGTTCCCCTCCGATGAACAGCCGTGGGAAGTTCCCAAAAAAATACTGGATACAAGCGTGATCATCGACGGACGTATTCTGGATGTCGCCCGGACCGGGTTTCTGGAGGGCATTATTCTCATCCCGCAATTCGTGCTTCACGAACTCCAATCCGTCGCCGACTCGACCGATCCTGCACGGCGGACGAGAGGCCGGCGGGGACTCGACGTCGTAAACGAACTTCAGCGACTTGGGGATATTCAGGTCGAAATAGTCGACGCGTCGCTGAAGCATCTTAAGGCGGAATCCGTAGACAGCGCTCTGGTTGTTCTGGCGGAAAAAATCGGCGGCCAGATCCTGACGACGGATTACAATCTCAATAAACTTGCGCAGATCCAGGGGATTCGCGTTCTGAACGTCAACGACCTTGCGAATGCGCTGAAGCCGATGCTGCTTCCCGGCGAGACCATAGTGATCGATGTGATCCGCGAGGGGAAAGAACCTCATCAAGGCGTCGGGTATCTCGACGACGGAACGATGTTCGTCGTCGAGGACGGCGAAAACTTTATCGGGAAAAGGGTCGAGGTCGTTGTGACTTCGATGCTTCAGACTTCCGCCGGCCGCATGGTCTTCGGGAGAATCCGAAGGGAAGTCCGCATGTCGTGAAAGAAACATCTCTCGTCATCGTCGCCGCCGGAAAGGGAGAACGAGCCGGAGGAGCGTGCGGAACCGCCAAGCAGTTCCGCACGCTTGGCGGTATTTGTTTATGGAAGTGGAGCGCTTCCGCCGGAGAACGCCTCTATGCGAGAGGGCGAGTTCATGAGTGCGTTCTGGTTGTCCCGGAAATTGCCCTCGATGCAGTGCATCGCGAAACGTTCGGTTGGAAGGCGCCGTTTCGAGTCGTTCCTGGAGGGGCGGAACGCCAAGAATCGGTGCTGAGAGGTATCGAAGCCGCTTCGGGCGAGTACGTGCTTGTTCACGACGGCGCGCGTCCCTTTCTTTCCGAAGAACTTGCAGACCGTTTGATCGACTCGCTGACCCTGGATTGCGGCGTTATACCGCTCCTCCCCGTTTCTGATGCGTTGAAAAAAACTGGAGACGACCGAACGCTTGTGCCGTTTCCGAGAGAGGGGTTATGGCTTTCGCAGACTCCTCAGGGGTTCCCCAGAAAGAAGCTCGTCTCCGTGCTTACGTCGCACGGAGGAGGCGCCAAGGACGAGGCGGAGGCCTGGATCTCCGCAGGGCTTCCGCTGCTCCAGGTCAAGGGAGAGCGAAAAAATATCAAGATAACCTGGGAGGAGGACTTCGCCCTGGCTGAATCGTATGTGCAGCGTACTGTTCGCACCGGAATAGGGTATGACATTCATCCTCTTGTTCCTGGAAGAAGATTCATTCTCGGGGGGGTGGATTTTCCGGATTTCCCCTTGGGGTTTGCAGGGTATTCGGACGGCGACGTTCTCGTGCATGCGGTGTGCGACGCGCTCCTGGGCGCCGCCGGTATGGGCGATATCGGTCTGATCTATCCTGCGGGAGACCCTGTGTACAGGAATATAGCGAGCATCCGTCTGCTTGCGGATACGGCCCGAAGGGTTAAGCAGGACGGGTGGACTCTGGAGTGGATCGACAGCGTTATTTGCGCTCAGGAACCGAAACTTGCGAGATCGCTTCCTCGAATGATCTCGACGATGGAGGAGGTTTTCCCCGAGGCATGGAGAGGGCGCCTGCACCTGAAAGCAAAGTCGGGGGAGAGAGTCGGACCGGTCGGGGAGAGCCATTCTATTGTGTGTCACTCCGCAGCGACGTTGTGGAGACCGGCTGATATTTTCTGAGCCTTTCGCTCTATTGTAAAGTTTTCCTCTCCGGGGGTGTTGCTTCTTTTTTCCGGAAGCCCTACAATCCTGTAAAATCTTTTCGAGTCCCTAGCGGGCAGGGAGGTACCGTAATGAGTTTCGAATCAAAGTTCGTTTCCTACGAGGGATTCACTTTCGACGACGTCCTTCTCGAACCGGCGTACAGCGAAGTTCTTCCTTCGGAGGTTTCGATCAGGTCACGCCTTACCGAATCTATCCCCCTCAACATTCCACTGTGCAGTTCCGCAATGGATACCGTGACCGAGGCCCGTCTGGCCATCGCCATGGCCCGTGAGGGTGGAATAGGAATTATCCACAGGAATATGCCGCTGGAGAAACAGGCAAAGGAAGTGGATGTAGTGAAGCGCTCCGAATCGGGCGTGATCGTCGATCCTTTCTATCTGCACCCCGAGGATATGGTCAGCGAAGCCGTTGCGCTTATGGAGCACTATCACATCTCCGGCGTTCCTATTGTGGACGGGGGGAAGCGGCTCGTCGGCATCATCACCAATCGTGACCTCCGTTTTGTTCAGAACTTCGAACAACCCATAAGCCGTATTATGACGAAGGAAAATCTGGTCACCGCGGCGGAAGGGACGACGCTTGAGGGAGCCCAGTCCATCCTTATGAAGTACAAGATCGAAAAGCTGCCGATCGTGGATAAGAACGGGATCCTGAAGGGACTTATCAC
The DNA here is from genome assembly GCA_018436725.1 of Synergistaceae bacterium. Classification (GTDB taxonomy): domain Bacteria; phylum Synergistota; class Synergistia; order Synergistales; family Aminobacteriaceae; genus JAAYLU01. The sequence goes on along the minus strand of JAHDKT010000015.1, from coordinate 20,487 downwards.
GATAAAGGATATCCAGAAGGCGAAGGATTTCCCGAACGCGGCGAAGGACGGCGGGGGCAGGCTTCGTGTCGGGGCAGCCGTCGGCGTCGGTTCCGATCTTCTTCTACGGGCCGCCGCGCTTGTGAAGAGCGGTGTTGACGTCCTCGTCGTCGATACGGCGCACGGGCATGCGAAAAAGGTTCTTGATTCTGTGAAATTGCTGCGTGGCGAGCATCCCGAAATGACGATCGTCGGCGGCAATATCGCCACCGCTTCCGCGGCGGAGGCGCTGATAGAGGCTGGGGTGGACGCGGTGAAGGTCGGCGTCGGCCCCGGAAGCATCTGCACGACGCGCATCATCGCCGGAATAGGCGTTCCGCAGCTCGGCGCCATCTATAACGTTGCTCAGGCCGCGCATGCGAAAGGTAAAACCGTCATCGCGGACGGCGGCATACGGTACTCCGGGGACATCGTAAAGGCCATCGCGGCGGGCGCTGATTCGGTAATGATTGGTTCTCTCTTCGCCGGTACGGAGGAGAGCCCCGGAGAACTCATCATTTACAGGGGACGTTCCTACAAAAGTTATCGAGGAATGGGTTCTCTGGGAGCGATGAAGGATGGGTGCAGCAAAGACCGCTACTTTCAGGAAGGCGCGGCTGGTGATAAACTCGTTCCGGAGGGAATCGAAGGTCTTGCGGCGCATAAAGGATCTCTTTCCGCAGTGGTCTTCCAGCTTGCCGGCGGTTTACGTTCGGGTATGGGGTACGTAGGAGCCAGGGATGTGCCGGATCTCCAGAAAAAGGCGCGTTTTGTAAAGGTGACTGCAGCTTCCGTAAAAGAAAATCACCCTCATGATGTCGTGGTAACAAAGGAAGCGCCCAACTACTGGGTGGAGTGACGTTGTGATTTCGTTCTTCCCGAGAACGGGGGTCCGATATGGCGGATGCGAAGGTTTTTGAACGGAACACTTACGAGGATGCTGTGTACTGGGCGGGAGTTCTTGCTCTTCCTGAACTCATGGAGGAGGAGATGGCGGATGATGTATTCTCCGTTGAAGACCCGAGAGAGTTCGAGACGTATCTCGACGAGTGGTGGGAGGATTTTGTATCCGATTTTTATCTCTAAAGTTGTGGAGTGATACTGCGCTCTGCCTTTTTTTGTGCTATACTCTATACTACTTGTTTTGCGGGTTTTTTTTGCAAAGAGTGGGATTTCCCCCACTCTTTGTTTTTTAAGAAGAGTGAAGCGGGGCGATCGATGTGGAAACAGGCAGAAAAGATATGTGGAAGCCGCTGCGCGACATTGTGGAGGGGCTTGGATACGAGTGCGTCGGCATAACGCTCGTTACCGAAGAACGGTCCGTTTTTTTGAGGGTGTTCATCGATTCGATGGGCGGCATCGAGGTGCGCGATTGCGAAATCGTTTCAAAAGCTCTGAGTGCTTTTCTCGATGAACATGAAGATTTTGTGTCGGGGAAGTTTTTTTTGGAGGTCAGCTCTCCGGGGATCGAGCGTCCTCTCTTTACCATGGAAGATTACGTTCGTTTTCTAGGGAAAAAGGCGAGGCTGAGAACGCGTACTCCGGTTTTGGGAAAGAAGAGCCTCACCGGCGTCCTTATTTCGGCGCACGACGATACGGTCATACTTGAAATCTATGAGGAAAACACGGATGAGAAATCCGTCGCCGAAGTTCCTTTCAATGTGATCACCAAGGGCAATCTTGTCTTCGAGGAAAAGAAAGACAAAAGGAGGAGTTCATAAATGCAGCTTGGTCGTGACTTCGCTCGCGCACTTGCCCAGATTACCAAGGAGCGGGGTCTTTCTCAGGAGGTCATAGCGTCGAGTCTTGAGGCGGCGCTGATCTCGGCGTACAAGAAGTTTCAGGGAGGGAATCAGGACGTCGAGGTATATATCGACACGGAGAACGGCGATATCTCCATCTGCGAGGTGAAGCAGATAGTTGACGTCGTGTCCGCCCCGGATACGCAGATTGCTTTGGAGGACGCACAGTCCCAGGGGTTCATCGATGTCGCTTTGGGAGACTATATCAGAATTGAGCGCGATCCCGAGAACTTCGGACGTATCGCCGCCCAGACTGCGCGCCAGGTGATTATCCAGAGACTGAAGGACGCGGAGCGCCAGATCATCTTCGAGGAGTTTTCGGACAGGGTCGGCGACCTTGTGACCGGGGTGGTCTTCAAATCCGAAAACGACCAGGTGCTCATCCGCCTCAACGACAGGACGGAGGCCATTCTCCCCCGGGAGGAGCGCATCGTAAGCGAAAAGTACATTCCGGGAGAGCGGATGAAGTTCTATCTGCTCGATGTCCGGCAGACGACGCGCGGTCCGCGGATCGTGGTCTCCCGGACGCATCCGGGGCTGCTCCGGAAGCTCCTTGAGTTGGAGGTTCCGGAAATCCGCGAAGGAGTCATCGATATAAAGAATATTGTTCGCGAGGCAGGGGCCAGGGCGAAGATCGCCGTCCAGACGCTCGATATGAATGTCGATCCGGTAGGAGCCTGTGTCGGGAACAACGGCGCCAGGATCAAGTCCATCAGCAAGGAGCTATGCGGGGAAAAGGTCGATGTCATCGTGTGGAGCAGCGACCCGTTGCAGTACGTTCGGAATTCGCTCTCTCCGGCCAAGGTCGTCAAGATCGAGCCCATTCTTGAACAGGAGAAGGCCGTCACCGTGTACGCGCGCCCGGACCAGCTCTCCCTTGCTATAGGAAAAGCCGGACAGAACGTTCGTCTAGCGGCAAGGCTGACCGGATGGAAGATCGACATCAATGCGCTGGAGCCGGAGAGGATGCCCACGCTGCATGATATTTTCCAGGATATAATCGACGAGGAGGGGTCCAAATAAGCGATGCCGTTTTGAAACGGCGACGCCCGAGGACGTGCGTCGGGTGTCGCGAAGAGGCTCCTAAACGGGAGATGCTCAGAGTTGTGAGGACGCCCGACGGGATAGTGCGGGTGGATCCTTCCGGGAGACATCCCGGGCGAGGCGCCTATGTCTGTCTTTCCGAGGAGTGCCTTGCCGCAGCCGTAAAAAGGGGCGCTCTTGCAAAGGCGCTGAAGACGAAAGTCGATGATTCGCTGTACGAGGAGATCTTGACCTTGATCCGTGAAAAAACAAAGGAGCCGCACGAGACGCCGTGAATGAGAAGACGACCGCCGCCGTGCTGTCAGTTTTGGGGTTCGCCCGCCGCGCGGGGGTTCTGCTCATCGGGCAGGATATAGTAAAATCTTCCTTGGCGCGGCGAGAGTCCCTTCTTGTGCTTTTCGCCGGAAAGGATACTTCGTTCCAACGATCCCTCCAAAAGGGGAGGTATGCAGAAAAATGTCACTTGTTAAATCCGCCTGGAATTACAGAGGCTGAGTTATCGGCGGCTATAGGTTCGAGAAACGTGAAAGTGGTTGCTTTGCCGTTACGCAGCGGTTTTGCGCAGAGAATAGTGCAACTGCTTGCGGAAGGGGGAGAGGGAATTGAGTAAAATCCGTGTATATGAACTTGCGAAGATGCTGGGGAAGAGCAATAAAGAGCTGCTTGATCTTCTGATCGACCTCGGGGTCGATGTAAAAAGCCATATGAGTTCCATTGACAACGAAATCGCCCAACTTGTGGAGGACGCGCTTTCGAGCGGTTCTTCGGGCGGGGGGCAGAAAACAAAGAAAGAGGAGCAAAAAGTGACGAAAACAGAAACTTTCGAAGTGTCAAAAGGCTCTACGGTAAAAGCTGTGGCCCAGCTCCTGGGAACCACTCCGGCCGAAGCGGTCAAATGCCTTATCTCCGCGGGGATGATGGTTCCCGCGGACAGCGCGGTGGACGAGCGTTGCCTGGAGGTTCTCGGCGAAGCGTACGGCGCCGTCCTGACGCTTGCCTGCGGCGAAGACGAGCAGGAGGGAGAGGCTACGACCTGCGCCGTCATCAAACGGAAGGTCTTCACCGGAGAACATCTCGAAGGACGTCCTCCCATCGTCACCGTAATGGGGCACGTGGACCACGGCAAGACGACTCTGCTCGACTTCATCCGCAAAACGAATATCACGGCGCGCGAAGCGGGCGGTATAACGCAGCATATCGGCGCCTCGATCGTAATGCACGAAGGAAGAAAGATCGTCTTCCTTGATACTCCGGGACACGAGGCATTCACGGCGATGCGGGCCCGGGGCGCGCAGGCGACGGATGTGGCCGTGCTCGTGGTCGCGGCGGACGACGGTGTTATGCCTCAGACCCGCGAGGCAATAAACCATGCAAAGGCTGCGGGAGTCCCGATCGTCGTGGCGATCAACAAAGTGGACAAACCAGCGGCAAAACCGGACAGGGTTCGCCAACAGCTTTCCGATGTCGGTCTGGCTCCCGAAGAGTGGGGCGGAACCACGATAATGGTGGAGGTCTCCGCAAAATCGGGGCAGGGCATTCCGCAGCTTCTTGAGATGATCCTCCTTGTCTCCGAGATGGAAGAGTTGCAGGCCGATCCTACGGTTCGTCCCGAAGGCGTCGTCGTGGAGGCGAAGCTTGACAAGGGGAAGGGGCCTGTGGCGACTGTCCTGGTGCAGCAGGGCTCTCTCTGCAAGGGCGATATTGTGCTCTTCGACACCGCATGGGGGAAGATCAGAGCGATGATCGACGCGGAGGGCAATCCGATCGACTGCGCGGGACCGAGCACACCTGTGGAGATTCTCGGCCTCACCGCCGTTCCACAGCCCGGGGAAGTTTTCAAGGCCGTGGAGAATGAACGCGCCGCCAGGGATGCGCTGAGTACGAAAGAGCAGGAGGTACGCAACGCGCAGCAGGGCGGCCCCCGGAAACTCACGTTGGAGGAACTGTACTCGCAGCTTAAGGAAGGGGACATCCCTCAGCTCAACCTCCTTCTCAAGTGCGATGTTCAGGGGTCGAGCGAGGCCCTTGCCGCGTCGCTGGAGAAGCTTGCGACGAACGAGGTCGGAATCAATATCGTCCACCGGGGCGTCGGTAGGATTGCGGAATCCGACGTCATGCTCGCTTCGGCTTCGAACGCGGTCATCATTGGCTTCAACGTCCGTCCCGACGCCAACGCGAAGAAGGTGGCCGAAGCGGAAGGTGTACAGATACGACTGTACGACATCATCTACGACGCCATCGACGACGTGAAGGCGGCTCTTGAGGGGATGCTCAAGCCGACTATCCGGGAGAATACGCTCGGGCAGGCCGAAATCCGCCAAATCATCCGCGTACCGAAAGCCGGCAACATCGCAGGAAGCTACGTACTGGAAGGCATCATCAGAAGAAATGCGAAAGCCAGGCTTATACGCAACGGTATTGTTCTCTGGGACGGCTCCCTGGCGAATCTGCGCCGATTCAAGGACGATGCCCGAGAGGTGGCGGCAGGCTACGAGTGCGGTATCAGTCTCTCCAACTTCCAGGACTTCGAAGAGGGCGACATTGTGGAAGCATACGAGATTATCGAGGAGAAAAGGCACCTTTCGTAATGAACCGGAGGCTTCCCGTTCCATATTCCGGGATCCTGTTCGTCGCCCTCGAAATTATGGGCAGCAGGAGCATGAAGGACCGGAGACAGGTGACCCAGTCTTTGCTCGACAGGATCAGACGACGATGGAATGTTTCGGCTATGGATCTCGGACCCGATGGAAGCTGGTCCGAGGTCTTTTTAGCCGTTACAGCGGTCGCTTCCGGGGTTGCTATGGCGGAAGAGCGGCTCAATGCGGTGTTCTCTTTTATAACCAACGAAGAAGAGACCGGGGAGTTCGCTGTTCTATATCACTGGCGCGAGGTAACACGCTATGACGACATTTCGAATGCAGAGAATCAACAAACAGATACAGAGAGAGGTCTCGCTTCTCCTGGAGCTGCGTATAAAGAACGAAACGGCGAAGAGAGCGATCATCACGGATGTTGACTGCTCTCGCGACCTGGAACATGCGAAGATCTACTATACGACTTTGGATCCTTCCGAACGCGAAGATGTTGGGAAGGCGCTCTCAAGCGTGGCCGGAGCGCTGAGGAGTCAGCTCGGGAAACTGCTCACTATACGTCAAGTACCGGCGCTTTCTTTTGTCGTCGATACAAGCGAGGAATACGGACGCAGTATCGATATTCTGCTTGATTCGTTGAAGTCGGATGTTCAGGAAGCGGGCGGTGACGACGACGCGGACGAAGACGGCGAAGACGGTTTTCTGCCGGATGAGTCTCCGGATGTCCGGTGACGGAGAGAAAATCGTGGACGCTGGACCCGCGCTTCCTCCGTTCGATTTCTCTCCTCTTATCAGCGCACTTTCCGGCGCATCCGACTGGATTGTTCTTTCCCATGTGAAGCCAGACGGCGATGCGCTCGGTTCAGCGAGCGCATTCGCCTCCGTGGGCCGGATTCTTGGAAAGAACGTCGTCTGGGGAGGGCCGGACGAGTTCCCTTCCCGGTACTCTTTTCTTGCCGGCGCCGCTGCCTTTCGTCAGAACCTCAAGCTTTCGGCGCTCTCCGTGACGGAAAAGAGCGCCGTTGTCGTGCTGGACACATCGACGCGCGCCCGTTCGCTGGAGGATATTTCAGAGCTTCCGCCCTTCGTCCCGCTGGTAAACATCGATCATCATGCCGATAACGAGATGTTCGGAACGATCAACTACCTGGATCCCTTTTCATCTTCAACCGGCGAGATGGTGTGGATGCTCTTGCGCGAGTGGGGGGTGTCTCCGGGGGTCGAGGTTCTTGAAGCGCTGTACACAGCGATTATTACCGACTGCGGAAACTTCGCTTTCTCATGCACCACCGAGCGGACTCATTCAATTGCTGCGGATTTGCTTGCCGGGGGCGTCTCCCCCGCGAGAATGGATGAACTGATCCGATGCAACGCTACGCTGCCCGGCCTTCGCCTGAGAGCGATAGCCCTTTCCAGGGTTTTTGCCGCAGGAGGTTGGGCGGCGTTCACATGGTTGCGTCGGGATGATTTCGTGCGTACAAGAAGCGAGCGCGCAGATACGGAATTTTTAGTAAACGATCTGCTGACGCTCAAAGGGGTGTCATTTGCCGCCTTCTTCGTCGAAGACGAGGAGTGCGTTCGGGTGTCTCTCCGCTCCAGAGGCGCTGTCGAAGCCGCCGAGATTGCACGGGTTTTCGGTGGCGGGGGGCATCCTCAGGCTGCGGGGTGCAAGATGCCTCTTCCGCTGTCGGATGCGCTGGAGAGTATACGTTCGCTGGTGGAGGGAAAAAATGCCGAGCGGCTTGCTGTTGCTGAATAAACCGGCGGGCGTTCGGAGCACGGTCTGCGTGGCGATCGCAAAACGACGATTTCAAAGAGAGTTCAAGATCGGACACGGAGGTACGCTCGATTCCACTGCGGAAGGGTTGCTCGTGCTGCTTGTCGGTGGGGCGACGCGGACGAGCGACCTGGTGATGTCCCTTCCCAAGCTCTACGAGGCGACGTTTCTTCTCGGCGAAGAGCGTTCTACCGACGACTATTCCGGTGAAACCGTTTTCACCGGCAAGGTTCCAGATAATGCTTGCGATCTCATCAAAGCGATTCTCCCCGCATTTTACGGTGCGCGTATCCAGACGCCTCCCGGCATTTCCGCCGTTCGGGTCGATGGAAAACGCGCTCATTCTCTCGTTCGTTCAGGCGGGAATGTCTCCCTGTCCGGGCGTCCTGTTTTCGTGCGCTCGGTTTCGCTTTTACCGAGCGAGAGTGGACGGAATAGCTTCAATTTGCGCGTTGTCTGCGGGAAAGGGACGTACATCCGCAGTATCGTCAGGGATATCGGAAGAATCCTCGGGTGCGGCGCGCACATCCTCCGTCTGATTCGAAAGAGGACCGGTTCCCTTTCGGTGGATCAGGCGCTCTCTTTCGAAGAGTTCCAGAACGGGGAAAAGGATCTTCGATCCCGCATCTATCCCCTCTCCCGTTTCGCAGAGAATTTTTACTGTTATGAGGCTGATGCGGAGACAACTCGCATCCTGCAAACCGGGGTCGCGGTCCGTTTATCCTCGCTTCGTTTTGCACATGAGGGGACGCTCTCTCCGCTTCGCGGAACGGCTGTTCGCGGGAACGGACTTTTTAGCTTCGGAAGAATTGTTCGTGAAGGGGCCTACGAACCCAAAATCAACATCGTTCTGGAGGAGACGGAATGATAGTCGTTCTTGGAGCTTTCGACGGATTTCACAGAGGACATGCGCTCCTTTTCGAGAGGGCCCGGAAACTAGCCTTGCTCCATTCCGCGGCGAACGCCTCGGAAGACTGGACTGTTGTTACATTTTCCCCCCACCCGGATTCGGTCGTGCTCGGTGATTCGGTGCGCTCGCTCTTTTCGGAGGAGGAGCGGGATATTCTCGCTCGCTTTCTCAACGTACCTGACGTCTTGAAAATTCCGTTCGACGACGCGCTCGCCCTGATGTCGCCCGACGAGTTCATAACATTGCTGGAATCGCTTCTTCCGGTGACGGGTATCGTCGTCGGGGATGATTTTCGTTTCGGGCGTAACCGCGAGGGCGATGCGGCGTTTCTTCGCGAGACGGCCCGCCGGAAGGGCTGGTTCTTCGAAATAGTGGATTCTCTCGTTGTGAACGGCGCAAAAGTAGGCAGCAGCAGCATTAAGAAGCTGGTGAGCGCAGGGGACGTGGTGGGCGCGAAAACGTTGCTTGGTTATCCGTTCTTTTTCAGAGGCAGGGTCGTTCCAGGGGACGGAAGAGGGAGGACGCTTGGTTTTCCTACCGCGAATATTCGCTACCCGGAAAAAAAGATCATTCCCGAACGAGGCGTATACGCAGCTTCTGTTCTGATCGGATCCGAATGGCGCCGCGGAGCTTTGAATATAGGCTACAATCCGACATTTCTCGAACCCTCCGGCACTCCGCGTTTTGAAACATATGTGCTTGATATGCAAGAATCTCTTTACGGGAAGACGTTGACGGTTTTTCTCGAGTCGTATCTGCGTCCCGAGATGAAATTCGACACGACCGGGGGGCTCCTTCGGCGGATGGAGCAAGACGTTCAGGAAGTGCGTTCGTGGTTCGAGCGTACGCGTGCGCTTTCGGCAGATGTTTATCGCCTTTTGTCGAAAGCATTTTCCGGATTTGAACGCGTTCCGACTTGAAAAATCCGGGAGAGGGTGGTACTATTCCACGTGCTGGCGAATTCTTGCCGTTTCGATCCGCCTGTTCAACAGAATACAGTCAGTGAAGACGGGCCTGTAGCTCAGAGGATAGAGCGGCACCCTCCTAAGGTGTAGGTCGGCCGTTCGAATCGGCCCAGGCTCGCCATCTTTTCGAACACGTGTTTCCGAAAAAAGAGGTGGACGTTCTTGCACTCGCTCTTTATGAAGCGCATCTTCTTCGTTATCCTCTTTTTTTCTCTTATATTTCTTTTCACTGTGCCTGTTCAGACATTGACAATCCGATCTATGGATGGAAAAACGCTTTTTACCTTCCCTGTGACGAATAAAAGCTCGTTTGTCCTGGGCTTTATTCATTCTGTCGAAAAGACGCCTGTGGAGAGCGAATATCGAGTCCTTTCCGGGAAAATCCGCCAGTGGGAGGAGCGATTCATCTCTCAAAATGCGGGATTGCCGACGGAGGCTCCGCAGAACGGGCGTTTTATCATGGACAGGAAATGGATGATTCTGAGGGGGGGTGGGCTTGTCGCCCGGAATATCCGTTATAGGGTGGGCAACGATCTTTTAGGAAGGAATCGCCTCTTGCTTCCGGACGGTTCGGAACTTGCGCTGTATGAGGATTTTCCCGGGGATATACTTGTGTTTTCCGCAGAAACGACGGATTTTTTGAGACACGGTATTTCACGGGTGTTTTGAATACGATCAGGAGGTGGTCTTGTTGTCCGATGTTTCCGAAAAGGACGGAGTGAACGGACACGGCGAAATCGATCTCGACGCTGTACGGCGGCAGTTCGACACGGAATCCAGATACCGCAAGCTCTCTGGATTTCCGGCGATTTTTGTTTCGGCCATTGCCGTATGTATGTCATTGTTTCATCTGTACACATCAGGCTTCGGCCTTATGCAGGCGATTATTCAGGCGGCCGTCCATCTGGCGTTTGTCCTTGTCCTCGTTTTTTTGCTCTATCCATTTTCCCCTAAGCTTTCCAAAACTGAAATTCCCTGGTACGACTACCTTCTTGCCGCTGTTGGAGCGTTCGTGACACTCTACTTGGTTGTCGAGTTCGATTCTCTTATTCAAAGGGCGGGATTGCCCACGGCAATGGATCTTGTCGTCGCATTTCTTGGTGTCGCGATACTGCTGGAAGCGACGAGGAGAGTGACGAGTCCCATCCTGCCGGTTATCGCGATCTTTTTCCTTCTCTATTGCTACTACGGACGGCATTTCCCGGCGCTCTTCCAGCACAGAGGTTTCAACATCAACCGCATCGTAAACCATATGTATCTGGGGACGGAGGGGATTTTCGGTATTCCGCTCGGTGTCTCCGCGACGTTCGTCTTCATGTTCATTCTCTTCGGATCGGTGCTTGAGCAGACCGGAATGGGCAAGTTCATCATCGATCTTGCCATGGCTCTTGCCGGATGGGCTACGGGCGGTCCTGCCAAGGTCGCCGTTCTCAGTTCGGGCCTGATGGGTTCCATTTCCGGGTCTTCCGTAGCCAATGTATGCACTACGGGGATGTTCACAATCCCTTTGATGAAAAGCGTAGGGTACAAGCCGCACTTCGCCGGGGCCGTCGAGGCCGTCGCATCCACCGGAGGTCAGATCATGCCGCCGGTCATGGGTGCTGCGGCGTTCATCATGGCCCAGTTCATGGGAGTTCCGTACATCCAGGTCGCTCTTGCCGCAGTGGTACCGGCGCTGTTGTACTACTTCGCCGTCATTGTTCAGGTACATTTCGAGGCGACGCGTCTCGGACTCAAGGGGCTCCCAAGAGATCAACTCCCACCGCTGCTGAGGCTTCTGCGCCAGAAAGGACATTTGCTCATTCCTCTTTTCGGTATCGTCTACTTCCTCATCGGCGGCTATACCCCGCTTAAGGCCGCGTACAACGGAATTCTCATTACCTTCCTTGTTTCCTGGCTGAACAAGGAGACTCGGCTTACGCTTCCTCGTCTGCTGGCCGCCTTGGAAAGCGGCGCCAGGTCCGCTCTCGGCGTAGCCTGCGCATGTGCAACCGTCGGAATCATCGTCGGGACCGCAACCCTTACAGGGCTCGGTCTTCGAATCGCCAGCGCCATCGTAACATTGGCTGGGGGAAATCTGCTGCTGACGCTCCTTTTGACCATGGTTGCCTGTATTCTGCTCGGGGCGGGCTTGCCCACGACGGCGAATTTCATCGTCACGAGCACCATGGCCGCACCGGCCCTCTTCCAACTCGGCGTTCCTCCAATGGCTGCGTATATGTTTGTTCTGTACTTCGGCATTGCCGCCGATCTGAGCCCCCCCGTCGCTCTCGCCGCATACGCCGGAGCAGGAATAGCCGGAGCCGAGCCTATGAGGACGGGAGTGACGGCGGTAAAACTTGCCCTTGCCGGTTTTATCGTCCCGTTCATCTATGTCTTCAACCCGATTCTGGTGCTCGTCGACTATAGTTTCATCCCGTTCGTAATGGCGGTGGGAACGGCGATGCTCGGTGTGGTGCTTCTCGGCATGTCCACGGTCGGCTACTTCAAGGGAACGCTGAGCTTGTGGAAACGAGTTCTCGCGCTTGCAGGGGCGCTTTTCCTGCTGATTCCGGGGTGGCAGAGCGACATGTTCGGCATCGCTGTCCTTGTCTTGCTGTACGCGCTTCAGTCGTTCACCTCCTCGAAGACTGCGAGCCTTTAGCGAACGACTGCTCGAAAATGTGTTAGTATATGGAAGTTCTTTTTACCGTCCCGGTACAATTCAGGGACGGTTTTCCTATTCCACAAGGGGGTACATGAATGAGCACGGACTATAAAAACACGCTCTCGCTTCCTGAAACGGCCTTCCCGATGCGAGCGAACCTCGCAAAGAGAGAACCGGGGTTCCTCGATTTCTGGAAGGAGCGGGATATCTACGGCAAGATGCTGAAAAAACGCGAAGGGGCTCCCTCGTTCGTTCTTCACGACGGGCCGCCCTATGCGAACGGACACATTCACATAGGCACCGCGTTCAATAAAATTTTGAAGGACTTCATCCCGAAATTCAAAGCGATGAAGGGGTATTATGCTCCGTATGTTCCCGGATGGGATACGCACGGCCTTCCAATAGAGCTGCACGTCATTAAAAGCCTTGGTGTAACGAAAGATACCGTGGACCCCGTGCTTCTCCGCGAAAAATGCACCGAATACGCTTTGCAGTTCCGCGATATCCAAAGAGAAGAGTTCGTCCGTCTCGGCGTTCTGGGCGACTGGGAAAACCCCTATATGACGCTACACCCGGAGTACGAGGCCGCGCAGCTCGGGGCTTTCGCCGATCTTGTCGAAAAAGGCCTTGTTTATAAGGGGCAGAAGCCCGTTTACTGGTGCGTCGACTGTCAGACCGCGCTGGCCGCAGCCGAGATCGAGTATTGGGACGAGTCGTCTCCTTCGATCTTCGTCGCGTACGCGCTTCCGGGGGCGGAAGCGCTTCTGCCCGTGCTCGCCGGCGAGGATGTCAACGTCATCGTATGGACAACGACCCCATGGACGCTTCCGGCGAGCATGGCCGTGGCGATAGGTCCTGATCACGAGTATGTCTTTTTGCGTGCCGGGAAGAAAACGTACCTTCTGGCGAAGGCGCTTGTCGAGAGCGTAGCGAAGGAAACAGGACTGGTCTTCGAAGAGGAACTCGGCGTTGTTAAAGGCGCCTCGCTTCAGGGAGTGGACGCCGTACACCCCTTTTATCCGGAACGTCGCACACCGCTGCTCCCTGCGGACTATGTGCTTCTCGACACAGGCACGGGGTGCGTTCACACGGCTCCGGGGCACGGAGTGGAAGACTACGAGACCGGTGTAAAGTTCGGTCTTGAAGTCTACAACCCTGTCGACGACAAGGGGCGCTTCAAGGAGGGAACCGGACTTGTCGACGGTCTGAGTCTTGATGCCGGATCAAAGAAGATTTTCGAAATACTCACGGAAAACGGACGTCTTCTGGGAAACAGCAAGATCCAACACTCCTATCCGCACTGCTGGCGCTGCAAAAAACCCGTCATCTTCCGTTCGACGGACCAGTGGTTCGTCTCCGTGGCCGATTTCAGAGAGGACGCGCTCAAGACGATCGAGAACGATGTCCGTTGGATTCCGGACTGGGGCAAAGACCGCATCTTCAACATGGTACGCGACCGTTCGGACTGGTGCATCAGCCGTCAGCGCATATGGGGAGTTCCCATTCCCGCTTTTTATTGCAACGACTGCGGCAAACCGATTCTTACGGAGGACAGGATTCGTGCGGTTCAAGCGCTAGTCGTGGAGCAGGGGTGTTCGGCATGGTGGCGGATGTCCCCTGAAGAGCTGCTCGGCGACCTCTGTGTCTGTCATCACTGCGGCAGTTCGAACCTCCGCAAGGAGACGGACATCATGGACGTCTGGTTCGACTCCGGCACAAGCCATGCAGGTGTGCTGAAGACACGCCCGGAACTGAAATGGCCTGCGGATATGTATCTTGAAGGAAGCGACCAGCATCGCGGTTGGTTTCAGACATCGCTGCTGACTTCAGTCGGAATGTACGGTCGTGCGCCGTACGAGCAGGTGCTCACGCACGGGTTCATTATGGACGGCGAGGGGCGGAAGATGTCCAAGTCTCTAGGGAACGTTGTCGCTCCTCAAGAGGTCATCAAAGAGTACGGCGCGGATATCCTCCGTCTCTGGGTGGCTTCTACCGATTACAGAAACGACGTCAGGATTTCGAACACCATTATCAAAAACCTGAGCGAATCGTACCGTCGAATCCGCAATACCGCCCGCTATCTTCTGGCGAATCTGAACGACTTCTCTCCGACGGACTCTGTTTCTTTCGACGAGATGCTCGAAATGGACCGATGGATCCTGATGAAGCTGAACTCGATTATCGGGAAGGCGAACAACGCTTACGACAATTACGAATTCCATATCCCCACGTTCGCTATACATCAGTTCTGTGTGAACGAGTTGAGCGCCTTCTACCTCGACGCCAGCAAAGACCGTATGTACGCCGACGGAAAGAACTCCCTCTCCCGTAAAAGCGGCCAGACCGCGATGTGGATGGTGCTCTCCGCACTTACGAGGATGCTCGCTCCAGTGCTTAGTTTCACTGCCGAGGAGATCTGGCAGGAGATGCGGACTATCGATGCGTCGCTTCCCGAAAGCGTGTTCCTCTCCGACTGGCCTGAACCGCAGGCCGGAATGAGCGACGCAGGCATAGAGGCGAAGTGGGAAAAAGCGCTGATAGTGCGTAGCGCTGTCAGCCGTGTTCTCGAAGTTGCCCGAGGCGGAGGAATCATCGGCCACGCTCTTGATGCACGGGTGGAGGTCGAGCGGCAGAACGCCGCCGCTGCCGCCGAGTCCTTCTCCGATGAGGACTTTAAAACATTCAGCATTGTCTCCGGTTTCCGCTGGACCGATGCGATTTCGGGTATGTGCGTAGTGCAGATCGACGAGGAGACCGGAATCAGGGTAGGCGTGGATAAGGCGCTTGGGGAGAAGTGTCCCAGGTGCTGGCAGTACACCGAGACTCCCGACGCCGAGGGGCTCTGCCCCAGGTGTTCGCGGGTTCTTCATACGCTCGCGGATGCATGAGAAGAAAAGCCCCGCTCTGCGAGGAGAAGAGAACCAACCAGCCCCTGTCGGGACGGACGAGGATGTAACCTCCGAATCGGCGGGCAGGACTGAAACTTTCGTTGTTGAAGAGGTCGAGACGGGGAGCCGCCTCGACCTCTTCCTCGCGACGAGACTCGGAATCACCCGCTCCTTTGTTCGTAAACTGTTCGAAGGAGGGCATGTGACCGTTTCCTCGGCGAAGAAATTGAAACCCGGGATGAAAGTAACGGAGGGGCTCGTCGTCGTCGCCGAGCTTCCCGCTCCCGAGTCGATGGATCTGGAGCCAGAAGACGTTCCGTTCCGTGTAGTTCACGAGGATCCGTGGCTGATCGTGCTCGACAAGCCCGCCGGCGTCGTCGTCCATCCGGCCCCGGGGAACTGGCGCGGAACGCTCGTCCATGGGTTGCTCCACCGTTTTGACGCTTGGGGAGCGTTCAACAACGTCCATCGTCCGGGCATCGTCCACAGGCTCGACGGACCGACTTCCGGACTCCTTGTCGTCGCAAGGGATCAGTCGACTCTTGAGGCGCTGCAACGGCAGTTCAGAATGCGGGAGGTGGAGAAACGCTATCTCGCGCTCGTAGAAGGCAAGGTCCGTCGCGTTTCCGGGCGAATCGACCTTCCCATCGGACGATCCTCGAGCAACAGGGTCCGTATGGCCGTCGACCCGGATGGCAAACCCGCCGTTACCGAGTTCCGCGTTCTGTGGAGCAGAGGAGGGTACTCTCTTATGGAATGCCGTATACTTACCGGACGAACCCACCAGATACGGGTGCATATGAGTCAGATCGGGCACCCGTTGGACGGCGACATTCTCTACGGCGCTTCGGTGAAAAACGCCGAAAAATTCGGGAGAGTATTTCTCCATTCGTGGAAACTCTCCTTCCGGCATCCTGTTTCGGAAGAGAAGGTGTCCTTCATCTGTTCATTGCCGAAAGAATTGACTGCCCGGCTTCAGGAGATTCTTTCCACAGATCGGGCCTGATCTGCACGGTCTCCGGGTTTGTGTACGTCACGTGCGCTATCGCGCTTCCCGGTATGGACCTGACGTTTTTTCTTCTGGTATAGTCGACCTGTACTTTGGTCGAATGCCGCGCCTTGCTGAACCATGCCGCCAGCGACGCTGCAAGGAGTATGGAGTCTTCGGCGCCGTCGTATTTTTCTCCCGGCGTCTTTAGAATGACATGCGCTCCGGGAATCTCGTGAACATGAAACCAGAGGTCTCCTGCCGAGGAAGCCTTGAATGTGACATACCTGTTCCCGCGCGCATTCAGCCCGACGAAGATTTCGTTTCCGCAGTGGGAGAAGCGTATATGCGGGGGGAGTTCTTCCTTCTTCTTCTTTTTCGCCGCGTTTTTTTTCACGGGAGCAAGCCATTCCAGGATGTCCTGTGCCGTGACCGCGAGAAGGCGAGGATCGTCTATGGATTCGAGAGCGTCCATCTGTTCTTCAAGTTCAAGAATCCCGTCCTCGATCGACTCTATCTTTTTTTTCACGGAGGGAACGTCGATCTTTCCCTTTTTGTACTTTTTAAAAAAACGATCCGCATTGGCCGTGAGAGTGAGCGATTCCTCCAGGGCAATAGTAACTTCCTGTTGCGTCTCCCAGTCTATGACTTTCGCTTCTTTCGCACCGTAAGGAATCCTGTGGGCGGACGCGAGCAGCAGCTCTCCGTACTTTTTGAATTCATCTCCGCGCTCGGAAAGCGTCAACTGCTTGACCAGACCGTCGACGTGCCGCCTGCGGCTTCGTATCTCCTTTTCAATCGCTTTGCGGACAGACGCCAGTCCTTTCTCCCGGTGAAGTGCGGCAATACCTTCCGAGGCGTTCTGACCGCATCGGCGGAGCATGTCCCCTTCCAGTTCCGTCGCGCCTCTCAGCAAATAAGGGAAGACGGTAAGATAGCCCCCGATTTTTTGAAGACGGAACGAAGCTTGTTCGGACTCCGCCTTTCCAAAGAGCAGTCTCAACGCATCGTTCCATGCGCGCGGAGGAAGTGTCTCCCATGCTTCTTCTATCGCCTTGGCGAGAGGTTTGCCTATCCCGGCGAAGCGCTTCGCTTCATCCGGAGTTTGAAGAGATGAATTTTCGGTCCATTTTTCTCTGTCGATCGGGGGGGGAGGAGTATAGGGGTTTCCTGGAAGGACGGTGCGATAGCGGTTCACATCAGGGGGAATGTGTTTTGCCGCGTCCGAAACTGTATGTTTCTGGTCGAGGAGTATGAGATTGCTGTTTCTTTCCATCCCCTCGTACACAAGTGTGTTGGATACGGTAAACCCGGCTCCGACAAGGCGTTCGCTTTCGAGCGTCAGAATCCGGTCATTGTGGAGCTGTTGCGCCGAGAGAAAAGCGGCGTTGAGAAAATATCTCTTCAGCGCTTCGCCGAACGACGACTTCGGCGCTTTCATTTTTTTCAGCGCGCCGACGGCTTCGTCTCCCACGATACCTATCCCGTAATGGACGGCATGCCACGAGATGAACAACCAGGCGCAGCCTCCCGTTTTAAACGCCGCCCAGACATCGCCTGTCTCGATCTTGTATATCCGTGCCGGCAGCATTCGTTCATTGAATTCGCCTACTAGAGCCGCAATCAGTTCCGGTCCGAAGGACACGCACATCTCTCCATCCTCTTATGAGATCACTTTCAAGTGTACGAGTATATCATTCTTTCGAGGAGGAGAAGAAGATGTTCCTCGAAGGCTTTTTCTCCACGAATTAAATTTGAATCATCGAACATCCTTCAGCTCTCGAGTTGCAAAAAAGGATAGACCGTCACGGGCTCTTGAGGTCTTTCCTGCTGGAATATTTCTTGCTTCAACTGTGTTCTCGACTCGGGAATGTTTTTTTGAAAGGAAGCGCTTGACAGGAAGGGGATCGCCATATAAAATAATCGCCGTTGGTCTGACCGGGGCTGTAGCGCAGTGGGAGCGCGCTTCCCTCGCACGGAAGAGGCCGGGGGTTCGAATCCCCCCAGCTCCACCAGATTTCGCTCGGTTGGTTCGATTCTTTCTCAACATAAAATCGGGGCGTAGCGCAGTCTGGTTAGCGCACCTGCTTTGGGAGCAGGGGGTCGAAGGTTCGAATCCTTTCGCCCCGACCATTTTAGATAAAGAGGAAATTGCTTTTTGCAATTTCCTCTTTTTTTGACTTTTTTATCTTTCTTTCCAGTGAGGGGAACGTTTTTCAAAAAAAGCAGAAATTCCTTCTAGAGCGTCTTCTGTAGTGCAGAGTCTCGCAAAAACCTCATTAGCGTAGGCAAATTGTTTTTCATATTCCATATCTTGTAATGTATAAAAGCCTTGCTTAGCCATTTGTATTGCGAGTGGACTTTTCTGAGCCAGTTCAGAAGCCCAACTTCTCGTTTCATCTTCTAGTCTATCGAAAGGTACAACCTTATTAATCAAACCAAGAGAAAGAGCTTCTTGAGCATGAATAAGATTCCCATATAACACCATTTCTAAAGCCTTTTTGCGCCCTACAGACTTAGATACGGCAATTACAGGACCAACACAATGAAGACCCACATTAATCGCTGTCAATCCCATTCGTGCGTCTTCTGAAGCAATCGCAAGATCCGCTGCAGCGATAAGTCCTAAACCATTTGCAGCAGCGACACCATGAACCTGGGCAATAACAGGCTTTTTCATCTTAGAGATTGTCACAAAAGATTTTTCCATTCTTTCAACCCACTCTCGATACTCCAACGGGTTCTGTTCAGGAAATTCCTTAAGATCTATACCGGCACAAAAAACTCTTCCTGCACCCTTTACAATAATTACTCGTATATCTTTATCTTCATCAAGTTCAAGAAGAGCTTTATCAAGTTCACATGCCATCTGGCTATTAAAAGTATTGAGATTTTCCGGACGATTCAATGTTATTCGCCCTACACGATCTTCCCACTTTTCAATAGTTATCTCTTTATAGCTCATTCTGCTCTTACCTCCTTGTTATAGTAATAGAGCTGCTACTTTGTGTAACCATATAAAATGATACTATCAATGCTCATAGCAGTCTTATTTTCTGTTACAACAGTTTAAATAATTTTTACATCAAATTTCTATCAAAAAAAGGTTGCAGGAAACTCGGTCATATGGTAGTATTTCCCGTGCTGAACGAAGTCAACTTCGTTGCGACGAGCGGGAATAGCTCAGTTGGCTAGAGCGATGGCCTTCCAAGCCGTAGGTCGCGGGTTCGAATCCCGTTTCCCGCTCCAATTTTATCGTAACATTCGCAGGCGCCTGTAGCTCAGGTGGATAGAGCAACGGCCTTCTAAGCCGTAGGTCGCGGGTTCGAATCCTGCCGGGCGCGCCACTTGAATCTTGATATGGATATGGTGAGCGTAGCTCAATTGGTTAGAGTACTGGACTGTGGCTCCAGATGTTGGGGGTTCAAGTCCCCTCGCTCACCCCATTTTTTAAAATGCGGTACGCGCCCGTAGCTCAGCTGGATAGAGCGACGGACTTCGGATCCGTAGGTCGCGGGTTCGACTCCTGCCGGGCGCGCCATTAGTATTCGCATAAAATAAATGAATAGCTCTTCGTGGACCGTTAGCTCAATTGGCAGAGCACCTGACTCTTAATCAGGGGGTTACAGGTTCGATTCCTGTACGGTCCACCATTTTTTGTCTGAAAGATTGTAAGCTAGTAATAGCAACGGTTCTCATACTTTTCTCCCCTTACGTGTAGACCGACCCCACCTCTCAAAAAATGTGTCAAAAACACCTCTGTCAGGTGATCAAAAACAAGCGGATTCCCAATGTCAAGACCTTACATTTATGGAGGTTGATGACATGGAAAGAGCAACGGTGGTTAACATTAAGTCGGTTCCACCTCAAACATGGGAAAATGCTCTACAACGTTTCGTGACGTTACGAAGGGCTGAACAAGCCGCACCTTACACAATCGCCGGTTACGTTGAAAATGTTAGGCTTTTCTTCGAGCGATACCCCACGGCATGGAGTGACACATGTCGTGATTGTCTGCTAAAGCACCTTTCGCAAGAGGGGATAGCCCCGCCAACGTACAATATTCGGCTCAAGACGCTAAAACATTTCTTTGACTTCTGCGTTCGTGAGGGGGCTTTTGCTTCCAACCCTGCCAACGGGCTAAAGCTCCAACACGCCGACCCCCGGATGGTCGATCACTCCCAAGAGGATTTAAAAGCCATGCTTGGAGTAATGGACGTTTCGACCTTCGTCGGACTGCGAGACCAAGCACTTTTCCTTTTAAGTCTGGATTGCGGAATACGACCGAGCGAGGCTTTGCAGTTGAGAGTCAATGACGTTGATCTCGACCTATTTAGGGCTGTCATTCGTAGCTCGACCGCCAAGACTCGTCGGAGTCGAGTTGTCTTTTTTTCCAGTCAGACCGCCAACGTGTTGCGACAACTCATAACGAGCCGCCCCGAAGAATGGGACTTGTCGACACCGGTCTTTTGCACCAGTTACGGTGAAATGTGGAACACTCGAGCATGGACGCACCAGCTAGGGAGATATGCCAAGAAAGCGGGGTTAAGACGGTTTTCTGCCTACGACCTAAGGCACCAACACGCCATCGAGTATTTACGAAACGGCGGGAATCTCGCAACGCTCCAAAAAGAGATGGGACATACCACCATTTCAATGACCCAAAAATATTTGGCTCTAAGTGAGGACGACATTCAGACCGCCCACGCCAAGGCAAGCCCCGTTTCCAACCTTTTACCACGCCGTAAACGCTTAACTCGTTTATGAGCCACCCTAGCTCGCGCCACATTGAAAAGACTTGCGCTAAACGACCATTTATACCTCTTTCAAAAGTTAGGGGGCTTGTGAGCCATTCTG
>JAHDKT010000120.1 GCA_018436725.1 Synergistaceae bacterium | reverse complement strand
TTCGAAGACGGCGCGCTCCGTTACATAAAGGACGGGCTGCCCCTTTTCCACAGCGTATGTTCCGCTGAAGGTAATCTGCTCCACATCATCGATGAATTTTTTGATTTTCCCCTCTTTAATGATCTTCAGCGCACCGTTTTCAGCATGTATTTCCAATCCTCCCGCGGTGAAGGTACCGCAATAGATCACTTTTTTCGCGGTCTGCGTGATGTTGATGAATCCACCGCACCCGGCGATCTTGGGGCCGAACTTGCTTACGTTCACATTACCGAAGCGATCGGCTTGCGCCAGGCCCAAAAAGGCTATATCAAGGCCGCCTCCATCATAAAAATCGAACTGAACGGGCTGATCCAGAATGCAATCGGGATTGATGGCCGCGCCGAAGTCCAAACCACCTACAGGAATTCCGCCGACGGGGCCGGACTCCACCGTGAGGATCATCTGGTCTTCTATTCCTTCTTCGCCGGCGACGATCGATATCCCCTCGGGCATACCTATCCCGAGGTTGGTCACGACATCCTTCCCGAGTTCCATTGCGCACCGGCGGGCGATAATTTTTCGTTCATCCATAGCCAAAGGCTCTATAGAACCGATTGAAGCTCTCGCATCTCCGCAATAGCTGGGGTTGTACTGAACCCCAAACGTTTGCATGTGCCTCTCCGGCGTGGCTTCTACGATCGCGTCGACATAAATTCCAGGGAGACGGACCAGCTTGGCGTTGAGTTCGCTCTTCGGAAGCACCTTCTCCACCTGCAGAACGACGATACCCCCGCTGTTCTTCGCGGCCTGACACATGGCCACGACCTCGAGCGCCAGCGCCTCTTTTTCGAACGTCGCGTTTCCGGCCGCGTCGCAGAACGTACCCCGTACCAGGGCCACGTCTATTGGAAACGGCATGTACCGCAAATATTCCGTACCGCCTATTTCGACGATCTCCACCAGATCTTCCGTTGTTCTCGCATTCAGTTTGCCGCCCTCAAGACGAGGGTCGACGAATGTTTTCAACCCGAT
>JAHDKT010000071.1 GCA_018436725.1 Synergistaceae bacterium | reverse complement strand
CAGCCTCCCGATGCGCTCCCGCGCCGTTCCCTTCCCCTTCTCCCTCTGCTTGGCGATCGCCTTCTCGCCGCCTCCGAGCCCCGCCTTCTCCCGCTTCCCGAGCAGCTCCTCGCATAGCTCGTCTATCGTTCGCTGCGACATCTGTTTTTTCTGCCCCCTTTGATCCCTTCAGACCTCACTGGTCCCGGGAATAATTTTTTGTAATATTTCCTCTGCAACAAGATATGGATTGCTTTTTCTGGAAAGCAACGTCTCCATAACCTTATCCGTCTTGTACGTATTCCACGTTCTTTCCGCAACCCTGGTAACGTGCTGCAACAAGATTTCTTCGACCTCGAACGAAAGTCGCCGCCATTCCCGCCGCACACCGTCGGGGTTGTTCTTCAGGAAGTCTCCGTGCGCCACGAGACTGGCAACGAGTTCGTCTATTCCAGAGCCGTTCTCCGCTACTGTCAGATGTACAGGAGGAACCCACGGGCGTTCCTTCACCAGGTCCAACATGAGACGGATCTCGGCTGCAACCCTGTCTACTCCGGGTTTATCCGCCTTGTTGACTGCGAAGACGTTGGCTATCTCCATGATTCCGGCCTTCATGATCTGGATGTCGTCGCCCATGCCTGGAACAAGGACAAGGCAGACTGTATCGGCGATTTTTATGATATCCACTTCCGATTGCCCAACGCCGACCGTCTCAATGATGATTACATCGTAACCGCAGGCATCGAGGAGAATCACCGACTCTCTCGTCCCTCTGCTGAGTCCGCCGAGAGAGCCTCGCGTTCCCATGCTCCGGATATACACCCCGGTATCACCGGTGTGCCGCTGCATTCGTATTCTATCCGCGAGAATCGCCCCTCCCGAAAACGGGCTGGAAGGATCGACCGCGATGACGCCTACCCTCTTTCCCATAAGTCGAAAGTGTTCTATCACCTTGTCGGTAAGCGTGCTCTTACCGGCGCCGGGGCTCCCCGTAATTCCGATGACCATAGCCTTGCCCGTCATCGGATATATGCGCTTGAGCAGCGCATCCTTCGCCGGGCTGTCGTTCTCGATCAGACTGATAATCCTGGCGATGGAGCGAATATCTCCTGCAAGCGCCTTTTCAAGCAGAGTATCTACAGCCGCCGAACTATTCATTCGCCCTTTTTTTCGCTACCGCCTCTTCAAGCCATTCAACACAGACAGATGTGGGCGTACCCGGGCCGAAAACCGCTCCCGCACCCGCTTCGAGAAGACCGGGGATATCGTTGTCGGGGATGACCCCTCCTCCGAAGACGATAACGTCCCCGGCGTTTCTCTCTCTGAGCATGTTGATGATCTTGGTGAAGTAGAAGGTGTGCGCTCCGGAGAGGATACTGATCCCGACGGCGTCGGCGTCCTCCTGCATCACCGTGTCCACTATCTGCTCGGGAGTCTGCCGAAGCCCGGTGTAAATAACCTCCATCCCGGCATCCCGGAGAGCCCGCGCTACAACTTTCGCTCCTCTGTCATGGCCGTCCAGACCCGGTTTCGCCACGACAACCCTTATTTTTCTCTCGTCCATGGAAGATCCCTCCATTTTGATAGTCCTGATACTCAGCCCCGGAAACGGAGTCTACAAAACGATATTCTCGGTATACTCGCCGAAGATTCCGCGAAGCACGCCGCATATTTCTCCCTCCGTGGCATACGCGCGGACGGCGTCTATGATAAGCGGCATCAGATTCTGCGATTCGCTCGAAGCCGCAGTACGGATAGCATCCAGAGCGTTGGAAACAGCTATGTTGTCTCGGGTAGCTCTGAGTTCGTGCAGCTTCTTTATCTGACGCTCTCCGACGGAGGCGTCGACGGTCAGAAGCTTCATATCTTTGTTCTTCTCCTCAATCTGGAACTTGTTTACTCCGACAACGACGGCCTCCTTGGATTCGACTGCGCGCTGGAACTCGTAGGCCGAGTCCTGGATATGCTTTTGGACATACCCTTTCTCGATCGCCGTGAGCATCCCGCCCATCTCGTCGATCTGCTGAATGTACTCGAATGCCTTCTCCTCGATCTGGTTGGTAAGCGTCTCCACGACATAACTCCCCGCAAGCGGATCCACGGTGTTGGTAACGCCCGATTCATAGGCTATGATCTGCTGGGTTCTCAGCGCGATCATGACGCTCTTCTCGCTGGGAAGCGCGAGCGCTTCGTCCATACTGTTCGTGTGAAGGGATTGGGTTCCCCCCAGAACGGCGGCAAGCGCCTGCATGGTCACTCGCACGATGTTGTTCTCCGGCTGCTGCGCGGTGAGCGTGCTGCCTCCCGTCTGCGTGTGGAAGCGGAGCATCTGCGCTTTCGGATTGGTGACGCCGAAACGGTCCTTCATGATCTTGGCCCACATGCGGCGGGCAGCGCGGAACTTAGCGACCTCCTCCAGGAAATCGTTGTGCGCATTGAAGAAGAAGGAGAGTCTTTCTCCGAAGACGTTCGGATCGAGGCCTTTCGAGCGCGCAGCCTCGACGTAGGCGACGCCGTCCGCCAGTGTGAACGCAACCTCCTGGGCCGCGGTGCTTCCAGCCTCGCGGATATGGTACCCGGAGATGGAGATGGTGTTCCACTTCGGAACGTTCTGGCTGCAGAACTCGAAGATATCGGTGATGAGACGCATGGAGGGCTTCGGCGGGAAGATGTAGGTTCCCCTGGCGATGTACTCCTTCAGGATGTCGTTCTGAATAGTTCCGGAGAGTTCGCTCATCGGGACGCCCTGTTTCTCGCCGACGCAGATATACATTGCCAATAGAACGCTCGCCGGCGCATTGATCGTCATCGACGTGGACACTTTGTCGAGAGGAATCTGGTCGAAGAGAATCTCCATATCCTTGAGGCTGTCGATGGCGACGCCCACCTTCCCGCACTCTCCCTGCGCCATCGGATCGTCCGAGTCGTAGCCGATCTGCGTGGGAAGGTCGAAGGCGACCGAGAGTCCCGTGGTGCCGGAAGCAAGAAGGTATCTGTACCTCTCGTTCGACTCCTCGGCGGAAGCGAATCCCGCGTACTGGCGCATCGTCCAGAATCTGCCCCTGAACATCGTGGACTGAACGCCGCGTGTAAACGGGTATTCACCGGGGAAGCCTATCTCCTTAATATAGTCGGTTCCCTCGGTCAGGTCAGGGCCGTACAAGCGCTCGAGCGGGATCCCTCCCCCTGTCGTAAAAGCCTCTTTCCGCTCTTTGTTCTTTTGAAGAGTCTTCATAACCCCCGCTTCAAAACGGGCTTTCGCTTCTGTGTACTCCTTGTTCATGCTCAACCTCTCCTCCTTTGGAAGATATCGCATACTGTTCATTTTTTTAGAATCACAAGAGATCCGGCCAGAGAGGAACCCAGTCTCTCGTCGGAACAACTCCTATATCCAGATAGACGGAGAGCGTCGATCTGCTCGGAAACCCGGAGGACGTCTCGTCGGCAGGCAGGACGATCCTGATATTTCCCGACGAATAGGGCGGAAGAGGCCCCCATGTACCGTTCGGAACGAACGTCTCGCTCCCGCAAGTCAAAGCGGCTGCACGCAGAAGCTCCAAAGAAGGTATCCCATCCGCGTAAACAAATATCCGCACTCGGTTTTGCAGGCAAAAAACGGCGAGCTGGAGTATTTCCTCGAAAGAGAACGGCGTGCTCGCTGCAACAACGATATTCGCAATATCGCCCTTCCGAGCATTCCATGCCTCCATCAGCGCATTCACGACCTCTTTCCCGGAAGCGGCGGAAAAGGCTCCTTCTCCCCGAGAACGAGCGGGCTGAGGAGGTTTGAAGTACAGCGTCGCTCCATGCAGTGCAGCAACGGAAGGGATGTAGTTTCCTCCGAGAAGCCTTTCATTCCAGACCGACGTCACAACGGGAGCGTTCATCGACATATAGGTTCTGAAAGGACCGGAGACGGTTCCGTCAAGAACGAAGCTCTCCCGATCCTGTTCTCTGGAGATCGCGGGTGAAAAGAGGGAGAGCATCGCAAAACTTTCACCATGAGGAACCGGGAACATCTCCCAAAGACGGGAAGCGGAAATATCAAGACAGTAGATACGATCATGAAGTGGGTACAAACTCCACCCCTGCGGTGTTTCCGAAAGCACGTTTTCAAGTTCGGTCGCAGTTCTTCGAGTGAAGGAGATACGCGCCCTGGAAACTCCACCGGGTTCATGGAGGATAAACAGGTCGCCGAACGATGACCATGCAAGGTCCCTTGGCGCCTCCGCCTCCAGCGAAAAGCGAACACTCCTGTCCTGAATCGACTGTATATGCACCTTGCCGTTGCTTCGATCCGCTACGGCAAGCCAACCGCCGTACACGGAAAGAGCTACAGGCTCGAAAAGGCGCTCGCCCTCGGGAAATTCTATTTTGCCTGCGAAGTTCAGTTCAGGGAGGGAATAAACGAAGACGCCTCGGGAAACTGCGCTTGATACAGCAAGAAGTCCACTCGTGATAAGCGCTCCGTCGGAGGGCTCCACCGGAAGCTTACCCAAAGAAACCGGTATGCGTTCACCCTCCGGGAGATGAAACACATCTCCCGTCTCCGATAAAACATAAAAGCTTTTGTTCCCTGCCGGAAGCGCTACAACAGGCGATTGAATTTCCAAAAACTGGAAAAGATCTTCACCGGGCAGACGAAAGCCTACCCGATTGCCGAACGTGTCGGCAAGAAACACGCCATCTGCGTACGAAGCGACTTTTCCCAGGCCCCGAACACCCAAAGTTTGCAGGACTCCCAGTGAAAACGCCTTCTTGACATCCTTTTCGGAAGAGATAATCGTCGATTGAAGAGGTTCGCCCGTCAGAAATTCGTTGACGAAAAGCTGCTCGTTCCGATAGCGTTCCAGAATTCTGGGAGCAGCGCTGTCGCGAGGGCGAACCTCCAGGTAGTATCGAATCGATTTGACGGCCTCGTCCGTTCTGCCCAGACGATGGAGCACAAGTCCCCTCATGAGGTAGTAATCCACGAAGTATGTATTCAGCTTCAGCGCATTGTCCAGATTCTCAAGCGCTGGATCGTACGCCCTATTGAGAAAGTTGTCGTACGCTACTGAAAAAAAACGCTCCGCTCCCTCTCTGTCGGCGGCTGGAAGAAGGGACGCATCCGTTGGACTCGAACACAGAAAAAGGAGAAAAAGGAGAAAAAAGGCACTCTGTTTTTTTGCTGACGCACGGACTCTCATAAGCGATGTCGACCTCCTCGCATCCTTCATTACTAAAGATGTTTTGAGATGATGTCTATTCCGGCGAAAGAATACAACCCCAGAATAATCGCCCCGGCGAAAAGGAACCCCAGGAGCATCCTCAGATAAAGAAGCCACAGGGCGCTCCCCGGCAAACTCCCGTTTTGAATTCGTACAACTATCCTGGCTACGAAAAGAGAAGCGAGAAAAAGTACAAGGGCGATAAGCGCTTGAACATTTACAATAGGCATTGCGGTCTCCATTTTTATGGGAAATTTTTAAAACGGATTTAGGATACCCTATAAAAAAACATTACGCCACTTCAAAAAAAGTTTTTTCACCTCATTCAAAGAGAAAAAAAAGAAAAAAACACATTGGGTATCCAAAATAAAAAAGTACCCCGGTTCGAAGGACTCCGGGGTACCACTATACCACGTTTTCAGTTGCGGTTAATCAACAAGAGACGGCTTCCTCGCCTTCAACAAACTGCCCTTCTTCCAAGTGAATCTGCTTCAAAACGGAAACAGCAACCTCTAAAGCTCTTTTCCCGTCCGTAATGCCGACAAGCGGCTGTTTTCCCTCGCGGACGCACGTTACGAAATGCTGTAACTCCAGTTTCAGCGGTTCGCTCTTCGGGAAGACAGGATGCTCGATAACTTCCACAAGACTGTTGTTGTTCTGGCGGACGCATCTGTTGATCGAGACGTCCTGCGTTTCGTAGTCGATCGTTACGTACCGTTCAGGCTCCATGATCTCAAGTTGGCGCAGTCTCCTCTCGGAAACGCGGCTGACAAGAATATGGGCCATGGAACCGTTCGCGAAGGATATCTGCGCCGAGGCGATATCTTCATGGTCGCTTCGGATGCATCTGCCTGTTGCGGATATTCCTGTGATTTCCGAACGAACGAGAGAGAGAATTATATCGATGTCGTGAATCATAAGATCAAGCACAACGCCGACATCGCTGATCCGGGGCGAGTATGGACCGAGTCTCCGGGACTGAAGGAAAAGAGGTTCGTGGATGATTTTGGAGATATATTGCACAGCGCTGTTGAATCGTTCGATATGCCCAACCTGAAGCACGAGATCGGATTCCGCCGCTATCCTCAGAAGTTGCTCCGCCTCGTTCACCGTGGTGGTTACAGGCTTTTCGATAAGCACATGAATCCCGCTTTTCAGCGCCTTTCTGGCGATCTCGAAATGCATGCTGGTGGGTACGACAACGCTTACCGCTTCCGGAGCGGCTCTCTCGATAAAGTCATCTATTTCGGTGAACCATGGAACACCGAGATTTTCTCCGATCGCGGCCGCCCGGCTCTCGTTCTGGTCCACTACGCCGACAAGATGGGCTCCAAGAAGCTCCGTATACACTCGCGCATGGTGCTGACCCAGGTGGCCGACTCCGATCACGCCTACTCGTTTCAAGTCCATGGACTCTTCAACTCCTTTGATGACGTAGGACCCCTTTGTTCTTTACATAATTCTCCCGGCCAACGCTGCAAAAGTGGTATTTTTTTATTTCGAAAGAAATGCAAGGAGAAAAAGCCTGTTTTCAATGTCTCCGTTCCTGTAGGAGTAGCAAAGATCGTTTCTCTCAAACGTACACAATGGAACGGAACACAGATTGTTCGAAGGAAGCCCCGCGTCAAGGAGTTGTCGGCGAATTTGACCGCCGAGATCGAAAAAAACTTCCGTATCCAGTTCATCCCGGTATTCCGGAGCAAACACATTCATACCCTTCAACGTCCAAGGATCCGCTCGTTTTCTATTATAATGCTTCCTTCCGATTCCGGGACCTATCCAGGCGAAAGTACGAGAAGCCGTTCGGCCGGGAGAGGAGAACAGCGATTCGCACGATCTCCCTGCAATATTGGAAACAACTCCCTTATATCCCGAGTGGAGAATGGCAATCCATGGAGACGGTTCCAGCGAGGCGATGACAATCGGAAAGCAGTCGGCAAAGCGGAGCGAACCCTCTACACCGCTCTTCTCGAGAAGCACTCCGTCTCCAGCGGGTCTACTGGGGAAGGCGAATTCCGGAGTCCCTGGAATCGTTGCGGTTCCGTGCACCTGCTGCGGCGCAACAAGCGGACCCCGTCGAGGGATGCTCGCTTCCGTAAGGCTTCGTGCGGACTGAGGATTCCCGAGAGCACGGTCCATGCCTGGTCCCCGTAGAAAGAGGCGCAGAAAGAACGGCGCGCTCCGATCCGGGTGAAGATAGTCGATAAAAGGAAACTCTCCGCTCTCTTTGATACGGAAAGAAACCGAACTCAACGTCTTTCCTCCTTTCCTGAAAAAGGAAAGCGCGTTTTTACATACCCTATGAGATAGAGGCTGCCGCAGCAGACAACGACTTCTTCCGAAAGGCGTGCTGCGTGCAGCGCCTCTAGAGGGTCGGAAAAATGCAGTACTGCTTCGGCGCGCCAACCTGCGTCGCAGGCCGTACGAGCAAGCAGTTCGGGGGATGCTGCACGGGGGTTGCCGGGAACAGGCACGCAGTAGAGCTTCGAACACACTTTCCTGAGAAGCCCCAGACATTCGGTGTAGGCCTTGTCCTTCATACATCCGTACACAACGCCGATCCTTTTTCCCGGGTACAGAAGAGAGAGGCTATCAACGAGCTTTTCTACTCCTCCTGGATTATGCCCTCCGTCGAGAATCAGCGGCGGGGCGTCGTCGATCGTTTCGAATCTGCCCGGCCAGCGCGCAGCGGCAACACCCTTCCGAATACTCTCAAGCGTGATGCGCGGAAAGCGCGGTGCAAGCAGCAAGGCGCCGGAAACCGCGAGGGCGCTGTTTTCCACCTGATACACACCGTGCAGGGTTGTTTCAAGATGAATGCAGATATCGTGCGAAGCGAACGCACTGCCGCACTCTTCGCCGAAAAGCAAGCGCCGTCCGGCAAGTGCGCGGTAGGTATACGAGAGCGATTTCTGCGTGTTGAGAAGCGATTCGCATAAATACAGCTCCGTCAGAACGCCCGGAAGTGCGCCGAGAGCCAGTGCTGTCGAGCGAAACTGAGCAACCCGAACGGGAGGAGTCCCTGAGAAGATCGCTGGGACTCCCCTTCGCATAACGGCGAACTTCTCTGTGGCTATGGCCTCAAGCGTATCCCCCAGAAATTCCATATGGTCCATTGATATTGACGTGATCAACGTAAGGCGGACATCGCCGAGAAGGTTCGTCGCGTCAAGGCGTCCCCCAAGTCCCGCTTCAACTACGGCGATATCGATTCTACGCCGGGCGCACAGGACAAAGGCAGTCGCCGTGACTACCTCAAAGAACGTCGGCGGATCGCCGACAAGCGCAGGATCGCCTCTCATCGCCTCTTCGACTTCGAACGCACACTCGGACCACTCCTCGACGGTGAGCGGGTTCCCGTCGATCAGGAGGCGCTCCGCCGGAGATTCGAGATGCGGACTTGTATACAGCGCTGTAGAATACCCAGATTCCCGAAGAATGCGCTCGGAGAAGGCTGCCGTCGATCCTTTTCCGTTCGTTCCTACGATATGCACCGCAGGAAACATTTTTTCGGGATGCCCCAGCCGTTCGAGCAAACGAGCGATCCGTTCGAGCCCCGGCCGGATTCCGGGGCTCGCCAGGCTCGAAAAGAACTCCTCGAGTTCTTCGAAAGAAGCGAACGGGCGCTTCATCATCGTCAGGATCGCTTCAGGCTTTCGATGTTCTCGTGGATACGAAGAAGACGGGCTTCGCTCTCCTCGAGACGCAACCGCTCCTTTTCGACGACCTCGACAGGGGCGCGCCGGACGAAGTCGTCGTTCTCCAGCTTCCCTCTGCTGGCCCGAATATTCTTCGTAACAGACGCGATCTCTTCGGAGAGGCGGTCTATTTCCGAAGCGATATCGAGAATATCGCCTACGACGAGGCTGACTTCTCCGCCTGCTATCTGGGAAGAAAGAGCCCCCGCAGGTTTGGCGGCCGAAGGCTCCAGCAGCGATAGTTCGCGGATTTTCGTCAACTCCTGCATAAGCGCTCCCGCTTCCCGAACGATCGCGGCTGTGGAACTCTCATCTCCGCACTGGACGAACGCATGGTTCACATAGGACTGCGGGGTTACCCTGGCCTCTGCGCGAAGATTCCGAAGCACCCGCACAACCTCCTGGAAAAGAGCCATTTTCTCCAAAGATTCCGGGA
The DNA here is from genome assembly GCA_018436725.1 of Synergistaceae bacterium. GTDB lineage: Bacteria > Synergistota > Synergistia > Synergistales > Aminobacteriaceae > JAAYLU01. Next base: position 9,154 of record JAHDKT010000071.1, on the reverse strand, counting down.
ACGAGAACGAGCGGTCGCTGCAGGGCCACCGATGGCGCTCGATGAAAGCGGTATTTTCCTCGGCGCCGCGTCCGAAGCCGAACACCTGCCATAGCTCTTCCGTGACGAACGGAATGAATGGGTGCATGAGAAGAAGCGCATCTTTGAAGACGGAAGTGATGACAAGCTGAGTCGCAAGCTTTCTCCCCCCCCCTTCGGCTCCTTTGAGCGCGGGCTTCGAAAGCTCCAGGTACCAGTCGCAAAGGTCTCCCCAAACGAAATCGTACAGCATCCTCGCCGCTTCGCCGATACCGAAGGATTCGAGAAGGCGCGTCGTCTCTCCTGCAACCTGGTGTGTCCGCGTAAGGATCCATCTGTCGTGCAGGGCGAGTTCCGAATTCGCGGAGAGCGCCGCTCCCTCCGGCAGGTCTTCAAGATTCATCAGAGCGAAGCGGGAGGCGTTCCAGATTTTGTTCATGAAGAGCCTGTACGTCTCTATCTTGCCGGTGCTCAGCAGAATATCCCGCCCTTGAACGGTGAGCGCGGCAAGCGTCATCCGGAGAGCGTCCGCCCCGTACTTTTCGATCATGTCGAGAGGATCAATGACGTTCCCGCTCGATTTGCTCATTTTTTGCCCTTTTTCGTCGCGGATGAGCGCGTGTATATAGACGTCGCGGAAGGGTATCTCGTCCATGAACTCCAGTCCCATCATGATCATCCGCGCCACCCAGAAGAAAATGATGTCGAACCCGGTAACCATGAGGGAGGTCGGGTAGAAGTAGGCGAGATCCTCGGTCTTCTCGGGCCATCCAAGCGTCGAAAATGGCCATAGAGCGCTGCTGAACCAGGTATCGAGCACGTCTTCGTCCTGAACGATCCGGACGCACCCGCACTTTTCGCACGCGGACGGATCCTCTTCGGAGACAGTGATATGCCCGCACTCCGCGCAGGTCCATGCAGGGATTCTGTGCCCCCACCAGAGCTGGCGGGAGATACACCAGTCTCGAATATTCTCCATCCACTGATAGTAGACCTTCTCCCACTGGTCGGGAACCCACCGGATTTTCCCGTCCTGTACGGCTTTTACTCCTGCTTCGGCAAGCGGCTTCGTTCTGACGAACCACTGCTCGGAGAGGTAGGGTTCGACGGTAGTCCGGCAGCGATAGCAGTGCCCCACGGAGTGCGCCATCTCATCGACCTTTCCGAGGTGTCCGGATGACTGGAGGTCGGCGACGGCTTTCTTTCGCGCCTCGTCGATGGTCAAGCCCTCGTACCCCGGAGCGAGAGAATTCATGATTCCGTTTTCGTCGATAACCTGCACCTGTTCGAGACCGTGCCGTTGTCCCACCAGGAAGTCGTTGGGGTCGTGCGCGGGTGTAATCTTGACGCAGCCCGTGCCGAACTCGGGATCCACCATGATGTCCTCGATGATGGGGATCTCTCTTCCCCCGAGAGGAACTCGAACCTTCCTTCCGACAAGGGCGCCTTTCTCCGATCGCGGATGCACCGCGATCGCCACATCGCCCCAGATCGTCTCCGGGCGTGTCGTTGCGACGACGACGCTTCCTTCGCCGTCGACGAAGGGGTAGCTGACGTAGTAGAGATGTCCTTTGCGTTCCTCGTGCTCGACCTCGATATCGGAGAGCGCCGTATGGCACCGTGAGCACCAGTTGATGATGTACTTGCCCTTGTATATAAGTCCTTTTTTATAGAGCTGGACGAAGACGGAACGAACGGCTTTCGAAAGACCTTCGTCGAGCGTGAAGCGTTCTCGTTCCCAGTCGCAGGAGTTCCCCAGCTTTTTCATCTGGTTGATGATCCGGTTGCCGAACTCTTCTTTCCACTCCCAGACTCTTCCGACGAACTCGTCTCTTCCGAGATCGTGGCGGGATTTGCCTTCGCCTGCAAGGCGGCGCTCAACGACGTTCTGCGTGGCGATACCCGCATGGTCGGTTCCGGGGAGCCAGAGGACGTTATATCCCTGCATGCGTTTGAAGCGGCAGACAATATCCTGGAACGTATGATTGAAGGCATGCCCCATGTGAAGAGAGCCGGTGACATTGGGCGGAGGGATAACTATTGAGAACGCCTCTTTGCTCTTGTCGACGCGCGCTTTGAAAAGATCCGAATCAATCCAGCGCGCATACCATTTATCTTCGATCGGTTCGGGGTCGTACGATTTCGCCATAGATTCCATAATGTCTGCCATGATGCAATTCCCCTCCGTGCCTAGTAAATTTTACTTCTTCGAGCCGCTCTCGTCGTATCTCCGCGCAGGGATCGGCGGATCAGTCGCGACGATCGAGAAACGACTCGATAAATACCCTCAGATCCTGAATCCCCGTGCCTTTCTCCGCAGAAGTGACGATGGGAACGTCGACCGATTTCAAACCATCCCGGATATACTGATCCCGTGTGCCGCGATGTTTCCCTTTCGCGATTTTATCACCTTTCGTAAACACGACGAACATCGGAAATCCCACGTTGTCGAGCCACTCTTGAAGCGACGCGTCGTTTTCGAGAAGCCCGTGCCGGAAATCTACAAGATGCAGCACCAACCAGAGGTTTTTCCGTTGAGCGACATACGACTCGATCAGCCGGGACCATGTATTGCGTTCCGCCTTGCTTCTGGAGGCATAACCGTATCCGGGAAGGTCGACCAATCTGAATGGAGGTCCGTCGCGTTCGACAAGAAAAAAGTTCACGCTCCGGGTTTTTCCGGGCGTCGCTCCCACGTGGGCCAGTCGCGCCCCGAGCAGGTTGTTGATCAGGGTCGACTTCCCCACATTCGAGCGGCCGGCCACCGCTACCTCAGGAATCTCCGGCGGAGGAAACTGATCCGCCGTGAACGCGGTGCACTCGACCGACGCCTTCCAGTTCCGCATCATGGAGACGGCGACCTTTCAAGAGCATACTCGAAAACGTCCTCCACGCGATCGACATACCTGAAGGAGAGTCCATCTCTCGACCACTCGGGAATTTCGTCGACGTCGGGTTTGTTCGCGAGCGGAAGGATGACGTTCTTTATCCCCTGCCGTTTCGCGGCCAATATCTTGTCCCGTATCCCTCCGACGGGAAGCACCTTGCCCTGAAGCGAAATCTCGCCCGTCATCGCAATGTTGGAGAGCACAGAACTCCTGCGCACTGCGGAAAGTATGGCCACGGCCATGGTAATGCCTGCGGAGGGACCGTCCTTCGGAATGGCCCCCTCGGGAACGTGAAGGTGAACGTCGATGCTCTTCCAGTCCACATTGCCTATGCCGAAGATCTCCGCCTGAGACCGGAGGAAACCGATGGCCGTCTGTGCGGATTCCTGCATGATGGAGCCGAGATTTCCGGTAAGGGTGACCTCGCCTTTCCCCTTCATAGTGACGGCTTCGATGACGAGCACATCGCCGCCGGTCTCGGTCCATGCCAGTCCGACCACTGTGCCGACTTCCTTTGTCTTCGGAAGGCGGGGGTCGTAGAGCTTGGGGGGGCCGAGGTACTCCTTTAGCTGTTTGGGGCCTAGCGACACGATCTGCGCCGCACTCTTCTCGTCCTCGACGATCCGCCGCGCAACTTTTCGGCAGATGGTTGAAAGCTCCCGTTCGAGACCCCGGACTCCCGCTTCGCGGGTATATTCGCTTATGACGTGCTCAAGGCCGCTCGGTGTGATCTTCAACTGCTTCGTAGAAAGGCCGTGCTCCTCCAGAATTCTAGGGAAAAGATGGTTCTTGGCTATCTTTATCTTCTCTTGCCACACGTAGCCGGGTATCTTGATAACCTCCATCCTGTCGAGAAGAGGCCTCGGGATGGAGTGGGTCACGTTGGCCGTCGTGATAAAAATGACATCGCTCAGATCGAACGGTACCTCCATGAAGTGATCCGTGAACGAGCTGTTTTGTTCGGGATCGAGCACTTCCAGAAGCGCGGCGGCGGGATCCCCTCTGAAATCGAGTCCGAGTTTATCGATCTCGTCCATCAGGAGGACGGGATTCCGTGCGCCTGCCTGGCGTATCTTCTGCAGAATCCGCCCCGGCATCGCGCCGACGTACGTCCTTCTATGCCCCCGAATCTCGGCCTCGTCCCGCATACCGCCGAGCGACATGTTGACGAACTTCCGCTCCAGAGCTTTCGCGATGGATTTCCCGAGAGAGGTCTTCCCGACTCCCGGAGGGCCGACGAAACAGAGCACCTGTCCTTTCATCTTGTCAAGAGCGAGCTTGCGGACCGCTAAAAACTCCAGGATACGCTCCTTTACCTTTTCCAGGCCGTAGTGATCTTCGTCGAGCACCTTCTGAGCCCGTTTGATCTCCAGGTTGTCGGATGTCAACGTTTTCCACGGCAGGGTGACCAACCAGTCAATATATGTTCGGACTACAGTCGCCTCGGCGGACATGAGCGGCATCTTCGAAAGACGGTCCAGTTCGTGCAGCGCCTTGTTCAAAGACGCCTCGGGCATGTCTGCCTCGTCGATCCGTCCCCGCAACTCGTCGATCTCGGATGGTTTTTCTCCTTGTCCGAGTTCGTCCTGAATCACCTTGAGCTGCTCCCGAAGATAGTATTCCTTATGCCCTCTTTCAACCTCCTGACGTACCTTATCCTGAATATCGTGTTCCAACTGGAGGATGTCGATCTCCTCGAGAAGAACCTTCAGCAGGAACTTGAGGCTCTTTTCGAGATTGACGATTTCCAGCAACTGCTGTTTCTTTTCCACCTTCAAAGAGAGGTGCGATCCCACCAGGTCGGATATCTGGCGGGGATCCTCCACATTCATTACAGAAATGAGCACCTCGCCCGGAATACGAGGGTGCAGCGTCACATACTTCTCGAACTGTTCAAGGACGCTGCGCTTCAACGCTTCCAGGTTCGGAGAGCGATGATCCTCCCAAGGCAGAGAGACTACCTCGGCTTCCAGCGCTTCTTTCCCTTTTCCGTACGAAGACACCTGGACACGCTCCACGCCTTCAATGAGCACCTTCGTCGTCCCGTCGGGTATCCTCACCATCTGCAGGATGCTGCACACTGTTCCGACGGAATAGAGATCCTCGATCCGCGGATCGTCGACCTGCATCTCCTTCTGCGCGACGACGAGGACGTTTCTGTCCTGAAGCATCGCCATCTCGATAGCCTTCAGCGAACGAGGGCGTCCTACGAACAGGGGGGCGATGATGCCCGGAAAGACGACGATATCCCGCACAGGAAGCACGAAACAGCGGCGGGGTCCGGAGTCGGTCTCCCCCATCGAATCCCGCAACGGCGTTTCCTCTTCTTTCTTCATGATAATCAGGCGACCTCCTCCGAGCTTCTCGCTTCTTCGAGCGGAGGCATCGTTCCCTCGACTGCCTCCTTCGTGATGACGATCTTGCCGACTTCCTTCCCTCTGGAAGGGATATCGTACATAAGATCCATCATCATGTTCTCGAGGATGGCCCGAAGACCTCTCGCCCCGGTATTCTTTTCACCGGCCTTCGATGCGATGCTTCGAAGAGCGTCGTCGGTGAACTCCAGGGAGACTCCCTCCATGGAAAATGTCTTCTGATATTGACGCACAAGGGCGTTCTTCGGCTCGACAAGGATACGGACGAGAGCGTCAGTATCCAGTTCCTCCAGAGGAACGAGCACGGGAAGACGTCCGGCGATCTCCGGGATGAATCCGAACGCCATGAGATCCTCCGGCTGAATCTGCTTCATCACCTCGAACCGTCTGGCGTCGTGCTTACCCATGATATCGCCGCCGAAGCCGATGATCTTTTTGTTCACCCTGCGTCCGATGATCTCTTCGATGCCCTCGAAAGCTCCGCCGCAGATAAAGAGAATATTCGACGTATCGATCTGTATGAAGTCCTGGTAAGGGTGCTTTCTCCCTCCCTTGGGAGGTACATTGGAAAGCGTTCCTTCGAGTATCTTCAAGAGCGCCTGCTGCACTCCCTCGCCCGATACGTCTCTTGTAATGGAGGCGGATTCCGACTTTCGTGTGATCTTATCGATCTCGTCGATATAGATGATTCCTCTCTGCGCGGCCTTGACATCATAGTCGGCAGCTTGAAGCAGCTTTACAAGGATATTCTCGACATCCTCTCCGACATAGCCGGCTTCCGTTAGCGTCGTCGCGTCGGCCATCGCGAAAGGGACGTCGAGCTTCTTCGCGAGGGATTGAGCGATCAGCGTCTTGCCGCAACCGGTGGGTCCCATAAGGAGGACGTTGCTCTTCTGCAGTTCTACATCGCTATCCTCCGTCATGTTGTTGCTGATCCTCTTGAAATGATTGTACACCGCCACGGAGACGGCTTTCTTGGCCAGATCCTGGCCGATAACGTACTGGTCAAGGTACGCTTTGATCTCTCTGGGCTTGGGAACCTCGTCAAGCGGGAACGACGCCTCCGCCGTTTTCGCCTTCGAGGGGTTCTCACCGGCTTCCTCGACCAGTATCATATTGCACAAATGAATGCACTCGTCGCAGATATACACGCCTGGGCCGGCGATAAGCTTCTGCACTTCGTCCTGCCCTTTTCCGCAGAACGAACAGCGTCCGTTATGGAGATTCTTCCCGCCGTTACTTCTGGACCCTCTTCCCCTGTCATCGAACCTGAACATTCAAAAACCTCCCTACAACCTCTCCACCCGGGATACAGCAACAAGGGAGCGCCTGATAACACATTCCCATAAACAGGAATGCAAGCAAACAAAACCCGGCAAAGAGAAAAATCCCCCCGTCGCCGAAATCGCGTTCCCCGGAACGCGGCGGAGCGTTGTCTGCTTGTCTCGGGCTCCCTTGAAGTCGAATCAAACCAGTTCTTTCCGGTACTGAAAGCTTTTTCTATCTCGAATGAATAACTTTATCGACGATCCCGTACTCGACAGCTTCTTCCGGAGACATGTAGTAATCTCTTTCCGTATCGGCCCGCACTTTCTTCTTCGACTGTCCCGTGTGCTTCACAAGTATATCATTGAGCCTGTCGCGAAGCTTCAGTATTTCTCGTGCGTGAATCTCGACCTCCGTAGCCTGCCCCTGCACGCCGCCGAGCGGCTGATGTATCATGATGCGCGCATTCGGCAGGGCGAATCGTTTCCCTGCGGCGCCTCCCGCGAGAAGGAGCGCGGCCATGCTCGCCGCATGGCCAAGGCAGATCGTTGACACTGGACACTTGACATACTGCATTGTATCGTAAATTGCCAGTCCGGCGGAAACATACCCTCCAGGGCTGTTGATATAAAGATGGATGTCCTTCTCCGGATCCTCGCTCTCAAGAAACAGAAGCTGCGCCACAACAATATTGCCCGTGTGTTCGTCCACGGAATCTCCCAGAAAGATAATCCTGTCCTTGAGAAGACGGCTGTATATATCGTACGTCCGTTCGCCTCGTCCGGTTTGCTCTACAACGTATGGAACCAACAAAAGGAACACCTCCTGGTCGTAGCGTCGCTCCTACTCGGCGGTTTTCTCTTCCGCCGCAGGCTCCGTCTCGTCGATCCGCACTGTCTCCATGATTGCCTTGACAGTTTTCTTGTACTTGATTCTGTTGGCCATCTCCATTAGACGCTTTTCGTCCTTGAAGAGACCTTCGACGAGGCGCTGCGCATCGATTTTGTAGGATGAAGCGAGCGTCTGCATCTCCGTTTCGAAGTCCTCTTTTTCCACCGTGATTCCCATATCCTCCGCGACCTTGTCGAGCACCAGGGATCGGCGGACAATACCCTCGGCCTGCGCGCGGATATTCTTCTCGTACTCCTCCATGGTTGTGGAGGCCTCGGCAAGCATCTCTTCGAGGGACATGTTCCGGCTCTTTTTAAGGTTTTCCTCGTCCTCTTTCTTCATAGCCGTCATCTGCCGGGAGATCAGCGTTTCAGGAACTGCAAGCCGCGAGAGGTCGGCGACGCTCTGCAACGCGTCGAATTCCGCTTTTCCCTGGTTCTCGGTGGAGATCTTTTCAAGAATCCGTTTTCTTATCTCCTCGCGGAATGCCTCTTCCGTCTCACAGTCGCTGCGGAGTATCTTCTTGAAAAACTCCGCCGTCATCTCGGGAAGAACCTTCTCCTTGATCTCCTTGACCGTTATTTCGTACCGGACTGTCCGTCCGGCGACCTTCGGATCCTGATAGTTCTCCTCCACCTGGACATCGGCCGTGCGCATCTCGCCCGAGTTCGCGCCGAGGAGCGCTTCGCGTATCTCGGTCCTCACGGACGGCAGTCCCAAGTCGAGCGTCGTCGAATCAGGTCCGTGCCGTTCCTGTTTTCCTTCGTCCTGCAAGATAAGGGTATGATATTCGATGTCCACTACATGGCTCGCCGCAACAGGAAATCCCTCTACCGGGGAGAGCGTCGCGTTCTGCGCGCGGATCTCCTCGATCGTTCCTGAAACGACATCGTCAGCGACGGATGCGACGGGGCGATTCACCGTGATACCGGAAAGCTCCGGGAGCACGACCTCGGGGGTCACCTCGAAGGTAAGGCGCACATCGACGGGACTTCCCTCTTCCATCTTTTCTATCGACACATGGGGTTCGTCGATGAGATCAAGGTCGTAATCCTTTACGATCTGCCCGATCGCCTCCGGAAGCATCTCCTCGATCGCCTCCGCGTAAATAGCCTGCTTGCCGAAACGCATCTCCATGATCTTGCGGGGAACATGTCCCTTGCGGAACCCAGCTATATTTACCTTCGAGGAAAGCTCCTTTATCGCCTTTTCGACTCCTTTGGCGAACTCGGACGCTTCAAACTCGAGTTTGATGGAGACGACATTGTTCTCCTGGGAAAGAATCTCGGATCTCATACAATCGCAACCCCTTTCAGCGCAAATCGCACTGGTGAAATATCTTGCTTTATAGAGTATCTCATTCCTTTAGGAAGAGAAAATATGCGGAAGGTATTGTACACGGAACGTCGGGAGAATGCAAAGGATTGTACATGCTCTTGCAGGCAAATTCGAGCAATTCTCCTGGAAAAAAATAAATAAAAAGGCAGCGGAGAACCGCTGCCTTGGAAATGCCGAAATGTCGAACGAGGTTATATCTTCACAACGTCGGCAGCCTGATCTCCTTTGGAACCCTGTGTGATACGGAAGGAAATCCGCTGGCCCTCGTCGAGAGTCTTGAATCCATCTCCCTGGATAGCGCTATAATGAACGAAAACGTCCTTGCCATCGTCGCAGGTTACGAATCCATAACCCTTCGTCGCGTTGAACCATTTTACT
>JAHDKT010000063.1 GCA_018436725.1 Synergistaceae bacterium | reverse complement strand
TTCGAAGACGGCGCGCTCCGTTACATAAAGGACGGGCTGCCCCTTTTCCACAGCGTATGTTCCGCTGAAGGTAATCTGCTCCACATCATCGATGAATTTTTTGATTTTCCCCTCTTTAATGATCTTCAGCGCACCGTTTTCGGCATGTATTTCCAATCCTCCCGCGGTGAAGGTACCGCAATAGATCACTTTTTTCGCGGTCTGGGTGATGTTGATGAACCCCCCGCACCCGGCGATCTTGGGGCCGAACTTGCTTACGTTCACATTACCGAAGCGATCTGCTTGCGCCAAGCCCAAAAAGGCTATATCAAGGCCGCCTCCATCATAAAAATCGAACTGAACAGGCTGATCCAGAATGCAATCGGGATTGATAGCCGCGCCGAAGTCCAAACCACCTACAGGTATTCCGCCAACGGGACCGGACTCCACAGTGAGGATCATCTGGTCTTCTATTCCTTCTTCGCTGGCGACGATCGATATCCCCTCGGGCATACCTATACCGAGGTTGATCACAACATCCTTCCCGAGCTCCATTGCGCACCGGCGGGCGATAATTTTCCGTTCATCCATAGCCAAAGGCTCTATAGAACCGATTGAGGCTTTCGCATCTCCGCAATAGCTGGGGTTGTACTGAACGCCGAACGTTTGCATGTGCCTCTCCGGCGTGGCTTCTACGATCGCGTCGACATAAATTCCAGGGAGACGGACCAGCTTGGCGTTGAGTTCGCTCTTCGGAAGCACCTTCTCCACCTGCAGAACGACGATACCTCCGCTGTTCTTCGCGGCTTGGCACATGGCCACGACTTCGAGCGCCAGCGCCTCTTTTTCGAACGTCGCGTTTCCGGCCGCGTCGCAGAACGTACCCCGTACCAGGGCTACATCTATTGGAAACGGCATGTACCGCAAATATTCCGTACCGCCTATTTCGACGATCTCCACCAGATCTTCCGTTGTTCTCGCATTCAGTTTGCCGCCCTCAAGACGAGGGTCGACGAATGTTTTCAACCCGATGTGCGTAATCGTTCCGGGCTTTTTCGCCGCGATGTCCCTGAACAGATGCGATATGACTCCCTGCGGAAAGTTGTACGCTTCGATCTTGTTTTCCAGAGCCAGAGCCTGCAGCTTCGGAGCAAGCCCCCAATGCCCTCCTACGACTCGTTTGAGCAGCTTCGGATGTCCGAAGTGATTCGCTCCTCTGTCCTTCCTGTCTCCCTGCCCGGCGGCGTACACAAGGGTCAGATCATTCGGCGTTCCGCTTTGTAGAAAACGTTCCTCCACTGCGTTGGAAAGCTCCTCGGGATGCATGCACCCGACGAACCCTCCTATCGCCACTGTCGCTCCGTCCCTGATCAAACCAACCGCCTCGATCGCCGATTTCACTTTGCTCATACCCGCCACACGCTCCTTCCGAACTCTTTTCCCCTCTCACCCGTCCTCGTGAGAATATATTCCATATCCAATACAATGGACACAACCAAAGGACCCTTTTTTCACAAATAAGGCATTAGCCGTATTCGCCCAATTTCAACTCGCAGCTTCATTGAAAAATCCGGAAAAAGCTGGAGAGATGCTCTTTCGGATAGAACACACGGGTGAAATGAATGCGCTGGATAACGACCGGTTTCCAAAATAGAATATACATAAACTATTTTTTCATAAATTCATTTTTTAATATTGCATCTTGAGCATTTATCTTTTTCATGATACAATTCTACAGTCTAGACTAAGTCTATGTAAAATACTTTCTTCTAAATGGTTCAATGCCTACATGTAATGCATTATCGAGCGAGCACTTACCCCAAAGACTGGAGACGCCATGGATATTCAACATTTAAAATACTTTGTTCAGGTTATAAAAAATCAGAGTTTTACAAAGGCCGCCGAGAAGCTTGTGGTCACACAACCGATGCTTTCACGGGTCATCAACCAGCTCGAAGAGGAACTCGACATCAAACTGATAGAACGAACCAGCAAACACTTCAAAACGACGGACGCCGGAGAACTCCTGTATCAGCAGGCGTTGAAAGTGCTGCATACCCACAACGACATCTATCAGTACATCAACGATCTTAAATCCGCAAAATCCGGCGAAGTGTTGATCAGTATCCCCGGCGTTCTCCTGGACATGTACTTCCCCCCTCTTCTCTTCGAGTTCCATCAAAAATACCCGCATGTCAAGCTCGATATTATCGAAGAGGGATCCAAGCTCACGGCGCAATCAGTCTTGTCCGACCAGGTTGAACTGGGATTCGTCATGCTCCCTGTTCGCAACGCCTCCAAATTGACAAGCCGTATTGTCACCACGAGCATCTGCCATGTACTTGTAAACAAGGAGCACCGTTTCGCCACGAGAAGCACTCCGATCCACACGTCGGAACTTGTCGAAGAGCGCATCATCACCTTCAGCACGACGGCGACCCTGCACGACGCGTTTATTCGACACTGCGAGAACGAAGGTTTCGAGCCCAACCTTGTATATAAAACGCTCATGCCAAATTTCATTTTCGAGATGGTGCATCTCGGCCTTTGCATAGGTATACTTCCTTACCCGGTTGTCAAACGATTCATTTTCGACGGGCTCGTCTCGATACCGCTGGAACCGAAAATTATCTGGGAAATAGCGGTCATCAGTAAAAAGGACAATTACCTTTCGTTCGCCGCGCGGAACTTCCTCTCATTCGTCGAAGAATATTCCGTGAGAAAGGGGAAAGAGTGGCAAGGACTCGAATGAAACGCGCCGTCCTTAGTTTATCGATTCCATAATTTTCTCCGCCATTTCGTTCAGACTGCTCGCCATATCGTTCAACGCTTGCGCTGTCTCGGCGATCCGCGTCGTCGCATCGGACACTTGAGTAATTATCGAAGACATGACGAGCATCTGCCGGCAGTTTTCCGCATTGTCGGACTGAATGGACGCCAGCGTATGCGCAATGTTTTTGATCGAGTCGCCCGTAACGCCGGCCAGTTTTCTGATCTCTTCCGCGACAACGCTAAACCCTCTCCCCTGTTCGCCAACCCTCGCCGCCTCGATGGATGCGTTCACCCCTAAAAGATTCGTTCGCGTCGCTATCATCTTGATAAGCCCTATTACCTGATCGCTTTCCTTCACGCTTTCTCCGGATCTTTCAAGCGTCTCCTTCATTATCGCGGCCATACCGCTCATTTCCTCAGATTGCGCGGCGATCTCCTCGGAAGCCCCGGCCAGCATCTCAATGCTTTCCGCTATCTTCATAGAAGATTCTTTGAGGTTTTCATAGTTAAGGGTCGATTCGGTTATTGCAACAGCTCCCAAAACATGACCGCCTTCGTCCATGATAGGGGCGCCGACCCCTACGTACGGCGCCCCGTAAAGCGAGGAGTCCATCTTCGCCGTTACTCTCCGCCGCTCATGCAGAGCTCGGTACAGGAGACTTCCGGGGCGAATCTCGTCGCCATATTCGACCTTCAAATCCAAGCTGCGCGCCGGCTTGTAGAAAACCACGCCGTCAAGATCACAGATACAGACGCCGACATCCGCGACCTGCATTCCACTCAATCGGGACAGAACGTATATATAGTGATCAACAAGCCTCCCATCGAGCGAATCACGCTGTTTTTCGCTCCATCCGCTTTCATCCTTCTTATTTTCTTTACCCTTCATATGCTGCAACACTCTTTTCACATTCCGAAGGTATTTTTCAGCTATTCTTCCCGTTTGAATGAATAT
>JAHDKT010000067.1 GCA_018436725.1 Synergistaceae bacterium | reverse complement strand
GCGGGAGGTGAGGCTGTCGGCGGGGGCCGGATTCCTCGTGGCGGTGACGGGGTCGATCATGACGATGCCGGGATTGCCGAAGAAGCCCGCCGCGCTGTCGATAGACATCGACGAAAAGGGCCGCATCACAGGACTCTTCTAAGAAAACGGTCTTCCACGTTTTTCGATCTGCCCGGAGGAGCGGGAGGAGCGCGCAGGCGTTCTTTCCGCTCCTCCTCTGAAAAAAGTCTTCCGCGCGGCGCGGAATATGGTATAAATAAAGAATACGGAAGGCTGTTGCAAGGGAGGGGCGATACGGACCTCCCGCCGCGAAAAGAATGGACCACGTAAAGGAGGAAGTTCAGTGACACTTCTCAGAGATATGACCCTTGGAGGATTCACCGACGAACTGGCCGCCGATTCCGCTGCGCCCGGAGGAGGCAGCGTCGCTGCGCTTTCCGGCGCTCTGGGGGCTTCGCTGGTCTCTATGGTGTGCCGCCTTACCATCGGGAAGAAGGGGTACGAAGAGTACGAGGAAGAGGTGAAAGAGGTTCTCTCCGAATCGGAGGAACTTCGGCGCCGTCTTCTGGAGGCGATCGACATAGACGCGAAGGCCTTCGAGAAGGTAATGGAGGCGTTTGCCGCCCCCAAGAATACCGACGAGGAGAAGGCCGCCCGGCGCGAGATGATCCAGACCGCATTCAAGGGCGCATGCGAGTCGCCTCGGAGCACGGCCATGGACTGTCTTGAGGTGCTCCGTCTCTGCGCCCGAATCGCCGACAAGACGAACACGAACGCCGCAAGCGACCTCGGCGTCGGGGCGTCTCAAGCGCTCGCCGGGCTCGAAGGGGCTGCGATGAACGTCCTGATCAACCTTCCGTCGATCAAGGACGAAGAGTACGTCGACGAACGGAGTTCCGAGATGGAAGCGATACAGGACGAAGGCCGTATTTTGCGGACCGGCGTTCTTCGCGAAGTTTCGGCGCACATCGGAGGCAACTGACCTTTTTTCGCGTAGTACGGAGAAGACCGCGCACCGAAAGGTACGCGGTCTTGTGCACGAAGCGGAAGGAACGTCCTCCTTCGGTATACTCCCCCGCTGTCAGGCCGTCCGCGCCGCTCTTTTTCGTCTTTTCCCGCCTCCTCGCATGTTACTTTTTTCCTTTTTGCAGCGCATTGATTGATCCTGTAAGAACTTATCCGCTAGCTCGAATTGCGCCCTTTTTCTATTGACATGTCAAAGAAGGCCTCTTTATAATGAGCCGGAACATTGATTCCACTATAATCAATGTCGTTCCGTAATGCGGGATAATCTGCGAGGCTCTTTCGAGAGATTCGGGGGAAGGTACATGGAGAGGCAACATGCTGCTGCAGGCGGAGTCCAATCCATCGAGCGGGCTTTCGCGATCATAGAACTCCTGGATGCCAGGGGCGAACTTGGAATCGCCGATATAAGCAGGCTGCTCTCGCTGGAGCGCAGCACAGTTCATCGTATTGTCTCCACCATAAAGAAACTCGGCTACCTCAATCAGAATCCTCTCAACCACAAGTACTCGAACAGCTTCCGATTTTTCGAGATAGGGAACGACGTCGTCAAGCGCCTCGGTCTCCGTCAGCAGGCCTCGCCTTTTCTCAGGGAACTCTCCGAGAAGACTCATGAGGCGGTGAACCTCGCCATTCTCGACGGCGACAGGGTGATCTATATCGACAAAATAGAGAGCCAGTCCACCATCAAAGTCGATCTCTCGGTCGGCAAACGCTTTCCCGCATACTGTACCGGATTGGGGAAGGTGCTTCTTGCGTATCTTCCCGAGACGAAGATCTTGGAAATCGTGGGTCCGCCTCCGTTCCGGAAATATACGGAGAACACGGTCGTTTCTCTCGAGCAGCTTCTTTCGCAGCTTCGCGAGATTCGCACAAGAGAACTCGCCTGGGATAACGAGGAGTATGTACAAGGACTCTTCTGCATCGCCGCACCTGTGCGGGGGAGTTCGGGAGACGTTGTGGCCGCTTTGAGCGTCGCGCTTCCCAAATTTTTGTACGCTGAAGAGCCGCGGAAGATCGAATCCGTGGGCGTTCTTTTGCTCGATGTGGCGAGGAGATTCTCCCGTTCGCTCGGATATAAGGAACCTGCATCATAGGCGATATGGTTTTTCGGGGGATGAAACCGCCCGGTGATCAGGGCGGTGCACGAGGAGGGCGGGAGGAGCTTTCGGTATGCCCGTCCAAGGAAGAAAAAAGAATTAGACCTAGGAGGAGAAGATGAAGACCGTTATCCTTGGTTCCGGCGCAATGGGTTCTCTCTACGGCGGCATGCTCGCCGAAGCGGGATTCGATGTAACGCTTGTCGATGTCTGGAAAGAGCATATCGACGCGGTGAACGCTTCAGGACTCTCGATAGAGGGCATCGGCGGAGACAGAGTCGTTCGCTCCATTCGGGGCACGACAGACCCGGCGCGGGCGGGGAAAGCCGATCTTGTCATCGTCTTCGTGAAGGCGACCGCCACGGCGCAGGCGATGAAAGGCGCCGCAGCGCTCCTCGGGCCGGAGACGGTTGTGCTCACGCTCCAAAACGGCCTCGGCAACGTGGAGAAGCTGAATGAAACCGCAGGGAAGGAGCGGGTGATGGCCGGGATTACCGGGCACGGCTGCACGCTTCTCGGACCCGGAAAAATTCGTCATGCCGGGCAGGGAGATACGATCCTCGGCGAGCAGGGCGGCCAGGTAAGCGACAGATTGAAGAACGTCGGCACGATGCTTGAAAAGGCGGGGTTTTCCGTGAAACTCTCCGAGAACGTCATCGGTCTCATCTGGGGCAAGCTGTTTGTCAATGTCGGCATCAACGCGCTGACCGCCGTGACGGGCCTCAAAAACGGCAGATTGGTCGAGCTTCCCGAAACCGACGAACTGCTGGAGCTGGCGGTGCGGGAAGCTGTTGAAGTTGCGCGCATCGCAGGGATTCGTATCGAGACGGAGAATCCGGTCGAGCACACGAGAAAGGTGGCGCGCCTGACGGCGGCGAACCGCTCGTCGATGCTGCAGGACGTCACGAACCACAGGCAGACCGAGATCGACGTGATCAACGGCGCTATCGTGGACGAAGGGAAAAAGCTGGGAGTGCCCACTCCCGTCAACTTGGCGCTGACGAACCTCGTTCGGGTCCGTCAGAAGACCTATGACGAATTCTCCGTATAACCACTGCGGCTGAAGTCGTCCATCTTACGTAAGGAGGAGTTCGGAAATGAAGTTGAAAGGCGTAGCGGCGATGGTAATGGCGTGTGCGGTGATCTTCTTTCTCGTGTCGTTCGGCGAGGCTGCGAAGTACGAATTCAAACTCGGTCATGCCGTGAGCGAGCAGCACCCCTACCACATGGGGGCGCAGAAGTTCAAGGAGATCGTCGAGAAGGAAACCAACGGAGAAGTAGAAATCGCCATCTTCCCGAACAACCAGCTCGGCACGGGAGAGCGGGATCTGCTGGAAGGACTTCAGCTCGGGACGGTTGACCTGTACGTCGGATCGACCGGACCTATGGGCGGCTTCGAGAAACGCTTCATGATGTTCGACTTCCCCTTCCTCTTCAAGGACAAGGCGCAGGCGTACGCAGTCCTTGACGGAAAGATCGGGCAGTACGTCATGGGCCTCCTCGACAGGATCGGCATCACCGGTCTGGCGTGGTATGAGAACGGTTTCCGGCATTTCACGAACTCGAAGCGCCCCGTGAACTCCCCCGAGGATGTGAAGGGTCTCAAACTGCGCACGATGGAGAACAAGATCCACATGGCGCTGTGGAGAGCGATGGGCGCCGATCCTACGCCGATGGCGTGGGGCGAGGTCTTCACCGCGCTGCAGCAGGGGACGGTCGATGGACAGGAGAACCCCGTTCCCATTATCTACGTCCAGAAGGTGTACGAGGTACAAAAGCACCTGGCGCTCACCGGACACGTCTTCTCCCCCGCGATGATCGCCATCGCGAAGGTGAAGTTCGACGCGCTTCCCGAAGGACACAAGGAGATCATCCGCAAGGCGGCGCAGGAGTCGGCCGTCTACCAGCGCGAGCAGATCACGAAAATGGAAAGCGAGCAGGTCGCCAAACTGAAAGAGCTTGGCATGGAAGTGACCACGCCCGACGTAACGCCCTTCCGCGAGGCGACGAAAGCCGTCTATGACGAGTTCAAGGGCGAGCTTGGGGACGACGCGAAGCTTCTCGACGAAATACTGAGCGGGAAATAGCCGTTTCCTCGTCTTGAGACGATTTCCGCCGAAGGGAGTTGCGTATCCGTACGCCTTCCTTCGGCGGATTGTGCCGGACATGCCGTTCAAAGAGAAAGGGGGGCATTCATGTCCTTTTTAAGAAAAATGCTCGACAGGGTGAACTCCCTGGCGGAGTACGCAGTGTGCGCTCTCCTCGCAGTGATGGTCGTGGTGGTGTTCCTTCAGGTTATCTTTCGCTTCGTCATCCGTTCTTCGCTTCCGTGGTCCGAGGAGCTGGCTCGGTATCTCATGGTCTGGATCGTCTTTCTGGGAGCGAGCATCGGAGTCAAGCGAAAATCGCATATCGGCGTAGAGGCGGTGGTCGCGCTTCTTCCCGACAGGTTGCGCCTGTGGACTGCGGTGCTCGTAAACGCGTCGTGCTGCGTCTTTTTCGCCTTCATGATCCACTACGGAAGGGTGATCCTCCGCGTCGTCGGCTTTCAGCTTTCCCCCGCGATGGAGATCTCGATGGCTGTACCGTACAGCGCCGTCTTCGCAGGGGGCGCGCTGATGTTCGTTCACTGCTTCTTCCAGATGTTTGAACAGATACTCGACGCGCTTTCGGGAAAGGCGGTGAGGAGCGCATGACCGCGGTGCTCTTCGGCAGTCTTGTCTTTTTCTTTCTACTGAACGTCCCGATAGCCGTGGCCATAGGGCTGGCCTCGCTCTCGGCCATTCTCTGGTCCGGCGCCATCCCGCCCGTGGTGTTGGTGCAGAAGATGTTTACCGCGACCGACTCCTTCCCGCTTATGGCGGTTCCCTTTTTCATTCTTGCAGGGTCGCTGATGGAGTTCGGAGGCATTTCACGCCGCTTGGTCGACTTTGCGAATTCGATCGTCGGCCGGTTTTCCGGAGGGCTCGCCTTCGTCGCCATCATCGCGAGCATGTTCTTCGGCGCGATCTCCGGAGCGGCGGTCGCATGCGTCGCCGCAATAGGAACGATCCTGATCCCGGCGATGGTGCGGCGTGGGTACGACACTCCCTACGCCACCGCGGTGCAGGCAACGGCGGGGACGCTCGGCGTCATGATCCCGCCGAGTATTCCGATGATCATCTACGGCGTACTCACCGGAGTTTCCATCGGGGCGCTCTTTATGGGCGGCATTCTCCCCGGTATCCTCGTCGGCGGTTCATTGATGCTCGTGGCGTGGGCGATCGCACGCAAGCGGGGGTACAAGGGAGATGAAAAAGCGAGCGGCGCAAAGATTTGGGCTACTTTCAAGGATGCGATCCTCGCGCTCCTGATGCCGGTCATCATTCTCGGCGGCATCTACGGCGGCGTCTTTACGCCCACAGAGGCGGCGGTGGTCGCGGTGGCCTACGGATTCATCGTCGGTTTTTTCGTCTATCGAGAACTGTCCCTCGCGAAGCTGAAGGATATTCTGGTGAACACCTCGATCGGAACGGCGACGATCATGTTCATTATCGCCACCTCGTCGGTCTTCAGTTGGATTCTGACGGCGCAACGGGTACCTCAGGCGGTGGCCTCGGCCATTCTCTCCATATCGACGAACCCGGTTGTCATCCTCACGCTGATCAACCTTCTTCTTCTTTTTATAGGCACCTTCATGGAGACGGTGGCCTCCATCATCATTCTGGTCCCCGTTCTCCTGCCCGTGGTGACGCAGATCGGCGTCGACCCGCTCCATTTCGGCATCATCATCGTGGTGAACCTCGCCATAGGCATGGTGACGCCGCCACTAGGAGTCTGCCTGTTCGTGGGCTGCGGGATCGGCGGCATCACGCTGGAATCAATCTCCAAGGCGGTCTGGCCGTTCATCCTGAGCATGATCGTCGCGGTGCTTCTGCTGACGTATATCCCATGGATCAGCATCATCCTCCCGCGACTGGCGGGTATTTATTGAAGCTCCGCCTGCCCCATGGAAGCCCCGAAACCAATCGTTTCGGGGCTTTTTTGTTCGGGTATCCGGAAACCTCGCTACTCGTGAGGTACGACGAAGCAGGGAGGACGTTTCCCGATTACGAGTATTTGGCTATTTTTATTATAAACTATATTTTATTGCGAGAATAACAACATCTTGACAGACGTCTCCCCCTTTTGTATCGTAAAGCTGAATTCCTCTTATCGGATTGGGTTTCCGTCAAATGGAATCCTCGAAGAGACTGTTTCCCTCGCGACAGCATGCCGGAATCTCCTGGAGAAGCATCGCGCGTTTCTTGAGGCGCTTTTGAAGAGGAACGATCATCTTAGCGACAAACGTTGGTTCCGATCATTGGATGTATATTTCTCGTTCACGAGGTGACGCACTATGAAGGAAGTGGTTGTCGGAGTTGTCGGAGGCGGTTTCGCCTCTCATTTTCACAGCAGGTGCTTCGCGAAGGTTTCGGGTTTCTCCGTGCGTCTGAAGGCCATTGCCGACATCGAGATCGAGAAGGCGAAGGCCGTTGCGAAAGCCTATCATTACGAGGAATATCATGACGACTACGGGGCGCTTCTGCGCGACCCGGAGATCGACGTCGTCGATATATGCACTCCACCCTTTCTGCACCCTCGCATCACAATGGAGGCGATGGCGGCGGGGAAGCATGTTATTTGTGAAAAACCGCTTGCGGGGTACTTCGGTTCTCCGGGAGATACGGACCCGATAGGGGATACCGTGCCGAAGGCCAAGATGTTCCGGGCCGTGCTGGTGGAGATCGAAACGATGAAAGCGGCTCTTGAAGGGAGCGACAGGCTCTTCATGTACGCCGAGAACTACGTCTATTCGCCGAACATCCTGAAAGCCGCCGAAATAGTCCGGGCAAAGAAGAGCAGAATCCTCTTCATGAAGGGCGAAGAGAGCCTGAAAGGCTCGACTTCTCCTGTCGCCGGAAGATGGGATAAGACCGGAGGCGGCTCGCTCATCCGCGTAGGATGCCACCCTCTCGGCGGTATCCTCTGGCTCAAACGGGAGGAGGCGCGGTCCAGAGGCGTCCATATCGGCGTACAGAGCGTCCTGTGCGATACGGGGAGGATGACGCCCAGCCTCGGCGAACACGAACGCCGTCATATCAGCGTGCGCCCGGTCGACGTGGAGGATTACGCCTCGGTTGCCCTCACTTTCACGGATGGGACCAAGGCTCTCGTCATCGCCGGCGATACCATGCTGGGGGGGACGCGCAACTACGTCGAGGTGTACGCCAACGACGCCGTCATGAACTGCCGAATCACACCGTCCGACGTTATGAGCACCTATATGCTGGACGAGGAGGGGATGGAGAACGTCTATATCTCGGAGATGCTCCCCGCGAAGACGGGGTGGCAGAATCCTTTCGTGGCTGAAGAACACCTACGGGGGTATGCGGCGCAGTTCCAGGACTTCATCGAGTGCGCAGCCACGGGCAGGGCTCCTCTCTCGGACTTCGACCTTGCCTGCGAGACGATCCGCGTCATCTACGCCGCGTATCTCTCCGCCGAAGAAGGGCGGCGCATCCGGCTGTAGATGCATGGCGGGGCTCGCCGGTCCTTCGGTTGCTTCTCCGCTGCTTCCGTTAATATCGCGGTTCTACCGATCACCGCTCGTTTCCTGCCGGAGATGGAGATCGAGCTCGATACGGGCGGGCATGTCGGGGGTATCTTTTTCCCGAGGAGCAGTTCGCTTCCTGCGTAGTCTTCCCGAGTTCAAGCGAGGCCCCGATGGAGAACCGACGCCTCGCTTGAGCCGTTATGTATGGGAGAAGTGCGCGCGTTCCGCTATAAACGCCTTTTACCGCTGCTTCGCGGCGGTGTTCGGAGGGGCGAGGCGACAACAAGGACCCGCTTTCAGCAGCGCGCTGTCCGTGTCGTGCCCCACCCACTCCCGGAGTTCGTTCGCAAGAGCGAGCAACTTCTCCAGGTCGATCCCCGTGTCGACGCCCATCTCATGGAGCATGTGGATCATATCCTCCGATGCGACGTTCCCCGAGGCTCCGGGGGCGAAGGGGCATCCTCCGAGCCCGGCCAGCGAGGCGTCGTACCGGACTACGCCGGCCTGGAGTCCGGCGAGCGTGTTCGCGAGGGCCATTCCGCGAGTATTGTGGAAGTGGAGAAACCATCGGACGTCGGGGAAAGTCTCCTGCATGCGGGTCGAGAGATCGTAAACCTGCCGCGGGTTCGCCATGCCGGTGGTATCCGAGAGGGAAAGTTCGGTGATGCCGAGGTCGCGCAGCCGTTCAGCTATTTCCGCAACCTGTCCGGGCGGGACCTTCCCTTCAAAGGGGCAGCCGAAGGCAGTGGAGATGGCTCCCGAGACTTCGGCCCCGTTCGAATGTGCGAACTCTATGCAGCTTTTGAATCCCTCGATCAGTTCGGACGGTGTTTTGTTGAGGTTCGCCTTCGCATGCGATTCGCTGGCCGAGACGGTGAGCTTCACCTTGTTCACTCCCGAAGCGATCGCGCGTTCAACTCCCTTGAGGTTCGCGACCAGCGCGCGGTACTCCACCCCTTCCACCCGACGGATTCCGCAGGCTACCTCGTCGGTATCGGCCATCTGCGGAACCGCCTTCGGATGGACGTAGGAGCCTATCTCCACAATCTTGACCCCGGCGTCGACGACACCCTCGATCAGGCGGATCTTCCGCTGCACGGAGAGCGTGTCGGGCTCGTTCTGCAGTCCGTCCCGGGGGCCGACCTCACAAAAGAAAATGCTGCGAGGCAGTGTCATGGTCATTGCTACTCCTCCTTTGCACACTGATGATGCATCCTTTGCCGAGACAACAGTACTCAAAAAAACAATTCCTGTCAAACGGTTTCTATTTCCACTCAGCGGAACTTAGAGGGGTGTTGAAGAGAAACGGAAGTGTTTTCCGTTTGACAGAAAAAACGGCGAGGGAGTATTGACAAAGGCGCGGGCGATAGATTATTGTTTATTCATTTCTTAGAGATGGTTTTTGTTTCCGTTCTGCGGAATTTTTCTCTTGGCAGTGCGGGGGTATCCATCATGAAAACGGTCGCTTGCGAACTTTTCAACGGAGGTGCGGAAGGATATGCGTAAAGACCTGGTAGCGTTTCAGCTCGTGAAGTTTCTGGAGGCCCGGGGTGTGGAAAAGATCTTCGGTCTCTGCGGACACACTGTCATCGGTTTTCTGGATGCTTTAAAAGAGAGCGGGATCGAGTTCATTTCGGTACGCCACGAACAGATCGCCGCCCATGCCGCCGACGGATACTCGCGGGGGAAGGGGTGCCGAGTTCCGGGCGTTCTGCTGACGCACCTGGGGCCGGGGCTGGCGAATGCGACGACCGGCGTCGCCGAGGCGGGGCTCAACTCCATTCCGATGGTCGTCATCGCCGGCGACGTTCCGAGCTGCTATTTCGGTCGTCACCCGCACCAGGAGGTCAACCTCCACGCGGACGCCAGCCAGTACGAGATCTTCAGGCCGTTTGTGAAACGCGCCTGGAGAGTGGATAGACCGGAGCTTCTTCCCGAGGTGATGGACAAGGCGTTCCGTCTCGCCGTCACCGGACGCCCCGGACCGGTCCTCGTCTCCGTGCCGATGGACATCTTCTCGATGGAGATCGACACCCGCTTCTTCGAACAGCGTATGCACAATATGCCGCTTCTCCCCAGACCCGGTCTCGACGTGAAAACGGCGGAGGATATCGCGACGCTCCTCGCCGAGGCGAAGAGCCCCGTGCTCTACCCCGGCGGCGGCGTCATCTCTTCGGGAGCTGCGTCCGTTTTGGCGGAGCTTGCGACATTTCTTGAGATACCGGTGCTCTATACGCTCATGGGCAAGGGCGCGATTCCCGACGATCATCCGCTGGCCGTAGGCATGACCGGATTCTGGGGGACGGAGTTCAACAACAGTACGGCGATGAAGGCGGACGTGATGATGGCGGTCGGCACACGGCTCTCGGAGGCTGACTGCAGCTCCTGGTACTTCGGCGAGACTTTCGACGTGCCGCCGACTAAACTCATTCATATCGACATCAACCAGGAGGAGATCGGCCGAAACTACACGACGGAAATAGGCGCGGTCTGCGACGCGAAGATGGCGCTCGACGCCATTCTCGCCGCGGCGAAGAGGAAGTACCCGAACGGCGTGAAACGCCCGGAGAAGATCAGGGAGATCGCCGAGGCCAAGGCCGCGTACCGTGCGACGATCGCCGAAGCGCAGAAGTCGGATCAATTTCCGATGCGGCCGGAGCGAATCCTGGCCGACCTTCGCGAAGTCCTTCCCCGGGACGGATTCGTGGTGGCCGATGTGGGCTGGAACAAGAACGGCGTAGGGCAGCAGTTCGAAATTTATGAACCCGGAACTTTCGTCGCACCGGGCGGCCTGGCGACCATGGGGTACGGTCCGTCCGCGGCACTCGGCGTGAAGGTCGCATGCCCCGAGAGAAAAGTGGTCGCGCTCATCGGCGACGGCGGCATGGCCGCGAACGTCTCCCCGTTCGCAACTGCGGCGGTGGAGGATATCGCCGTCGTCTGGGTCGTGATGAACAACTGCGCCTTCGGGACGATCGCAGGTCTTGAGAGGCAGCACTACGATCATCAGTTCGGCACGCTCTTCGAACGCGACGGAAAGCCGTACAGCCCCGATTTCGCGGCCATCGCCAGAGCGTACGGGATCGACGGATTTACGGTGGAACGGGCGGAGGACTTCAAGCCGATGCTTGAAAAGGCGCTCGCTTCGAACAAACCCTGTGTCCTCGACGTGCGGATGGAGAACGCTCCCGTGGTGACGAAGGGGTGCTGGAACATCAACGATATTTTCAGAAAGCGCGGCGAGGAAAAAACGTGGAGGGTCTGGTCCTGGGAGGATATCGAGCCGTGGAGGATGTAGACCCGGAATGGATCGCGGTTCTTTTCGAGGTTCACGCCGGACTGAACGCGGCGAATGCATGAAGGAGATGACGACGCAATGGCGAAAAAGGAACTGACCGAGGCGCAGCGACAGACTCTGGAGACAGTCTTCGCGAGAGCCCGTGCGGCGGAGAAGATCATAGAGAACTACGATCAGGAGCGGGTGGACAGGATGTGCCGCTGCGTGGCTTGGGCGGCCGGCAATCCTCGGAACTTCGACCGTTTCTGCAAGATGGGCGTGGAGGAGAGCGGCGCGGGCGATTGGAGCGGCCGCTACGGCAAGAGGCACAAGATTCTCGGCGTGCTTCGGGACGCTCTGCGCCAGAAGAGCGTCGGGATCGTCGAAGTCAACCCCGAGAAGGGGCTGGTCCGTTATGGAAAGCCCGCAGGGCTGATCACGTCCCTGATTCCGATGACGAACCCGGAGCTGACGCCGGTCGTCACAGCGATCTACGCGCTGAAAGCCCGGGATGTGGTCGTCTTTTCTCCGCACCCCAGAACTAAAAAAACGACGTTCGAAGTCGTTGAAAGCATGCGCCAGGGACTGAAGTCGATCGGCGAGCCCGAGGATTTTCTGCAGTGCATCACCGAGGTCAATATGACCATCGTCGAGGAACTGATGAAGATGGGCGATCTCGTCATGGCGACAGGAGGACTCGCGATGAGCAGGTCCGCCCATAGCTCCGGGAAGCCCGCCTACTGCTCGGGGGCGGGGAACGCCACGATGATTTTCGACGAAACGACCGACGTGGAAGAGGCGGCACGGAATACGCGTATCAGCAAGACGTCCGACTTCGGCTCCGGGTGCTCCGCGGACGGCAATCTCGTCATCCACGGTTCCATCTATGGGGAGATGGTGGCGCAGCTCGTCAAGGAGGGCGGATATCTTGCAAACGACGAGGAGCGGGAGAATCTGAAGAAGGCGATGTGGGACGACGAAGGACACCGGATCGTTGAGACGGTCGCGGTCGCTCCCCAAAAGCTCTGTCAAGCAGCCGGATTCGAGATCCCTGCGGACAGGAAGTTCGTCATGGTCGTGGGGGAGGGGATCGGCAAGGAATACCCCTTCTCCGGCGAAAAGCTCACGACGCTCTTGGCGCTCTACCGATACGAAGGGGAGTTCGAGAACGCCCTTAAGATGGTCGACGAAATCTACAAGGTCGGAGGACGCGGACACTCCTGCGGCATCTACAGCTTCAACGAGGAGCACATCCACGCGCTCGCTCTCAGGGCTCCCGTCACCCGAATCATGGTCCGCCAGCCGCAGTCGAAGGCGAACGCCGGAAGCGCGAACAACGGTATGCCCATGACGTCGAGCATGGGGTGCGGCACTTGGGGCGGGAACCAGGTCTCGGAGAATATCGCCCTGAAACACTACATGAACAGCACTTGGGTTGCGAAACCGATTTTGACGGACGCCCCCTCCGAAGAGGTGCTCTTCGGAGAGTTCTACGACCCTTCGAATACACGGGAGGCGTAGAACTCTCAAAAGAACGCTTCGGAAGGGTGTTCCGGCCCATCGGATTCGTGAATGTACCGCATACTGTACAGCAAGGAGGAGTCGTGGAATGAGAAAGTTCGGTATTGCGTGCCTGTCGCTTGTCTTGATATTGGGGGTGGCGTTCGCGGGATTCGCGGCGTATCCGGAGAAGAACCTCCAGGGGCTCATCATGTGGGGAGCGGGGGGCGGCACGGATAACTTCGCCCGGGCCGTAACGCCGCTTGTGGAGAAACACCTTGGACAGACGATCATCCTGCAGAACAGAACGGGAGCTTCCGGAGCGGTGGCCACCACGCTCGTGGTCAACTCGCCCGCCGACGGGTACACGCTGCTCTACGGCGCGGAGAACCCGGCGAACTACAGAGTGCTCGGTCTCTCACCGTTGAGCTTCCATGACCTGGAGCCGATCACGATCGCGGTCGAGGGGGCGGTTGTGATCTGCGTCAACCCCGAAACTCCCTTTACCACGATGCAGGAGCTGGTGGAAGCCGCGAAGGCGGAGAAGAAGATCCGCATGGCGACTTCCGGCGTCGGCGGACTTCCCTACGTTGCGGGAGCGATGATGAAGAACATTCACGGCACGGACTTTAACTATATCCAGTTCGACGGCGACGGCCCCGGAGCGACAGCGGTGATGGGCGGCCATGCGGACGTCATGCCCCTTGCGCTTTCTACTTCCGTCGAGTACATCCGCTCCGGCCGTCTCCGCGGGCTTGCCGTGCTCACGACGAAACGCGTTCCCCAGCTTCCGGATGTTCCGGCGATTACGGAGATCTTCCCCGAGTACGAGCAGTACCTCCCCTGGGGACCGTTCTACGGCGTCTTCGTGAAGAAGGGAACGCCCGCCGACATCGTCGCCAAGCTGAGCGACGCGTTCGTGAAGGCGATGAACGAGCCTCGATTCGAGGAGTACGTGAAGAACTCCGGCGGATTCAAAAACGGCGCCACGGGCGAGGATGCGGTGAACTTCCTCGCGAAGTTCGAGGCCACCGCGAGCTGGCTGATCTTCAACGCGGGCGGCGCGAAGCACTCTCCCGCCGAGTTCGGCATTCCCGAGCCGCAGAAATAGAGCGCCATCTCCGAAACGACAACGGGCGGCGGGCATGCCGGTAACGCCCCTCCGCCCGTCGTCCGGGCCCATATCGTACAGCAATGGAAGGAAGTGAGTACCTCATGGACGATCCGAAAGGAAGTGCGGCGGAAGCGGCTGCTGCGGCGAAAGATCTCTCCGTGTACGTTCCGGAAGCCAAAAGGAAGCCGGGAGAACTCGGAGTAACGGCGATCACGTTTCTCCTCGGCGCTCTCGGGTATTACTTCGCGCTCGGCATGACCAGCGGGGAGTACTCCTCCCCATCCGTCTTCCCGAAGCTTGCGTCGACGGTGATCATGGCGTGTTCGGCGGTGAATTTCTGGAAAGCCGTCCGCCGGGAGCGGCCCGATGCTTCCTCTCCCTCGGTGGCGCAGTACCTTTTGCCCCTGGACGTGCTCGTCGTGCTGTCGCTTTTGGTCATCTACTGCGTGGCGCTCCCGCATCTCCGTTTCATCGGCTCCTCCTACGCGTTCATGGTCGCGGGGATGGTCTATCTTCAGAGGGGAAAGCACATCGTCCGAGCGCTGCTGATCTCGGCGGGCTCCCTGGCCGTGCTGGTGGCGGTCTTCCGCTACCTCTTCCTCGTCATTCTTCCCTAGGAAAGGGGCGACGGCAATGGAACAGAACCTCCAGTATTTCCTCATCCCCTTCCTTCACTGGGAGATGATGCTCCTGATCTGGATCGGCGTCTTCGCCGGTATCTGGGTCGGCGCCATTCCCGGGCTCTCGGTAACCATGGCGGCATCCCTGCTGATCTCCTTCACATTCTCGTGGGATCTGAACAACGCGCTCGCACTGATCTGCGGCGTCTTTGTCGGCGGCGTCTACGGAGGCTCGATCACGGCGATACTGCTGAACATTCCGGGGGCGCCTGCGGCGATCGCCACGGGAATAGAAGGCTACCCCCTCGCTCAGCTCGGCGAGGCGGGAAAGGCGATCGGTCTGTGCACCACGGTCTCGGTCTTCGCCAGTTTCGTCGGCATTCTCGTGCTCGCGGTGGCTGCGCCGGTAGTCGCCAACTTTTCGCTGAAGTTCTCCCCGAGGGA
Source organism: Synergistaceae bacterium (assembly GCA_018436725.1). Taxonomy (GTDB): domain Bacteria; phylum Synergistota; class Synergistia; order Synergistales; family Aminobacteriaceae; genus JAAYLU01. The sequence goes on along the minus strand of JAHDKT010000067.1, from coordinate 98,798 downwards.
CTTTTTCCTTCTGGCTGTGATGGGACTGCTGCTGATAGGCAGCATCGGCGGCGGCGACCCGATAAAGGGCGTTACCGCCGGTGCGATCGGCGTCCTTTTAAGCATGGTCGGCATGGATCCCTCGACCGGGGAGCTGCGCTACACCTTCGGCAATATCTACCTTATGGCGGGCATCAGCTTCGTTACGGCGATGATCGGTCTTTTCGGCGTCTCCGAGGCGCTGACGCAGTTCCGGAACTCCGGGAAAGGCTCGCCCAAGCAGAACCTCGACAAGATCATTCCGAGCTGGGCGACGTTCGTCAAATATCTGCCGCTCTCCATTCGCTCCTCGCTGCTCGGCGTCTTCATCGGCGCGCTTCCGGGCACGGGAGGGGACGTTGCGGCGCTGCTCGCCTACGATCAGGCGAAGCGGTCCGTCCGCAATCCGTCCCGGCCGTTCGGCACCGGAGCGTACGAGGGAATCGTCGCTCCCGAGACGGCGAACAAGGGCGCGATAGGCGGGGCGTTCATTCCTATGCTGACCCTTGGAATCCCCGGAGACGCGGTGACCGCCATCATCATCGGCGCCCTTTACATCCACGGACTCAAGCCGGGGCCGATGCTGATGATCGAGACCCCGCACCTCTTCTGGATGATCGTGAGCTGCCTGAGCATCGCAAGCGTGGCGCTGATGGTGCTCGGCCTGGTGAGCGTGAAACCTTTTTCCAAGATCATCGAAATTCCGAAGTCGATCATCATGCCGGTTGTCATCATCCTCTCGGTGATCGGGACGTACGCGATTCAAAACAGCGTGGTGGATATCTTCTACATGATAGGATTCGGCATCATCGGCTATTTCATGCGGCTCTACGGCTACGCGACGGGGCCGATGGTGCTCGGTCTGATCCTCGGTCCGATGCTCGACGCGAACTACCGCCGAGCGATGCAGGGCGCCGAGAACCAGCTCATCCCCTTTCTACAGGGATTCGTGACCAGCCCGATCAGCCTGGTGCTCACAATCTCGATCGTCTTTTTGCTCTTCTCGCAGACGAAAACCTACAGGCGGTGGCGGGGCATTTTATGATCGGGCGCCGTGTTTTACGGAAAAATGAAAGAGGACTCTGTCCGGATTCGCGCTGTCCCTGCGTGTCGATTGCTGTGCATACTTCATCATAAGGAGGAGTTTTCAATGAAAAAAGTTGCTCTTGCGCTCGTGCTTCTGCTGCTTGTAACAGGTTCCGCACTGGCCGCCTACCCCGAGAAAAATCTCCAGGGGTACATCATGTGGGGCGCCGGCGGCGCCATGGACAACGTCACCCGCGCCATCGTGCCCATCGCCCAGGAACATCTGGGGAGGACGATCATTCTGCAGAACCGGACCGGCGCGACCGGCGCCATCGCGACCACCTTCGTGGCCAACCAGCCCGCCGATGGATACAGCATCCTCTTCGGCGCGGAGAATCCGAATCTTTACAAGGTGACCGGCCTCTCCCAGATCGACTACGATCAGTTCGACCCCGTCTTTTTGATGATGGCGAACGTCGGCGTCGTCCTCGTGGGGAAGGACTCCCCCTACACGACGTACAAGGAGCTTATCGAGGCCGCCGCATCCGGAAAGACGATCACGATGGGCTCCACGGGCCCGGGAGGATTGCCCTTCGTCGCCACGACGATGATCGAGAAGATCCACGACCTGAAGTTCAACAAGATGCAATTCGACGGCGAGGGCCCCTGCATCACGGCGCTCATGGGCGGACATATCGACGCGGTGGCGGTCGGACTGCTTGCGGCGGCGAACTTCATCAAGTCCGATTCGGTGCGCGGTCTTGCCGTGATCTCCAAGGAGCGCATCGACAGCATTCCCGCCGTGCCGGCGATCACCGAGGCGTATGAAGAGTACGCGCCCTACCTTCCGTGGGGAGCGTTCTTCGGCGCGTTCGTGCGCAAAGGAACTCCGGCCGACGTCCTTGAGGCGCTCCGGGCGGCCTTCCAGAAGGGGTACGAGGATCCTCGCTTCGACGAGTTCGCCAAGAGCACCGGCGCCGTGAAGCTCGGACTGAGCGGCGACAAGGCGCGCGAATACATTCAGCAGAACAAGTCGGTCAGTGCGTGGCTCCTGTACGATGCCGGCGGAGCGAAGCACTCTCCCGAGGAGTTCGGTATTTCCAGACCGTAGCACGGAGGCGGAGCGCCCCTGCAAAGGGGCGCTCCATCGGTCGGCTGCGCGTCGGTCGAGAACGGTGTTCGCACATTCGGAGGAGGAGAGTACGGATTATGCAGCCTCAATTTTCCCTGGCGCAGCTTACGGTGCTGAAGACGTCGCCCGCGGACATCTCAAGGATCGCCGCGGACTGCGGGTACGACTACGTGAGCATGCGGCAGATCTATATGGGGCTCCCGGAGGAGCCCGATTACGATCTCTCGAAAAATAAAAAGCTGATGGCGGAGACGAAGGCCGTTTTCGCCGATACGGGTATCAAACTGCTCGACATCGAGCTGGCGCGGATATTCGACGGTATGGACGTCAAGAAGTACGAGCCGGCCATGACGACGGCGGCGGAGCTTGGCGGCAAGCATGTCCTGAGCAGCATCTGGACGCTCGACAGGGAGTACGCCGTGGAGCGCTTTGCGGAGTTGTGCGATCTCGCCGCGCAGCACGGTCTGACGGTCGAGCTGGAATACGTTCCCATCGCCGGTGTAAGAACGCTGAGCGGGGCAGTCGACGTGCTCCGCAAGGTCAACCGGCCGAACGCCGGGCTGATGATCGACATCCACCACTTCCACAGGGCCCAGGACCACCCGGAGGAGCTTGCGAAGCTGCCGAAAGAGTGGTTCCGTTTCGCGCACCTCTGCGACGCGCCTGCGGAAATCCCGGCGGAACAGACGGAGATGGTCCGGATTCTCAGGGAGGCGCGATCGTACGTGGGAGAGGGCGGAATCGACATCGCTCCTATTCTGAACGCGATGCCGCTTGTTCCCTACTCGATAGAGCTGCCGAACCTGGAGCGCGTGGCGGAGTCGGGGTATGCGGAGCATGCCCGCCGCTGCCTGGAATCGGCGAAGGCCTTCTGCGCGGCGCATCTGAAGGGGCGCTCCGAGTAGTGCGGGAAAGGAGTTCGAGAATATGTTCAGCGCGACGGTGAATACACGTTTCTTCGGCCTTCTGGGCAACCCGGTGGGGCAGAGCGCCGCTGCTTTCATGCACAACAGCGTCTACCAGAAGCTGGGGCTCGATATGCTCTACGTCCCCCTGGAGCTGGAGATGGGACAGCTTGAAACGGTCGTCCGCACCATGCAGCTGTTCAACTACGCGGGCACGGGCGTCACGATGCCCTTCAAGACGCAGGTTCACAAGTACATCGACGGGCTGGCCGACTCCGCCAGGTTCACCGAGGTGGTCAACACGATCGTCATAGAAAAGGACGGCCGAAAGATAGGCCACAACACCGACGGTACCGGATTCGTCGAATCTCTTGAGAAGCAGGCGGGGCTGAACATACCCGACCACCGGTACCTTGTCCTCGGCTCGGGAGGCGCCGCGACCGCGATCGTCTGCGCCCTCGCGATGAGAGGGGCGACGGCGATGCGCTCGCTCTGCATCCTGCAGGACTATTTCTGCGCGGAGACGCTCTACTCCAGAGTGAACGCCCATTTCCCCGGCGTCTGCGAGATCGACGAGATGAACGACCGGACGATCCGCAAAGGGATGGAGGAGTTCGACGTGATTATCCATGCCACCAAGGTCGGGCTCTATCCGAAGACGGACGAGGTGCTCTTCGATCCGGAGCTTCTGAATTCGTCGCACCTCGTGTGCGACGTCGTCTATGTTCCCATGGAGACGAAGCTCCTTATAGAGGCGCGTAAGCGAGGATGCCGCACCCTTTCCGGTATCTGGATGAACGTCTATCAGGCTGCGGAGCAGATGCGCCTCTGGGCGGGGATAGAGCGACCTCCGATCGACTTCATGTACCAGTGCGGAATCGAGTACCTTACGAGAGAAGGAAAACTGACGGCCTGAGAGCCCCCCGGGGGGAACGAAGGCGCTGTGTAGGGGGAGACCATGCGGGCGCAAACAGCAGATGAAAAAACAACGGCGACGGGAGCTGCGGAGGAGAAGGCGGTTCGTTCGGTGGAACGAGCGTTTTCCATTCTTATGTGCTTCACCCTTGACGAGGACGAATTGACGTTGATGGATATCGCCAGGAAGATGCACCTTCCGACCACGACGGTCTCGCGTATGGTGAATACTCTTGTCGGCCTCGGTTTTCTCGAAAAAAGTCCCGGAAAGACCTACTCGCTCGGGGCGAACCTTTATTACCTGGGAGCTGTCGCCCGGAATCATTTCAAACTCCAGAAGATAGCCTACCCCTATATGAAGCAGGTCCGGGACACTACGAAGGAAGCGGTCTCGCTCTACGTTCTCGACGGAGACGCGAGGGTTTGTTACGAACACGTGGAAAGTCTCCTGAGCATGCGGTGCGTGGTTCGCGTGGGAGACCGTTTCCCCCTTTGGGCAGGCGCAGCGGGCAAGTGCATTCTTGCGTACGCGGAATCTGAACTCGTTGAGCGCGAGATCGCCAAGGCGAAACCGATCACGTCGAGCACCATCGTCTCTCGCGATGCGTTTTTATCGGATCTCGAGACGGTACGCAAGAAGGGGCACGCCATCAGCTACGGCGAACGGGAGGAGGGTATCACCTCCATCGCCGTCCCCATTTTTCATCCGAAGAACAAGGTGACGATCGTCTTCTCCGTGGCGGGCCCTTCGGTGCGATTCACCGACGATGTCGTCGAGGAGCTGCTCCCGGTTGTGAAGAAGATGACGGAGGAGATTTCGAAGAGCCTTTCGTACAGGTAACAATGTGATCCCGAGAAGTTCCGCAGGACGGCGGAGACCGCCCTGCGGTGAAGAACGGCATATCCGGCCGGCACAAAGGAGATGGAACGTCAGTCATGAAGAAGATCCTCATGCTTCACGGAGTGAACCACAATATGTTCGGGAAGCGCGATCCCGCGCAGTACGGCACGATCACGCTCGATGAGATCGACGAGAAGCTTCGTTCGCTCGGCGAGGAGCTTGGAGTGGAGGTAGTCTCGTTTCAGACGAACTCCGAGGGGGCGATGTGCGAGCGCATCCACCAGGCTTTTCAGGAGGGGATGGACGGCGTCGTCATCAACGCGGGCGCATGGACGCACTACAGTTACGCCATCAGGGACGCGCTGGCCATCCTGACGGTTCCGGTGGCGGAGATTCATATGTCCAACATCCATGCCAGAGAGGAATTCCGGCATCTCTCGGTTTTCGCCGAGATCGTGAAGGGGCAGATATGCGGCTTCGGCCTCGACAGTTACCTTCTGGGACTGCGCGCGGTTGTCGGCGCCATAGGCGGCGCCTAAGCCGTTCTGTATCTGGAGAGGAGGGGGGAGAGCCCCCTCCTTTTTCGTATCAAGAGTTCGGAGCGATGCGGCGAACAGAGAGTGCCGTCTGCTCCGCTCCGAAACCTTAGAACTTGATCGAAAGCAGCATTCTTGCGGCTGTTCCCGCGATGAGGGCGGCGAGGATCATGATCCCCATCGACGCCGCCATCCTCTTGCCTCCCAGCTCTTTCCAGAGGACGATGAATGTCGCGATGCAGGGGAAGGTCATCGACAGCGTCACCGTAGCGACGACGAGCTGCACCGGAGAGAGTCCGAGCGCGCCGAGCATCCCCATCGCCACGTCCTTCCTGAGGATGCCGAGAAGGATGGGCCCCGACGCTTCGGCGGGCAGTCCGAGCAGACCGTTGAAGACGGGAGCGAGGAGTCTCGACATGAGCGCCGTGATACCCGTCGCGTCGAGAAGGCCGACGATGAGAATGCCGCCGAGAACGAGCGGAACCGCTTCGAGAAGAAATCCTCGGACTCGCATCCAGAGCTTCATTCCCAGCGATTTTAACGATGGGATCCTGTACGGAGGGATTTCGACGATGAGTTCCGGGCTGAAGCCCGGAAGGAACGAGTGGAGCAGTCGTCCGAGGATAAGCCATGACAGCGCGAGCGTCGCGTACACGGCCAGAACCCACCGCATTCCCAGCTCGCCGACCGTTCCAATAATCATCGCCTGGAGCCCCGCGCACGGAATGGCGACCGAGATGAGGGTGGCTGCGATGAACCGCTCGCGATCGGAGTCGAGCACCCTCGTCGCAAGAATTCCAGGGACGTTGCAGCCCAGACCGAGGAGCGACGGGACGATGGCGAAGCCGTGAAGTCCCATCCGGTGGAGAAGCGCGTCGAAAATGACGGCGAGTCGCGGGAGGTAGCCGAAGTCCTCAAGGAGACTGAGGACGAAATAGAACGCGACGACGTACGGAAGCACCATAGCAAGGGGAACGTACAAACCGGTGGTGAGCAGGCCGAAACTCTGTTCGAAGTCGATATGGCCGTCGATGAGGCGACCGACCACGATATCGTGGGAAAGCCCCTCGCCGCCCAGAAGTGCGGAGAGACTCTCGGCTACGGGGAGCAGGCATGCGTCGAAGAGAGGATCGAGAAACTCGTCGATGATCCCTTCTCCGAGAAAGCGTATGGAGGCGAAGCTCGCGACGATGACGAACAAGCCGATGATCATCCCCCAGAACGAGTCCACGGAGGCGTCCTCAAGCTTGTCGAGAAGGGTGTGGTGTCTGTGACTTACCCTCTGGACGCGCTCGACGATCTCGCCGATGGCGTTCCAACGCTCCTCTTTGCCGGGGACGGCGGTCTGCCCGGAGTGTGCGCCTGAGAATCTGACCTCGCCCGGACGGGCCTCCGGAAGCCGATCCAGCAAGCGATTTATCCCCTGGCCCGTCACTGCGACGGTGGGGACGACAGGGACTCCGAGCAGCTTTTCCAATGCTTCCGGATCGATGTCGATCCCTTTGTGACGCGCCTCGTCGACCATGTTGAGGGCTATGATGACGGGAATCCTCCGCTCCATGGTCTGGAAGGCGAGAAAGAGGTTGCGCTCCAGAGCGGTTGCGTCGAGCACGAGGACGACTACATCCGCCCCCTCGTCGACCATCCGTTCGGCCACCTGCTCCGCTTCGTTGGTGGGTGAGAGAGTGTACGCGCCGGGGACGTCGATCACCCGCCAACTGTCGCCGCCCCGGCGAAGCCACCCCTCAAGGAAACCGACGGTCGTTCCGGGGTAGTTCGACGAGACGGCGTGGACGCCGGTAATGCGGGTAAAGAGGGCGCTTTTTCCCACGTTCGGATTGCCGACGAGAAGAAGTTTCTTAGTCTCGTTCCGGTCGCAGTCCATGAGAGCCTTCTCTCTCTTTCAGCGGGATAACCAGCACGTGTGCGGAAATGTTCCATCCGACGGCAATCTGCCTCCCGTCGAGCAGCAGGGTCACCGGCCCGTGAAAAGGCATGCCGGAGACTTTCTGCACGATCTTGCCCGTGCGGAGACCCAGGGCTTCAAGACGGGCCGAACAGCGACGGGAAGATCCCGCCACCTCTTCATCCTGTTGCGGGGAGACGATCTGAACGATGCGCGCGAACGCGCCGTTCGGGAGGTCGCGCAGAGTAAGCGGCCCGCCGCCGTCCCCCCGTTGCGGATGCCTCCAGGAACGGGCCACACGCCGGAGGAGGTTCACTTTACAGGGAGCCCCCTTCCCGCATGCTGTGCGCGCGAAGCTGGCCGCAGGCGGCGTCGATGTCTGTTCCTTTCTCCTTGCGGATCTCGTTCTCGATGCCGAGCTTGGAGAGAATTGCCGCGAACTCCTTGATACGTTCCGTCGTCGAACGCTGGAAACCCTGTTCGCCCGGGCGATCGAGGGCGATCAGATTGTAGGGGATCAGGTTTACGTAGACCCCGAGTCCTGAAAGCATCGCAGCCATTTCGTAGGCGTGCTCGGGTTCGTCGTTTATCGATCGCAGCATGACGTACTCGATCGTGATCCGTTCTCCCGTCTTCTCATTGTAGATCTTCAGCGCGTCGATCAGCGAACCGAGAGAGTGCTTCCGGTTGACCGGCATGATTTTGCTGCGCAGCGCGTCGTTCGGCGCATGGAGGGAGACGGAGAGGCGCACCGGAACGGGGAAGTCCGCAAGTTCGAGGATACCCGGGACCACGCCCGATGTCGAGATCGTGATATGGCGCGCCCCCAAGTTGCGCATCTTCGGCGAGTTCAGAATCCGGACCGATTTGAACACTTCTCCGGAGTTCAGAAAAGGCTCGCCCATCCCCATATAAACCACGTTATTGATGTTTTGCCCCATCCGTTTTTCCATCGCCAGGAACTGTCCGACGATTTCCCCGGCTGTGAGATTGCGCGAAAAGCCCGATTTTCCGGTCGCGCAGAAGGAGCAGTTCAGAGGGCATCCGACTTGGCTGGAGATACAGGCCGTCGTGTGCGACCCGTGGGAGAGAAGCACCGACTCGACTCGTTCCCCGTCGTAGAGCTGCCAGAGAAACTTTTTCGTGCCGTCCTTCGATGTGTCTTCACGGACCGCGATGGGAGGGAGGATCATCAGCGTGTACGCAAGCTGCTCCCGAAGTTCCTTCGAAAGGTTGGTCATCTCGTGGACGTTGAAGATTTTTTTGTCGTAGATCCATTGACAGAGCTGATCGGCCCTGTAACGGGGCAATTTCCATTTCGCGACGCTCGTCTCGATCCACTCCTCGTAGGAGAGATCGAGAGCGTTGACTGTTTCGTTCATTCTGTTGCCTCCCGGGGCGTCCGAAGACGCCGTATAAGTTCTAACCTAGAATCATGTCATGGAAAGATGCTCTCTGTCAACTCCCGTTCGGCCGATTGCATCGATGAACATGGCGTTGAAAGGCCGTTCAAGGCCGCCGGTCGTTTATATCAGTATATTCTCCCTCTTTTGATAGTCGAGGAAAAACGTGGCGAACCGTTCCGTCCAGACGGGGTCGAACTGGCTCCCCGCGCAGCGGAGAAGCTCTTTCATCGCTTGCTCGGGAGAAAGAGGCGTCCGATAAACCTTGTCGCCCGTCATCGCCTCGTAGGCGTCGACGATGGCCATGAGGCGGCTTTCAAGAGGTATAGCCTCCCCGCCGTCTCCTGCCGGGTACCCTTTACCGTTCCACCAGCGGTGATGAAGACGGATGGGTTCCGCAAGATCCTCAAGTTCCGGGAAGAGCGACGCGATGCGTGCGCCCGTCTCCGGGTGGCGTTGCACGAGCAGATACTCTTCCTCGGAAAGAGGTCCAGGTTTATCGGTGATTTCGGAGGGGATTTCCGTGAAACCGATATCGTGATGTTTCGCGAGGCGGATGAGAAACTCCTTTTTCTCGTGCGGAATGTCCTGCCGGGCTTGGACGAACGCCTCCATGATCGCGGTGCACGCTGCCATGTGCCTGTTTCTGTCTTGAGAATCTTTCCTGCCTCCGTGCATCCTGGCGGAAAGGAATTCCAGGACTTCCCGCTTGGAGTGCGGTTTTTCAAGTTGTTTGACGGCGTACATCTCCTTATCCGCCTCCTGGAAGAGGGCCTCGATGTTCTGTATCCTCCCCGAAGAGACGGCGGCGCCGCAGGCGATGTTCAGCGGGAGCGGCTGCTCGCCCCGCTTATACTCCGCGACTTCCTCCCGGATGCGCCGAAGAACGTGTCCGGCCGTCTCGTTGGTTGATTCCGGAAGGAGCATGGCGAATTCGTCTCCGCCTATTCGGGCGACGATATCGCTTGAGCGCGCTGCTCTTTCAAGCGTGCGGGCAGCGGCGACGATAAGGTCGTCGCCGGCCTTGTGTCCAAGGGTGTCGTTGATCAGTTTCAGTCCGTTGACGTCGCAGACCACCACGGTCACCGGGGCGAAGCGCCCGGAGTCGAAGCGGCGCATCGAGTCCTCGAAGTAGGCGCGGTTATAAAGCCCCGTGAGTTCGTCGTGGAAGGAGCGGAATTCAAGCTCGGAAGTTTTGCTCCGTATCGTTTCCGCCATCGAGCTGAAGGCGATCCCGAGTTCGCGCAGTTCAAAGGGCGCCTCTTCCAGAAGCTCCGGGTCGAGGATATCGTATTTCCCCTGTTCGGCTTTCTGGACGCCTTCGAAAAGGAGGGTAAGGGATTTATCCACACGCTTGTACAGTCTCCGTGAGATATAGAGCATTATGATAAGAAGCATCGCGGATACCATCAAAAAGTAGAGCATGTTCCCGACGATAGGCGACAAAAATTCTCCGTAGTCCATACGCGCAACGATGTAAAAATGAGTATTTGTAATAAATTTGCCTTTTGCGATGTATTTGATTCCGGATGCTTCGCGGTAGCCGATCGAATGTCCGTTGGACGAGAGCAACTCCGAGAGAATCTCTTCGGGGAAGATTTCTTCGCTGGTTTCTCTCATCGACTTTCCCTTCGAATTGAGGAGAAGAAAGTTTCCTGTGTCTCCGAACTGGGTAGAAAGGAGAGTTTTCAGAATTGTGTCGAAGCGAATCGAACCGAAAACGAGCCCTTCGAACCTGTCGTTCTCCATGAGCGGAATCGAAAAGATGACGATGGGTTGGCCGGAGGTCCTGCCTATGATAACGTCGGTGATATGCGGCTTTCCTGCGATGGCGTCCCTGAAGTAATCGCGGTCGGAAAGATTGAGGCCAGGATGGGTGTTGATTCCCGAGTTGCTTTGTACTACCGCGCTGCCGGTCGTATCTACATAGACGATGGAATCGAAGTTGATGTTCGCGCTGGAGAAATTTCTGAAGTCTTCGAACATGCTCTCGAAGGTTTTATTCCGCACGGACGGAAGCGCGGCAAGGGAGCGAATTGTATTTTGGTTATTAGCAAACCATTGCTGGAGCGCTGTGGTCTGCATATCCAGTACATAGGACAGATCGCGATCGACGGTTCGCCAAGCTTTGTAGAGGTCGTATACGCCTATGAGCACCGGGAAGATAATCATAGCCGCCGCAAGAAGAAAGGTATAAAAATTAAGCAGACCGCGTATACTGCGTAAAGTAACGGGCACTCCTGCACCCCCTCGTTTCTTTTTATCCATTCTCGAATAATACCATAGTGTTCTCCAAGGCGCAGCTTTGAACTGTTCGTTGAAAAGAATGATAAGAAATATGGACAGAAAACTCCTTCAGGGTACACTTACGACAAGAACGTGCACCGCGTTCAATTCTTGTTCGTAGGAGGATATACCATGAAAAAGATTGTTCTTTGCGCGGCGGTTATCGCCCTGCTCATCTCCGGAGGATGCCTGCTGCCGGAAACCGCCTCGGCATCCGAACTGCTGCTCACATCGGTCGGACAGAGCCCGGACGCCACGATGATTCGTGTGGTGCTGCGGAAGATGAAGATCAACGCCGAGAACCAGCCTCTTCTCCGGCCCGATGGTCTCGGCGGCGAAAAGGTGCTCGTGGCGGTGGTCGGGGGCAGCTCCAAAGGACTCGGGGCAGCCGGTATCGACAAGGATCAGGAGATCGAACGTGTGAAGGGGCTCTTCCAGGCCGCGAAGCAAAAGGGGATGAAGCTCCTCGTGATGCACATCGGCGGCGAAGGTCGCAGGGGCACTCTCTCCGACGCGTTCATCGAGGCTGCCGCTCCTCATGCCGACAGACTGATCGTGGTGGACGGGGGCAACAACGATAAGATTTTCGATCGCCTGGTCGAAGGGAAGAATGTAAAGATACTGTACGCTCCCAACGTGAACGGCACGGCCGATCCTCTCAAGGCGACTCTTTCCGAGTGGGGGGTATCCGCCCAATAGGCGGGAGGCCCGGCCATGGAGTGGTTCTGGCCTGAAGGATTCTACACGATCGCGATGGTGGGGAGCTTCGTCCTCGGCGCGTTCGCGCTGAAGCTCCCCATCGCGATAGCGCTCTCCGGAGCGGCTGTCGTCGGCGCGCTCGCCTGCGGTGAACTTTTTCCTCTGCGGCATTTCGTCGAGGGGATGTTCGGGTACCTGGATACGATTCTCATCATTGCGTCGGCGATGATCTTCATGAAGTCCGTTCAAAAAGCGGGGCTTCTTGAGAGTCTTGCGGCCTGGGTCATTCGAAAATTCCGCCGCAGACCGCTTCTTCTCAGCATCGGCTTGATCTTCATCATTATGGCTCCCGGCATGATCACCGGTTCGTCCACCGCCGCTGTACTGACGACCGGAGCGCTTGTCGCCCCGGTGCTCATCAAGCTCGGCGTCCCGGTAGTCAAGACGGCCGCTGCGATCGCCATGGGCGCCATTTACGGCATGATCGCGCCGCCTATCAATATCCCCGCGATGATCATCGGCGGCGGCATCGACATGCCCTACGTGGGATTCGCTCTGCCGCTGCTCGTCTGCACCGTCCCCCTTGCGATCTTCTCGGCGCTGCTTCTTGTCTACCCCTCCCTGCGAAGGGGAGCGGGAGACGAGGAGGAGCTCGAGAGCGAACTCCGGCGTATGGAGGAGACTCCGCTTTCGGCGCGCCTTATGCTACCGGTCGTCCTCCTGGCGGTGTTGATGACCGGCGAGCAGCTCCTTCCCGCCTTCTGGCCGGCTCTCGGAATGCCGGTGAATTTTCTGCTTGCCTCGCTTTCCGCGCTCTTGACGGGGAAACGGTTCAATTTTCTCGACGCGTCGACCGAGGCGCTCGGCGAAGCGATTCCGGTGCTCGGCATCCTGATGGGCGTCGGCATGTTCATCCAGATCATGACGCTGATCGGCGTTCAGGGCTTCCTCGTCGTCTCGGTGCTCGCACTCCCCGCGTGGCTTATGTACCTGGGGATGGCGACCTCGATCCCGCTCTTCGGAGCGGTCTCCGCGTTCGGCGCCGCGTCGGTGCTCGGCGTCCCGTTCCTGCTGGCGCTTCTGGGGAGGAACGAAATTATGGTGGGATCCGCGCTCAGCCTTCTCGCGGGACTGGGGGATCTCATGCCGCCGACCGCGCTCGCCGGAATTTTCGCCGCCCAGGTCGTCGGTGAGGAGAACTATTTCAAAGTGCTTCGTCACTGTGTTATTCCGGCGCTGACCACTGCTGTGTGGGCGGTGTTCGTCATTCTCAACGCGAACACGATCATGAGCTATCTGCCATAAGGGAGGAGAAAAAACATGACTCTTGTCTACCGTGCGATTGTTCTTTTTGTCCTCCTCCTGACGGTGCGCTGTCAGTTCAGAGAGAGAGACTTTTGGAAGCAGGCGACGGCGGCGCTGGTCGTCGTACCTCTTGTGTTGCGTCTTTTGATGATCAAGTAGGGGGGCGAAGACGATGAAATTGAAAGGCACGCCGCTTACCGCGGCGCTTCTCCTCCTCGCGGCGCTCGGAATAGCCGCGCTTGCCGGGCTCGAATTCATAGCGATGTGGGCGGACGATGTTTTCGTTCCCGCGCCCGGGTTCGAGAAGAAGATGCTCTCCAACTGGTTTGAAGGGTTGGGGGGGACTCCCGCTGACACTCCTGTCTACATACAGGACGGAGCGGAACCGGGCGGCGTTGTGCTCATTCTGGGCGGTACGCATCCGACAGAGCCTGCGTCCATGGTGACCGCCACCCTCTTCCTTGAACGGGCAAAAGTGACGAAGGGGCGGCTCATCGTTATTCCTCAGGCCAACCTTCTCGGGTTCACTCACAACTCCCCCCAGGAGGCGCATCCTCGGAGCATCTCGTTCACCACCGCCGACGGGGGCGGAAGAACGTTCCGTTACGGCTCGCGACTGACAAACCCGATCTACGAGTGGCCGTCGCCGGATATCTATATCCATCCTGCTTCGGGGCAGCAGCTCCCCGGAAAGGAGCGGGGCAATCTCAACCGCTGCTATCCAGGGAGCCCGGACGGCTCCGTCACCGAGCAGGTCGCGTACGCCCTCACGGAACTTGTGCGCAAGGAACATGTCGATCTCGCGTTCGACCTCCACGAGGCGTCTCCGGAGTACCCTGTCGTGAACGCGATCGTCGCCCATGAGCGCAGTATGGAGCTTGCCGCCATGACGACGATGGATCTGGAAGCCGCCGGAATCCCCATGCGTCTGGAACCGTCGCCGAAGAATCTTCGGGGGCTGACGCACCGGGAGTGGGGGAACTATACGGAGACGATGCCTGTCCTTATGGAAACCGGGAACCCTGTCCAGGGCCGCCTTCGAGGACGAACCGACGAACGCCTCGCGCTCACCGGAGAGGACAAAGCCTACATGAGGGCGGCCCCTCTGGGCCGCCTCTACATCCCCTACGAAGGCGATCAGAAGATCGAATACCGGGTTGGTCGCCACACGGCGGCGATCATGTCCTTCCTCGACAACCTCGATCTGCTCGACGAGGAGAGAGGGGTGTTTCTGGAGAACATCCCGACGTTCGAGGAGCTGCAAGAGAAAGGTGTCGGTCCGTTCTTGGCTCCGTTGAAATTGTAGCTTTCGAGGCGCGAATCCGGCTTTTTGCTTTTGTTGTATAATGAAAAGCGACCGGAGCGGCGTATGCGTTCGAGGCGCGACACGTTTCAGGCAGCGCGCGAACCGTATCGTTCCTCGGGAACACGGCAATATACCATATTTTTTCAGGAGGTGTTGTGTTGTGAGAAAAAGTTTTGTCGCGTTGTTCCTGTTGGTGGTTTTCGTTCTTGGTGGAAGCGCCTGTGCGGCCGACTTCGAGGTGCGCGAGGTGTTTGCCGGAAAGGGAATGGTCTCCTCCGCGCATGAACTGGCTTCCAAGGCCGGAGTGGAGATTCTGCAGAAGGGCGGCAACGCCATCGATGCCGCAGTTGCGACCATGCTCGCGCTCAACGTGGTCGAGCCGAACGCTTCGGGTATCGGCGGCGGCGGATTCATGACCATCCGGTTCGCCAAGACCGGCGAGGTCGTCGAGCTTGACTACCGCGAAGTGGCCCCGCTTTCGGCGACCAAAGATATGTACGCCTCCGAAGCCTCCAAGAAGGCGAAGGAGTCCGTTCTCGGTGGAAAGGCGGTCGGAGTTCCCGGAATTGTGATGGGGATCTTCACCGCGCTGAACAAGTATGGAACCATGTCGTTCGCCGAAGTTGCCGCGCCCGCGATCCGTCTTGCCGAGGAAGGGTTCGAAGTTCATCCGATGCAGACCGGCATCATCACGGACAACTTCGATAATCTCTCCAAGTACAGTCCCGAATGCGCGTTCCTTCCCGGCGGTCTTCCCGCGGAAGCCGGAACGATTCTGAAACAGCCCGAGCTGGCAAAGGCGTTCCGTCTGCTTGCCAAGGACGGAACGGCCGCTTTCTACCGCGGTCCTATCGGCGAGGCCGTCGTCGCCGCAGTGAACAAAGCAGGAGGCGCCATGTCCATGAAGGACCTCCGCGGCTACAAGATGATCATCCAGAAACCCGTTACGGGAAAGTACCGAGGCTACTCCATCTACTCCACGCCTCCGGCGTCCAGCGGCGGGACGCATATTGTCCAGCTCCTGAACATCATGGAGAACTTCCCTGTTAAAAAGTGGAAGCACAACTCCCCCGAGTATCTTCATCACCTCGCCGAGGCGATGAAGATGGTCTTCGCCGACCGACAGAGATACATGGCCGACACGGCGTTCGTCGACGTTCCGCTTGCGGGGCTTGCAAGCAAGGAGTATGCGAAGCAGCTCGCCGGAAAAATTTCCCGCTACAGCGTGATGCAGGAAGTGCTTCCCGGAGATCCGTGGCAGTTCGACGGCGGAAAGAAAACCGCGTACCTCGGCCATGACGGGAACAAGCATATCTCCACGAGTTCGTTCTCCGTGGTCGACGCCGAAGGCAACGTCGTCGCCTCCACCAACACCGTGAACTACTTCTTCGGTTCCGGCGTGGTCGTCCCCGAGTACGGTATCGTCCTGAACAACGAGATGGACGACTTTGCCCAGGATCCCAAGAGCGTGAACGCTCCCGAACCGGGCAAGCGTCCCCTCTCTTCCATGTCGCCGACGATCATTCTCGATCCCGAGGGCCGTCCCTTCATGACCCTCGGCTCCGCAGGCGCCATGCGTATCATCACCGCCATGAGCCAGATCGTCATGAACGTCGTCGACTTCGGCATGTCCATGGATCAGGCCATAGAGCAGCCGAGAATTTTCAACGTCGCGAGCGGCGGCAAGGCGGGCAAGCTCCTTATCGAAGGCGGCATCAGCCCCGAAACAGTGATGTACCTTAAGCTCCGCGGCCACGATATCAACGAGCAGCCCCGCGGCGGCTACTTCGGAACGGCGCAGGGCATTCTCATCGACTACGCCAAGGTCAAGCATCAGACCGGAAGAATCAACGGCGGCGCCGACAGCAGACGTCTCGGCGTTCCGATAGGTTTCTAAGGTTTTCGACGCAATAGGGCGGAACCTGACGCTCAGGTTTCGCCCTATACGTGTTTCCAAGTAGTCGAATGACTCAGGAGAGCGGCTTCGTCTCGTTTGCCCGTATTTCAGCGAGTTTACTCATAATGCCTTTGGATTGAACATAGACTTCTTTATACAGCTCAAAGCGTCGTGAATAGATCTCCTGATTCTTTTTATCCGGGGTCGTCGGTTCCCGAAACGCCAGCCAAGTTTTAATTTCGGACGGATCCGTGAAGACCCCTATGCCGAGTCCAGCAAGAAACGCATCGCCAAGTGGAGCTTCCGCATCGTTTTCAAGACGTTTCATCGCGAAGCCTGTAACGTCGGCAAAGATTTGCGTCCAGAGGTCGCTTTTAGCCGACCCGCCCACCATGTAGCAAATATCGTCGAGTTTGATGCCGGCTTTTATCGCCTCTTCCATATTGTGGCGGAGCGAGTATGCGACTCCTTCCATGCAGGCGCGGTAGATATGTTCTCTGGTATGGAGAAGAGAGAGCCCGAGAATCACGCCGCGCGCGTCCGGATCCCAAATCGGGGAGCGTTCTCCCATAAAATAAGGGAGTACTAGAAGATCGTCGCTTCCCGGTTTTACAGAACCGGCCTTTTGCTCCAGAAGAGCGTAGGCGGAAACTCCCGTCGTGCGCTCTTCTTCTTTTTCCCCGGCTCCGAACCGGTCTCTGAACCATCGGATGACGGCCCCGGAGGTGGCGCCTCCGCCGAAGGTATAGATGCTCGTTTCATCGTTCACAACGTACGGAAAGCTGACGAGCCCCGGAGAAAGATACTTCCCGTCGTGAACGGTCCCCCAGCACATGGATGTTCCGGTCATAGCAACATGTTCTCCCTCGCGCGTCGTTCCGCAGCTGAATTGCGCCACGGCTGCGTCGATTCCTCCGGAGATCACTGGAGTTCCCTCCATCAGCCCCGTGGCATCGGAGTACAGCTTGTTGAGGCGCCCGACGATGTCGAACGATCTGGTAATACGTTCAGGAAGAAGAGATACCGGAATTCCAAGGATATCGCACATCTCCCGCGACCACTGTTTTTTGTGGATATCGAAGACGCCGCCTATGTTTCCGGCGGATGAGTAGTCGGTCGCGAGGACGTCCGTGAGCTTGAAGATGACGTAATCTTTCGGTGTGACGAACTGATGGATGCGTTTCCAGATTTCGGGTTCGTTGTTCCGTATCCAGAGCATCTTCGTGAAGCCGTAATAGCTGTCGACATGATTTCCGGTTATGCTGAATAGAGTGTCGAGCGGAACGTTCTGTTTCACCCATTGAGTTTCTTTACGCGCCCGGCGGTCCATCCATATGATGCACGGGCGTAGAGGGACAGCATCTCTGTCCACCGGGATTCCCGATCCTCCGTAAAGACCGCTGACGGCGATTCCCTCGATATCGGAAGACTGCAAACCGGAGAGTTCAAACGCCGTTTTCAAGGTGTCGCGGACAGCTTCGAGCCATACATCGGGCCATTGTTCCGCCCATGAAGGAGCGGGCGTAACGACGCCGTACTCGCAAAAACTTTGACTTCTCACCTTTCCCGACCCGTCAAGAATCACCGCCTTTGTTCCACTTGTACCTATATCGACGCCTACCAGCATAACCGATTCCCCCTTTACTCCGTATTCAGTCCTTCCGTTCGTTCTATCGCGTTTTTTAGACGCTTGAAGCGTCTCGTTTTCCGTCGTTATCGAAGACTTGGAGGGCTCCCGGCGGTTCAGGGTCTTTCAAGAGATACTCCGATTCTGGAGGCGACCTCTCTGGCAAGATGAAGATGTTCCGTAAAAGGACGTCCTTTTTTTACGGTCTGCTCCCATAACAGCTCTCCGCGGTCGCATGCCGCCGCTATCTCCGATGCCTGATGAACGACGCCGAGATGGCATTTATCAAAAACCGTCAGAGCGTGGGCTTGCCACTCTTTTTGCGATTTTATTCTGGCGTCGTATTGCGTGGTGACTCCCCCCAGCAGTTCCAAAGAAAAACCGAACGAACGCATAAGATCTATGTGATGTTTGAGGAGGGTGAAACCGTCAAGGGCCATTCTTTTTGCCTGAACAGGAACGAGAACCCATCTCGATGCGCGAAGAGCGTTCAGCGTAAAGATTCCGATGTCCGGCGGACAGTCGATAAGAACGATATCGAAGTGATCCTTGTTGTTTTCAAGAAAGCGTTGGATTCTCGCATGGGGTTCCAGGTACTGAGAGACGAAGGAAACTGTTCCCGCAAGGTGAAAGCCTCCTGGAATGATGGAGAGATTGTTTATTCTTGTGGGATGAACGAGGTTCATCTTCGGCGAAAAAGAGGATTCGAAGAGAGCGCTCAGAGAGAGGGACGGCTCGAATGGCTTTTCCGCAAAAAAACTTGTAGCGTTGCATTGAGGATCCGCGTCGATGAGAAGTACGCGAAGACCTTTATGAGCGAAAATTCCCGCAAGGTTGACGCACGTGGTGGTTTTGCCCACTCCGCCTTTCTGATTGGCGACTGAAATCACGATCACCTCGCACACACCTCCATGCTATTTTGCATAAAACAATATCACAAAAGCAGGAATTTCAACATCCTGCGAGCGCAAGAAAAATAAAAAAAAGCAGAAAGACGTTTCCGACTTTGCGTTTTCCTCTTGACAGGAAGGATGCTTTGACTGAGAATTTTAGAGGATATAGGTCTACAAATTTGGCCGGGAGGTGTTTTTCAGGTGAAGAAGTGGATACTTTGGGTTCTCGTTGTGTGTCTGTGCGTCGGAGTTCTGGCGGGTATGGCGGGAGCGGCCGAGGCCGCGAAGAAGTACAAGATCGCTACGGTAGTCAAGGTCGACGGAATAGCATGGTTCAACAGAATGCGCATAGGGGTGGAGGAGTTCGGCAAGGAAACGGGTCATGAGATGTGGATGGTCGGACCTGCGAAAGCCGACGCCGCCGAGCAGGTTCAAATAGTCGAAAACCTGATCGCCCAGGGAGTCGATGCAATCTGCATCGTTCCGTTCTCCGTCGAAGCGGTGGAGCCTGTTCTGAAAAAAGCGCGCGATTCCGGCATTATCGTTATTTCGCATGAAGCGTCCAATCAGATCAACGCCGACGTCATTATCGAGGCGTTCGATAACCATGCGTACGGCGCGAACATAATGAAGAACCTTGCCAAGAGCATGGGCGGAAAAGGGCAGTATCTCTGCACGGTCGGAAGTCTTACCTCCAAATCTCAGAACGAGTGGATAGACGGCGCGATTGCGTATCAGAAAGAGCACTTCCCCGAGATGTCGGAAGCCGCCCCCAGAATCGAGACGTACGACGACGCCACTATCGACTATCAGAAGATCAAAGAAGCCCTCATCGCCTACCCCGATCTGAAGGGGATCTGCGGCGGCCCGATGCCCACGTCGGCCGGAGCTGGGCTCGCCATCGAAGAACGCGGATTGCAGGGCAAGGTGTTTTTCTCCGGAACCGGACTTCCCTCGATCGCGGGGCAGTATCTCGAGAGCGGCGCCATCCAGACCATTCATTTCTGGGATCCTAAAGTCGCGGGAATAGCGATGAATAAGCTCGCACTCCTTGTGCTCGACGGCAAGAAGGACCACATCGTAGACAAGATGGATCTCGGGCTTGAGGGATTCCGCAGCTTGAAGCAGGACGCGGAGAAGCCGAATCTTTTCTACGGCGCCGGTTGGGTCGATGTGACGAAGGAGAATATGGCTGAATACGATTTTTAATCGTTCCAAGGACGCCGGGGTCCTCTCCGGCGTCCTTTTTCGAATTTCCTGTTTGTCCATTCCGCGATTCCGTTTCCGGAGAATTCGAAGCGGCTAGAGTATGTCCACTGCTGTTGAGTAACGTTTATCCGCAGTTCGATGGAGAGCGGATCGCGCGTTTGGACCGAGGGAGGGGCCGTGGACCGATGCTGATCGCTCTGAAGAATATCTGTAAGGGATTCGCCGGCGTCGAGGTTTTAAAAAATGTTTCTCTCTCCATAGCGTCCGGGGAAATCCGGTGTCTCGCCGGAGAGAACGGATGCGGCAAGTCGACGCTTATTAAAATCCTCTCGGGTGTCTATACTCCCGATGCCGGCTCCATTGCGCTCGGGGGCCGGGAGTATCGTGCGCTCCGCCCCATCGACGCCATTCGAGGCGGTGTGCAAGTAATTTATCAGGATTTCTCGCTCTTTCCAAATTTGACCGTAGCGGAGAATCTGGCGCTGAATACCCAGGTTTCAAAGGGGAAGACGTTCGTCGATTGGAAGGAGATGCGTACCACAGCATCCGAGAGCCTGGAGGAGATCGGCGTCTCGATCGATCTAAAAAAACTCGTAGGAGACCTTTCCGTTGCGGACAAACAGATTGTCGCCATAGCCAGAGCGCTTTTGCACAATGCTCGCCTGATCGTTATGGACGAACCGACGACCGCGCTCACGCAGAAGGAAGTGGGGGCGCTTTTTTCGATCATCAAGAAATTGAAAGAGGCGGGTATTTCCATTCTTTTCGTCAGTCATAAGATGCGGGAGATGCTGGATATCAGCGAAAAAATTACCATCATGCGGAACGGAGCGATCGTCTCCGAAGGCGAAATCGAGAAGTACGACGCCCGAGCGATTACGTACCATATGACGGGGCATAGCATCGACGAGGTTCGATTCGAAGGGGCCGCGACGGAAGGAGACGTTCCTCTGCTTCGCGTAGAAAAACTCGGAAAAAGCGGCGTCTTCAAAGATATTTCTTTTTCGCTCCGAGCGGGTGAAATCCTGGGGGTAACAGGTCTTCTCGGATGCGGGAGGACCGAACTGGCGCTCTCGCTCTTCGGTCGGGAGCCGGCGGATACCGGCAGGATTTTTCGGGACGGCAAGGAGGTCGTAGTCGGCAGCGTTCAGGATGCGATGGCCCGGAACATCGCTTATGTCCCCGAAGATCGGTTGACGGAGGGGCTTTTCCTGGCGCAGTCGATCACACGAAATCTTTTTTCCGCCACCTATGATCGTTTTACGAACGCCGCCGGTATTCTTGATACTTCGACGATTCGTTCCGAAGCGAGTGAAATGCTTCGAGGTTTCGACATCGCGACCCCGAATTCGAACAACCCAGTTCGTTCGCTTTCGGGAGGAAATCAACAACGCGTTGTGTTGGCTCGCTGGATGTCCACGAAAGCCTGCATTCTTGTCTTGAACGGACCCACCGTCGGCGTCGACGTAGGATCGAAGTTTGAAATTCACAAAAAATTGCGCGAGATCGCTCGTTCCGGAGTCGCGATTATGCTTTTTTCCGACGATCTCCAAGAGCTTATTTCTAATTGCAACCGTATTCTCGTGATGCACAAGGGGAGCATAGTCTGCGAACTTGGAGGCGCCTCCCTCCAGGAGAACGACATAATAGATTGTCTGAGACGGCTTTCTTAGGAGGCGCATGCCATGGGGAAACTACTGAAAAGAAACGAGTTCATTCTCTTCTGCATTCTGCTGCTTTTTGCGTGCTTCGTGGGTTTTGTCAATACAGGTTTTTGGTCTCCTCTGAACATATTCAGCCTTTTAAAGAGTTCTGTCGTTATGGGGATTTTCGCCATAGGGACTCTTATGGTGATCCTCTCCGGAGGCATCGACATTTCCTTCCCCGCATTCTCCGTATTTTCCTTTTATATTACAGTGAAGTATCTTGTAGCCATAAAATATCAGGGAACGATTCTACTTCCGTTTGTGCTCGCCGTGTTTATCGGAATGTCTCTTGGACTTGTTAATGCTTTCTTAATCTCAAAATTCCGCCTCGCTCCTTTGATCGTCACTCTGGGGACGGGAAGCGCCGTCACGGGTTTTCTACGAGCGTTCGTCGGCACTGGAATCATCCCGAATCTGCCATCTTCGATGGTCGCGTTCTCGCGTATGAACATACTGAATACGGCGCTTCCCGACGGCTCTATTGCCAGTCTCTCCGTTTCTATTTTTCTTTTTCTCGGTCTTGCGGTCGGGGCTGCATTCTTTCTCAAGTACACCACGCTGGGAAGGGGGATCTACGCCTTCGGAGGCGACCCCGTAGCGGCTCTTCGCGTCGGATTCAACCCGATTAAGATCCAGTGCTTCGTCTACGGCATGGCGGGAGCGTTGGCGGGCGCGGCGGGGATCGTTCACAGCTCGCTGATACGCCAGGCGAACCCCAGAGATCTCGAGGGCTTCGAAATGGAGATTATCGCCTCGGTGGTTCTGGGAGGGGCGAGCCTTACCGGCGGGAAAGGGACGGTCCTGGGAACCGTTCTCGGAGTTTTTATACTCGTTCTCATCAAGAGCAGCCTCATCCTGGTCGGGATTCCCTCCGACTGGCAGAAGGTCGTGGTGGGCGCCGTGCTCATCACGGCGACCGTGGCTACCGCGTACCGAATGAAGCGGCATGCTTAGGGGGGGCGAAAAAATGGACGGCAAATTCCATCTTCGTAAGCTTTTGAGTACGGGGAACAACATTTTTCAGCTCACGGCGATCACTCTTTTCACCTTCGCGGTGATGAGTTGGCTTGTCCCCGATACGTTCTTCACCATGCGCAATCTCCGATCAATGTCCTTTCAGTTTCCTGAACTCGGGATACTCTCTCTCGCAATGATGCTCGCCATGCTTACAGGCGGAATCGATCTATCCATCGTCGGCATCGCGAATCTTGCGAGCATTCTCTCGGGATTCGTATTCCTGCGCTTTCTCCCCGAAGGCGCTTCGAACGAAGTCGTACTGTTCTTCGTCGCCGTCGTCGTATGTCTCGCCGTACTCGTGGGGCTTCTATGCGGACTCGTCAACGGCGTGTTGATAGCGAAGTTTTCCGTACCCCCGATTTTGGCTACTCTCGGTACCATGCAGCTGTATACGGGTATTGCCGTGGTGCTCACAAAGGGAGCGGCCGTCGTCGGATTCCCTATGCAGTACTCCGAGATCGGAAATGCGAGCGTGGGAGGAATAGGCGTTCCATTGATTATCTTCCTGATTTTTCTATTGCTTTTCTTGCTTCTTCAGAAGAAAACCGTCTTTGGAATCAATCTGTACCTTGTGGGAACGAATGCGAAGGCTGCCGCTTTTTCCGGCATCCGGACGGCGCGGACGCTCGTTCTCTCCTATATGCTTTCCGGCGCTCTCGCCAGTATCGCTGGGATCATCATGACCGCCCGAACCAACGCCGCGAAAGCGGACTACGGGGCGTCGTACATACTCCAGTCCATCCTCGTCGCCGTCCTCGGGGGAACGAACCCTTCGGGCGGAAATGGAAACGCCGCCGGCATCCTTATGGCGGTGCTCTCTCTTCAGTTTTTGAGCAGCGGGTTCAACATGCTTCGCTTCAGCAATTTCGCCAAAGAGTTCATCTGGGGCGTTTTTCTGCTTGCGATTATGATAGTGAACTTCTGTACGAATGAAAGACACAAAACATAGGAGTGTGACGTCATGAGCGGAGTCGTTCATCTGGAAAGATCGTTTTTCAACGAGAAAGAAAGGCTCTTGTGCACGCTGGGAGAACTTCGGTGCAGTCTATTTCGCTATTCTACGGGAGTACCCGCCGTGCGTCTCGAGAATTCCAAAGGCTATCTGATTCTCCTCCCCTTCAACGGCCAGCAGATATGGGACGCCGTCTTCGACGGCAGATCTCTTAAAATGTACACGAAATTCCAAGAACCCGAGGACACCCGCACTCTTGTGGATACCTACGGGATGTTCATGATGCACTGCGGCGCCCTTCGCATGGGCTGTCCAGCTCCCGAAGACGATCACCCCCTTCACGGAGAGTTGACCACCGCTTCGTATCAGGAGGCGTCCATTCTCTTCGGAGAGGACGAGAATGGACGCTTTCTCGCGCTTTCCGGCGTTTTTCACTATCGGAAGGGATTCGGAGATTTTTACGATGCGATTCCTGTCGTGAAACTCCGCGAGGGGGCGTCGCTCTTCGATATCTCCATGGAGATCCGCAATCGGAGCGACTATCCTATGGACCTTATGTATATGTGCCATCTGAACTTTCTCGCGGGGGATGACTCCGAAATTTTGCAGACTGCTCCCTGGGAAGCTGAATCCATGGTCTTGCGGACCAGTATCCCCGCACATGTGAAGCCCACCCCCGAGTTTTTGGCTTTTCTCGCCCGTTTGAAGAGTGCTCCGAAGGAAACCGCCGTTATCCGCGCCTCGGATGTGTACGATCCGGAAATAGTCTTCTTCATCGGCAGCGTCCGGGCGGATACGGAGGGGAACGCGCATTTCATGCAACGGCACCCGGGAGGTTCCTCGGACTACGTTTCTTACGATACCGCAGCGTTTTCTCATCATGTTCGATGGATATTGAAAAACAAAAATCAAAAGGTCCTTGGTATCCTTCCGTCGACATGCGAACCTGAGGGGTATGCTGCGGAGAAGAAAAAAGGTAATGTCCGATCGCTTGCCGGAAACGCTTCGGTTGTGTTCCGTATCCGGGCGGGGGCTCTGGACAGCGCACGGGGCGACGTGTACGAGAAGAAGATACGGATTTCCTGAAAGGCACCACATACGACAGGGGGAAATGGAATGAACGCACGACCGAAAGCGGCTGTCATCGGAAGCAATATGATTGATTTGGTCACACTTATCGACAGGATGCCCAAGCTCGGAGAGACCGTCGAGGCTCCTCATTTCGATATAGGGTTCGGAGGAAAAGGTGCGAACCAAGCAGTAGCGTTGGCGAGACTGGGTGCGGACGTGCTGATGGTTTCGAAAGTGGGAGACGATATCTTCGGCCTTGAGGTGAAGCGCAATTTCGAGGAGAACGGTATAGACTCCCGCTATGTGGATGTCGTCGTCGGCGCTTCGAACGGAGTGGCGCCGATCTTTGTCGATAAAGAGGCGAATAACAGCATTCTTATTATCAAAGGGGCGAACAACGCGCTTTCTCCGGAGGATGTGGACCGAGCCGCTGAGGATATCAAGAAGTGCAACCTGATCATCCTGCAGCTGGAAGTACCGTTGAAAACGGTCTATCATGCCATCGAATTCGGCGTGAAACACAAGATTCCCGTGATCTTGAACCCAGCGCCCGGAGCCGAACTCGATTTTGAATATGTACGGCAGGCGGATTTTCTTGTCCCTAACGAAACAGAACTCGAAATTATTTCCAGAATGCCTGTCGGGACTATGGACGAGATCGTCGCTGCGGCGCGCAGTCTTGTCGAAAAGGGCGCGCGTAACGTCATCGTGACGCTCGGCGCCAAGGGTTCGCTTCTTGTGAACGAGAACGAAGAAGTTCATGTCGAGCCTTTCGCAGTCAAATCAACGGACTCCACAGGGGCGGGAGACGCTTTTATAGGAAGCTTCGCTTATTATCTTCTGCAGTCCGGCAACATCGTCGAAGCTATGAGAATGGCCAATCGGTACGCGGCTATCTCCACGATGAAGCCGGGGACCCAGAAGTCGTTCATCGGAATGAAGGAGTTTTCCGAGGTTCTTGAGGGGATGAAGTCATGAACACCGGTGATCTTGCGAAGTACATCGACCATACACTCCTGAAGCCCGAGGCCACCGCGGAGGATGTGCGGAAGCTGTGCGCGGAAGCGAGAGATTTCGGTTTCGCGTCCGTGTGCGTGAACGGGGGATTCGCCGAGCTGGCTGCAAACGAACTGAAAGGAAGCGGTGTGAAGACCTGCGTCGTCGTCGGATTTCCGCTAGGCGCGGGAACGTCTGCGGCGAAGGCTTTTGAAACAGCGGACGCAGTTTCTCGCGGCGCCGAGGAGATAGATATGGTGCTCTCAGTGGGACGACTGCGTTCCGGGGAAACGGCCGCCGTGCGGGAGGACATCCGCGCGGTAGTGCAGGCCGCCGAAGGAGCGCTTGTGAAGGTGATCATAGAAGCCTGCCTTCTTACCGACGAGCAAAAAGAGCTGGCCTGTCGCCTCGCCGAGGAGGCGGGAGCGCACTTTGTAAAAACATCGACCGGCTTTTCGACGGGCGGCGCAACGGTCGAGGATGTGTCGTCGATGCGGCGCACCGTGGGCGACCGGCTGGGAGTAAAGGCGTCCGGCGGCATCCGTACGCGGGAAGACGCGGAACGGATGATCGCCGCCGGAGCGTCGCGTATAGGCGCGTCCGCCTCGGTGAAGATCTGCACTCCGTAAGGCGATCGGAGCGAGGTTTTCGAGGATCGGACACGCCACGGAAACCTCGCGTTTTTTCATTGTCTCCAAAAGGTGTACAATGTTTTCCATGGATAGAATACGCTTGATTCCTCTGCGAATACTTGTCACCGGAAGCCGCGGAAAAAGCTCCGTTGTGCGTCTGCTCTCGGCGGCTCTTTCCGCCTTCGGTCTGAACGTGCGAGGGCGGATCACCGGAGTTCTGCCGAGAGAACTGTGTCCGGGAACGCCGCCGTCCTCTCTTCTTGAAGAGACGCTGCTGCTGCGTTCCAGCCCTACGAGCGTCGAGGAGATGCGCTGGTGGCTTCATTCGCTTCCTTCGGGGACGGACGCCGTGGTGATGGAGAACAGCGCCGTCGCCCCGGAGCTTCAGCCGCTTGCCTTCCTTTGGTTGAAGCCGAACTGTTCCGTGCTGACGAACGTCCGCCCCGACCATGAAGAGGTCTGGGGAAAAGGAGAGGAAAATGCCGCCCGCGCTCTCTGTTCCGGTATAGGAAGCGCCTCCGCTCCGGAGCATCCGGTCTTTCTCCCCGGGGCGGTCGCGGAAAAACCGTTCGTACGCAGTCTGCTCTCCGAAAACGCGTGCCGCCTTCTTCCCTGCGAAGACGGAGGCTGTTTCCAAGATACGCATCTGGCCATCACAGGGGCTGTCTGCGGGTTTTTCGGTTTCGACGAACGACGGGGGCGTGCCGCGGCCGCAATGCTTCCACCCGACATTGCCGACTTCGCCCTCTTCCGTGAGGAAGAGGGGCTGCTTGCAGCCGCCTTTTCCGCCAACGATCCCGAATCGACCGAACAGCTCTTCCGTTCGGTCGGATGGATCAGAGAAGAGACCACCATTCTTTTCAACGCACGGAAAGACCGTGTCGGCCGCCTCGGGGCCTTTCTCCCGTGGCTTCGCTCCTTTCCGTGGAAAAAAGTGTGCCTTACCGGCGGCCGCCCCCTCTTCATCCCGTCTCCCGCCGTCGGTACGCCGCTTTACGGCGCGGAGTCTCTTGCACGGTTCGTCCGGGGCGAAGGGAAGGTCTTCGGTTGCGGCAACGTGGCGGGGACGCCGCTGGAGTATCTTGAATCGAAACGGGAAGAGAAAATGCGTGAAAGGCGAGGTGTCGTATCGTGACCGACCACCATGTGCTCCTGATAGGGCTTGGGATTGCCTTGGGCATGTTCTTCTTCCACCGGACGGGGTTTTCGCCGGGAGGCATCATAACGCCGGGGTTTCTCGCCCTTGAACTTGATTCACCGGAGCGTATCGCCGCTGCGTTCCTTCTCGGCGCAGGCGTCTCGGTTCTTGTTTCGTTGGCTGTGCGTATGGTCGGAGTGTACGGGAGGCAACGAACGGGGATCGCGCTGCTGTTCGCCCTCGGCGTCAGACTGTGCATAGGATGGGGCGCGCCGCTCTCCCAACTATGGATAGGATGGGTCGTCCCCGGGCTCCTCGGCGCCGACATGCAGCGCCAGGGGGTGCTTCCGACCGTAGGCGCAGCGCTTTCCACATCCATTGCCGCCGCGATGGCCGCGCGTCTCTTGCTCTCCGCGGGGGTGCTTTTTTGAACGGGTGGATCGCCCGGTCGCGCGCTTTTGCTCGCAAGGCGCGGTGGAGCCTGCTTGTTCCGGCCTTTGTTCTTGCCTTTCTCTGGTTTTTTCAGGGGGCTTCCCTTCTCACCGAGGAGGAAGCGGCGCTCTGGAGAAAGGTACGTGCCGGTCAGCAGAGCCTCGCCGCTTGGCGGGACAGCTCCGGGGTGCCTTCATTGTATCCGGAATACGATTTCGAAAAAATCGATCCGTGGAGGACGGGTTTCATAGGTATCGAATGGAGTCCCGTCACTACAACCCTCGGGCCGCTTGAAGCCAAGAGAACCGCCGCCGACCCTCTTTGGAGCGTCTATGCGCTGCGGGAGTTCCGAACTCTGGGACTTCGTGAAGGAGACGCCGTGGCGATGATCTCCTCATCTTCATTTCCGGGCCTGGTCTTCTCCCTGCTTGTCGCCGCGGAACACTTGGGGCTTCGTGTCGTATGGATTCACTCGCTCGGCTCCTCCACATGGGGGGCCAACATCCCGGAAATGCTCTGGCCGAGGATGACCTCTCTTCTGAGGAGCGGAGGGTTTCTCGCCCATATACCCGACTGGTATACGCTGGGAGGCAGAAACGAATCAGGCTTGGATATGTCTCCCGAAGGGAAAGCGGCGCTTGTCGCCGCCGCGTCGGAGGACGGTGTGTCGCTTCTTGAGGCGCGGAGTCTCCGTGAGATGATCGTGCGGAAGAGCGAGCTGCTTCTTGCGGCGAAACCCCGCCTCGTTCTCGCCGTCGGAGGATCGCACAGCACCTTCGGAGGAGAGGAGATCGTCCCTCCGGCAGGCGGCCTCTATAGGAAGGACGACATCTTTCGAATGGAGGCGGGGGATGGTGTGTTTCGGGAAGTTCTCGCCTCCGGAGTTCCGGTGCTCCACTTTCTGAACCTTCGTTCGCTCGCACGGAGCGCCGGTATTCCCTACGACGCTCCTCCCCGCCCCCGATTCGGCGGAGGACGGGGAGACGCCGTCTGCGCGGCCGGGCTTGTGTTCTATATCCTCTTTCTGTTTCGTTTCCGCCGCTGGAGGAGGGACGAATGACTGTCTCCGGAGCGGGAAAAGAGGGCGTGCGCCTGCAGGAAGCGCTTCTTCCGGAGAACGTCTCGACGAAGGTCGGAGCTGCGGAGGGAAAAGGCGATCTTCTTCCCCGCGGAAGCGCGGAGAAATTTCTTTTCGCCGGGTTCTTTTTTCTAGGCGTCTGGCTGTTGGCCCAAGGCCTCTCCCCCAAGCCCGTGCTCGAAATCCTCGGCAGAGTGCCGGAGACCATGGACAGCGGGGATCTGCTCGCGGCCGCCTCCATACTGGTCTTGACGAACTCGGTCAGGGCGATCGCTCTCTATCTCGGCTGGTTCCTTCTGGGGAACGGGCTGGGAGCGCTTCACTCCGCGGTGTCTTTTCTCTCGTGGCTCGTTCCCGTCGTCGCTATTCCCGTGACCTATTTTCTTCTCCCATCGCTTGGCGAGGGGATCCAGCTCCACTTCGGTTTTCCAGCGGTGCTCAGCGTCAGCAGCGTGCTTGTTCTGCGCTATCTCACGAGGGGGATCGCGGATTGGGGGTACAAGACGATTGCGCTCGCTCTTTTCGTCTTCTCCTTTCAATGGCTGGATATCATCCCGGCGCTCACTTCGTGGGGGGCCGGGTGGGGAGAACTCTCTTCCGCCGTAAAGAACGTCGCGCTGCTCATGGAGAGAGAGAATCTTTTGAACGGCGCCGGAGGCGCGATCTTCGGCGGTCTCTTCTTCTCAGGGGTCGTCACCACGGAACTCCTCGTCAGCTACGGGGCGCGTCTTCATAGCCTGGCCCTTCTGCACGACCGCGAAAAGAAGGTCGCGCTTTTAAGGGAAGAGAGCCTGCGGAACCGGAGTCTTGTAGAGATGCAACAGCTTGTTCACGACCTGAAACGACCTTTGACGACCATCATGGGGCTGGCCGATGTGATCGCCTCGGGAAAGAGCGCCGGAAGCGCTGGGAAATACGGCGCGGTCATTGTCGAGGCCGGGCGTTCAATGGAGGAGATGATCTCGGAGATTCTTCATGAGGATTTTCGGCGCTCCATCTCCATCGGAGATCTTTTGCAGTACGTATTTACTCAGATCAGCCCGTTCGACTGGAGAGAGACCGTCTCGCTCTCCGCGGAGGAGGAGGTTCTCGACGCGCGCGTCACAGTGAACGTGGTGCGCTTCTCCAGGGCGCTGGTCAATCTGCTGGAGAACGCGAACAGGGCAAACAGCATCGCCGGGGGACGCAGGATCGAGATACGTATCTCCGGGGCTGGGGGGCAGGCTGAAATCGCTATCGTCGACGAGGGCCCCGGAGTGAGGACGCGGAGTGAGGACGAAGAGGAGGAAGCCTCTTCCGGAGAGACTTCCTCAGGTGAATGGAGTTGCTCCTCGGGGTGGAACTCAACCGGATTGGGGCTCCAGTACGTTACAATGGTCGTAAAGAATCACGGAGGACGGTTCGTTCTGGAGAATCTTTCGAAGGGAGGAGCGCGCGCGGTGATTCTGCTGGACAGAAATCCCCTTCGGACCTCCCGTTCTCAGTGAACCCGGGAGAAAACACCAGGAAAGGATGCGATGAAATGCCGCTCCATATCGGCGCTATCGACGACGACAGAGCTATTCTCTACACGCTTGAGGCCATGGCGGCTACCGAAGGCTGGCGTATGCTCACCACGAATGCGCCCGAGGAGTGCCTCGACTGGATCAAACTGGATGAAGTGGACATCCTTCTCGTGGACTATCATATGCCGGTGATGAACGGGCTGCATCTTATCCGCAAGGCGAGGGAACTCTCATCGAAGCTGGTGCTGATCGCGCTGACCGTGGAGGACGGCGGAGATCTCGCCTCGCAACTTATGCTCGCCGGAGCGGACGACTTCATCACGAAGCCGATCCGCCTTGCGGATTTCACCGCCAGGATCAGATTGCACGAGAAACTCTTCGCCCACAGGGAGCAGCTGAACTGGGAAGAACGGAAGAAGGGCGTCAGCAAGGATACGATGCGCAAGGTTCTTGAAAAACTGAAGGAGTTCAGCTCGCCCAAGGACTGCGACGATGTCGCCTCCGCGTGCGGGCTCGCGTATGTGACGGCGCACAGGTATCTTGAGTATCTCGCCGAACGAGGGCTGGTCGTCCGAAGCGCCGGTGCGCAGGACGGCCGTCCGGGGCGTCCCAAAACGTATTACGCTGTTCCCGCCTTGTCTTCGGGCGGGGCGCCGCAATAAAAAAGGGCGCTCTTCATAACGGAAGGGCGCCCTTTTGTGCGTTTTCCGACTGCCTCCGTGCGGGGAGTTACTTGAACCACTGCGCTTTCATGGCGGCGAGTTCGCCGCTCGTCTCGAGTTCGGCAAGCGCTTTGTTCACCGCTTCAATAAGCTCGGTCTCGCCCAGATTCATTGCCAGCGCCTTGCCGGAGCCTGTGATTTCCTGCTCGAAGGCGATCTTGATCTTCCCCTGGAAGTCCTTGTGCTCGACGTAGCTCTTCGCGACCGGAGTATCCATCAGCGTCGCGTCGACGCGCCCCAGAATCACTTCGCGAACGCAGTCGTCGAATTTCTGGAAGGATTTGACGACGACGCCCTCCAGCGAGTTGGAGTAGGTCTCCTGAACCGTCCCGAGCTGTACGGCGATGGTCGTTCCCTTCATGTCGTCGAGGGTTTTCAACGTTTCGTTCCCCGCAGCTACGATAAACGCGCTGATCGATATCTCGTAATTGGTCGAAAACGCCACTCTCTTCGCCCGCTCCTCGGTGGCGCTCATTCCGGCGGCGACGATGTCGATCTTCTTCGCGAGAAGGGAAGGGATAAGACTGTCGAACGGCATATCGACCCACTCGATCTTCTTTCCGATCTTCGCCGCTATTGCCTCCATCATGTCGATGTCGAAGCCTTTGAGCTGATTGTTCTCGTCGCGGAACTCGTAAGGGGGGTAGGTGCTCTCCGTGCCGACGAGAAGCACGTCCTTGGCCATGACGTTGGCCCATCCGGCGGTTCCCAGAACCAGCAGCGCGAGAAGTGCGAACAGCAGTTTTTTCATTGTTTTCTCTCCTCCGTTATGAACTGATGTTGAAAACTTTCCTTGCGGATGATATGCATTGTACTTGCGAGCATACACGCCACGATTTTCCCTGTCAAGACCGCTTTCCTCCTTTTCTCAAAGACTGCTATAATTTGAATCGGTGTGTCGAGCATCGCGGCATCTCCGGATTCGATCCGCGTCCGGAGAGCGGAAAGGCGGGTGAGAAGAGGATGGCGGAGAGAAGAGAAACGCCTTTTCTGGTGTTTGTTGTTGGCGAACGACGCTTTGCTCTTTCCGCGGAGGAGGTCGAGCGTGTACTTGCGGCAGTGGAGATCACCCCTCTGCCGGATGCGCCGTCGTTTTTGCGCGGAGTGATCAATTGCGGAGGGAAACTTGTCCCTGTGATCGATCTTCGCGTGCGTTTCGGACTTCCCGCCAAAAGGACGGCGCCGAGCGACCGGTTCGTCTTCGTCCGGCGGAGAGGGGCATTCGCCCGTGAGGAAGGGGCGCTCTTCGCGTTCCTTGTTGAAGAGGTGGAGGGCGTCTTTCCGCTCGCAACCGAAATAATTTCTCTCCAGGATTTCCCGGAAGAGCTTTTCAAGGGGGCGATCGTCGGTCTCGAAAACGGGGATGAGCGTGTCGTCTGTATCCAGACAGCTGAAACTCTTTTCTCTATGACCGATGCGGAGATCCGAAACGTCGAGTGTCTCTGTGCGGCCGAGGAGGGCGCTCTTTCATGATCCTGCCCCGACCTACCTTGATACCGCCGGAGGCGGAGCCGGAACTCAGGAGGCTCGGTCTGATCGTGGAGAAGCGTCTTGGACTCGTTTTCTCGGAAAAACGATCCAGGGATCTCTGGAATGCGGCGATGTCCATTGCCGATCTCGAACAGCGGTCTCCGGTGGATCTTGTGCGGGAGATGGCGCAGGAAGGACTTCCGGATTCGAGGGCTTCGCTTCTGGCGGAGTATCTCACGGTGGGAGAGACGTATTTCTTTCGCGAGCCGAAGACGCTTCAAGCCTTTGAAGAACTGATACTGAAGCCTGCGGCTGGTGCGGAGAACCGGAAACGAATCCGAATATGGTGTGCTGGATGCAGCACGGGCGAAGAACCGTATACGCTCTCCATCATTCTTCACCGGACGCTTCCCGATATCGCTTCCCGGGATATTTCGATTCTCGGAACGGACATCAATCCTCGCGTCCTTGAGAAAGCGCGGAGAGGCGTCTACTCCGCCTGGTCCTTCAGGGGCATCGAAAAGGCGACCCGCGACAGGTTTTTCGACATCCTCGACGACGGGAGCAGGTCGGTGAAGTCGCTCTTCCGCCGAGGGGTCTCCTTCTCGGGGCTCAATCTGGCCGACGAGGAGTGGCGGTTGTGGAAAGACGACTCTCCTCCGGATGTGATCTTCTGCCGGAACGTACTTATTTACTTTTCCGCGGAGCAGCGCGAGAGCGTCGTTCAACGGTTTTATTCCCTTCTGCCGCCGCAAGGGTGGCTTGTCGTCGCCCCGTGCGAATCGTCCGCTCTCCTTGCTTCCAAATTCACTCCCGTGCATCGCGGCGGCGCGACGCTCTATAGAAAAGATCCGGCGACGCGGGAGGTAAGGAGTTTTTCTCACGCTCTTCTCAGCGAAAATTTCTTTCTCGGAGCTATGCTTGAGGATGACGTTTCAGTCGTCTGCGTTTCGGAGGAGCCGTACCGAGAACCGCAGTTCCCGGAAGCGGAGGCACTCCTTGAGACCGAGGCCGAATTTCCGGAAGAGCCGCGCTCCGAAGAGATTTTTTCCGAGACGATCGACGCATGTCTTCATAATGCCCGGACCCTTGCGGACAATGGGAGGCACGATGAGGCGCTCCAGTGGGTGCGGAAAGCGAGAGAGCTGGACCGAACGGCGCCGGAGCCGCTGTACCTGGCGGCTTTGATAAGCTCCGAGACTGGGGACGTGAAGGAAGCTGCATCGCTGTTGCGAAGCGCCCTATTTCTCGCGCCGGATTTCGTGATGGCGCACTACTCGCTCGGCAGTCTCGCGATGCGGGAAGGCCGGGAAAACGAAGCGGAGCGGCACCTTAGGAACGCCGAAGCCTTGCTCTCTTCGTTTCCTCCCGACGCGTCGCTTCGCGAGGGCGATGGAATTCGTGCCGGAGAACTATTGCAGACCGTGCTCGGCCTGCGCCGCAGAACCTGAGGGAGAGGTCTTTGCAGATGAAGGGTGGTGAGACGGACAATGGAAGCGAACTGGGATGCGATGCATCTGGAGCACATGGACGCCATCCTTCGGAAGAGAGCGAAAAAGCTCGCCCGTGAACACTTGAGCGAGGAAGCTGAGGTGGAAGATCTTCTGGAAGTGGTTGAATTTCGTCTCGGATCGGAGCGGTACGCCGTCGCCTCGGTGCATGTGGGGGAGGTTTTCCCCCTGAAGGAAATCTCGCACGTACCGTGCACCCCGCCTTTCGTGGTAGGGATCATCAACCTGAGAGGACGCATCGTCTCCATCGTGGATCTGAAGTACTTTTTTGATCTACCGAGGACGGAGCATGCGCCGGAGGAGAGAGTCATCGTGCTGCGCTCCGGCGAGATGGAGATGGGGATTCTTGTCGACGCGCTCGTCGGGATACGGATGATCTCCCTCCGGGAGATTCATCCCCCGCTCCCAACGATGTCGGGTATCCGCGCCGCCTATCTGCTCGGAGTGGAAGGCGGGGACACGGCGATACTTGACGGGGGGAAAATACTGCGGGATGAATCGATTATCGTCGATGAAGAAGTATAGAGCCGCGAGGAGGACGACATCGTGAGATTGAAAAACATGAGCATTGCTAAGAAACTGGGGTTTGGTTTCGGTACCGTCGTGCTGATCGCTCTCCTCCTGGGGTTGACGGGGATGATGGGCATATCGCGTCTCTCCGACGACATCGAATACATAGGGAAGAACCGTATTAGCGATTTGCGAGCCCTTGCGGGATTGAACTATCAGCGGATGATCGTCAGGGCGGAGACGCTGGATGCACTTCTCGCAGAGAACCGCTCCACCCGCGACGAGGATGTGCGGAAGATTCTGGAGCGGCGTCGAAAAGCCTGGGAGCGCGTCGACGAGCACTGGGGCAATCTCCTCGCCGTTCCGCAGCATATGGAAAAAGGCAGGCAACTCTTGGAGATTCTCAAGGTA
Organism: Synergistaceae bacterium; assembly: GCA_018436725.1. Lineage (GTDB taxonomy): Bacteria > Synergistota > Synergistia > Synergistales > Aminobacteriaceae > JAAYLU01. Next base: position 63,743 of record JAHDKT010000067.1, on the reverse strand, counting down.
CAGTACCAGGCGTGGCGAGCAGTCCACGGGGATATGGACAAGCTCCTGGAAGAAATCACCCGGAGTGCTGCGGAAGACAGGAAGGGCGTTCTCTTCAGAGAGTACAGAAATCTCGTGACGCGGATGATTTCCATCTCCGATGTCATGGGCGCCACGTTCGACGATCTGACCCGCAACAACAACGAGCAGACCGACCTGCTCGTTGAAACCGACCTGAGGCGCGCCGAAGTCCTGGAGATGGTCTCCCTTCTCGCGATGGTGATGAGCGTATTCGTCGCGCTCGTCTTGACGGCGGCGATTTCCCGGAGCATCGTCATACCCATCGCGGCGGCGGTCTCGTTTCTCTCTCGCCTGCGCGAGGGAGACCTTCGCGAAAATGTGCCGCAGGAGTTCCGTTCACGAAAGGACGAGATCGGAACGCTGGCGCTGGCGGTTCAGGACCTGACCGAGGACCTGCGTGGGCAGATCGCCTCGATGAAGGAGATGACGGTCGCTCTGGCGTCCGCCGCGTACCAGATATCCGCCTCCGTGTCGGAGGTGACCGCGGGGGCCGAGGAGACCGCCGTCGCGGTCGTGGAGACCACCGCGACCATGGAGGAAGTGCGAACCACGGCCGAGGTGACCAACAGAAAGAGCAAAGATGTGGCCGAGAGCGCGCAGCAGGGGTTGCAGGTGGTGCAGAAGGGAAAGACCGCGACCGACGCGCTGTTCGACGGGATGAAGCACGTCGGAGAGCGTATGACCTCGATCGCCGAAACGATCATTCGCCTCAGCGAACAGAGCCAGGAGGTGGGAGAGATTACCGAGACCGTGGAGGATCTCGCCGAGCAGTCGAATCTTCTTGCCGTGAACGCGGCCGTAGAAGCGGCGAAGGCCGGCGAACAGGGGCGCGGCTTCTCCGTAGTGGCGCAGGAGATCAAGAGCCTTGCCGAGCAGTCGAAGCAGTCGGCGAAGGAGGTGCAACGCATCCTCCGCGATATTCAGAAGGCGACCAGCGCTGCGGTTATGGCCATCGAGCAGGGCTCGAAGGCCGTGGACCAAGGCGCGAAGGATGCGATCCCTTCGAGAGAGTCCATTCAGGCGATCACGAAGAAGTTCGTCGAATCCGCGCAGTCCGCGGCGCAGATAGCGGCGGCGAACAACGAGCTGCTTGCCGGGATAGATCAGGTAGCCCAGGCCATGGAGAGCATCAAAGCCGCGGGCGAGCAGAACGTCGCGGGGATGAAGGATCTCGAAACCGCTTCCGGCGGGCTTAAGGAGATGGGACAGAAGCTCTCCCGTCTGGTCGAACGGTACACGGTGTGAGGCGCCGGGGTACGAAGGTGCGCTCATGAATCAGGCGGAGAGGGAGTTTCTCGAAGAACTGCGCAGAGATTTCGTACCGGAAGCGGAGGAGTATCTCCAAACCATCGTCTCCGGTCTCCTTGATCTCGAAAAGAGCCCTGCGGGCTCTTCGGAGATCATCGAGGAGGTGTTTCGGGCGGCGCATAGCCTTAAGGGTGCGGCGCAAGCCGTGCAGATGCCGGATGTTTCCTCGATATGCCAGGTCATGGAGAGCGTCTTCTCCGGCATGAAAAAAGGGATTCTTCACCTTTCCGGAGGGGATTTCGATGTGCTCCAAAGAGCGGCTGATACGCTGTCGGCGATGATCACCGCTCCGGAAAAGATCGAGGGATGCGCGATACCCTCGTTGATACGGGAGATCGAGCGCATGCTCCAACCGTCGAAAGCACCCTTTCCCCTCAAAGCCAAGCTGCCGCCGGTAACCCGCGTCGACGCGCCGATGGCCGCTCTTCCGCAGGAAGAGGGAGACGACGCTCCGATTCCTTCGGAACAAGGGGCGCCGTATGCTTATTCGCCACATATCGTCTCCGACGCTCCTCCGCATCGCAAAGAGGAACATTCCCGAACCGTTGTTCAGGATACCGTGCGCATCGCCGCTTCGAAGCTGGATTCGCTGCTGCTGAAGGCGGAGGAACTCATCTCGGTGAATCTCTCGCTGGCCGTCCGGATAGAGGATGTCCACGAACTGCTCTCTCTTGCCGCGGAGTTCAGGAGCGAGTGGGAGCGAACTCTCTCCGCCATCCGGCGCGAGAGCCAAGGTTTCGAAAAACTTTCTCCGAAGCTGCAGGAGTTCCTTCAATCAGGAAGGTTCTCTCTCCGGAAGGTGAACGAGAAGATACGGGACATCGAGAAATCGCTCCGATCGGACCAACGCGCTGCCGGGGGACTGGTACGGGATCTTCTGGAAGGCGCGAGGACCGTTCTGATGCTTCCGTTTTCGTCGCTTCTTCAGACCTTTCCCAAGATCGTCCGGGATCTCTCGCGCGAACTCGGCAAAGAAGCGGAGGTCGTCGTTCGGGGCGGAGATATCGAAGTCGACAAGCGCATTCTCGAAGGTCTGAAAGACCCGCTCATCCACCTCGTCCGAAACTGCGTAGATCACGGCTTGGAAAAGGCCGAGGATCGGTGCGCAGCGGGCAAACTCTCGACGGGCACGGTCACGATCGCCCTCTCGCAGACGGATGGCAGCCGAGTAGAGCTTCTCGTCGCGGACGACGGCAGAGGTATCGATCCGGTGAAGCTGCGGGAGAGCGCGGTGAAGTCCGGATCGATCTCGAAAGAGGAAGCCGCGCTTCTCGACGATGATGCGACGTTGATGCTCGTCTTTCGCTCAGGCGTCTCCACAAGTTCGCTCATCACCGATATTTCGGGTCGAGGACTGGGCATGGCGATCGTCCAGGAGGGGGTGGAATCTCTCGGAGGGAGCGTTGCTCTCGAATCAGAACTCGGAAAGGGGACGTCGTTCCGTCTCTCGCTTCCGCTGACGCTGGCGACGTTCCGCGGAGTTTTAGTCGAGGAGTGGGGCCGACTTTTCGTCGTTCCCTCGTCGAGCGTCGAGCGCGTGGCCAGAGTGGGAAAAGAACGGATCAAGTACATAGAACAAAGAGAGAGCGTCGCCTTCGACGGTATCCCGCTCGCGCTGACTCGCCTCGGGCATATTCTGGAGCTTCCGCCCCCCGCCGAGCGGGCGAGGGTTCGCGATACGCTGCCGCTCGTCGTGATCGGTTCCGGCGGTGTTTCGGCCGCCTTCGGGGTGGACAAGGTACTCAACGAACAGGAGATTCTTCTCAAATCTCTCGGGAAACAGCTTGTCCGGGTACGAAACGTCTCCGGTGCCACTGTGCTCGGCTCGGGCAAGGTCGTGCCGGTGCTCAACGCGAACGATCTTCTCCGTTCCGTGCAGCGGAGCGGCGGAGGACGTCGCCTCCTTTCCGACTCCGAGGAGAAAAAGACGCGCAAAAATGTACTTATAGCGGAAGATTCCATTACTTCGCGGACGCTTCTGCGGAACATTCTCTCAGCGGCCGGGTTCTCCGTGCAGACTGCGGTGGACGGGCAGGAGGCATGGGAGTTCCTTTCGAAGGCCGCATTCCATGTTGTGGTCTCCAATGTGGAGATGCCCCGGATGAACGGCTTCGAACTGACGGCGAAAATTCGTTCCGACCCGGCGACGGCCGAAATCCCCGTGGTGCTGGTAACGTCGCTGGAGTCCAGAGAAGACAGAGAACGGGGCGTTGAAGCGGGCGCCGACGCCTATATAGTGAAAAGCGGTTTTGATCAGGGCAACCTTCTTGATGTACTGCATCGTCTTCTGTAAAATGCACTCAAGAGAGGAAGGCGTTCAGCATGGCGAATGTTCTTGTAGTCGATGATTCGGCGTTGTTGCGCAGAGTGTTGAAACAGATGCTGACCCGAGATCCGGGGCTGAACGTGATCGGATGCGTCGAGAGCGGAGAAGCGGCGTTGCATTTCCTCGAAAACAACGAGGTCGACGTGATCACCATGGATATCCACATGCCGGGCATGGACGGGTTCGAGGCGACTCGCCGCATAATGGAGTCCGCCCGCCCGGTACCTGTAGTGATCATCAGTTCGTGCTGGGATCCTCGAGAAGTGGAGAAGACGTTCGAAGCGATGGATGCGGGCGCCGTGGCTATTCTTGCAAAACCTTCGGATATTTCCTTCGGGGGAGACGAGTACGCCGCGGAGCTTTTGAAGACAGTGAACGAAGCCGCAGTGTCGAAGGTGGGCCGTCTTCGCCCGAGAAAAAAAAACGTGCAAAGCGAAGATACTTCCGCAAGTCGCTCAGTCGGGGCTCCGGCGAGAGCGGGGAGACAAAGAAGAATCTCCCTTGTCGCCATAGGCTCTTCAACGGGCGGGCCGCAGGCTTTAGCCGAGTTTCTTGCACGTCTTCCCGGGGACTTTCCCTGTCCTCTTCTTGTCGTACAGCATATTGCCGCCGGCTTTACGCTCGGACTGGCGGAGTGGCTCGGAAAGGTGACTCCCCTTCCTGTGAAGGTGGCGCAGAACGGTCAGATGCCGGCGAACGGGGCCGTATATATCGCTCCGGACGGAGTGCATATGTGTCTGAGACAGGGGGGCTTCCTTTCTCTTGTGAAAGCCCCCCCGGAACACATGGTCCGCCCTTCCGCGTCCGTGCTCTTCCGGAGCGTCGCCGCAGTCCACGGTGCGGCCGCGGCCGCCATCCTCTTTTCCGGGATGGGGAGGGACGGCGCATCGGAGCTGAAGAGACTCCGCGATCTGGGAGCGGCGACGTTCGCTCAGGACAAGGAGAGTTCCGTCGTCTGGGGGATGCCGGGCGAAGCGGTACGTCTGGACGCCGCGGAGCATATCGGACCGCCCTCGGTGCTCGCGTCGCTTTTGTTGGAACATCTGCGGTGATTCCCGAGCGGATTGGTGTTTTTCCCAGCGGAGAAAATATACGGGCAAACGGAGGGAATACTCCATGACGAGTAGGATTGAAGGGACTGACGTTATGAAAGTGAATGCGGAAATCCTCATAGTCGAGGATAGTCTGACCCAGGCGAAACGCCTGGAGCGCCTTCTTGTCGAAAACGGGTACGTTGTTCACGTCGCCCGTAACGGGAAAGAGGGGCTGCAGGCCGCCGCCGCGACAAAGCCCTCCGTGGTGATCTCGGATGTGATGATGCCAGAGATGGACGGCTACGAGATGTGCCGCCGCATGAAGAACACGGAAGAGCTGAAGGGAACGCCCGTGGTGCTCCTCACCTCGCTCTCCGACCCCAGAGACGTGATCAAGGGACTGCAGTGCGGCGCCGACAACTTCCTCACAAAACCATACGACGGAGAGCATCTGATCCGGCGTCTCGAGCACATCCTGACCAACCTGGAGCTGCGCAAAGCGGGTCAGGCGCAGATGACGGTCGAGGTTTTCTTCGCGGGGCAGTATCACCGTCTCACGGCGGATCGCATCCAGATTATCGACCTCCTGCTCTCCACGTTCGAAGCGGCGGTGCTGCAGAGCACGCAGCTCGAAAAATTGGGAGGCGACTACCGGAATGCCCTCGAAGATGTAAAAAGGGCTCAGGCGAACTTTCAGACGCTCATGGAGACGACCGGAGATGCCGTCGTCGTCGTGGGGGACAACGGCACGATCTACTACGCCAACCCCGCTGCCGAGAATCTTTTCGACAGTGCGGCGGACGATCTGCTGGGGCGTCCGTTCGCTTTTCCCCTCGATGTCGAGGGGGAAGGACACCGCGAGATCACGATAGCCCGCTCCGACGGAATCAAGGTCGTCGGCGATATGCGCGTGGCAACGTCCAATTGGGACGGTGAACTCGTTCGGTTCGCCACCATACGCGACATCACCGAGATGGTCCGCCTGAGGGAGCTGCTGAAGACCGAGGCGATCACGGACGCGCTGACGGGACTCCATAACAGAAGGGGTTTTTTGCTCCTCGGCGAGGAACTGCTCCGGAAAGCCTCGGAGAAACGGGCGAGCGTCCTCTGTTTCTTCGCCGACCTCGACGGGTTCAAATCGGTGAACGATACGCTCGGTCACGAAGAAGGAGACAAGGTGCTTCAGGAGGCTGCGGAAGCTCTCCGCAAGACGTTTCGTTCGTCCGATATTCTGGCCAGAGTCGGCGGGGACGAGTTCGCGGCGCTCTCATTGCAGGAGGCGGCGGGAAAGGAGACCGAGATCCTCGAACGGCTGCAGAGGGCGCTTAATGGAATCAACGCCTCGGCCCGGCGTCCCTACAACCTCGTGATGAGCGCCGGTATCTCGGTGTGGACGCCTGAAAACCCCCGCTCTCTGGGGGAGCTGATGTCGGACGCCGACAAGAAGATGTACCGGGAGAAAGAGGCCCGGAGGAAAGCGGCTCAGTAGTAATTTTGCTGTTGACGTTTCCCTGTGTACTGTTTATAATGTCACGAACTCATACAATGCACACGCGATGATGCAGATTGCCTTCGTTCACTGTTGCCGCCAGAGAGAGAGACTCGCGGGCTGAAAGGTCTCTTCGGCAGGGACAAAAGGCGCAAAGACTGCGGAGCGGGGGCTGAAACGGTCCACGACCGGAAGTACGCCCTCGGGAGGCTCCCGTCACAGAGCCGAGAGCGGGACGCGGAGAGCGTCCAAGCAGGGTGGTACCGCGAGACATATGGCTCGTCCCTTCATTGGGACGGGCCATTTTGTATATTCGGGCGCGAGATGATGAAAGAGGTGCGCATACTGTGAGCAAGAGGGAGCACATCAATGAAAAAGGGCATTTTCTTTTCGGCGGCTGGGACACGGTGGAACTTGCCGGGCGATTCGGCACGCCGCTCTACGTCCTCTCGGAGGAGAAGATCAGAGAACGCTGCAGGGCAGTGAGATCGACGTTTCTGAACCGCTGGGAAAACGTCTTTGCGGTGTATGCGGGCAAAGCCTTTCTGCCTCTTGCCATGTGCAAAATAGTCCAGTCCGAGGGGCTGGGGCTCGACCTTGTCTCCGGAGGAGAGCTGTACACAGCCCTTGCCGCCGGGTTCCCGCCGGAGAATACGTTTTTCCACGGCAACGGCAAGACAAAGGAGGAGCTTCGTTTCGCTCTCTCCTCGGGAGTGGGCCGGATTGTCGTCGACGGCATGAGCGAGCTTGAAACGCTCGAAGAAGAGGCGGCGGCGGCCGGAAAACAACCTGCGATCCTCTTTCGGGTGACGCCGGGAGTGGACGCGCATACGCATAAGTATATCCTGACGGGGCATACCGGTTCCAAATTCGGATTTCCTCTTGCCGGCGATTCCCTGAAGGAAGCCGTCCGCCGTGCGTGCGCCTCGGAGCGCCTTCGGCTCAAAGGGTTCCATTTCCATATAGGATCGCAGATCTTCGAGAACACGTCGCACGTCATGGCTGTCGAGATCATGACGCAGACAATGGCCGGTTTCAAGCGGGAACTCGGGTTCGTCACCGAGGAGCTGAACATGGGCGGCGGGTACGGCGTAGAGTTCGCCCCCGATGGGGAGACGCCCCGTATCGACTCCTTCACGGACGCGATGATGCGCGCCCTCGAAGAAAAATGCCGCACGGCGGGGATCCCCCGTCCGCGGGTGATCATCGAACCCGGCCGCTGGATCGTCTCCGAGGCGGGGATTACGCTTTACACGGTCCAGGCGATGAAAACCATCGACGGCATTGTGACCTATGCGAGCGTCGACGGCGGAATGACGGACAACCCCAGGCCATCTCTCTACGGGGCGAAGTACTGGGCAGTCGCCGCCGGGAAAATGGACCAGGAGGCCACGGCTACGGTAACCGTGGCGGGAAGGTGCTGCGAGTCGGGCGACATTCTCATCGAAAACCTCAAGACGCCGCCGCTGGAGCGGGGGGATCCGCTCGCCGTGCTCAATACCGGCGCGTACACCTTCTCTATGGCGAGCAACTACAACCGTCTTCCGCGTCCCGCCGTCGTGCTGGTGAGCGAGGGGAAGGCGGACGTGATCGTCGCCCGGCAGAGCTACGAGGACCTTCTCCGCGGAGAGGTGCTGCCGGATCATTTGCGATAGAACAGGTTCTTAATTATACGCACGGAGGTGAGGCCGGAGAAGGACGTTGCGAAAGGTGCGGGGAAAGGCGGAATCCGTGAAACGGGCTCCGCGCGGGTGATCCGCGCGGCGAAACACGAAACACATCACAAGGAGGTAGAAAAAGATATGAAAAAGAATCTTGCGTTGTTTGGAGTACTGCTTCTGCTCGTCTTTGCCGGATCGGCGTTCGCTGCCGACGTGATCAAGATAGGCCATACGGTCTCCCTCACGGGAGGCGCGTCCATGTGGGGGCAGTCGGAGGCCAGGGCGCTCGACATGCTGGCGAAGAAGATCAACGAAGCCGGCGGCGTTCTCGGCAAACAGATCGAGTTCGTACGGTACGACAACCGGAACGACGGCGTCGAAGCGGTCAACGTGGCCCGGCGCCTTGTCTCGGACGGCGTCGTTGCCGTGATCGGGCCGGCGCAGAGCGGCAACTCCATTGCGTCCGCTCCCGTCTTCGAGAGGGCGAAGATCCCCATGGTCGTGACGACTGCGACCAACCCCTATGTCACCATCGACCAGCGCTCGAACAAGGTCCGCCCCTTCGCCTTCCGCCCTTGCTTCATCGACCCCTTCCAGGGGACCGTGGCGGCCCGTTTCGCGGTGACCGATCTCGGCGCGAAGAAGGGCGCCATTCTCTATGACGTGGGTTCCGACTACGGCCAGTGGTTGGCCCGCTACTTCGAGGAGGCCTTCACGGCCAAGGGCGGCGAGATCGTCGCCAAGGAAGCCTTCCGCACCGAGGAGCTTGACTACCGGGCGCAGCTCGGAAAGATGAAGGACCTCGCTCCCGACGTCATCTTCATCCCGACCAGCCAGAAGGAAGCCGCAATGGCGGCGAAGCAGGCGCGCGACCTTGGGATCAACGCGGTTCTTCTGGGCACCGACAACTGGGGCAGCCCCGACCTCATCGAGTTGGGCGGCAGCGCCATCGACGGCGGATACTTCGTCAACCTGACGGACCTGGCCGACCCCGATATTCAGGATTTCGTCGCCGAGTATAAAGCCGCGTTCGGCGAGGAGCCCGTTCTGCCGAATCCGGTCATGGCGCAGGATGCGCTGTTGATGATCGTCGACGCCCTGACCAGGGCGGGGAGCGCCGACGGCGAGGCGCTCGCGTCCGCCCTGGCGACCATCAAGGATCTGAAAGTAACCAGCGGCGTGCTCACCGTCAGCGCGGAGGACCATAATCCGCTCGACAAGCCGGCGGTCATCCAGCAGGTGGATGTGGCGGGCAAGACCTTCAAATTCGTCAAGAAGTACGTCTCCGTAGACGATTAACCGCAGTCTGTTTTTTCGGGAGCCTGCGGAGTACGTTCTCCGATCGTCGTATCGAAAGCGAAGGGTGCGGGAAATTCTCCCGCGCCCTTCTTCCGGAGGCCCGGGGACTCCGCGGATTCAGTGTTCTTCCCCAATATGCTCAAAGGATGTGTGAGCCGGAGTGTTTCTTCAAACGTTGATTACCGGCCTCTCGATCGGAGGCATCTACGCCCTGATGGCTGTGGGGTATTCCCTCGTCTTCAGCGTGTTGAATTTCAGCAATTTCGCCCACGGAGCGGTGATCATGCTCGGGGCGTACGTGGGACTTGCTCTGGCGACGAAGTTCAGCCTGGGGTTGGGACTTGTGATCGCGGGGAGCGTGGTCGGAGCGGGCATCATCGCGGTGCTCAACGAGCGCCTCGCCTACTCCAGTCTCCGGCGGAGGAAGGCCCCCTCGCTCTACCTGATGATCAGCGCGATGGGGTGCGCCGTCTTTTTAGAGAATATGGTGTACGCGACCATCGGCTCCCGTTTCTACGCCTTTCCCGAGTTCTTCGGGCGGCAGATCATCAACCTGCGGGGGAGCAGCGTCAGCCTTCTCGACATGGGGGCGTTTCTCTTCGCGCTTGCCGCCATCCTGGGGCTGCACCTCTTCATCGGCCGCACGCGGACGGGCATCGCAATCCGCGCGGGCGTCTCCGACATGACAATGTGCTCCCTGATGGGAGTGGACCTGGACAGGCTCATCGCCATCGTCTTTCTTCTTGCCGGAGCGTTCGCGGGAGTGGCGGGAGTCTTTCTCGGAATAAAGTATCTCGTCTACCCGACCATGGGGTGGGTGACCAACAAAGCGTACATCGCCGCCGTGATCGGCGGCCTCGGCAGCCTCCCCGGAGCGCTCGCCGGCGGACTCATCCTCGGCGTTGTCGAGACGTTCGTCTCGACGTACGTATCCAGCGTGTTGCGCGACGTCTTCAGCTTCACGCTGCTGATCGCGTTCCTGGTGCTGCGTCCCAACGGCCTGCTCGGGCGCGACGGAGAGGAGAAGGTCTAGCCATGGACTATATTCTTTCCATCGTCATTCTTTCAGGGATCAATATGATCGCCGTGCTCGGACTTTCCATCTTCACCGGGTTCACCGGCCTCTTCTCGCTGGGGCACGCCGCCTTCGTCGCCGTCGGCGCGTACACCTCCGCCATCCTCACGTACTACTATTACGTCGACTACTATCTGGCGCTCGCTGCGGGAGCGGCGGCGGCCGGAATCGTCAGCCTGATCATCGGGGTGCCGACGCTCAGGGCGAAGTTGCGTAGCGACTATTTCGCCATCGCCGTGCTCGGTTTCGGCGAAGCCCTCCGGGTGCTCCTGGAGAACCTTGAAATCACGAACGGCGCCCGCGGACTTCCGGGGATCGACAGCTTCACCACGCTGCCTGTGGTCTTCGCGTGTCTCGCCGGAGGAGTCTTCGTCGCCCGCAACTTCCTTCGCTCCCGCTGGGGAGCGGCGTGCATCGCTATCCGTGAGGATCCGATCGCCGCCGAGACGGCGGGTGTCAGGCTTTTCAGGACCCGCCTGCTCTCCCTCGTTGTGAGCGCCGTCTACTGCGGCCTCTCGGGAGGGCTGCTCGCGCACTTCCTCTCCTTCATCCAGCCGCAGATGTTCACGCTGGTGCAGTCGACGCAGCTTCTCGCGGCGGTGATCGCCGGAGGCATGGGGAGCATCTCGGGGCCGCTGATCGCCTCTTTCGTGTTCATTGCTCTGCCGGAGGCGCTCAGAGTGGCGCAGATGTGGCGCCTTGTGGCGTACGGGCTGCTCCTCGTGCTCATCATGGTCTATCGTCCGCAGGGCTTGATGGGGTACTCCGAGATCACGACATTCTTCCGGAGAAAATCCGGCGCCGAAGGAGGGCGACGCTCATGAAGGAAGAGCAGACGTTGCTCTCCGTTTCCGACCTGACCAAGGATTTCGGTGGGATACGCGCGGTGGACTCTTTCTCCATCGACGTGCGCGAGGGCTCGATCACCGGAATCATCGGTCCGAACGGCGCCGGGAAGACGACGGTCTTCAACCTCGTCACGGGGTTGTACAAACCGACTTCGGGTACGATCCGTTTCCGGGGAGAAGAGATCGGCGGCAGCCGTCCGGATACCATCGTACGGCACGGGATCGCGAGGACGTTCCAGAATATACGTCTTTTCAACCGGCGGACCTGCCTTGAAAACGTACTCACACCCCTGCTCCAGAGGGAGCGGTGCAGTTTCCTCGGCGCGATGCTCGGGCTGCCGTCCGTCCGCAGAATGGAACGCGCGCTTCACGACAAGGCGCATTCTTTGCTGGCGGCTTTAGGACTTGACGCGTACGCTTCCTTCGAGGCGAGCACGCTTCCGTACGGTCTGCAGCGAAAGCTCGAAATCGCGCGCGCGCTCGCCACGGAGCCTTCGCTTCTGTTGCTCGACGAACCGGCGGCCGGAATGAACCCGGAAGAGACGCACAGTCTCGCGAACCTTATCGCGGAGGTGCGCGAAAAGTTCGATGCGACGATTCTCCTCATCGAGCACCACATGGACCTCGTGATGAACATCTGTTCGCCCATCGTGGTGATGAACTTCGGCGCGCTGCTGGCGACCGGAACGCCCGAAGCCGTACGGGCCAATCCGGAAGTGGTGAAGGCATATTTAGGAGAGAGGAAAGAAAAACGATGAGCGCTCTGCGGGTAGAAAATCTGAACGTCCATTACGGAACTATCCATGCCGTTCAAGGAATTTCGTTCTCCCTTGAAGAGCGGGAGATCGTTTCGATCGTCGGCTCGAACGGCGCGGGGAAGTCGACCGTCATGTGGACGCTGGCCGGAGTGGTGGAACGCTCCGGCGGCTCGGTGGAAATCTTCGGCGAACCCCTCCCGGCGAAACCGCATGAAATCGTCGCGCGAGGCCTTGCGCTCGTTCCGGAACGTCGTCGCCTCTTCTCCGCGCTTACGGTATCGGAGAACCTGATCATGGGCGCGTACCTTAGAAAGACGGACGCGAGCGTCGAAGAGGATATGGAGCGCTGCTTCCAGCTCTTCCCGATCCTCAAGCAGCGGCTGAAACAGCGTTCGGGAACCCTCTCCGGAGGCGAACAGCAGATGCTCGCCGTTTCGAGGGCCTTGATGAGCAAGCCGAAAATTCTACTTCTCGACGAACCGTCGCTCGGCCTCGCCCCGCTTCTTGTAGAGACGCTGATGGAGACCATTCTCAGGATACGGAGCGAAGGCATGACAGTGCTGCTGGTGGAGCAGAACGCGACGCAGGCGCTGGAGATCAGCGACAGAGGGTATATTCTGGAGGCGGGGCGCTTCCTGAAGAGCGGTCCCGGAAGGGAACTCGCCGGGGATCCGGAGATCCGGAAGGCGTATCTCGGCGGATAAGCCGGACGGTTTGTGTTTTCCGGAATATGACAAGCTCCGGAACGCCGATGTCCGCGTCAGCCGGAAGCGCCGGTATTTCAAGCGGAGGGAGCGATCACGGGGGAGGCAGTCCTCGGAGTCGCCCCCTCCGCTTCGCTGTCCATTTCATGCCGTTTTACCTATTGTTGCTGTAGCAACGGATTCGTCAGTTCCCCGGAGAACCTCCGTTGAGCGTCCGGCGCACCGTGGAGATGCTCTCCATGATGCGCTTCGCCACGTCGGGGCGGTTCATCGTGTAGAGGTGGATGCCGTCGGCGCCCCAGGAGAGCAGGTCGATGATCTGCTCGGTCGCGTAGGCCATTCCGGCCTCGGCGAGGGCCTCGGGCGTCTGTTCGTACCTCGACATGATGCGGGCGAAGCGGGGGGGGATCGACGCGCCGCAGAGTGAGACGATCCTGCCGATCTGACGGGCGTTGAGCACCGGCATGATTCCCGCCATTACCGGAACGGCGATTCCCATGGAGCGTATCCTCTCCATGAATCTGAAGAAGATTTCGTTGTCGAAGAAGAGCTGCGTGATCAGAAAGTCGGCGCCCGCGTCGACCTTTTCTTTCAGATGGACGAGGTCCTCCTCGGGGGAAGCGGATTCCGGGTGCCCCTCCGGGTAGGCGGCCGCGCCGAGGGAGAAGTCGCGGAAGTGACCGCGCCGGATGTGGCGGATGAGATCGGAAGCGTGATGGAAGTGACTCTCCCCGCCTTCGGGACGGGGGTCGCCCCGCATGGCGAGGACGTTGCAGACGCCCTCCCCTTCAAGATCCTCCATGACTTTTTCCACCTCCGCGGGAGACGATCCCATGCAGGTGAGATGGGCCAGGGCGACAAGCCCCCAGCGGTTCTGCACCGCGGAGGCTATTTCGACGGTACGGTCGCGGCTGCTTCCTCCCGCGCCGTAGGTGACGCTGATGAAATCCGGAGAGAGTTCCTTCAACCCGGCCACGGTCGTGAATACTGTCTCTATCGGCGTCTCCGGTTTCGGAGGAAATATTTCGAAGGAGATCGCCGGACGCGTTCGGGAGAGAAGATCACGGATGAGCATTATGTGCATACCTCCTTTTTTACTCAGTTTTTCGGCTTGCCAGGAGCGACTCGACGAGCCGGACCGAACTCACCGCGTCGGGGGCGTAGCCGTGCGCGCCGATGGTCCGGGCGAAGTCCTCGCTCACGGATGCCCCGCCGACGATGACGAAGATGCCCGGAAGCCGGCGAACAAGCTCGGCCGTCGTCTCCGCCATTCTCTTCATCGTCGAGGTCATCAGCGCGGAGAGTCCTACAAAATCGAACGCTCCCTTCTCGGCCTCTTCAAGAATACGCGAAGAGGGAACGTCCTTGCCCAGGTCGACCACGGTGAAGCCGTGGCTCTTCAGCACCGTGCCGACGACGTTCTTCCCCAGGTCGTGCAGGTCGCCCTCAACTGTTGCAAGGAGCACTCTGCCCTTCGACGAGACACCCCCCGAGCGATCGACAAGTTCCATGGCGAGTTCGCAGACGCTCTGTGCCGTCTCCGCCGACGAGATAAGCTGGGGGAGGAAGAACGATCCGTTGTCGTAGCGTTTCCCGACCTCCTCAAGTGCGGGGATCACCCCTTTGTTTACGACGTCGAGCGGGGTTGTTTCAGAGTCGAGGAGTTCGCGCGCATGCATCTCGGCCTGTTGGGCGTCTCCGCGGAGTATCGAGAGGGAGAGGGACAGAAATTGGGCCTCTACGGAAAGCGCCTCGTTGCCTGCTGAAGGGCCTGCGGGCTTTGCGGCGGGGCGCGGCGTCTCGGAAGGCATGGAGAACGAAGCGGCTGCGCCGAGGAAGCGCCGTCCTCCCGCGTCGCGTCCTGCGAGCGTCTCCGCAGCGGCGAGCGTCTCCATCATGGAGCGGTCGAGCGGGTTCATAATGGCTGCGTCCAGCCCCGCCGCGACCGCCATGGCGAGGAACGTCCTGTTCAGCAGGGAACGGGCCGGCATGCCGTGGGAGACGTTGCTCACTCCGAGGACTGAGGTGATTCCCCGCTCTCTGAGAAAGGCCAGGGCGGAGAGCGTGACCGCCGGAGCGGCGTGATCCGCTCCAACTGCGAGCGTGAGTCCGTCGACGATGAGGCCTTCGCGGGGGAAGCCCAGAGAGTCCGCGCTTTCGAGAATCTTGCGGATGACGCGAATGCGCGCCTCTTCGCTTTCCGGGAGGCCGTCCTCGTCGATGGGGAGCACGACTACAGCCGCGCCGTGCCGCTTTGCGAGCGACAGACCGGGGAAGAGCGAGTCTTCCCGCGCTGTGAAGGAGTTGATCAGAGGAATGCCGGTGACGGCGCCGAGCCCCGATTCGAGGACCGAGGCGCTGTCGCTGTCGATGGAGAGCGGCAGCGGGGTGGACTGTCCGGCGGCGGAGACGGCGGCGGACATCGCGGCGCGCTGATCGATCGTCGGCAACCCGACGTTCACGTCGATTATATGCGCGCCGGCTTCCGTCTGCAGACGCGCCTCTTCGCGGAGCGTCGTCCAGACGAAGCGTTCGACTTCGTCACGGAGGGGGGATTTTCTTGAGACGTTTATCCGCTCGCCGATAATGCGGAACGGATGTCCCGGGCCTGCGAGCACGAGACTGCTCCGGCTTGCCAGGGGTGTGCCGCGAGTCGGCGCGCCCTTTTTCGGGGGTACGTCGTACACTGTTGCCGCAAGGGCGGCTATGTGCTCCGGAGTAGTGCCGCAGCAGCCTCCGATGACCGTCGCCCCTGCCTCGGCCAGGCGTTTCGCCCATGCTGCGAATACCTCGGGTGAGCGGTACTCCTCGTTCCCCGGCAGCCCCGCGTTGGCATAGACGAAGACAGGAAGGCCCGCATGCTCCGACAAAACCTCGACCGTCGAGATATAGGCTTCCGGCCCCACACCGCAGTTGGCGCCCACTCCGGCGGCTCCTTGAAAGGCCGCCCAGCGCGCTGCAACCTCCGGCGGCGTTCCTGTGACGGTCCGGCCCTTCTGGTCGAACGTGAAACTCACCACGAACGCTCCGTCGGGGGCGGCATCCCTGGCGGCGAGGACGGCCGCCTTGGCCTCGCGGAGGTCGATCATCGTTTCGATGAGAAGAAAGTCGGCGCCTCCTTCCAGAAGCCCCTCCATCTGCGTGCGGAATGCGTCGTACGCTTCATCGAAGGTTAAGGGGCCGAAGGGCGCAAGCAACTCTCCCAGAGGGCCGACGGAACCTGCGACCAGCACGTCCTCTCCGGCTGCGCTTTTCGCCAGGCGCGCGGCCCGTTCGTTGATCTGCCGCGCTTTCTCCCCGAGTCCCCGGTGCGCCATTTTGAGCGGACTGCCTCCGAACGTGTTCGTCTCGATGATCCTCGCGCCGGCGTCTCTGTACGCGGCATGAATGCCGGTCACGACTTCCGGACTGTGGATGTTCATCTCTTCAGGCAGCATCGGAGGAGCCCACCCCTTCTCCGCGAGAAGCGTCCCCATACCCCCGTCGAGCGGTACGATCCTGTGCTGTTCACCGACCCAGCGGATAAATTCATCTCTCTTCATACGTCTTCCCCCTCCGATCTCCGTATAAGTTCATCAATATAGCAAAAAGCGAAGAAGAAGGATAGTGTAAAATAAAGACGGTAAAAAAAGGAGGAGGAAAAACAATGATTCCTTTTGTCAAGATGCAGGGCAACGGCAACGATTTTATCGTGCTGGACAACAGAGAGAGGCGTTTTTCAACGGGAGAGCTTTCCTCGATGGCGCTGACGCAGTGCGCCCGACGGAGCGCTCTCGGAGCGGACGGCATACTCGTTGTAGAACATTCGAGGGAGACGGAGTACACGATGCGCCTCTTCAACGCCGACGGCAGCGAAGGAGAGATGTGCGGCAACGGGGCTCGTTGCATCGCGAGGTATGCCTTCGAAAAGGGTATCGCGGGCGCCGAGCAGACGTTCTCCACCCTTGCAGGCACGATGAAGGCAGTCGTAACGCCTCCTTTCGTCGATCTGGACATGGGAACGGTGTCTCTGTCGGACGCATGGTTCAGTCGCTCTCTTCAATCGCGGAACAGGACCTTCGAAACCTCGTTTCTCCTTGTCGGCGTTCCGCACCTGGTGCTTTTTCTGGAGGACGACGCCCTCGCACGCGAGGAAAAAATCGAGATAGGGCGCGAGCTTCGCCACGCCTACGCTCTGTTTCCAAAGGGAGCGAATGTAAATTTCGTCGTGCCGAAGGACGAAACACATATATTCTCGGTGACCTACGAACGAGGAGTGGAGGACCTCACGGACTCTTGCGGAACCGGCTCGACGGCCTCCGCAGTCGCCTGGGTGCTGCGGAGCGCTCCTTCTTGCGCGGAAGTTTCCGTGGAGGTCCGGAATCCGGGGGGCGTCAACTTCGTCTCGCTCCGGTTCAATCCTTCGCGAACGTCGGTGAAGGCGTCGCTCAAAGGAAAGACTGTCATGGTTGCAGAAGGGCGTCTTTTTGACGAATTTTTGTGATAGAATGTTATATAGTTAGGGGTTTATCACGTCTGTTGGGGGATGGAGGAGTGAATAGGCCGCGCCGTAAGCGGTGCGAAGAAAAGGAGGTACAGATCGATGAAGAAAGCGCTCTTAGGAATCGTTCTTCTTTTGGCTCTTGCAGGACTTGCGGCGGTCTCGCTGGATTTCGCAGGAGACCTTGTCGTCCGGGAAGCGGCTTCCGCAGTGAAGGAACTGCTTGGCGCCGACCTTTCCGTCGGAGGAATCAAGGGGAATCCCGTCAAAGGTTTTTCAATGGAGGGCGTGTCCCTGAAAAAGAACGGACAACCCCTCTTCAGCGCGAAATTCCTCGACGTTGCGCTGAACTTGGGGTCGCTTCTCTCGAAGTCGCCGAAGTTGAGCCTGCTCTCCGTCGGGGGCGTCGAGATAGACGCCGATCGGCTTGCGGAACAGGTAGCGCAGTTGAAGTTCGAGGGCGGCGGAGGCGGCGAGATACCGATAGAGACAATCCGTTTCGTCGAGAGCGTCGTCGTTTCCAAGTGGGCGAGGGCCGATATAACCAAACTCGACCTTTCCTTTAAAGGGAAGGAAATTCATACCGACGTCGATATGGCGGTCAACAAGGTCCCCGTCAAGGGGAGCGCCGCCGCGCTTCTCGACGGCGAAAACGTCGATATTCGCTCGCTGGCGATGAACGTCGGGAAGGGCTCCGCATCGGCTTCCGGAAAGGTAGCTCCCTCCCTTGCGGTGAGCGGTACTCTCAAGGAACTCGATCTGAAAGAACTGATCTCGTTCTGGCCCGTTGTTTCCTCCGAGGGCTTCGACGGCGCGGTGTCGCTCTCCTTCCGCGGGGATGGAGAGTGGAATGCCCCGGCGTTGGTGGGGGATATGGAGTACGCGGGTAAATCGCTGCTCGGGTATCCTGTGGAAAGCGTCAAGGCGAAGTGGAAGCTCGGCATGGACAAGCTTTCCGTAGAGGGGTTGGATGCACGGGTGCTCGGCATGCCGCTCGCAGGCGGGATGTCTTTGGCGTTCGCAGCCGGGAAAGCGCCGCTTGTCGATCTTTCGCTCTCCGGATCGGGGATACGGCTTGCCGAACTGAAAAAGGTCTACCCGAATCTTGGAGACGTCTCGGGCGAGGTCGACAAATTCACGATCAACCTCGCCGGAACGACGGAGACGCTTTCCGGCGTGATCGAGTTCAGCGCCCCGACACTGGGGCTCATGGGATACTCGGTTTCCGAGTCCCGCGCGCAGGTGAAGCTGACTCCGGAGGCGGCGACGCTGAGCGCGAAGTCGCAGTTCGAAGGCGCTCCCATAACGGCTCAGGGATCGATCTCCGAGTACATGACCGCGCCGAAACTCAATATTACGGTGAACGTCAGAAGCTTGAACCTTGCGAAAGTCGCTGCGTCCTTTCCTCAGTTGAAAGATCTTGCCCTTCAGGGAGGAGCGAATGCGGACGTGTGGGTCAAAGGGACGGCCGCTGTTCCTGAAGTTACAGTCAAGGTGTGGAGCGAGAAGATCTCGGCAATGAAAGAGGAGATCGAATCTCCGACGGTGATGCTCTCGCTCAAGGCGGAAAAAATTTCCATATCGAGCGCCGCGGCGAAATGGCGCGGCGCTGCGATCGCCGCCTCGGGAACCGTCGAGGGGAACGAGAAGCTGAATATCACCGCAACGCTGGAGAACATCCAGCCCGGCGCCGTCGCGCCTTTCTATCCGGACATCGCCCAGTTCAAAATCAAGGGCGCCGTGACCGCAAAGGCTGTGATCACAGGCAAGCCCGCTGCTCCGAAGATCGACCTGACTCTCTCCTCGGGCAGTCTCGGCCTTCTCGACAGCGTCTCCTTCAAGAACCTGAAGGCGACGACGTCGCTGATCGGCGACCCCAAAGCGCTTGAAAAGGCGGATATCGATCTGGACATAACTGCGGCATCCGCCTCCGCGGAAGGCATAGGGCTTTCTGACCTGGCGCTGAAGCTGAAAAAATCCGGACAGAAGATCAACATCCTCTCGGCGGGTGCGAAAGTAGGCGCAGGCTCCGTTTCCGCTTCCGGCTCGGTCGCGTTGCCGGCAAAGGCCGGGGAGAAAGGCACTCTCGACCTTTCCGTCAGCATAGCGAAGGCCGACCTTGCCTTTCTCGCCGCCGCCGGTGGGTTTGGAGTTCCTCTCGCCGGAACGCTCGACGGGTCGGTCGCGTTGAAAGGCGCCCTCGACGCGCCGTCGCTCGTCGTCAAGGCGAACTCTCCCAAGGTCTCCGTCGCGGGGATGACCGCGACGGATCTTTCCGCCGCGCTCTCGGGCGCGCTGAACGATATGAAGATCGACGAATTCAAAGCGCAGTTCGGCGGCGGCGCTCTCTCCGCAAAGGGCGGCGTCAAACTCGGAGCGACGCCGGATGTGACCCTCGATATCTCGGGGAGCGACCTCGATCTCGCTGCGCTTACCTCCGGTATGCCCGACGCGAAGGAGCTTGGCATCGGCGGAAAGCTCAATATCACATTCAACGGACGATTCGCGGGAGCTTCGGGCAAAGGGCAAGGCTCCATTACTTCTCCCTCGTTCACCGTCATGGGGCTGAAGGGCGCGAATCTCTCCTACCCGATCACGCTCGAGGGGAACTCCATCTCCTCGAAGGGAGCGTCCCTCTCCTTCTACGGAGGTAGTCTGCGAGGCGGCGGCGCGCTCGACATCAAGACCATGAAGTTTTCGCATACCGTCGATCTCGACGGGGTGGATGTGAACGGAGTCGCGCAGGATTTCACGGGCGGTCTCGAAGGAAAGATCGGCGGCGTCGCCAAGGGTTCGGCGAGCATCACCGGCGCGCTTGAACCGAAACTTGCGTATTCGGGAAAGGGGAACGTCACCATCGGAGAGGGGAGCGTCGCCGGCTTCAAAGCGGTGCAGCTCCTGACGGCGCTCTATAGGTCGGGGGTTCGCTACAGCAGCGTGACCGCTCCCTTCAGACTGGAGACCGGGCGCTTTATCCTTGAGAAAGGAACCAGGGCGACCGCGCCGCAGAACGATCCGCTGTACAAGTTCCTCACCGCCGAAGGGCCGATCGGTCCCAAAGGAGCGCTCAACCTTCAGTGCGCGGGGAACGTCAATCTTCAGGTGCTCAACGCGCTTACAGGGGGAGCGATCGGCGGGTTGACCGCCGGTTCGCTTCAGGATGCGCTGAAAGGGATACTGGGCGGTGTGCAAACCGGTATGGAGAAAGCCGATTTCAGAGATATTTCCTTCACTCTGGAAGGGACGACGGAGAAACCCGGCGTCTCCAATCTGAAAATCGCCCCGGGAGCGCAGCAGCCTGCACAGCCCGCCCCTACGGGACAACCGGCCGCCCCGCAGGATCCCAGGAAGACGCTGGAACAGGTTCTCATCGACCAGATCGTCAAACCTGCGCAGCCCGCCCAGCCTGCACAACCCGTGCAGCCGCTCCAGCCGGCGCAGCCGGACGCGCCCGCTCCGTCTCCCACGCCTGCTCCAACGCCGACTCCGGAGAAGAAACCGGAGGATATCATCAAGGAGAAGATCCTCGAATCCATTTTCAAGAAGTAACAGGAAGAACGAAGGGGAGAGGCCGCGCCTCTCCCTTTTGAACAAGACCAAGAATCCGCAATCAACGTTCTTTTTCCACTTTGCGTTATCGCGTCGTGCGCATCAAGCGCGGGAACCGTATTTTTTACCGTTTCCGGTAGCTCGTCGGGCCGTCCGGCCATGAAGTCGTGCTCAGCCACTCTCTCGGGTAGCCCAGAGGTTGGCCGACCTTTCCCCCCTCGGTCAGCAGCCCGTCGTTGTACTTCACGATGAGATGTTCGGCCAGCTCCCACCACTTTTTCAGCGTCTCCGCAGTGTTCCGTTCCGCGAAGTCCGACAGGTATGCCCTCGCCCCGGCAGGATTCGTCCTGTACAGGTCGACGGCCTTCCGTTCGACGATCTCGAGAGTCCCAAGGAATCCGTTTTCAAGCTGTTCCTGCAGCTCGGCGATCTCCTTGTGCATGTAGCTGTACTTGAGCCCCGCGTAGTTCGCGAGGAAGTTGAATGTCCACCACGCGCTCTCGCGGGAGAATTTCGTCGTATCGCAGACCTCGACGGACTGCGGAAGACGGTTGACCCCGATGTGGAACGGGATGAAGACAGTGTCGGACGGCTTGTCCAGACCGAGCCACATCCTCCCTCCAATAGGGGCCGGGAGCCACCCTCTGGCCTGGTTCACGTAGACGTAGCCGCAGTACGCCACGGACAGCGGACGTTCCCAGGCGCCTTCCAGTACGCGCTTCGGATCCCCTACGTCGCCGGAGCCGTCGTAGGGGCCGTAGAACCTGTCGGGGTAGCCGAACGGCCCGGCCGCCGCTCCTTTGGTGAGGTCGAACTCCGTTCCTTCGTAGTGATCGCGGTGCAGCCGCATTACGTCGCGCACGGCGAGCTTTCTGTCCGGAGCGACGGAGAACGGGTAATCTTTCGTAAAGCCGTCCTCGACCCACGGTGAGAAGTTCTTCGAGGGAGCGATCAGCGAGAGGACGCGCCAGACTCTCCGGAGAGAGTAGTACGGATGGTTGTACTCGCCGAGACTCACAGTGCGAAGCCAGTCGAGCATTCCGTCCGCGGGCTTCCACCAGCCGTGTTTTTGCGCTATTTCGTGGAGATTTTTCGAGAACATCATATCGGGATCGTCCGGATTTACTTCGCGGATGCGGAACTGGTTCGCCGCCACGAAGACCTCGCCGTCCGGCACCTTCTTCGCGACCCAGAGGCCGCCCTTTCCTTCGGGGGAGGGGGCCATCTCGATGACCCACCCCTCCTCGGTGTCCGCAACGGGGAGCGTCTCTCCGGTACCGTAGAGTCCGTATTCCTCGATAAGCGAACCGATCAGGAGAATCGCCTCGCGAGCGGTGCGGCAGCGTTCGAGGGCGATACGGGACAGCTCGGAAGAATAGAGAATGCGGTTTCCCGGCTGGGGATCCGGGGTAATCTTCGAGCCGTCGGTGCATTCGCCGAACATGAGTTGATGCTCGTTCATGATGCCGTAGCTGCCGTCGAAGTAGGCGTACGTCTCCGGCGCCTGGGGAATGAACCCCAGCGGGACGGATTTCGGCCCCTGCGTGTCGTAGCCCGGACCGCGACCGTTCGTCACCATCCTCGGGTAGAGAAACGAGTTGTACTGCGTAAATTCCCCCATTGCGGCGGCGGTGCAGTACACGGGTCTCATGGCTCCCGGGGCGTGTTTCCGCGCCGGAACGTAGATGATCCTCTGGTCCATAAGGTCGTTGTCGTCCGAGTGGGAGACCATAACCGAACCGTCGGCGGAGGCTCCCTTTGTGACGATGATGGTGGTGCACCCCTCGGATACCGGCGTCAAGAGCAGCAGAAGCAGCAGGATAAGCGCGCTGTTCCGTGAGACTTTGTTCATGGTATCACTCTCCCGGCAGAAAAGATTGTGTATGAATAGACAAAGAGAAAAACTCTCTTTGATAGAGCGCAGACTCCGCGACGTTCCTCGGAGCCTTTCCGGAGAACGGCGACCCGCTCGCCGGGTTCGCGCTCTGCGGACGGGTGTAGTATAAGACTGTTCGTGATTGCCTTCAAGATGTGACGGGAACGTATCGCGTAATGAGACGGCGCTGCTGGCTGCGTATGCCTGAGACTCTCGTGTTTTCGTATTTTTCACGAATAAAGCGCCTCGGCCCGACATAAGATATAATGTTTTTCGAGGTCGTTGCTGAATACAAAGGAGGCTGGTCTGCTCATGAGCGGAATTCTATCCCTGATGAAGACGGGACGGGTGAACGCACCTTCCCGCCTTCTCTGTACAACGCCATGAAATACCTGGAATGCGGAGACTCCATCGCGCTTCTCTCGAAGGAGCGCACGGTGACCTATTCGGAGCTGTTCTGCGCGATCGACGGGTACTCGAGACTCATAACGCCCGAAACGCGGGGGAAGGTAGCCATTTACTCGGAGAACCGGCCCGAGTGGGTCTATACCCTGTATGCCGGATGGAAGAGCGGCTGTACGGTCGTGCCGATAGACTACATGTCTCCTGCCGACGAAGTCGCCTATATTCTCGAGGACTGCTCGCCCGGGTTGATCTTCTGTTCACGCAGAAAACTCCGCGAACTCGAGAAGGCGATGCTCTCACTCTCCTCCGTGCCCCGAATTCTCGTCTTCGAGGAGTGCGGGGCTGAGTACGGAACGGGTGTCCGCAACAGTTTCCAACCCTTGGAACGAGATGACGAGGACATCGCCCTTATCATTTATACCTCCGGAACAACAGGAAGCCCGAAGGGGGCCATGATCTCCTTCAGCAACATTTTGGCGAACGTCAAGGCGGTTAGTGAAGCGGCGCCGATCTTCACTCCGGATTCGAGGGTTCTGGTGTTGCTGCCGGTACATCATGTACTGCCTCTGGGAGGAACGATTCTCGCGCCGCTGTTCGTAGGCGCGTGCTGTGTTTTTTCTCCCTCGATAGGGTCCAGGGATATACTGGAAACTCTCCAGCTCCATGGAGTCACGGTGATCGTCGCCGTTCCTCGTTTCTACAGCATGCTCATGAAGGGGATCCGGGAGAAGATACAGGAGAATCATGTCGCCCGGACGCTCTTTTCTCTGGCGAAGCGCATCGACTCCCCCGCGCTCTCCAGACTGCTCTTCAGAAAGGTGCACCAGCGGTTCGGGGGCAAAATACGGTTTCTTGTCTGCGGCGGCGCCGCTATCGACGACGAGGTAGCGAAGGATTTCAAGGCCCTCGGCTTCGATATGCTGACGGGGTACGGAATGACGGAGACCGCTCCGCTCATTTCCTTCACGCATCCCGGGACGCTGCGTATCGGCGCAAGCGGGTACGTATGCCCGGAGGTCGAGGTGCGTATCGACGACGGCGAGATCACCGTCAGGGGTCGCCACGTAATGAAGGGGTACTATAAACGTCCCGAAGAAACCGCCGCCATGATCCGGGACGGCTGGCTGCACACCGGCGACCTCGGGCACGTGGATTCAGACGGTTTTCTTTTTGTGACCGGACGGAAAAAAGATATTATCGTCCTTTCCAACGGCAAGAACGTCAACCCCGAGGAGATCGAGGCGAAAATCCTCGCCGGTTTCGACGCAGTGAAAGAGATTGCTGTCTGTTTGCACAATGACATGCTGCACGCCGTCATTTTTCCCGATTTCGAAAAGCTGTCCAAGAGGGGAGTGCATGCGCTCGATGACTATTTCCGCTGGGAGGTGGTCGGCGAGTACAACCAGCGGGTCGCGTCGACGAAAAAGATCATGAAGTTCACGCTTGTGAAAGAGGAGCTGCCGAAAACGCGTCTCGGGAAGATCCGACGTTTCCAGATTCCTGAGCTGATCGCGAAACCCCATCTTCAGGGGTGTGGAGGCACGGAGCCGGATTCGCCGGTGTATCTGAAAATCAAGTCCTTTCTGTCCGAACAGGGAGGGAAAACCGTCTTCGCCGGAGCCCATTTGGAGATCGACATGGGAATGGACTCGCTCGACAAGGTTGCGTTCGCCGCTTTTCTTCACTCGTCGTTCGGAGTGAAGATCGGCGACGAAGAATATCTTCAGCACCCGACGGTAGGCGCGATCGCGGACTATGTCGAGCGGACGAAGGTGAAGATCGAGGAGGAGGGGCTGGAGTGGAAGTCCATTCTTCGCGAGGATGCGGAGACGAATCTGCCCCGGCGTGCGTCGTCCCACATCCCGCTCGGAAAGATGGTCCGTTTCCTCCTTCGGCGAATTTTCCGCATCAGCGCCGTCGGGCTGGAGAATATACCGCCGCACCCGTTCATCCTGGTCTCGAATCATCAAAGCTATCTCGACGGACTCATGATAGGCACGTCTCTCGATGTCCCGGTGGCCGGCAGGCTCTATTTCTACGCTTCGGAGCAGACGTTCGGGAGGCGGTGGCAGAGGGACTTCATCAGCAGGCACAACGTCATTCTGGTCGACGTCAACCGCAGTCTGAAGCTCTCTCTTCAACGGCTGGCGAGGGTGCTGAAAAACGGCGACTCTCTGGTTATCTTCCCTGAAGGAGGACTGACCAGGGACGGAAAGGTGCAGCCCTTTAAAAAGACGTTCGCCATACTGAGCAAAGAATTGAACGTTCCGGTCGTGCCGGTTGTCCTTCAGGGTGCCTACGAGGCCATGCCCCGGGGAAAGCGTATTCCGAAGTTCGGTCATTCCGTCGGAGTGGAGTTCCTTCCTCCGGTCTACCCCGAGGCGTTCGGCTACGAGGAACTCACCGAGAAGGTCCGCAGGAAAATAACCGGAGGAATGGAGTCTCCTCCGGCATTGGAGGGAGCCGCTTCCGGAATCTAGTCGAGAGGTTTCCCAAGGAGAGCGCTGTATTCGACGGCGGGCGGAGGCGTTTTCGAGCCTCCGCCCGTCGTATTGTTCCGGGGATCAACTGAAGCTCGACCAGTCGAAGCCTTCCTTGGGGTGCTCGATCGACTTGCGAAGCTGCATCTTCGGCATCCCGATGGTTATGATGCCGGAATTCGGGTCGACGGCGTAGCGTTCCCGGTCCAGCTCGGGATCGAAGCCGATTTCGGTATTCGGCGGGATGACGTTGTGGCTGTCGATGATGACCTTGCGGAGACGGCAGTTTTCTCCGACCACGACCCCTTCGCCGATGATCGACTGTTCGACCTTCGAACCAGGCATGATGACGCAGTTTCTGGAGAGGACGGATGATTCCACGGCCGAGCCGAGCACACGGCTCCCTTCCGCCGAAAGCGTGCTCTGAACATAGCACTGGAATCCTTTCACCGGGCAGACGTACGAAGGAGGGTCTGCGTAGGAGACGGTCCGTATCGGCCACTGAGGGTTGTAGAAGGTCATCTCCGAGTCATGGTCGAGCAGGTCCATGTGCGCCTCCCAGTACGCCTTGATGGTCCCCACATCCCGCCAGTAGGGTTTGTCCTCTCTCCAGAATGATTTCGACCTTCCAGGGAGCACATTGGTCGAGAAGTCGTAGGCGAAGATCCGTGCTTTCTGCACGAGCTTCGGGATGATGTCGCGCCCGAAATCGTGGCTCGTCGGAAGGTGCGCATCCTCGATGAGCGACTCTTCAAGGATCTCCCTCTCGAAAATATAGTTGCCCATGGAGACGTACGAGAACCCGGGTTTGCCGGGTATTTCGGGCGGGTGCTCTGGTTTTTCGACGAAGTCGATGATGCGCCCCGAATCGTCGACGTGAATGCATCCGAAGGCCGAGGCTTCGGACGATGGAACCACGTTCGCCGCAACAGTGGCGTCGGCTTGTTTGTTCATGTGGTACTCAAGCATCTGGTCCACATCCATCTTATAGATGTGATCGGCCGCGAAGATGCAAATTCTGTCCGCATCGTAGAGCGTGACAAGATGGAGGTTCTGATAGACGGCGTCTGCCGTTCCCTGAAACCAGTGTTCGCCGCGCCACATCTGCGCAGGAACAAGCGTGATGAAGAAGTCGCGTCCGCGAAGGGCTCCGCCGAATTGCCATCCTCTTTCGATATGTTCGTTCAAGGATTGGCTTTTGAACTGTACCAGTACATAGATTGCGAAGATGCCGCTGTTGACCAGATTGGAAAGTGCGAAATCCACGATACGATATTTGGCCGCGAAATGCACCGCCGGTTTGGCCCTGTACTTTGTGAGCGGCATGAGGCGTTCTCCTTTTCCTCCGGCAAGCACCATTCCCAGTGTACGGCCGTACTTTCCGGTCTGCATGCTGTTTCCCCCCTTCTTTCCAAGATGGTTTCGTTCAGTGTATGCGTGCAGTCCCCCGCTGACGAGGCGCGGTTCAGGGGAGGAGAGACCGGTAAAGGTCGTGATAGACGGGAGCGGATCGATCCCAGGAGAAATCGGACGCCATTCCGGACACCTGCGCCGCACGGTATCCGCCCGCGTCGTTCCAGAACACGTCGAGCGCCCTCCCGATCGCCGAAAGAAGACCCTCCGGAGAATAGTCGAAGATGAGAAACCCGTTTCCCCCGGGAGCGCCGTATTCGAAGACCGTATCGGCGAGGCCGCCTACCGAGCGCGCTACGGGCAGAGTCCCGTAGCGCAGAGAGATGAGCTGCGAAAGCCCGCACGGCTCGAATTTGGAGGGCATCAGAAAAAAATCCCCGCCTGCGTACGCCTGGTGCGCGATCTCCTCGTCGTATCCTATGAAGGAGGCGACTGAATCGGGCCATCGTCCGGATGCCTCTTGAATGGCTGTTTCGTATTCATGCTGACCGCTCCCGGCGAGGAAGAGCCTGCACCCCCATTCAACCATCCGGGGGATGGCCGGGAGCAGAATGTCGAACCCTTTTTGATCCACCATTCTGCCGACCGAGGTGAACAACGGCCGTCCGTCCTCTTTCCATCCAAGCTGTTCGAGAAGGGCATTTCTGCATTTCTTTTTCCCGGTGAGGTCTTTTTGCGAATAGTTCGCAGGGAGCAAGGGGTCCGTCAGTGGATTCCAGTAGGCGGTGTCGAGCCCGTTGAGAATGCCCCGAACCTTGTGACTATGGCTTCTGAGAAGCCCGCCGAGTCCTGCGCCCCCTTCCTCGGTCTGAATCTCCCAAGCATAGGTCGGGCTCACCGTGGTTACCGCCGAAGCCCCCACGACGGCGCCTTTCATCAGGTTGGCGCCGCCGTAGTATTCAAGACCGAACATGGTAAAAGCATCCTCGGCTATCCCCCAGTCCCTGAGCGAATACAGCGGCAGATGCCCCTGATGCGCCAGATTGTGGATAGTGAAAACCGTTCTATATTCAAATTGCCGTAGCCGGTAATACTTGTGCCAAAGCAGCGCGATAATCAGCGGAGCGGTCCCCCAGTCGTGGCAGTGGAGTATGTCGGGATTCCATTCGGAGACTTCTTCAAGTTCAAGGGCCGCGAACGAAAGAAATACGAACGGAAGAACAGACTCCGGATCAAGTTGCTGAGGGTAGATATTCTTCCCCTGAAAGAAGGGAGACTCCAGGAAATACACGGGTAGCTCTCCGTCCGATGTTTTCCAGAGCGTCCCCCTGCACACCCGCCAATCGATGGCGACGTCGACGCTCCTCGGAATCCGTTCGAGTTTCAGGCCCTTGTCCCGTGCGGCATCGAGCACTCCGTCCCACGCCGGAAGCAGCAGGCGGCAGTCCGCGCCGCTCTTCTTGAGAGAAGGAGGCAGCGAACCGACGACGTCGGCAAGTCCCCCTACTTTGCAAAAAGGGACCGCTTCGGGGCTTACGTGAAGAACCTTGATTCTCTTGGACGAATCTGCCGTCGCCATGCTGCATCACATCCCTCTGAAGCTGATGTTGTAGGCCTTTTCGCAGTACTCCCGCACAACGCGATGCGTGTTGAAATAGCTCCCGTTCAGGGCGATTGTCCGCTGCATCATCCAGATCCACTTCTCGCGGTTATTGTAATACGTGGGGACGATCTTCTTTTCAAGCTTGTCGTAGAGGTCGTTCGCGTCCAGCGATTCGTCGTAGTGGATCATCTCCGACTCCGTGGGATCGGGGCCTATCGACCATCCGGTCACGTCTTCGATCCATCCCTCGATCCACCAGCCGTCGAGGACCGAGAAGTTCATGACTCCGTTGAGGGTGCACTTCATGCCGCTGGTTCCCGACGCTTCGCGGGGGCGGAGCGGCGTGTTCAGCCAGAGATCGACGCCCTGCGTAATAAGCGCGCCCTTCTCCATATCGTAGTTTTCGAGGAAGACGATCGGAATCATATCGCCCACCTTCTGGGAAGCGTTGAGAAGGCGCTGGAGAACGGACTTGCCGCCGTCGTCCTTCGGATGCGCCTTTCCGGCGAAGACGAGTTGGACCTTGCCGGAAGTTGCTTCGAGAAGACGTTTCATGTTCGAAAAGAGAAGATCCGCCCGCTTGTACGTCGCGGCGCGCCTGGCGAAGCCTATGGTGAGGACGTCCGGTTCGAACTGTTTCCCCGTCTGTTCCATAATTCCGGCGAGAAGGCGAAGCTTCGAGGCCTGATGTGCGGTCCAGATATCCTCGGGAGGAATCTTGACCGCTTGGACGAGTCGTCCGGGGTCGTTCTCCCATCCTGGGATGTGCGTATTGAAAAGCCGGCGCATGCCCGTGCTCACCCATGTGCCCGGATGGACGCCGTTGGTGACCCAGTCGATCTCCGGCATGGAAAACATGTTTCGGCTGACCTCGGCATGTTTCTTGGAGACTGCGTTGACGTAGCGGCTGAATTTTATGCCGAGTTCCGTCATCGAGACGCCGTCGGAATTCGGGAGCATCCGTTTGAGATTGGAGAGCGCCTCCGAAGAGATGACTTTGTCCACAAGGTCGAACCTGAAGAAGTCATGCCCGGCGGGAACCGGGGTGTGCGTCGTGAAGATGACCTGTTCTCGGATCTTTTCGATGTCGAAGTACCCCTGCTCCCTCATGAGTTCGAGCGTGAGAAACCCTGCGTGCCCCTCGTTCATGTGGAACGTCTCGATGTTCTTGTATCCCAGGTCGCGGAGCATGCGG
This sequence comes from Synergistaceae bacterium, assembly GCA_018436725.1. Classification (GTDB taxonomy): domain Bacteria; phylum Synergistota; class Synergistia; order Synergistales; family Aminobacteriaceae; genus JAAYLU01. Next base: position 34,240 of record JAHDKT010000067.1, on the reverse strand, counting down.
AGTCCTCCGACGCCGAGCACCATCTCCTGGCAGAGTCGGTAGAGCTGATCCCCTCCGTAGAGTTGCCACGTGAGTTTTCGGTCGTCGGGGTGGTTGTTTTCGAAATCGGTGTCCAAGAAATAGACCGGAAGCGGATGTCCGGTATTGCCCAGGATTTCGTACTGCCACACGCGAACGTGCACCTCGCGGTTCTGCAGCGTCAGCGAGACCTGGTTCGGCAGAAGCGTAAGCTCCTGCACAGGCTGCCAGAGTACCGGCTTTTCCGTCTGCCAGCCGTCCTCGTTGAAGCCCTGCTGAAAGTACCCCTTGCGATAGAGAAGCGTGAGCCCGACAACGGGAACTCCGAGATCCGCAGCGCTCTTCAGAATGTCTCCGGCGAGGATGCCCAAGCCTCCGGAATAAGTGGGAAGCGATTCTTTGATGCCGATCTCCATGGAAAGATAGGCGACCGGCCGGAATGCCGGATCGGTCTCCATCAGTTTGCGTATCGAACTGCCAAGCTCTCTCTGATGATGCAGCGATATCATGGGAGCGTCTCCTCCTCTCTCGATTTTAAATAGTAGTGCCCGGTACGGAGCGAATACTGCGCCGACGAACCGGTGCAGTATCCGAAGTTTTCCGGGGAAGAGCGTTGAAAAAAGCCTTCGGTAGATAATAGTACCAGAAAACGCCCTCTTCTTTGAAGAGGGAACATCAATTTCTTCCGTAAATTTCGGAGAGTCGCTGTATTCTGTGCAAGAGTTCCTCGGTGAAACAGAACGCCTCCGCGCGCCACTCCCAGTTTCCGGAGGGGGTGGCCGGAGTGTTCATCCGTGCTTCGCTCCCCAGCCCCAGGTAGTCCTGGAGCGGAATTATGGCGCGCTGCGCCACCGAGGAGAGCACCATCCTGACGAGTATGTCGGGGATCTCTTTCTCGTCCGGAGTACGTCCGAGGTAGCGGGCCAAAGAACGGCGTTCTTCGTCGGTTGCGTCGTCGCGGAACCAGCCGAGCGCGGTATTGTTGTCGTGCGTGCCGCTGTAGGCCGCAAGGTTCGCGATGTAGTTGTGCGGAATATGCGGGTTGTCTTTCATCCCTCCCCCGAACGCGAAAAGGATAACGGCCATTCCCGGGAAACCCATCCGGTCCATTGCCTCGGTGACGTCCGGCGTGATGACGCCGAGATTCTCGGCCAGGAAGGACGGCGCCGGGATGTTCTTGCGGAGCGCTTTAAAAAAATCTTCCGACGGAACCTTGCGCCAGACGCCGTTCTCCGCGGTCTTGTCGCCGAAAGGGACGGCCCAGTACGCGAGGAGTCCTCGAAAATGATCTATCCGGACAAGGTCGAACATGGAGAGGGAATGTGTCAGACGCTCTATCCACCAAGAAAAGCCGTCCTTGCGAAGCGCTTCCCAGTCGTACAACGGATTGCCCCAGAGCTGTCCCGTCTTGCTGAAATAGTCGGGGGGAACACCCGCCACCTCTACCGGCAGAAGGTTTTCGTCGAGGTGGAAGAGGCCAGGATGGGCCCATACGTCCGCGCTGTCGTAGTTAACGTAGATCGGCAGGTCACCCAGAAGCTCGACGCGTTTTTCAGCGCACACGATTCGGAGTCGCTGCATCGCAGTGAAAAAAAGATACTGCTGAAAGAGTAGAAAATTCACTGATTCGCGCAGTTCCAGAGCGGCTTTTTGCATAGTCTTCTCATCCCGGAGCTTCAGTTCGTCCGGCCATTCGTTCCAGGGAAGGCCGCCGAGGCGCTGCTTCAGTGCTGAAAAAAGGGCGTGGTCGAAAATCCAGTATTCATGTCTTTTTAGAAACGACTCGTACTCCGGAGATGGGGAGAATCTCGTGAATGCGCGCGCCAAAAGCTTCGCTTTGAAAGCGCGGACGGCAGGGTACTCGACTCGCTTTCTTGGAAACGGGGGTGTCTCCGCCGTTTCGGCGGAGTTGATCAGTCCGGATTCTACCAGGTCGTCCGGTGAGATGAAGAGAGGGTTTCCCGCGAAAGCGGACGACGAGCTGTACGGAGAGTTGCCCAGAGCGCCGTCGGTCTCGGAGAGGGGGAGCGTTTGCCATGTTTTCTGTCCCGAACGTGAAAGAAAATCCACGAACGACCGGGCTCCCGGACCAAGGTCGCCGATGCCCCATCTCCCGGGAAGAGAAGAGACCGGGAGGAGAATGCCGCATGATCTCGCCAGAAAAAACACCTCCGTTTTTTTCTTCTTATTGTACACCAAGAGGAAAGCAAGTTGAAGAAAGGATATAATGTGCTCTGTATGAAAGGAGGGAACCCCGCGTGCCCTGTTCGATCTGTCTGCATGGTCACTTCTATCAGCCTCCCAGGGAGAACCCGTGGCTTGAGGAGGTGGAAATCCAGGAATCTGCCGCTCCTTGGCATGACTGGAACGAGCGTATTTCGGAGGAGTGCTACGGCCCGAACTCCGCCGCCCGCGTCTTCGATGAGAAAGGGTGGATCCGGCGGATCGTCAATAACTATTCGCGGATCAGTTTCAATTTCGGTCCGACACTTCTCTCCTGGATGGAGAGAAAACGCCCCCATTTTTATCAGGCCGTCCTGGATGCGGACCGCCTTGGGGCTGCGCGTTTTTCCGGGCACGGCCCCGCGATGGCGCAGGCCTACAATCATATGATTCTTCCCCTCGCGAACCGTCGGGACAAGGAAACGCAGGTTATCTGGGGGATCAAGGACTTCGAACGGCGCTTCCGACGTTCGCCCGAGGGCATGTGGCTTCCCGAGAGCGCCGCCGACTCCGAGACGCTGGATATTCTCGCGGAGCACGGTATCCGCTTCGTCGTCCTCGCCCCTCGCCAGGCGGCCGCGGTCCGCGAACGCTCTGCACCTTTCTGGTCCGATGTCGCGGGAGAGCGTGTGGATACAAGCCGGGCATACGTCTGTCCTCTTACTTCCGGCCGCGAGATTGCGGTGTTTTTTTATCACGGCGCACTGGCGCAGAAGGTCGCCTTCGGAGATGCGCTGAAGAACGGCGGCGATTTCGCAAGGATGCTCATCGAGGCGCTGCCTGCGAGCGCGACGCCCCGAAGGCTCGTTTCAGTGGCCACGGACGGCGAGACGTTCGGTCATCATCATAAATACGGCGATATGGCTCTGGCCTACTGCCTCGATACGATCGAGCGTTCCCCGGAGGCTTCGTTGACGATCTTCGGCGAGTACCTCGACTCGGCGCCGCCGGTCGACGAAGCGCGCATCGTCGAAAACTCCTCGTGGAGCTGCGTTCACGGCGTGGGCCGCTGGAAAGAGGACTGCGGATGCTCCGCGCACTCTCGTCCCGGGTGGAGACAAAGGTGGAGAGCCCCTCTCCGCGAAGCCTTGGACGGCTTGAGAGACGGCGCTGCGCCTCTTTTCGAAAAAGACGCGGGGAGGCTCTTCTCCGACCCGTGGGGGGCGAGGAACAGGTATATCGAAGTGTTCCTCGACCACAGCCGTTGCGGCTCCGTACACTTCCTTGAGCGCGAGGCCGGCAGGGAACTGACGCACGTGGAGCGCGTCCGAGGACTGCGCCTGATGGAACTTCAGCGGAACCTGATGCTGATGTATACGAGCTGCGGCTGGTTCTTCGACGAAATATCCGGCATCGAAACCCTTCAGGTCCTGGCCTACGCCGCGCGCGCTCTCGAGTTATGCGAACGCCTCTTCCCGGAGGAGGACTTTGAAACGCCGTTCGGCGCGCTTCTCGAAAGCGCCCCCAGCAACATCGTCGAATTCGGAAACGGCAAGCGCGTCTACGATATCTTCGTGACGCAAGTCATTTCCGACCTGCCGAGGGCGGGCGCCCACTACGCGGTCTCCTCTCTCTTCACAGGAGGGGAAGGGGATGTGCGCGCGAACCTTGGGGATACATTCTACGCCTACCGGATTCTTTCGTGTTCTCTTGAACGGAAGGACGAAGGGGTGCGCCGCTACACTCTCGGCTATCTCCGGATTCGTTCGGAAATCACGCTGGACGAGAAAGATCTCTTCGTCGCCGCGCTCTACCGGGGAGGGAGGAACGTGCTCTGCGGCGTGGCCGAGAAACCGGAACCGGAAGGCGGAAACGGCGCCCGTGAAAGGGTGGAATCGGCTTTGCGGAGCGAAAACGAAGAGGAGTTCGTCTCCTTCTTCGGGCACAATACGTATTCGCTGCGCCACCTTTTCAAGGACGAACAGCGCCGGATACTGAACATGATCATCGCGGAGGACGTTGCCTCCGTCGTGTCGATGCTCCGCCGGACGCTCTCCGACTACTCGGAACTCCTTTCATTTCTTGCAGCGCTCTCCATGCCCATACCCGAGGCGTTTCGAAGCGCCGCCGAAGTGGTGCTCAACGACGAGCTGCGGAACTCCTTCGAAGCGGAAACGCTCGACATTCCCTTTATCGAACGCAGGATCGACGAAGCGCTGCGTTGGGGGGCGAGCGTCGATATTCCTTTTCTGCGCCACGCCGCCATACGGCGGCTCGAACGCCGGTTCGCGGCGCTCGAACACAATCCCGGGGACAAGCGAACTCTCGAATACATCGTCGCCCTGCTCGCGTTTCTGAAGAAGAGGGAGTGGTCTGTCGATCTTTGGGATGCGCAGAATGCGTTCGCGCGCATTCTGGCTTCGAAGAAGGACCTTTCGGCCTGCGGCTCCCTGTACGAAACTTTAGGAGAGCTGCTTCTGATCCGCCCTTCGCGTCTGCAGAGCGATTTTGCGGACCCGACGATTCCCCGCTCCGTAGACGGAAAAGAGGGGGGTGATCGGCGCTCTTCTCTATAAGACGATGTCTCTGCGGCAATTATTTTTTGTGGTTTAATGGTGGCGTCTGTTCATCGTCGTCGGCGCGGAGAGACGGGCTCTCCGCTTCCCGTTCTCACTCCGGCGGATTGCCCGGAGGAGACGTCCTGTTTTTTTCAAGGGAGGGTATGTGCAATGAAGTTCGGTAAGCTGTCGGTTCTTTTCGTGGTGTTCGCTTTGTGTGCATTTATGGTCCCCGTGTACTCCGAGGCCGCCGTCGAGGTGCGAATGTCCTACAACGGTCCGGCCGACGAGGAGAATAACGCCGTGCACCTGTACGCGGCGAACTTCAAGAAATTCGTTGAGGAAGGGACCGGAGGCGAGGTCGTCATCAGACTTTTTCCGGACAGCCAGCTTGGAAATGAAGAGGAGCGTATGGAGCTTCTTTCGAAGCAGGGAATGAACCAGCCGATCGTCAACGTGGCCTCCTTCGCCGGAGTCGCCCCCGTCTTCCCGGAGATCTACGCAACAGCGGTTCCGTTCATGTTCGACAGTTTCAGGGCCGCTCACTTTTTCTTCGACGAGAGCCGTTTCTGGAAGAAAGCGCAGGATGAGTTCCATGCTCGCACGGGCGCCTACCTCCTGGAGGCTGTGGAAGAGGGCGGTTTCCTTGCATTCACGAACAACAAGAGGGAGATCCGGAAAGCGGACGATTTCAAAGGGCTGAAGTTCCGCGGCATGGACGAAGGACAGGTCATTCTGTACAAGTCGTTCGGCGCCAGCGGTACGCCGATCCCCTGGACCGAGCTGTACATGGCCCTGAAGACCGGCGTCGTCGACGGACAGATGAACCCGGCGATGTACATCAAAATGGGAAGCCTTCACGAGGTGCAGAAGTATCTCACGCTCGCCAACATACAGTACTCCGACCAGTTCCTCGTAGTCAACGGCGACTTCATGGACGCTCTTTCCGAGGAGCACAGGAAGGTTGTCGTCGATGCCGCGAAGAAGGCGAACGAACTGAACCGCAAGGCCATGGCCGAACAGGATACAAAGGATATCGAGTTCCTCGTCGAGAAGGGCATGATCGCTTACGCGCCGACCGAAGAGGAGATGGAGACGTTCCGCAGCGCCGCGCAGCCCGCGTACGTCGAATGGCTCAAATCGAGGGCCGGGGAAGAATGGCTCCGGATGGCCCTCGAGTGTGCGAAAAACGCCAACAACAAGGCGAAAAAGTAACGGCTCGTCATGAATTCTTCCACCCTGTCTCCTGAAACCGGCTCTTCCGAAGCGCACGAGAGCGTTCCGGCGGTCTGGACACATCGGCTCGAACGGATAAGCGCCTGGGGAGCGTGCCTTCTTCTCGTCTTCAATATCGGCGACATCCTCGTCGGCGTTTTCTGCCGCTATGTGCTCAAAAGCTCCATCATCTGGACCGAGGAAGCCGCGCGGTTTTCGCTGGTGTGGATGGTCATGGTGGGAGCCCTCGGGGCGGCGGTGAAAGGGGATCACATGGTCGTCGACTTCGTGGTTCCCCGTCTTCCCGCCGCCCTCCGGCGGCTTGTCGGCTGGGGGCGCTTCCTCCTGACGGTGCTTATTCTTTCGCTGATGATCTACCTGGGCGCGATCAATGCCTTCCAGATGTGGAATATGAGGACGATGGCGCTCAATATACCGAAGACGATCCCCCTTCTCTCGATTCCTGCGGGGTTTTTGCTGTTGCTCGCCGGAACCGTTCTGATGCGGTTCGACGGAGGGAGGGAGTAGTCCGATGGGTATATCGATGCTCTTTGCGTTTCTGATCCTGATGATTCTGGGGACGCCGCTCTACCTCTCGCTCCTCTCCACATCGCTGCTGGGTATTGTGATGCTTGGGGATTTTTCCCTTCTGCGCGTCATGAGCCAGCAGTTTTTCGGCGGCATGGACGTCTTCTCTCTGATGGCGATCCCCTTCTTCATCCTCGCCGGAATTTTAATGAACAGGACGGGGCTGACGGACAGACTGCTCGACTTCAGCCGCCTGCTCGTCGGGTCGGTCCGGGGAGGTTTGGGGTACGTCAACGTCGTCGGCGGCATCATCCTCGCCGGGGTCAACGGTTCGGCCGCGGCGGACGCTTCCGCGCTGGGTTCCATTCTCATCCCCGCCATGGTGAAGGACGGCTTTTCTCCGCCGTACGCGGCCGGTTTGACGGCCGGGAGCGCCCTCATCGGTCCCATCATTCCGCCGAGCATTTTCATGATCATTTACGCTACAATGACGAACACCTCTATCGGCGGTTTGTTCGCCGCCGGCATCCTCCCCGGAATTTTGCTGGGGGGAGCGTTCATGGCGATGAACTATGTCTATTCTCATCGCTATCAGGTGCCCGTCGCCGATTTCGAAGAAGTGCGCAAAATGAAAAGAGAGATACTGATGCGGTCGCTGGTCGCGCTCTTCGCTCCTGTGATCATCATCGGAGGAATCATCACCGGAGTCGTCACTCCGACGGAGTCCGGCGCGCTCGCCGTCGCATACTGTCTGGTCGCCGGAACACTGTACACGCGGCAACTGACGCTCCGTGTGCTCGCGGAATCTCTTTACGAAACGGTTCGTCTCACCAGTTCGATTTTTCTCATCATGGGAGCCGCAATGGTCATCGGTTGGCTGCTGAAGTGGGAGCAAGTTCCGCAGAAGTTCGCCTCGTTTGTTCTTCAAGCGGGATTGCAGGACAAACCCTGGTTGCTGATGGTGGTGCTGAGCGCCATCATCTTCCCTGTCGGCATGTTTATGGAGGAGGTCTCCACCCTTGCGCTGCTCACGCCCATCTTCGCGCCAATCGCGCTGCGCGCCGGGATCGATCCCTTCCACTTCGGCGTAGTGATGACGCTCAATGTGACGATAGCCCTGATCACTCCGCCCATGGGGGCGTGCAACTATATCGTGGCGGCCGTGGGAAGGGTGAAGCTTTCGGACGTGTTCATCCACATCTGGCCTTTTATCGGCGTCGCGCTGCTTGTGCTGCTCGCGATCATATCGTTCCCTCCGCTGACTACGCTCATTCCGCGGATGCTGAACCTCTAGCACGGAATTGGAAGGAGAAGAGAGATGAATCACCCCTTCATGGATATACCGATACCCCCCTCTCCCGATTTCACCTGGGACGCCTCGAGGGCGATCGCGATCGAAGAGTGCGGCGAACCGATGGTTCCTGCGAGTCTTGTCCCGGAGAAAATCCTTGTACGGCCGCAATACTACCTTCACATGCTCGAAGGAGCTATTCCGGAGTGCTACGTCAGGCGTTCGGTGCTCGAACGCCTTATCGAAGCGGCGGATATGCTGCCCAAAGGGTGCAGGTTCGTCCTTCTGGATACCTGGCGCTCCCGCCATATCCAGACGACGCTCTTCCAGAAGTTCCGCTCCGAACTCCGCGAGAAGATGCCCTTGTTGGACGACTCCGAGATCACAATTCTCGCATCGCAGTACGTCGCCCCTCCTTCGCTGCATCCTCAACGCCCCTCGCCCCATATCACAGGAGGAGCCGTCGATCTCACCATAGTCGATGCCACTGGGATCTGCCTGCCGATGGGTACCGAGTTCGACGAGACGTCGGAGAAGTCCGCAACCGCATGGTACGAGAAAAAAATCGAGGCGAAGGAGAGCGTCTCCGAAGACGAGACGGAGGCAATGCATAACAGGCGTCTTCTGTACTACGTGATGCACAAGGCCGGGTTCAGCAACTACCCCGACGAGTGGTGGCATTACGATTACGGAAATCAGAACTGGGCGTTGCTCCGGGGAAAGAAGCACGCCGTGTACGGCGTGACGGAACCCGCTTTCCGTTGGCGTTCCGTCTAGACCAACGACAAAAAAAGACGAGAGGCCGAGTATACCCTCGACCTCTCGTCTTTTCCGTACGCCGATTCAGCGGAAGAAGGAAGCGAGTACTCCCGCCAGCAACAGGGCGGGAAGCATGTTGATCACCTTGACGCGCTTTATCTCCAAAATAGCGAGGCCGATGCCCAGCAGCATAAGTCCTCCTACAGCGCTCACCTCTTCAATCACCTGCGGGCTCATTACGCGCTGGACTCCCTCCGCGAGCAGCGTCAGCGAGCCCTGATAGACCAGCACGGGGAACGCCGAAAAGACCACTCCCGCTCCGAGAGAAGCGCCCATCGCCGCGGAGGCCATCAGATCCATGAAGGATTTCGTGATAAAGAGCCTGGGGTATTCGCCCATCCCCTCCTCGATAGCCCCAAGAATGGCCATCGAACCGACGCAGAAGAGAAGAGAAGCGGCGACGAACCCCTCGGTGAATTTCTCGTTCTTCGAACGGATCTTCGCTTTCGTCCACTCCGCAAGGCGGTTGAGGCGCTTGTCCAGATCGAACCATTCACCGAGGAGAGAACCCCCGACGATGCTGAACACCATGATAAGCACGCTTTGCGTCCTCTGCGCCATGAGAAAACCAAGAAAGAGGGTGAACAGCCCCAGCCCCTGAAAGGTAATGGTGATAAACCGCTGCGAAAGGCGGGAGTGGAGCAGCAGTCCGGCAAGTCCGCCAAGAACTATTGCCGCCGCGTTGAGAACGCTTCCCGAGACGGGAACGTGCTGAAAGAAAAAATCCACTATGGAACAACCTCCTGTACTGTCGTGTAGTTGTCCGGCGGCCTCGTCCTTCGCGAACGACGCGCCGGTTCCGGACGCACATGATGTCTGCGCGCCGGGAAATCTGTTTAATCTCGTTCCTCTCGGAAAAATGGAAGCCCCAGAGAGGCGGGCGCACCGAAAACGATTCCTTTCCCTTTCTTGATGGAGATGAAGAGCAGAACGCCGATCGTCATCAGGTAGGGGAGCATCATCAGGACGGGCGCCGGGATGGTGGTTCCGGCAGCCTGAAGGCGGAGCTGGAAGGCTTCGACGCCTCCGAAGAGGTACGCTCCGAAGGCCGCGCGCGCCGGATTCCAGATGGCGAAGATGACGAGCGCCACCGCGATCCATCCGCGCCCTGCCGTCATGTGCTCCGCCCACATCTTCGTATAGGCCACCGACATGTATGCGCCGCCTACGGCCACGATTCCGGCTCCCACCATCGTATAGAAATAGCGCGTCTTCGCGACGGAGATCCCCATCGCGTCCGCGGCCCTGGGATTGTCGCCCGTGGCGCGAAGATAGAGCCCCTGTCTGGTGGATGCGAAGAACCAGCAGAGGAAGAAGACGAGAGCGTAGGAGCAGTAGACGAGGGCGTCGTGATTGAAGAGCACCGGGCCGACGATCGGAATATCGGAGAGTATCGGAACGGGAATCCTGTTCAGTCCGGGGATGGTAAAACCGACGAAGTTGCGGCCAAGAAGGGAGGATGCGCCCGTGCCGAACATCGTCATGGCAAGCCCGCTGACTACCTGGTTGCCTTTCAGAGTAACGCAGATGAAGGCGTGAACAAGCCCCAGGAGGGCGCCGACGAAGAATGCCGCAGCGATCCCAAGCCAAGCGTTTCCCGTGGAGTAGGAGACTGCGAACCCTGCATACGCTCCGAGGAGCATGATGCCTTCAAGTCCGAGGTTGAGGACGCCTCCCTTTTCCGTGACGATTTCTCCGAGAGTCGCGTACAGAATGGGCGTGCCGCTTCGTACTGCCGCCGTGAGAATGGGAACCAGTATTTCCATGTTACTTCCCCTCCTTTTCAGAGGACGTTGGCTGTGTTATCGGTACGCCTTCGGAGAGGATGCGGGTACGGAACTTCCTGAAGAACTCGCCTCCGAGCACGAAGAAGAGGATGAGTCCTTGCAGCACGAGCATGCTCGAAAGGGGAAGGCGCATGACGATCTGCAGCGTTTCGCCGCCAACTAAGAGCACCCCCATCAGGAAGGAGACCGTCAGGATGGCGATCGGGTGGAGACGCGCAAGCCAGGCGACGATGATCGCCGTGTAGCCGTAGCCGCCGGAGAAACCGTGCTGCAGACGGCCTTGCAGGCCGGAGAGTTCGCACATTCCCGCAATGCCTGCGATGGCGCCGGAGATGAACATGACGAGCACCACGTTCTTTATATAACTCATCCCTGCGAAACCGGCCGCCTTCGGGTTCTCTCCCATGACTCGTATCTCGTAGCCCCACCTGGTGAACCGCAGGATCACCCAAAAGACGAGGGGGAGCAGAATCGCAAGGAAGAGCCCCGCATGGATGCGTGTTCCCCAGAACGAAGGAAGGCGCGCAGCGTCGGGGAACGGAGCCGTCATCGGGAATCCCAGGCTCGCAGGGTCCCGCCACGGTCCGTAAACGAAATAGTTAAGCAGGTTCATGGCCACATAATTGAGCATCAGCGTCGTGATGATCTCGTTGACGCTCCATCTGGCGCGGAAGTAGCCTGCGATGGCCGCCCATGCTCCGCCGGCGATTCCGGCCGCCGCGAACATGATAGCGAACATGGCTATGTGATTGTCCACGAAGAAATAGCGTACGGAAGCCGCCGCCGCGATTGCGCCCATGAAGATCTGCCCTTCGGCGCCGATGTTCCAGATGAGCATCGTGAAAGAGAGCATCACCGCGATGGCCGACATGGCGAGAGGGATCGCTTTGACGACGGTCTCGCTGAGGCCGTATGCATCGCCGAGCGACGAGCGGATGATCGTGGAGTAGGCTTGGAACGGGGAAACGCCCAAGAAAAAGAGAAAGACCGCTCCCGAAAGAAGCGCCGCCGCTAGGGAGACGACCGGGATGACGAATCCGAGCATGCGCGGAGTTTCAAGACGGGGTTCGATTTTTACGGAGAGTTTCATGATCGTGTTCCTCCCTGAAGGATGGAGGCGAGGGCCTCTTCCGCCGGAGTTCCGGCCATCATGAGGCCGATGGCTTCCACAGGCGTGTCCGCCGGCGACTCCAAAATACCCATGATCTCGCCCTTGCACATGACGGCGAGGCGGTCGCTCATGGAAAGAAGCTCTTCAAGATCCTCCGAGACCAGAAGCACCGCTCCACCGGCGCCTCGGGCGGCGAGAAGCTGCTCTCTGACGAACTTCGTCGCTGCGACGTCCAGGCCCCATGTAGGGTGAACGGCGAGGACGGCTATCGGAGAGTCGCTCAGCTCGCGCCCGAGCATCAGCTTCTGAAGGTTGCCGCCGGAGAGATTGCGCACAGGCGTCTCCATCGAAGGAGTGCTCACATTGTAGCGCGACACCAGCCCTCGGGCGAAAGAGAACACTTCTTTCCAGTCGATGAACCCTTTTCGTGAGACGGGCCGGTTCCAGTATCTCTTCAGGATGGAGTTCTCGCTCACGTTCATATTCGGAACAAGCCCGGTTCCCTTTCTGTCGGCCGGGATGTAGTGAATACCCTTGTCGATGAAGGTCTTCGGAAACGAATTGGTCAGTTCTTCGCCGTTGACGCGTATCGATCCGGACTCCACCTTCCGCAGCCCGACGAGTGTTTCGCAGAGTTCCTGCTGGCCGTTGCCCGCGACTCCGGCGATTCCCATGATTTCCCGTTCCCGGATCATGAACGTCGCATGCGAGACGGCCGGTATCCCCCGATCGCCGAGCGCGCAGACGGAAGCGCATTCGAGCACCGGTCTTCCAGGCGTGAGCGCCTCTTTCTCGATCTGGAAGATCATCTTCCGGCCGATCATCATTTCGGCGAGTTTCTCCTTCGTTGTCGATGCGGTTTCGACGGTTCCGATCAGACGCCCCTTCCTGAGAATCGTGACTCTGTGCGAGAGAGCCATGACCTCGTCCATTTTGTGGGAGATGAAGACGACGCCGTGTCCTTCGGAGGTCATCTGCCGAACCGTCTCGAAGAGACGCTCCGCCTCCTGCGGGGTGAGCACTGCCGTAGGCTCGTCGAGCACAAGGATGTTCGCCTTTCTGTACAGCATCTGAAGGATCGCCACACGCTGCTGTTCGCCGATGGAAAGCTGCCAGATCTTCGCGTCGGGATACACCAGAAGGCCGTACCTGGACGAGAGTTCGAGTATGCGCTCTCTGATCTCGCGTTTGGGCAGAAGCGAAGGAAGACCTTCAAGGCCCAGTATCATGTTTTCCCACACTGTTTGGCTCGGAATGAGCATGAAATGCTGATGCACCATCCCTATGCCCGCGGCGATGGCGTCGCGAGGCGAGGAAAAGGAGACGTCCCGCCCCTCCACGGCGAGCGTGCCGCTGTCCGGCCGGTACAAACCGTAGAGAATGTTCATCAGTGTGGATTTGCCCGCGCCGTTTTCTCCGAGCAGCGCATGTACCTCCCCTGGCCGGACGTCGAAATCCACGTCGAGATTGGCGGTCACCCCTGTGAATCGCTTGGTGATTTTTTCCATGCGAACGAGTGGTTCCGAAGGAGCACGTACATCCATCCCATTTCCCCCTTGCGGCCCCGTGCACGACAGTTCCCCTTAGAGAAGAAAGTGCGTTCAGGGTCGATGATGTATTGATGGAACGGGAAGAAAAAGGGGCGCGGAAATTCGCGCCCCGAAGTTCCCCCATATATGATACAAAAGAAAGGGCTATTTGGGTATATCTCCTTTGACGCCTTCGACGAACCAGTTCATAGAGAGCATCTCGCCGTCTGTCATTGCAACGCCTTCGGGAACCTTGACAGCGCCGCTCTGATCCTTCACGGGGCCGTAGAAGACATCCCATGCTCCGGCGATGATTTTCGCCTTTTCCTCTTCGACCAATGCCTTCACCGAGTCGGGAACGTCGGCGCCGTAAGGGGCGAGTCCGACCATGCCTTCTTTCAGGCCGTGCCATATATGGCTGGACTTCCACGTTCCTTTGATGACCTGATCAATGGTCTCCTTATAGACAATGCCCCAGTCCCAGACGGGAGCCGTGAGATGCTTCGTCGGCGCGTAGGCGCTCATGTCGTTATTGTAGCCGACGACGTAGATTCCCGCTTCTTCGGCAGCCTGCGGCGTTGCTCCGGTATCGGCGTGCATTGCGAGCACGTCGACTCCGGAGTCGATGAGCGCCTTCGCGGCTTCCTTCTCCTTGCCCGGGTCGAGCCACGAGAAAATCCAGATGACCTGCACTTCGGCCTCCGGGTTCGCCTTGCGGACGCCCCGAGTGAACGCGTTGATCCCTCTGATGACCTCGGGGATGGGGTGTGCGCCGACGTAGCCGATACGGTTCTTCTTGGTCATTTTCCCCGCGACGAGACCGGAGAGATACCTGGCCTGGTACATTCTGCCGAAATACGTCCCTACGTTGGGAGCGTCCTTGTATCCGGAGCAGTGCATGAAAACGACGTCGGGATACTTCTTCGCCACGTCCTGGATGAAGTCCATGTATCCGAACGTGGTGCCGAAAATGACCTTGGAGCCGTTGCGGACCATGGTCTCGAAGACTCTGGCCGAGTCGGGGCCTTCGGGAATGGATTCGACGAACGTCGACTTCACTCCGGGGAACGCCTTCTCCATGGCAAGGCGGCCCTGCTCATGCATGTAGGTCCATCCGCCGTCGCCGATGGGGCCTATGTAGACGAATCCCGGGTTGATCTTTTCGGCGGGGATCGGGGGGAACGCGGCATACGCCGCACCGCACAGAGTGACGCTCAAAACGAAAACGAGGAGCCAGACGAATCTTTTCACGCTTCAAACCTCCCTGAGTGAAGAATTGAGGGGACGACCCCTCAATATCTATTATACAGTAGCGAATGAAAAAAAATAAAGAAGCGCCTTTCGCCGTCTTTTTCATATAGAAACGCCCATGCTACAATAGCAAACGCCTGTGGAGCGAGAAATATAGAAGGAGGAGTGGGTGGCGTGTCCAGCGAAAGATATCATAAAACGTATCCGGTGTCGTGGGAGCAGGTGCATCGGGACTGCAAGGCGCTTGCGTGGCGCCTCGTCGGGTTGCGCAAGTGGGATCGAATTGTGGGGATCGCGAGAGGCGGGCTGATCCCCGCGGCGATTATCGCGAGGGAACTCGATGTGCGGCTCGTGGATACTGTCTGCGTTTCCAGCTACGTTCTGAGAACGCAGGGGGAGATGTCGATTCTGAAAGAGATCGCCGGCGACGGCGAAGGGTGGCTCATCATCGACGATCTTGTCGATACGGGAAAAACCGCACAGGTCGTGCGAAAGATGCTGCCTAAGGCTCATTTCGCGGCTGTTTACGCAAAACCTGACGGTCGCGCCTTTGTTGACACCTACATCACCGAAGTCAGTCAGGATACGTGGATTCTCTTCCCGTGGGACGCGGAGACCGCGTACGCGAAACCGATAGCGGAGCGGCAGTAAATCGACGGGGAACCGTCAGCGACGAGTACGGGGTGCGCCGTTCTGCCCTTTTGTGCGACGCTGCGGACTTCCGCGAGAACTTTTCACGGAAGGGGGAACGGTAATCCCGGACCGTCGTCGGCCAGACGCAGAAAATTCGATGCTCCGGAAGGCGGGATGTATGTGACGTATCTCAAGTTTGCCGGTTTTCTTCTTTTTTGGGGGTGGATCCTCTCCGTAGGGTATATACGCTATGTTCTTCCTTTTATCGAATCCGCGCTCGATGCGGTCGAATCGTTGGAGAAGAGCGGAGGCCCTTTCCCGAAAGCGATCGCTTTTTTCTCGAAGCTTCTCATGACCGGAAGTCAGATGTATCTGCTGGGAATCTGGTCGGCCTATTGCGTGCTCCGGACGATGATCTTCCTGATGGAGCCGGGGACGAGCGGATGGCTGTACTACACAACGGCGTTCTTCGTCTGCGAAGGGATGCTCGGGGCCGTAGCCAAACAGGAGAAGTACCGCGGGCTGCTCTCCGTGTTTCATTCGGCGATGGCGATGGGGCTCTTCGTAATCTTCGCGATGAACCCCTACTTCCTCCGGTCGGTCTATCCGTGGCTTCCCCCGTTGATGAAGTTCACCTTTCCTCAATAGAAAAAAGCGAAGAGCCGGGAAGCCGTGCTCCCGGCTCTTCGCAAAGAATCGCCGCGTTCCCTCCGGCTCAGGCGAAGCAGGTGCTTCCCGCAGGATCGCCTTTCGGAGGGACGATGCAGACGAATTCGAGAGGCTCTTCTCCGGTGTTCTCGAAGAAGTGCTCCACGTTCGAGGGAACATGCGCCCAACACCCCTTTTCGAGCGGGTAGACCGTGCCGTCGATGGTGGCGTTGCACCTTCCGGAGAGGATGAGCACGTAATGAGGCCAGTCGTGCGTATGGAACGGCGTGGCCGATTTACCTTTCACGGTGAAATGGCGCGCAACATAGTCGTTCCAGAATCTACCGGGGGCGAAGACGATCCGCTTTTCGATGCCCGCGGCATGAGACGCGTCCGCAGCTACCGGAATATCGGCGATCTTTCCTGCGAGCAGAACGAAATCCGACAAAACAATCACTCTCCTTGGAGAAAATCCGATGCGCCTCTTTTCTCTGGGGCGTCATAGTATTATGATGGTACCATGCCGCTGTATCTCTGTCCAGGAACTCCGGATGCCATGCGTTCCGTCCGCGAAGAGATGTGCGGATGTTCGGCTCACGAGATATTCTCGAAAAGGAGGTAGTGCAATGCGAAGCGACAGTGTCAAGAAAGGGGCGGAAAGAGCGCCTCACCGCTCCCTGATGAAAGCGTCGGGATACACCGACTGGGAGATCGCCCGCCCCTGGGTGGGCGTGGTCAACCCCTACAATGCTCTCATCCCGGGGCATATCCATCTGAACAGGCTCGCCGATGCAGTGAAGTCGGCCGTCTACGCCTTCGGCGGCTTCCCGCTGGAATTCCCCGTCATCGGGGTTTGCGACGGGATCGCCATGAATCACGAAGGAATGAAGTTTTCGCTCCCCAGCCGGGAGCTGATCATGGACTCCATCGAGGTGATGGTCCGGGCGCACGCTCTCGACGCTCTCGTACTCGTCACCAACTGCGACAAAATCATCCCCGGCATGGCGATGGCCGCGCTTTCGCTCAACATACCGACGGTGATGATCAGCGGCGGGCCGATGCTCGCCGGAACGAGCGGCGGCAAGGACGTGGATCTCAGCAACATCTTCGAGGCAGTCGGCAAACGGGCCGCGGGGACGATCTCCGACGAAGAACTCCGCGAGATCGAGGACATCACCTGTCCGACGTGCGGTTCGTGCGCAGGCATGTTCACGGCGAACACCATGAACTGCATGATCGAAGCGCTCGGCTTCGCGCTTCCCGGAAACGGGACCATCCCCGCCGTCTACTCGGCGAGGGACCGCCTCGCAAAAGAGGCCGGACGGCAGATTATGACGCTTATCGAGAAGAACATCAAACCCAGAGACATCCTCACGCGGAAGGCGTTCGACAACGCCGTGGCGGTCGATATGGCGCTCGGCGGCTCCACGAACACGGCGCTCCATCTTCCGGCGCTTGCGCATGCGGCAGGTCTTTCTCTGACGCTCGACCGTTTCGACGAGATCAGCGCCCGGACGCCGCATTTGTGCAGCATGAGCCCGGGAGGACCGCACCATATCCAGGACCTCTTCGCGGCGGGCGGCGTTCAGGCGGTGATGGCGCGCCTCGCCAAGGGCGGTCTCGTCGACGGGAGTCCGATGACCGTGACGGGGAAGACCGTGGCCGAAAACCTCGAAGGTGTCCGTGTAAAGGACGATGATATCATCCGTCCGCTCGACAGACCGTACCATGCTCAGGGCGGACTTGCCGTCCTCAAGGGAAATCTCGCACCGGAGGGGAGCGTCGTCAAGCAGTCCGCCGTCGATCCTTCGATGCTGAAGCATTCCGGACCCGCCCGTGTTTTCGACAGCGAGGAGGCGGCTTCGAAGACCATTCTGGAGAAGGGAATCAAGCACGGCGACGTAATCGTCATCCGTTACGAAGGGCCGAAGGGAGGTCCCGGGATGCGCGAGATGCTCACGCCGACCTCTTCCCTTGCGGGAATGGGTATGGACAAGACCGTGGCGCTCATCACCGACGGCCGGTTCTCGGGCGCCTCGCGCGGCGCCTCCATCGGTCATGTGTCCCCGGAAGCCGCCGCGGGAGGAGTAATCGGCCTCGTGAAGGAAGGCGACATCATCGAAATCGACATCCCTGCGCGGAAGCTGCATCTCGCTGTTCCGGAGGAGGAACTGGCCCGCCGCAAGACCGAGTGGAAGCCTGTGGAAAGTTCGGTCGAAAGCCGGTTCCTCGATCGGTACCGTGCGTTCGTCACTTCCGGTTCGAAGGGAGCGGTGTTCGCCGAATAGTGTTTTGGCGGAGGAGCTTCTCGACGAAGCTCCTCCGTCCGTTTCAAGGGGGGAAGAATGTGGGAGAGAGGGAGAGTACGGAAACCCGCATCCTCGACGCGGTAGGGGCCATACTTTCGAGAAAGGGGTTCCGTTTTTTGGGAGTAAACGCCATTGCCCGCGAAGCCGGAGTAGACAAGGTGCTCATCTATCGGTACTTCGGAGGGTTGCAGCCTCTTCTTCGGACGTTTTTTTCACGGAGAAAATACTGGCCCTCTACTTCGGAAATCCTGGAGACCGCCGGAGGCGGAAACGCCGATCCGGCGACGAGAGCATACGCGCTCCTCAGAGGGTATCTGCGCGAGCTGAAAAAATCGGATGCGGCGCGCGAAGTGCTGCGCGGAGAGATCGCAGGACGCGAGGACGTCGCCGCCGAAACGGCGGAAGAACGCTATCGCCAGGGGATGGAGCTGCTCGACCTGCTTCGGGAGCCGGACAAGGAGACGGAAGGGCTGACCGAGATGGCCGCGCTTCTTTCCGCGGGATTCACTTTCCTGTTGCTGCGAAGGGACGTCTCCTCGCGCTATCTCGGGCTCGACCTGCGGAAGGAGGAAACGTGGGAGCGGCTGGAGCGTACTATTCATCTTCTGGTGAAGCTCTATTACAAGGAAAAAGCCCCGCCGGAGGGGCGAGGCCTTTCTTGCGAAGAAGAAACTACTTGATCTTCCCGAGCGTCTCCACGAGGGCCTTGCCGAACTCGGCCAAGTCCGAAGGCGTGCGGCTCGTGACGATGTTCTTGGAGACCACGACAACCTCGTCGACCCATTCCGCTCCGGCGAGGATCATGTCGTCCTTGATGCTCTTGTACGACGTTGCGCGGACGCCTTCGAGGATACGCGCAGAAACAAGAACGCTTCCTCCGTGACATATCGCCGCGACGACGCCTCCGTTGCCGTGGACTTCCCGGACGAAATCGACGATCCCCTTGTGCGTCCTGAGTTTGTCCGGGCCCCAACCTCCGGGGACGACCACGCCCGCGAAGTCTTTCGCGGAGATCTCCGAGGGGGCGCTTTCCGCACGGATCACGCCGCCCATCTTCCCGGTATAGCTCTTCCCGGATTCGGGGCCGACGATGACGAGAGGGTACCCTTCCTCGGCAAGACGGTAGTAGGGGTACCAGAATTCCAGGTCGTGGATGGTCTCCTCGACAAGAACGGCTACCTTTTTGGACATGCACTGTCCCTCCTTCATTCGATGGATGCGTACCTCTTCCGCGAACGTATCGGAACCCGGAAGCGTATATAGTGTATCATACGAAAAACATACTTTGCAGGAGGCGATAGACGTGCCAATGAAAGAAAACCCCGTGATCGGAGCGATCCTCTCTCGAAGGAGCATCCGGAAATTCCGGTCCGATCCCGTCCCGCCCGAAGTGCGGGACCTGCTTCTGGAGTGCGCCTTCGCGGCGCCCTCGGCGCATAACCGGCGTCCGTGCCGCTTCGTTGTTGTGGAGGAGCGGGCCGTCCTCGACGCTCTGGCCGAAGCGCACGACTCCGGAAAAATGCTCTTTCAGGCGCCGCTGGCCATAGCCGTCTGCGCCGAGACGGCGGGTTACCCGGAGGGAGACCGGGCATGGGTGGAGGACTGCGCAGCCGCCCTTGAGAATATACTTGTGGCGGTAAGAGGGCTTGGCCTCGACGGCGTCTGGCTTAAGGTTATGGACCGCCACCCGCGGAACGAGCTGGTTCGCCCTCTCCTCGGCGTCCCGGAATCGGTACAGGTCATAGGTATCGCCGCCGTCGGGTTCGGGGCGGAGGAGAAAGCCCCCCACGAGGGGATAAGGGAAGATCTCGTACACAGGAACCGCTGGTAAAAAACGCCGGAAGAGGGAGCGTTCATGCGCGTCGGAACAGCTCGCAGCGCCTCCGGACGTGATACAATATACACGTTGTGTTGTGTATGTCGCCGTCTTTTTTCCCGGTGAATCGGCTTTGGAGGTTGAAGGATCGTATGGACGAACAGAAAAATGAACTGCACCACGGCAAGGTGCTCCCTCTTCCTCTGGTGGAGGAAATCAAACACAGCTATCTCGACTACGCGATGAGCGTCATCGTGGGGCGCGCGCTCCCCGATGTGCGGGACGGTCTGAAGCCGGTACAGCGGCGTATCCTGTACGCGATGATGGAACTCGGGCTCCGTCCAGGATCCTCCTACAAAAAATCCGCCCGCGTCGTGGGCGAGACGATGGGCAAATACCACCCTCACGGCGATGCTGCGATCTACGAGACCATGGTTCGCATGGCGCAGGACTTCAGCATGCGCTACCCGCTGGTGGACGGGCAGGGGAACTTCGGCTCCATCGACGGCGATCCCGCGGCGGCCATGCGGTACACCGAGGCCAAGCTCTTCGAGACCGGAGAACTGATGCTGTCGGATATCGACGAGGATACTGTGGAGTGGGGACCGAACTTCGACGAATCCCTCAAGGAACCGCTCACGCTCCCCTCCATGATTCCGAATCTGCTGGTGAACGGGAGTTCCGGAATCGCGGTGGGCATGGCGACGAACATCCCTCCCCACAACATGAGCGAAGTGGTGGACGCTCTCGAATATTTGATCGACGCCGACGGCAACATGGAGTTCGGCGAGATCTACGCGCGGCTTCCCGGCCCGGATTTCCCGACGGGGGGAGTGATTCTCGGACGCAACGGCATAATCGACGCGTACCGCACGGGTCGCGGAAAGATCATTCTCCGGGGCAAAACGCATGTTGAGGAGGGGAAAAAGGGCAAGACCGCGGTCGTCATTACCGAAATTCCCTTCATGGTCAACAAGACGCTGTTGATCGAGACGATCGCTTCCTGCGTACAGGAGAAGCACATCGACGGTATTTCGGACATCCGCGACGAATCGGACAGGGACGGCCTCCGCATCGTCCTCGAACTCCAGCGCGACGCTGACGCGGAACTCGTTCTGCGTCAGCTCTATCGCCGCACGCAGCTCCAGTCGACGTTCGGAGTCATCAACCTCGCACTTGTGGACAACAGTCCGAAAGAGCTTCCCGTTACGGACATGCTCTCCCTCTTCCTCGAACACCGGCGTGACGTCGTCCGCAGACGGACTCAGTTCCGTCTCGACAAGGCGCTCGCACGCGCTCATATCGTGGAAGGTCTCGTCAAGGCGCTCGACATGATCGACCGGGTCATCGCGACCATCAGGGCGGCGCAGACGACGCAGGAGGCGAGAGAGGGGCTCGTCGGAACACTTGGATTCTCCGAACTTCAGGCCCAGGCGATTCTCGAGATGCGCCTGCAGCGGCTTACCGGGCTCGAACGCGAAAAACTCGACGCCGAACTCGCCGCCCTGCTCGCCGACATCGAACGCTACCGGAGCATTCTCGGCAACGCGAAAATACTTGACGGCGTGATCAAAGACGAGCTGCACTTCCTGAAGAAAAAATTCGGCAGCCCGCGAAGAACCGAGATCATCGACAGCTACGAGGAGGTCTCCGTGGAGGACCTTATTCCCGAGGAGGACATCGTCGTCATCCTCTCCAAAGACGGCTATCTCCGGCGAAAGAGCCTCGACGAGTACGTTCCCCAGGCGAGGGGCGGCAAGGGACGGAAAGGCGCCGCTCTCCAGGACGAGGACGAGATCGCGGTCTTCGCAGTCACCAATACGCACAAGGATGTCTACCTCTTCACTTCCTCCGGGCGGGCGCTCGCCGTTCGGGGGCACATGATCCCCGAGTCCCGCTCAGGAAAGGGCAAGCTCGTCGGCAAGCTCGTGCCCCTGGAGGACGGGGAAACCGTCGTCTCCATGTACGGGCGAAGCTTGGAGGGAAAGAACTATCTCTTCTTCGCGACGAAAAACGGAATCGCCAAACGGCTGCAGCTTGCGGAGATCACGCGCCTCAACAGAGGCGGGAAGCGGGTGCTCACCCTTGACGAGGGCGATGAAATCGCACAGGTGCGCCTGACTTCCGGCAAGGACGAACTGCTCTTCATGACGGCTGCTGGACAGGCGCTTCGCGTCCCCGAGGAGGAATTCCGGGCGATGGGAAGAGCGGCGCGGGGCGTCAAGGGAATCCGGCTGGCCAAGGACGACACGGTGATAAGCTGCGAAGTGGTGAACAAGGAGCGATATGCCCTCGTCATCAGCGAAAAAGGAGTTGCCAAGCGGACGAGCTTCGAAGAGTTCACCCTGCACCACAGGGGAGGCTCCGGCGTCAAGGCGATGAATCTCGGCAGAAAGACCGGTATGCTTGTTGGAAGCTGGTCCGTCGCCGATGAGGACGAAATCATGGCGATCACCGCGCGCGGAAGGATTATCCGGGTGGCGGTATCGGAGATTCCTCTGTTGAGCAGAACGGCCATGGGGACCATCACGGTCCGTCTCGACGAAGGAGACGGCGTGGCCGATGTCAGCGTCGTCTGCGGCGAGGTCTGCGTCGCTGCGGAGATGACGCGCGTGGAGGAGATCGAATGAAGTTGGCCCGAGATGGATACCCCCTTATCGCGTTTACGGGGTTCATGCTTATCGGAAGTCTTTTTTTCGCCCCGCCTGTAGCCGGTTTTCTTGCGCCTGTACTGGGGCTCGTGATCTGGTTTTTCCGCGATCCGGAGCGGATTCCCGAGGGCGAGGGTTTTCTTTCCCCCGCCGACGGAAGAATCGTGGAGATCGAACACGCCGAGCTTCCATTTACCGGGAAGGCCTGGAAGATCGGCATCTTCATGAACCCGTTGAGCGTGCACGTCAACCGTTTCCCGTGTGCAGGCACAGTGGAGCGCCTGGAGTACGTCCCGGGGAAGAAGTGGATGGCGTTCGCCCCCAAGGCGTCCGAAGTCAACGAGAGAATGCTCGTCGGCATATCGACGGAGTACGGCCCCGTTCTCCTTGTGCAGATCGCCGGATTCCTTGCGCGCCGGATCGTCTGCCGCCTTCGGAAGGGCGACCGTCTCGAGAGAGGACAGCGGTACGGAATGATCAAGATGGGGTCGAAAGTCGACGTCTATCTGCCCGCGGCGGCACGCCTTTCGGTTGCGAAGGGGCAGCAAGTCTTCGCTGGACGAACGGTTCTGGGAGGTGCGCCCTGTGACGAGTAAAATCAGAAAACAGCGCCGTCACCTCTCTTTCAGGGAGATAGCGCCCAATATGGTCACGAGCGGCAATCTGCTCTGCGGGACGATGTCGCTCATTCTCGTCCTCCACGGCAGAGTGATCCCTGCGGCGTGGCTCGTCTTCATGGCGGTCTTTTTCGACTTCCTGGACGGAAAGGTTGCCAGACGCCTTGGCGGCGGGACGCACTTCGGTCTCGAGTTCGACAGTCTGGCGGACGTGGTGAGCTTCGGCGTCGCCCCGACAGTGCTTTTCTATTCGGTTTATGCGGAACCTCTCGGCGTTGCGGGCGCTCTTGCCGTCTCCTTCTTTTCTCTCTGCGGAGCGCTACGCCTCGCCAGGTTCAACGTGACGCACGTGCCCGGTCCTTTCCAAGGTCTGCCTATTCCGGCGGGCGGTCTTTTCCTGGCCTCGTTCGTCCTCGCGGGGGCGCATCTTTCTCCATGGCTTGCGGCGCTGCTTGCGTTCGCTACAGGCACCCTGATGGTATCCAGCGTCCCATACAGCAGCATGAAGAAGCTTCGCAAGGGGCGCGCCAGGAGGAATCGTCTTCTCCTGGTCGGGTGCGCGGCGCTCGGCGCCGCGTTCCTTCTGGAGAGCGCCGCCCCGCTTGCGGGGATCTCGCTGTATATCGTCAGCGGCATTCTTCGTTTCGACTGGGAGAGGTGGCTTTCCATTCCGGGAGCCGAGGAGGAGCATGTCGAAGGAACGATCTGAGGAGCACGGTTCACCGACAATCGATATCGACGGGGGAGCCCGAACGGGCTGAGAGGAAGGCGGACGCCTTCGACCCTCTACCTGATCCGGGTAATGCCGGCGTAGGGAGCGGCTCAATTTTTTGAGGAGCCTGGAGAAGGTCCGTTCATTGCGAACGGACCTTTTTTATTTTGAAGAAAGGTGGAGGCAAAATGACGCTGTATCGTGGAATTGCGGCGACGATAGCGGGAAGCGATTCCGGAGGAGGAGCGGGCATTCAGGCGGATCTGAAGACGTGCGCTGCTTTGAAAGTATTCGGCATGACGGTGATTACCGCTCTAACGGCCCAGAACAGCACTGCGGTCACCGATGTTTGGAACGTCCCGGAGGAAATGGTCCGAGCCCAGATGGACGCGCTCTGGTCGGATTTTCCGGTCGACGCCGCGAAAACCGGCATGCTGAGCGCGCCGGGGATTATCCGCACCGTAGTGGAGGGAGTCCGCAGATGGTCCGTTTCGAATCTTGTCGTCGATCCGGTTATGGTAGCCCAAAGCGGCGCTTCTCTCATCGACGATCACGCGGTGGAAGCTCTCCGAAAAGAGCTGCTTCCCCATGCGCTCCTCGTCACCCCGAATATTCCGGAGGCAGAACGTCTGGCTGGTTTTTCCATCGGTTCGACCGGGGAGATGGAACGCGCGGCCATGGCAATCTCGGCGCTCGGCCCGAAGGCGGTCCTCGTAAAGGGGGGACATCTTCTGCGGGAGCGTTCCGTCACGGACGTTCTCTTCTGCGGCGGTGAGATCTCCGTCTTTGAAGACCCGAGAATTTTCACCGACAATACCCACGGCACCGGGTGTACCTTGAGTGCGGCGATCACCGCCGAGCTGGCCGCAGGAACGCCCCTTCTCGAAGCCGTTCGGCGAGGGAGAGCGTATCTTCGCATGGGACTGGAAGCAAGTTTCCGCCCCGGAAAGGGGTGGGGGGCTCTCGGCCATGCAGTCACACCGCCATGGTTGGAATATTGAACGCGGTTCCGGGAGAGTGGGCCGAGGCGCTCAGCGCCACGAGGGAGCGCCGTCCTCTGATTTATGCGATAACCAATTTTATCGCGGCTTCCTTCCAAGCGAACGCGATTCTTGCTGTCGGAGGTTCTCCCGTCATGTCGCAGTGCCTCCATGAGGCGGATGTCCTGGCGGAAAGCGCAGAGGGGATCCTTGTGAACACCGGCGCTCCTTCGGAGGACCGCGAACGGCTCATCCGGAAAGCGCTCGGCGTCGCAGAAAAACGCCGGATACCGACACTGCTCGACCCAGTAGGGTACGGCGCGTCGCCTTTTCGAAAGACGCTTGTCGACGGACTCCTTCAGGACGTACGCTTCTCGACGATCAAGGGGAACTGCGGAGAACTTGTTCTTCTCGCCGGTGAAGAAGCTCGGATGAAGGGTGTGGATTCGGAGGAGGAGCATCCATACATCGTTCGGACCGTTCGGTCGCTTGCGGTTCGAACGGGATCGCTTATCTGCGCCACGGGTGCTCGTGACTTGGTGAGCGGAGGCGGCGCCGTGTTCTCCGTACGGGGAGGGAGCCCGTGGCTCGGGCGCCTCACGGGTGGAGGCTGCGTGCTGGGGGCGCTGATGCTCACCCTGGGCGCGGCAGTCGGTAACGCGGCTTCCGGAGTTCTCTGCGCGTCGGTGCTTCTCCGGCGTTCTGCGGAGCGGGCGGAGAAGCTCTCGAACGGTCCGGGTACTTTTCAAGCGAATCTTCTGGACGCGATATACCAAACGCAGCCGGAGGATATGCTCCACGAGAAGTGGAGGGTGGAGGAGGCAACGGAATGAACAGAACGGAATGGTTAAAGAAAGCGCTGAAGGTCTACGTCATTCCCGACCGCGAGTCGGGGATTCCGCGTTCTCTCGAAGAGCAGGCGGAGATGGCGATAGAGGGCGGAGCCACGATGATTCAGCTCCGGGACAAGAAGATGACAGGAAGCGAACTGTATATTACTGCAAAGAAGATGACTGCGATATGCCGATCCCGCGGAGTTCCCCTGATAGTGAACGACCGGTTCGACGTCGCCCTCGCAGCGGGTGCGGACGGGGTTCACCTTGGAGCCGAGGATCTTCCCGTGCATATCGTGAAACAGCTTGTCCCGGAGGGTTTTATCATAGGCGCCACGGCGCATTCCCCGGAAGAGGGGGTTCGAGCTGCGGCGGAAGGCGCCGAGTATATCGGCATCGGGGCGGCGTTTCCCTCGGGTACGAAGAAGGGGGCTTCCGTCCTGGGCGTCGACGGAATTCGCTCGGTGCTTTCCGTCGTTTCGCTCCCTTCGGTTGCAATCGGAGGTATTACTGCCGGGAACGCCCCGGAGGTGCTTTCTTCGGGAGTGGACGGCGTTGCGGTCGTGGCGGCGGTTGTCGGGGAAAAAGATATTACTGCCGCTGCGGCGCTGCTTGCACGATCGGTTCTCAGCGTATGTGGCGGATAAAATAAAGCATCGCGAACAGCGCCGCCATCGCGCCGAACGCCAACAAATAAAGCCCGGCGGACATGGAGCCGGGCGGTGGAAGAGCAACCGAGGCTCCGTTCTCGCCGGATTTCCTCGATGTTGCTCCGGGAAGCGCCAACTGTTCCGGTACGGCATCCACGGTACGGATACGACTGTTCCCTTCCAGAGTCACGACTCCGTTGAATTCGTCGGAGAGATGCACGAGAAGAGTGTAATTGCCGTGCCTGTCTTTATGGACCGAGATGACGTCTCCCTTGACCACTCCGTCGAAACCGGGGTCCGCTCGTTGCATTTTCTCGCGAATGGGTGAATGCTCGTCCTCCGGGAGGCGTAAGAGGACCATGTCGCCTTTCTGCAAAGAAGCGACGGGAGTCCCTCTGACCGGGTCTATGGACGGAGCGCAGGGAACCAGAAAAGAAAGCGCTTCCGCTGGTGCGCTTACGCCGCCTTCGTTCGTGGCGAGGTCTCTTCGAATAAACGGGGCGAGCTGTTCCTCTCCTCTGCGTTCCACCTTGAGGTATGCCGTTGCCCGGTACCCCAATCGGGAAGATACCTCCTCCCGAAGGTCTTCCTCCAGAGTCTTCAAGGTACCGCGAGGACTTTCCAGAGCCTGCCTGACGGCATCCGGAGTAAGCACCTCGCACAGAAGATTTTCGAGAGTGGAGATGGCCGTCGCGGGCAGGAGTTTTACGAAGCCTGCATGTTGTTGAAAAAGATCCTCCGTGCACGAAAGAAACGCTTCTACTTCGGCTTCCACGCTCACCTTTCGGCTCTTTTCGTCATCTTCCGGCGCAAAGGCCATTCTGGAAGAAAAAAGCCCTGCCGGGGAGAGTATCTCGTAAAAAAAGATATTGATCTTGTCGGTTTTCGTCCTTCGTATGGAAAGGACGCACTTGAGTACATTCAACTGTGGTAAAGGGTTCACGTGTTTTCTCCCTTTCGGTGATGATTCCGAGAATGGCATTATACGGTTTTTCGAGCTTTCGCGAAAGAGCTTAACTGAAGAAAAGCGAAAAATACGCAACAGGAAAAAACGAAGGAGGATGCGCCCGCTCTGTCGCGGTCGTTTCCTCCTCCTTCGCATCATCGACGGAAGCCCTTGTGCCTAGGCGTTACTTGTCTTCGCTTTGGAGTATTCCCGAAGAAGCTCTTCTTTGGAATACGTGTAGTATTACCATGCCGAGGAGCGCGCCGGGTATGCTGCTGATCAAGAAAGCCGCCTGAAGGGCGAAGAAGCCGACGGAACGTCCCATGGCGGGGCCGAGGAGAAACGCCGAGAATGTCGCTCCGACGGGTCCGGTCCCGAAAGGTTCCGCGAGAGCGCTCAGCGGGTGCGGGAAGAGCTTGAACGCAACTCCGGCCATTATCGCCCCCGGAATGCTCCCAGGAAACGCGAAGAGAGTTCCCGTTCCGGTCATGTTGCGCAGAAGGCTCGTCACGAACGCCACGCCTCCGGCCCAGCAGGGACCGAGAAGAGCACCGGCAAGCACGTTGACGGTATGCTGGAAGGGGTAGCAGCGAGTCGGTCCAACCGGGAAGTGCACACCGGATAAAAGCATTGCCGCAGCTACGAGGAGCCCTGCTACGGTAAGTTTTTCGACAGGGGTTCGTGTATCTTTTCTATTGTTCGATGTCGAGAAGCGCATCCAGATCGACCTCTCTTTCGATCATTCGGTGTTCGAGGGCAAACGCGGCGAAGCGTTCCCACCGCATCTTATCCAGCGAGGACCGGGGCGCGAAAAAGGGGAGCGTTTCGTCGAAGGCCTTCCTCTCCATCTCCTTCGGCGCCTCCGGAAGCGCTTTGAAATAGAGTTCGAGCGCCTCGACGGGGTGTGCTGCCGTATAGGCGAGCGCTTCGTCGAGAGCAGCCAGAAAACGCCCTATCGCCTCTTTGCGGGTAGAAAACGAATGCCTTCCCGCAGCGAACACAAGTTCATCATACGACGGGATACCGAAATTCTCGATTTCGAAAAAAGCGGCGGGATACCCTTCCATCTCCAGCAGGATCGGCTCGTACGTCTTGAACGGCCCCATTACCGCATCCACCTTTCCCGAAGCAAGCGACTGCAGAATCGAGAACCCTACGTTCACCAGCGTATAGCCGCGAATGTCGTTGATGGAGGCGAAAGCGATCGCCAGGTGATCCATCATTCCGGGAACCGTATACCCTATCCTTTTCCCTTCAAGATCGGAGGGAACGGCTATTCCGCTTTTTTCAAGGAAGAGAAGCGTGGTCAACGGACTTCCGACAAGCCTTCCGACGGCTTTCAGCGGAATACCCTCGGCAGCGGCTATGATGACTTGCGGTTGATAGGAGAGAACGATATCGGCGTGTCCGGCGGCAGCCAATTTCAATGGATCCGCGCTGTCGGATGGACTCTGGATTTCTACGGCGAGATCGTGTTTGCCGAAAAATCCAGCTTCCTTGGCGACGTAGATCGGTACGTGATCTACATTCGGAAACCAATCCAGCATCAGGACGAGCTTTTCCGCTCCTTGCGCCGGAGAAACGGTGAAAAGAAGCAACAGAGCAACATAACGGATAACGCGCATCATTGTAATTCCTCCCTATAGTAAGTTAGTCCGATTTTTCTCCGGTTCGCGGACCCATCGGACGCAGCGTGCTTCAAGAAAAGAAACGGCGCTCCAGAGCAAGAGGCCGATGCACGAGAGAATCATGACGCATGCGAACACCATATCCACCCTCAAGCGCGCATTCGCCTGCATCATCAGGAATCCGAGACCCTCCAGCGAGCCGACCCACTCCCCGATGACCGCTCCGATAGCGGCCACGGAAACCGCGACCCTCAGTCCCGCGAAGAAGTATGGGAGTGCCCAAGGCCAGTAGAGAAAACGCATCGTCCTCCGAAAATCCGCCCCCATTACGAAGAAGAGTGTCCTGAGCCCCGGATCGCAGCTTTTAAAACCCTGCAACAACGTGACCGTGACTGGAAAGAAGATGATCAAGGCGGCCATGACCACTTTGCTGCCGATTCCGTAGCCGAACCAGACGACAAGCAGCGGCGCCACTGCGAAGACCGGGATCGCCTGAGAGGCTATCAACAATGGAGAGAGCGATCGTTCAAGCGTCGGCGAGAAAAACATCGCAACGGAAAGAGGAAGTGCCGCAGCAAGCGACAGTGCGATACCGAGGAGAATCTCGAAAGTGGTGACGCACGCATGGCGCAGGAGCAACGGCGCCTCGCTCAGGAGTACTCCTGCTATTCTCGAAGGAGCCGGCAGAAGAAACGGAGGAAGATCGCGAAGACGGCAAATCAACTCCCAGAGGCACAGAAAAGAGAGCGTCGTCACGAACGGGAGCGATCGGGCTTTCATGATGTCGTCTCCTGAAGAGAGTTCAGAATACGTGTTTTTAAGAGGAACAGATCGTGGGCCGCCGGATTGCGTGGTTTCGTCCCGGTGAGATGGATTTCCTCCTTCACCGAAAGCGGCGATCGGGAGAGGATGACGATTCGGTCGGCCAGAAAAAGCGCGTCGTCCACATCGTGCGTCGTCATGAGGATCGTTTTTTCGAAACGGGACTGCAACAGGAGAAGAAGGTTGCGGAGCGACTGTCGTGTGATCGCGTCCACTGCGGAAAGCGGTTCGTCGAGAAGAGCCGCGGGCGCGTGGAAGAGAATCGTTCGTGCAAGAGCGCATCTTTGGGCCATGCCTCCCGATACTTGCCATGGATAGTGCTTCTCGAAGCCGGAAAGCTCCAGCGTCCGAAAGAGATCTCTTGCCTCGGCGAGATCGGCTGCGGAGGGCGTCCTCTTTACGGCGACGGGGAGAAGCGCGTTCTCGAGGAGAGAGCGCCAAGGGAGCAGCAGATCTTTCTGTGCCATGTACCCCGCTCGTGTCCGAAGATCCGGAATCTCCTCGCCCTCGAAAGCAAGTGTCCCGCCGTCCCTTGGCATAACGCCCATCAGCAGGTCGAAAAGCGTACTCTTGCCGCATCCCGAGGGGCCGACGAGAACGGTAAAGCTTTGTCTCGGCAGCGAAAGTGAAAAATCGAAAAGAACAGGGCGCCCGTTGAAGCGCTTCGTGAAATTATGGATTTCAAGCATGAAAAAACTCCCGGCGCAAGTCGCCGGGAGCAGAAGCTGCGGTCTCTTCGCGGTTGCAACGAACGCACTCTTCCCTTCGCCGGCATGACCCGGATCAGGTTCCAGGGGTCGGGGCCGCAAGCCCCCTCTCAGCCGGTATACGCCGACTCCCCCAGTTGCTGTCGAAAGAAGCATACTCTCTTGAAGCTCTTTTGTCAATTTCGGGGTTTCCCTGAATATGGGGTAACGAAGTCTCTAAGAGGTTCTCGCGCGAGATTCCTCGAGGTGCGATTCCGGATGTGTCGGCGGAAAATTCGGACCTCTAAAAAAGAGTACCTTACACCGGTTTCTTCGTTGAAATCCGGAGTGGAAAAGGCGATAATCTTGAACAGGATCCGAAAGGGGGACTCGCTTCGTGGATATTCGGTTTAAAAGCGCTCCGGGGAGTTATGGTGACAAAGAAGTGCTTCTGCACTTTTTCGAAGAAGAGGTCCGCGACGACGCGCCGCTGATTCTGTTGCTGCATGGTGTTCACGGATGCGCTTCCGCTGCCGAAGGAAATAAATACGGCTATCTGGCGCGCTCGCTCGCGCAGAAGGGGTATTCAGTGTGCGCAACGGAATCGAGCAGAAGTCGCCGGGACAGAGAGACGTTCGGCGACGACCGCGTCGCTTGGGCAGTGGCTGCATTTCAGGGAAAGACCTTCGCCATGGAGGTCGCCGACGCCTGCTCGGCGCTTGCGGCAGCCGCGGAAGAACATCCCGGCCGGCGGGTCGTCCTCTGGGGATTCTCTCTGGGAGGTATTCTTTCGGTGCTTCTTGCCGGAGGGGAGACAGGGAACTTCGTCCGCCAAACAGGGATGGAACCTGTATCTCTCCCCGCAGCAGACATGCTGGTCATTTCGGGAAGCGGAGACCGTATTCGGCCGGAGGCGGCCGCTGCGCTCGCGCTTCCTGTGCTGAACTCTCTCGGGAGCAGCGAAGTCATTCATCTGGCGGCTTCGAAGGTTTCGCTCTCCTGCGCCCTTTTCTTCTACGGAGGGTGCGACGGAACCTTCGATGAGGAGTCCTCCAGACGTATTCTGCGCAGCCTCCGTCTCGAGGAGGGGGACAAAGCCTTTCACATTCTTCCGGGGGTGGATCATTCCTTCCGAATGCTCGATGGAGCGCCTTCTCTTGAACCTCTGGAGCAGATGCTTGCGATCACCACGGCCACCCTGGAGCGCTTCCGAAGAACAGCAGCACCCGAGGACCGGCAAGAAGTGTAAAGAAGCCTCCGAGGGCGAGGAACGGCACCAAAGGAATCGCATCCTTACGCCGGACCTTTCCCGCCACCAGCAGAAGAAGGGCCAATATGCCGCCGGCCATGAAGCCCGAGTAGAGGGTGAGCAGAAGCATTTTCCACCCCATGATGGCTCCGGCGCCGGCGGCGAGCGTGGCGTCGCCCCACCCCATACCCCCTCCGGAGATCAAAATGATGCACGCGATGATCGCGAAGCCGAGAACGGCGCCTATAACGCCGTCGAGGATACCGCCCCAGCCGCCCGGAAGACGGAGAAGAATACCGGCGACTCCCATGGCGAGGGGAAAGATGTCGAAGACGTAGCCGTCATCGAAGTCCGTCAGAGCATTCAGAAAAAGTCCGTACGCCGCGGTAAGAGCGAAAAGAAGTGTGATCGAGACGCCCCATCTCCAGGCAAGCAGGCCTCCGAAGAGAGCGCCGATGATTTCGACGATGAGGTAGCGGACTCCGTATCGCACGCCGCAACGGCGGCACTTCCCGTGAAGAAGACACCACGAAAAAAGCGGTAT
Source organism: Synergistaceae bacterium (assembly GCA_018436725.1). Classification (GTDB taxonomy): domain Bacteria; phylum Synergistota; class Synergistia; order Synergistales; family Aminobacteriaceae; genus JAAYLU01. The sequence continues at coordinate 2,246 of JAHDKT010000067.1, read as the reverse complement.
CAGATCTCTCCACTCCAGAACTGCGCCGCAGGAGGCGCACACGGAGCGCTCTCTCCCGCTCCAGGATTTTCCGGAGATGCTCCGCAATGCGACCACATTCAAAAACGAACCCAATGATGCGCCTAGAAAAGCGAAAAAAACAACGACAAGTGCGGTTTCCATATCCATCAATCCTTCGTAAAAGAATCTGCCGTCCCCCCTTGAAAAATACGGCGGCGCTCCATACATATATAGCACAACGAGACCGTTTCAGCCAAACGAAGCGTTTGCGGAAAGAAGCAAGAAAAAGAGAGGAAGGCCATGTTCTCGATCTGAAAATTTGTTGTATAATACTCTCAAAGAGCGCCTGATTCTCTGCTTTACACATTGAAAGGAGGAAGAGCCATGTTAAAGAGAATACTCGTCGCGGTAGATATGAGCAAAATGTCCGAAGAAGTCTTCGCGTACGGCTGTTCACTTGCCTTGCGTCTGGGAGCCGAGGCGACCTTTCTTCACGTGCTTCCCCATCCTACGCTCTGGAGAGGGTACGAACCATGGCTGCCGCCGGAGATCGACGTCGAAGTCGCCGAGATCGCCAGAAAAAAACTCGACTACTATTTCCGAAAAGCGAAGGAAAACTTTCCCGAGCTGGAGAATACCACGTACACGATGGTCGTCAAAGAGGGGAATCCCTCCGATGTAATCATTAATTACGCGAAGGAACACGACATGCATCTCATTGTAATAGGCTACAGGGGACAAAGTACGCTCGAACGCCTCGTCGTCGGCAGCACCGCAGCAAACGTGGGGCGATACGCCCACTGTTCGGTGCTTGTCTATCGTCCGGGAGAACAGGCTATCTGAAATAAACGCTACGGCTGCCGTCGAACCGAAGGAAGGTCTCGGTCAAATCAATGGCCCGGGGTGACGCGTATGCGATCTCCCCGGGCCATGTTGCTTTTGATGATACCCGAAGAAGAAATTCGTGCGAATTTGCGCTTCATCGTTATTCGGCGCATCGCTTCCAAATCGCGATGTGTTCCGTGTGGTTCATTATTCTTCGATGTCTAGCGTTTCTTTCCCGTCCCGTATCTTTCCTGACCGTACATTTTCGATGATTTTGCATCGTCCTGCTGATCTCTCTTCGGAGGTGTAGGATTCAGACTTACCTTCAACTGCTGTCGAAGCGCCTCTTTCTTCTTTTTTTCATCGTCGATATCGGAGGACAATCCCGGAACATCGCGATCAAGATATCCCAGCTCGACCAGGGTTTGTACCCGCAGGATATCGACGCCCATATCGTCGGCGAGCGTATCCACGCTGAAACGAGCGTCCCGGTGATCCCGGATATATTCTCTAACTTTCGGATAGAAGTCGTCGAGTTCCTCAAGGCATTGCGTACATATCTTCCCCCGTGTACTGTCAAAAAGCCTTCCGCACAGCTTGCACGTTATCAGGCTCATACTATAGGCCTCCTTTTTCATCTGATTTCAGGATACTATATCATTCCTTTCTGAAGGGAGAAAGAGGTTCTGGGAAAAATCCGCAAAAACGGATATCGAAGGGTATCATAGCAAAGAGAGTGCGCACGGAAGGGTTGTATACAATATATTCTCTCCTAAAAAGTGGGTCTCTCCACCTTTTTTCTGTTATGATATCTTCTATGCGTCTGTTTCATCCGGTAAAAAGCATCGAAAGGGGATAAAAAGACAATGAAACCGACTGTAGTGGATCATATTGGAATCGCGGTCAAATCAATCGACGAGGCGCTTGTATTCTGGCAGTCCTCCCTCGGTATTCAGTGTACAGGAGTGGAAGAAGTCGCCGAACAGAAGGTGAAGACGGCGTTCCTTCCTCTTGGAGATACGGAAGTGGAGCTTCTTGAGGCCACCTCCGAGGAGAGTCCTGTCGCGAAGTTTATCGAGAAGAAAGGCGAGGGGATCCACCATCTTGCCATCCGCGTGGAGAACCTTGAAAAGGCCCTGGAGGAAATGAAGGCGAAAGGAATCAAGCTGATTGACGAAACTCCGCGCTACGGCGCGGGGGGAGCGCGGATTGCGTTCGTCCACCCGAAGAGTACCGGCGGTATTTTGCTGGAACTCAGCGAAAGGTAGGAGGTTTTTTCCATGTCGCAGCGAACGATAGACGAGCTATGCGAGGAGCTGCTCGGGAAGCGGGAGAAGGCGGGGCTCGGAGGCGGCGAGAAGGCGATCGCCAAGCAGAGGGAGAAGGGGAAGGGAACGGCGCGGGAGCGCATCGGGAGGCTG
>JAHDKT010000028.1 GCA_018436725.1 Synergistaceae bacterium | reverse complement strand
CGGTTCCTCGGCCTTCGGCTCCTCAGTCGCGGCGGGGGCCTCGGTTGCAGCCTCTTCCTTCACTTCCTCGACGGCAGGTTTCTCGGCCTTCGGCTCCTCAGTCGCGGCGGGTTCTTCGGCCTTTGCCTCTTCCTTCACTTCTTCGACCGCCGGTCCCTCGGCCTTCGGCTCTTCAGCCGCGGCGGGTTCTTCGGCCTTCGCCTCTTCCTTCACTTCCTCGACCGCCGGTCCCTCGGCCTTCGGCTCCTCAGTCGCGGCGGGGGCCTCGGTTGCAGCCTCTTCCTTCACCTCTTCGACCGTCGGTTCCTCGGCTTTCGGCTCCTCAGTCGCGGCGGGTTCTTCTTTGACTGGCTCTTCTACCGCATGCTGTACATAAACCCCGGTAGCCGACGAAAGCGCGTCTTTTGCCACCGAAACCGTTACCTCGGCAGGAGTATCCCAGCCTTCAACAACCGCGAAGGAGACAACATACTCGCCCACAGGAAGACTCTGAACCACCTCGCCGCTCGCATGCCTCCCCTCGCCGTTCAGGCTCCAGAGAGCATTTTCCGGGCCCTCGATGACTGCGGAAACGGAACCTGTTTGCTGAACGTAAACCGCCGAAACCGATGCCAGCGCGTCTTTCGTCACGGCAACCGTCTTCCGCTCCGGAGCATCCCAGCCCGCAACGGGCGCGAAGGCGACCACGTGGTCGCCGACAGGAAGGCCCTGCACCACTTCGCCGCTCGCGTAGCTTCCCTCGCCGTTCAGACTCCAGAGAGCAGTCTCGGGACCATCGATGACCGCCGATACGGAACCTGTTTGCTGAACGTAGGCCGCCGAAATCGACGAAAGCGCGTCTTTTGCCACCGAAACCGTTACCTCGGCAGGAGTATCCCAGCCTTCAACAACCGCGAAGGAGACAACATACTCGCCCACAGGAAGGCCCTGAACCACTTCGCCGCTCGCATGCCTCCCCTCGCCGTTCAGGCTCCAGAGAGCATTTTCCGGGCCCTCGATGACTGCGGAAACGGAACCTGTTTGCTGAACGTAGACCGCCGAAACCGACGCCAGCTCGTCTTTCGTCACGGCAACCGTCTTCCGCTCCGGAGCATCCCAGCCCGCAACGGGCGCGAAGGCGACCACGTGGTCGCCGACAGGAAGACTCCGAACGACTTCGCCGCTCGCATGGCTCCCCTCGCCGTTCAGGCTCCAGAGCGCCGTCTCGGGACCCTCTATAACCGCCGATACGGAACCGGTATGCTGAACGTAGACCGCCGAAACCGACCCAAGTTCGCCCTTCGTAACAGTAACCGTCTGGTTCTCCGGAGCATCCCAGCCTTCAACGGCAGAGAAGGAGACAACATACTCGCCCACAGGCAGACCCTGGATCACTTCGCCGCTCGCATGGCTCCCTTCCCCATTCAGACTCCAAAGCGCCGCCTCGGGCCCCTCGATGACCGCGGATACGGAACCGGTATGCCGCACGTAGGCGCCTGTCGCCATGGCAGTGACGTTACGAAATACCGTAACGGACTGGTCTTCCGGCGCATCCCATCCGTCAACGGCGGAGAAACTCACTGTGTAGTCTCCTACGGGAAGCGCCTTCGCCGCGTCGCCGCTTGCATGCGTCCCCTCGATTCCGGCGATCTGCCAGAGCGCATCCGAGGGGCCTTCGATATGCACCGCAACAGTGCCGATATGCTGCGTGTACGTTCCTTCAAAGGTTGCAGTCATGTCTTTGCCGACGACGAGATTCCGGTCCCCGGGCCTGTCCCATCCGGCCATCTTCGAGAAGGAGAGCGTGTACTCGCCGACGACAAGTCCGCCGACGACTTCGCCGCTCGTATAGCTTCCTTCGCCGTTCAGGCTCCAGCGTGCGTCGGCAGGACCTTCAAAAGTCACCTGAACCGCGCCTTTATGCTGAACGTAACTACCGTCGACGTCCGACACGGCGTCCTTCGTCACGGTGACGGTCATATCCCCCGGTTTGTCCCAATCAGCGACTTCGGAGAACGACACCGTATGCTCGCCGACCGCGACTTTGTCGACGGTATGCCCGCTCTCGTAGCTTCCCTCGCCGTTCAGACTCCAACGAGCCTCGGCCGGTCCGTCGATCGTCGCTTTCACGGATCCAAGATGTCTCTTGTAAGCGGGTTCGGCCTTCGCGAGGGAATCCTTGGCCACGGTGATCAACAGATCCTGAGGAGCGTCCCAGTCCTTCATTTGCAAGAAGGAAAGCGTGTACGTCCCGACGACGACATCCCGGATCGTTTCGCCGCTCGCATAGCTTCCCTTGCCGCTCAAGCTCCAGCGGGCTTCCTCCGGGCCTGAGAAAACGACCTGCACGGAGCCCTTGTGCTGCACGAATGCGACATCCAGCTTCGAAACGGCGTCCTTCGTCACCGAAACAGTCTGCGCGGCCGGCTCGTCCCAGTCGGCGAGGTCGAAGAAAGAGACCGTGTACTCTCCGACGACGAGATCCTTCACCGTCTCTCCGTCTTTGTACGAACCTTCGCCGTTGAGGCTCCAGCGGGCTCCGGCGGGACCGTCGATCGTCACTTGGACGGAGCCTTTGTGTTGTGCGTACGCTCCCTTTGCGGCGGACACGGCATCCTTGGCAACTTCCACAGTCAGATCGGCAGGCTCGTCCCAGTTGGCGATCTCGGAGAACGAAACGGTGTGTTTCCCGACAACGACATCCTTCACCGTCTCGCCGCTTGTGAAGCTTCCCTCGCCGTCCAAGCTCCAACGAGCCTCCGCGGGTCCGTCGATCTCGACGGAAACGGAGCCTCTGTGCTCGGCGTACGCGGCCTCCGCCTTGGTCACGGTATCCTTGACAACGGAGACCTTCACTCTTTCCGGCGTATACCAGTCTTTGACATCGGAGAAGACCACGGTGTACTCGCCTACGGGAAGATCCGCTCGGACCGCGCCGCTTTCGAGAAGACCGTCCACTCCTTCAAGGCTCCAGCGAGCCCCGGCAGGACCGTTGAGAGTCACGGAAACGGAGCCGAGATGCCGCGCATAGGCACGCGCGATCTCAAGGACCGCGTCGCGCTCCACCGTTACCGCTACCGGTGCGGGGTTGTCCCAGTTATGCACCGCCGAGAAGGAGACCGTGTGCGCGCCTACGGGGATATTCGACGCAGTGTCGCCTGTTGCATAGAGTCCTCTTCCGTTGACGGTCCAGCTTGCCTCTTTCGGCCCGTCGATGCTCACCTTTATGGAACCGACCTGATGGACGTACGCCCCCTTCGCCTCGACCAAGGCTCCCTTGGCCACGAGGACGACAATCTCTTCAGGAGTGTCCCAGTGAGGAACCCCGGAGAAACGTATCGTCCTGTTGCCGACAGGCACGTTTTCCACGGTGTCGCCGCTCGCGTACGCGCCGTCCCCGTCGATGCTCCAGCGCGCCTCGGCCGGACCCTCGAACGTCACCGCGACGGAGCCGGTCTGCCGTTTGTATGCTCCGGTCACCGCGAGCGGGGCGTTCCTCGGAACCGTGACGGACTGCGCCGCCGGGGTATCCCAGCCGGGCACTTCGGCAAAGGAAACGGTACGTCTGCCCGCCAGCCTTCCCAGAGTACGGTCGCTCTCGTACATATCCTTCTTGTTCAGGGTCCAGCGAGCCTCTTCGGGCCCTTCGATGGTGACCCAGAGCGAGGCGTTCTGCTGGCGATAGATTCCCGTCGCCGCAGTCTCGGCATCGGCGGTCACGGTCACCGCGATGTTCGCCGGTTTGGTCCAGAGATCGGCGTCCGAGAAGGAGACCGTGTACTTGCCGACAGGAAGTCCGGTCAGTATATGGCCGTTCGGATAGCTCCCCTTCCCGTTCAGGCTCCACCGAGCGGAGGCAGGCCCCGCGATGGAGACTTTCAACGTTCCGCGCTCGTTCTTCAACGCGGCGCCGGCATTGAGAGAACCACCCGACGTCACTTTGCCCGAAAGCGTCTGGTGCGGCTCCGCGTACTCGAGAAGGCGTTCTTTGAGCTGCGCCGCGCTCAGATCGGAAGCATGCGCCGCGAGCAACGCCGCCGCGCCCGCAACATGGGCCGCAGCCGCGGAGGTTCCGTTCAACAGCCCGTAGGCCCCGTCAAGGGTCGTGCTCGGGACTTCGAAGCCGGGAGCAGCGAGATCCACCGCAGGTCCGAAGTTGGAGAACCGCGCGAGCGCTCCGTTTTTAGCGACGGCGGCAACCGTAACCATTTCGGGGAACGAGAAAGCGGCAGGGTAGATCGCGTTCCCCTTATACCCGCCCCCGGCGGCGGCGATATTCTGACCTTCGTTCCCCGCAGCGGCGACAAGAAGAACGCCCGCGTCGGCAACGGCCTTGCAGGCCACCGCCAGAGGATCGACATCCTGCTCCGCGACGGCCGGAGTCCAGCCGCCGAACGCCATGTTCGCGACGCGGACGTTCAGGCCGCGTTTCTTCTGATCCAGCACGTAATCGAGACCCGCGATGACATGCGCGAAACTCGCCGCACCGTTTCCGTCGAGCACCTTGACGCCCAGAAGGCGTACGGTCCAGTTTATTCCGGCCGTGCCGACGGCGTTGTCGCCGACGGCGCCGATGATTCCGGCAAGATGGGTTCCATGTCCGTTATCGTCCATGGGATCGGCGTTGTTGCCCACCAGATTTCTTCCGAAGTTGCCGTCCTTGTCGCGACCCATGTTGCCGGCGAGATCTTCGTGATCGTATTTGATGCCCGTATCCAAAACGGCGACATAGACCTCTCCGCTCCCGGTCGACAGTTCCCATGCCTCGGGCGCTTTCACGCGAGGCATCCCCCAGGCTGAGGGGAACTCCGGGTCGTTCGGCGTGCGCAGAATTTTAACGATGAAGTTCGGCGTCGCGCCCAGCACTCCGGGAATCCGCCGAACCTCCGAAAGCAGTTCGTCCGCCGACTTATCGGCCGCTTTGAGCCGGACGATGCTCTTTCCGGTTGCTTCGGCGATCGCCTTGTAGGTGTTCATCACCCTGGAGCCTGTCGCTTCGGCGATCGTTTCCGCCTGGCTCTCCACACCGGATGCACCGCCGGGCGCTTCGAGAAGGACAAGGACATCCCCCCGGACGTACTCAAGATTCGGCGCTTTCGGCTGGGCGAAAGCGGAGCCGGTACACAGGAAAAGGAAGAGCAGGGTCAACGCAAGTTTCGTTTTTTTCATTCCCATCACCATCCATTCGTGCTGTGATATAAATCGAATCAAAACTTCGTCCAGGATAAAGACCGGACGCCGACAGTCGCCCCGGATGCTCGAAACAGGAAAAAGCTCCGGGCCTCCCGCCCCCCAAGGCTTCGACAGAACTCATCTCGCGCCGTCTCTTCATCATCCCCCTTCCCCGAGTACTCTGGTTGCCGGTACAGAAAGCGCACGCATCCGCAGTTCGCGGTTTTCAGCACACATCTTTTCGAGAGGATTCCTCCCCTCGACTTCTAATTGTACCAACTTTTTGCTTTTGTAGAGTGCTTGTTTTGGATATTTCAAAGAGAAACGATGAAAAAACTCCGCCGAAACGGCGGAGTCGATGGAAGTCTGGATTGTTCGTATTAAAGTCGTTGATAGATCACATCGATGACGCTGCCGTCGCGATACTCCACAACGCCTACGATTTTTTCGCCGAACAGGGGGTCGCGCGGTACGCCCGTCATTTCTTCGGCAAGCCTTTTGAGATCGTGAATATCCACGAGAGGAATCCCTTTTCCATTCAGATTTTCGAGCAAATCCTTTCTCCGCGGATTGACCGCGACGCCGCGCTCCGTCACGACCGCGTCGACCGTATCTCCGGGGGTGGTGACGGTGATCGCTCTGTCGACGATCATCGGCATCCTTCCGCGGAGCAGCGGAGTCACGATCACCGTGAGCTTCGCCCCGGCGGCCGTATCCATGTGCCCGCCTGTTCCGTGAAGGAGCATGCCGTCCGATTCGGTATTCACATTGACGTTGAAATTCGTGTCCACCTGAGTGGCCCCGAGAATAGCCGTATCCAGCCTCTCCACGACGCACCCCTTCGCCGCCGTATTGGCGTAGAACGACGCGCTCATCTCCATATGCGAACGGTTCCGCGCAAGCGACGCAACCGCCGCGGTATCAAAGGACTGCACGTCGAGCAGCGTGTGAAAAAGCCCTTCTTCGAGCATCTCCACGCTCTGTTCGGTTATCCCTCCCGAAATAAAACCGCCCTGAATGCCGGCCCGTCGCATTCGCTCCCGGATGAACGTCGAAGCCGCCAGAGATATACCTCCGGCGCCCGCCTGCATCGAAAATCCGTCCACAAACACGCCGCTCTGCTCGATAACCCTGGCCGCCTGTTCGGCGATGATCAGCCGCAACGGGTCCCTCGTCACCCGCAACGTGCCGGAAACGATCCGTCCGGGGTCGCCGATGCGCTCCACGGGCACAACCCAGTCCACAAGCGTCTGGGGAATCGAAAAAGCGGTCGCCGGATACTCGATCAACGTATCCGTCACCGCGATGACACGGCGTGCATACTGCGCATCGGAGAAGGCGTACCCAAGGGAACCGCACGCCGAAGGACCGGAAACGCCGCCGATATTGCCCATGCTGTCGGCGGTCGGCGCGGCGATGACCGCGATATCCACCCGAAGCTCTCCCGTCTGCATAGCGCGAACCCGCCCGCCGTGAGAACGAAGAATTACAGGGAGATCGAAGAGCCCTTCCGACGCGGCCTTGCCCACGGGACCGTTCACGCTCCCCTGAATGGCGCGGACGACGCCGCTCCGCACATGACGCAAAACCTCCTTGTGCACCGGGAACAGGGCCGAGGGGGCCAGTACAAGATCGCGTAATCCCATGTTCGCAAGCACGTCGAGCGCCATGTTGACGACCAGATCCCCGTCGCGGAGGTGATGGTGGAAGGAGATCGTCATGCCGTCCTCGACTTCGGAACGACGAAACGCCTCCTCGAGGGAGGCAAGCACCTTCGGCTCTCTTCTCGCTGCCGTGCGGCCGACGTCGGAATCTCCCGTCGCGTTCCCCGAATACGGACGAAGACACGCCACTCCCGGAATGGACTCCGGCAGTTCTCTTCCTACTCCGTTCCGGATCACCTTCGCTCCCCTCCTTCTCTCCTCGCGCCCGCTGCGTCGGAAAGCGCAAGAATTTTCCTAGCCTTCGCCGCGACAGGCGCGTCGATCATACGCCCGTTCAACACCGCCACGCCCGACCGGGCAGCCTCCGCCTCTTCAAGAGCCCGAACTACGCGCTCGGCATGGTCGATCTCCCTCTCCGAGGGGGTAAACGCGCTATGGACAACTCCGACCTGCCGCGGATGGATCACCGACTTTCCGTCGAAGCCGAGGCGACGCACTCTCAGAGCCTCTTCGAACAGCCCTTCGACGTCGTTGATGTCGGCGAAAACGCTGTCGAGAGCCTGCACGCCCGCAATACGCGCCGCCGTTACTACCCTTGCCCGAACATCGTCCAGCTCCCGCCCCTCTTTGGTCCGTTCCGCTCCAAGATCCGCCGTGTAGTCCTCGGCGCCGAAGTTGAGGGCCGCGACACGAGGGCTTGCTTCGGCGATCGCACGCAGGTTCGAGGCGCCGAACGCGGACTCGACGATCGGTATAATGCCCACCGAACCCGGCTCAAGTCCGGAACGTATCTCAATCTCGCGCATCAGCTCGTCCGCGCGAAGGATATCGTCGGCGGTCTCGCACTTCGGCAGCCGAATGAGCGATGGCGCCAGCGGAACGATCTCCTCGAAGTCCTCTCTGCCGAAGGGTGTGGAGAGCGCATTCACCCGCACGGCGATCTCCGCCTCTCTGTAGGAAAACGCGCGGAGCGCGTTCCTCACGAGGATTCTTGCCGCATCCTTTTCCGTGACGGGAATGGCGTCCTCGAGGTCGAAAATGACGCTGTCGGCCCCGTACACGTCTGCATTGATCAGCATCGCGGGGTTGTTCCCGGGAATATAGAGCGACGTACGCCGCAGAGGATGCGTCCTCACCGCCGTTCACCAATCCCTTCCCGTGCTGCGAGCGCTCTCCGGGCCGCAGTCTCCACCCTGGCCCGGAGCGTGCAATCGAGAGCGCCTCTTTCCGAAACAGTGACCGACGCATCGACGATCTTCAGCGCGGAGAGGGTTTCCGCCACCGCGTTCCGCATCGCCTCTTCGAAGGCGCTCACGGAAGGTCCGTCGAGGGCGACGGACACCCCCGGCGTTCCCGTGTCCAAAAGCACCATCACAAGAGCGTCGCACGATTCAAGCGTCCCAGCCTGTCCGCACACAGTCGACATAGCAACTCTCTCGTTTCATGGAACAGACGGCGAGGCGTCTTTTTGTATTTTGAGGTTGTAGAAAATTACGAAGCTTAAAAGTGAAAAACCCACCGTATCGCTGAGAATGCCGGGAACGATGAGGCTGATCGCTCCGACCAGAGCCAAAACTCTTCCCCAAAGAGAAACAGGGCGCGCGATAAATCCTTCGGTAGCGATCGCCAGACCGTAAACGCCGACGCACGCGGTAAAAATCGCGAACAGAGTGACCGGCCAGCTGGTTACATTGGTCAGCATTATATCCGGAGAGTAGATGAAAACAAAAGGAACGATGAATCCGGCCAGAGCAAGCTTGATCGAGGCGAAAGCGGTCTTGTTGGGATCGGAGCCAGCTATTCCGGCGGCGGTATAGGCGCCGACGCAGACCGGAGGAGTCACGGAAGAAAGGACGGCGTAGAAAAAGACGAAGAAATGAACGTCGAGCGCCTTCCCGCCGAGGAGAATCAAAGCAGGGGCGGCAACCGCGCTTGCCATCACGTAGCTCGCCGTGGTAGGCATCCCCATGCCGAGGACCATGGAAAGAAGCATCGTCGCAACAAGGGTAAGCAGCATGTTTCCCTTCGTGAAACCAAGAATCACATCGCCCACCTTGAGCGCGATGCCAGTGGCCCCCATCATTCCGATGACGACGCCTACTATGACGCATGCGATGGCGACCGAGAGCGCGCTCTTCGATCCGTCTTCAAGAGTGGCTATGAAGGACTTGACATCGAGCCGATCCTCTTTTTTTACAAAGCTCAAGAGCACCGAAAGTCCAATACCCCAGCATCCGGCATACAACGGATTGTACCCCTGAACCAGAAAGTAGATAATGCCGAGCAGGGGTATCGCTTTGTAGCCGCTTTTCAGGAGCACGTTTTTTATCTTGGGCAGAGTCTCTCTCGGGAGCCCCTGAAGACCGAGCTTCGCCGCCTCCAGGCTCAGGCAGCACCAAATCCCCCAGAAGTACAATATCGCGGGAACTACCGAGGCGCTCAGCACCTTGAGGTAGGAAATTCCCAAAGAGTCCGCGATGATGAACGCCGCAGCTCCCAGCACCGGAGGCATTATTTGACCGCCTGTGGACGCGGCGGCCTCGACCGCTCCGGCGAAGTGGGGCTGGTAGCCTATTTTTTTCATCAGCGGAATCGTAAACGCTCCGGTCGTCGCCACGTTGGCGGATGTGCTGCCGCTGATGGTACCCATGAAAGCGCTCGAAACAACCGCTATCTTGGCCGGTCCTCCCTTCAGATGTCCGGTGAGCGCCATCGCAAGGTCGTTGAAGAACTGCGAAGTCCCCGTCGAACTAAGAAACGCGCCGAACAAAATGAAGAGATAGATGTACGTAGCCGAAACTCCCGTAACCAGACCGAACAGCCCGTCCGTGGTGAGGTACAGTTCTTCGATGATGCGGGGGACGGAGAGTCCGAAGTGCCGGAAAGGCCCGGGCATGGAGCGGCCGTAGTACGCGAAAAAGAGGAAGATCGAGCAGAAGATCGGAAGTGGATAGCCGAGCACCCGACGAGCCGCCTCGAACACTAGCGCGATCATTGCGACGCCTAGGAAGAGTTCGTACTGCCTGTACATTCCGGCTCTTTTCGCGATATCCTCGTACATGAAAAAAACATACAGAGTGCACACTGCGGCCGCAATAGCAAAAAGCCAGTCGCTGCCCGAAGGGCGGTCTTTCGGGGAGGACTTCCACATAGGATAGAGAAGAAAGATGAGAGGGAGCACAAAAGCCAAGTGGAGGCTGCGCTGCTGCATCGACGGGAAAAGGCCGAAAAACGCCGTATACAGTTGAAACACCGCCAATGCCACTGTAAGCACAGTGACGAGCAGCTTCAGATTTCCTCCGAAAGAGCGTTTTTTTCCGCTGGAACTTTTCTTTTCCATGGTCGTGGAAACGGTGGTATCCATCATATACCTCCCCGAAATCATAAGAAAAAAGGGAGGAAGGGGGTCGACGCCGCCCGTCCTCCCCGGTGAATCTGCGCTACTCCTTGATCAGACCGGCTTCGATGTAAAATTTCTTTGCGCCGGGATGAAGGGGAACGGACATACCCGCAAGGGCGAAATCAATAGTTAAGTCATTGAAATAGTTCAGTCTCTCCTTGAGGAACTGCGTATTGCTATGGAGCATTTTGGTGATCTTGTAAATCACGTCGTCCGGCATATCCTCGTAGGTAAGCAAAGAACCGACTGCGGCGACCACCGGAATGGGATCGGCATATCCTTCGTACACTCCTCCGGGGATGATCGAGGCGGCGTAGTGAGGGAACTTCTCGACGATCTCGGCGATCTTGTCCTTCTCGATACCGATAAGGCCGACTTTGCCGGAACGTATCATATCCGTGACCTGGGCGTTGGGTGCGTTTGTGGTCCAGATATGCGCCTGGGAATCTCCCACTTTGAGAGCCTCGGCCACCTCGGATCTTCCGAAGCGCTCTATTCTGACGTCTTCGTCTTTCAGGCCGTAAACCGACATCATCTCGCGGGCGTTGACCTCGATCCCCTGCCCGACCGAACCGTAGTCCACTCTTTTGCCCTTGAAATCGGCGATGCTCTTGATTCCGGCGTCCAGGTTCACAAGAATGTGCGCCGGCATCGGGTAGATCGCGGTAACATAGCGCAACGTTTTAATGGGCTGTTCGAAGGAACCGGTTCCGTTCCACGCGTCGTTCACGGTGGAGGACTGCACCATACCGAGTTCGACCTCTTTGGTTCCGAGGTTCAAACAGTTTTTTATGGATCCTCCGGTGACGGCCGTAAAGTTGATTTCCTTGAGTTCCTGCGTTCCGAGCTGTGCGATCGTGTTTCCGATGAGATAGAAACCTCCGCCCACGCTGCTCGTTCCTATGCGGACAAACACGTCCGCGGCCATTACGGGAGTCGCCGCAAGCAAGAATACCAGAACTGCCATAAACACCTTACGATTCAGTTTCATTTTTCCGTCCTCTTTTCTATTTTAAATTATGGTAACCATTTCTCAAAGCAAGGAAATACTATTTTTTGCCAATGCTTTCCTTCATCATCGGAAGCGCGTTCTTTACCATCACGTTCGTTTCCTCATGAAGTTTGTAGTATTCATCGCCTACGGCGACGAACATCGGGCGATCGGTCTCCTTGGCCCACTTGGCGATTTCTTCGGAGTTCAACGCTTTGGCAATACCTTCGATCAGAACCGCCTTGATATCTTCGGGAAGATTTGGAGGAGCGCAAATTCCCCTCATGTTGAATACGGCGACCTCGGGGTATCCCATTTCCGGAAGCGTCGGATACTCGTACGGAGGGATGCGCGTTTCATTCAGCGTCGCGAGTACTTGGATCTTGTCGTCGGCGAGCAATCCTTTCAGCTCGCTGTAGCCCGCTATCCAGAAGGTAATGTGTCCGCCGAGGAACGCGGCCTTCGAAGGAGCTGTACCGTCGAACGGCACTATCCGATGTTTCAGGCCTGCGAGTATGAGCTGAACGCTCCCCAAGTGACCGCTGCTTCCAAGTCCGGAGACGGCGCATGTAATATCCTGCGTCTTCGAGGCCTCGATCAGCTCTTGGAACGTCTTGAACGGAGAAGTTTTTAAAACGATCAGATATCGCGGATCTTTCACTACGTTCACGAGATAGGTGAACTCCTCTCCTTTGTAGCGGCCGTCGTAGAGGTATTCTCCCAGCTGGAGCGCCGGTTGGTTGTTGTAGAACAACGTGTGTCCGTCCGGACTCTCTTTGTACATTTTGTCGTAGGCTATTCGTCCCCCCGCTCCCGTCATGTTCTCGACCACGACCGGAACTCCGAAATGCTGTTCCAGGAGAGGAGCGAGCACTCTGAGTTCGACATCGCCCGCTCCGCCGGCGGCGAAGGGGTTGACGATACGAATGGGCTTTCCGCCCGGAAATTGCGCATACGCGGGGGTTACGAAAATGATCAGGAGCAACGCGATACAAATACACGTACATAAACGTCTCGTCATCGTGTGGATCTCCTCCTTGTCGGTGCTTTCGCTGTCCGTCGCAGTTTTTCCTCGGCATTAGCGAAGATCGGTATCGAAAAACGCAATAGCGTACCGGGGAAAGGAAGTAGAAACTGCGGCCACGTTAAAACCCGCCGTTTTTTTGTATGTAGGGTACCACTCCCCCTTCTTTCAAGATCTCGACCATTATACTTGGAAGAGGCGCAACAGGAATTTCAATATTCCGAGTTCTATTGATCAGACGTTCGGAGCCGATCTCATACTCAAGTTCGTCGCCGTCCTCTATCAGGTTCGTATCGCATTCGATAAGAGGAAGACCAATATTGATCGCATTTCTATAAAATATTCTAGAAAAAGTCTTAGCCACAATGCAAAGCGTGCCTGCGGCTTTCAGAGCAACGGGAGCTTGTTCTCTCGACGAACCACATCCGAAATACGACCCCGCGACGACGAAACCTCCGTCTTTGATCCTCTCGGCGAAATGCGGATCGAGATCCTCCATAGCGTGCTCGGCCAAATCCGCGATATTGAGCGTCTTCGTATATTTTCCGGCGATGACAAGATCGGTACTGATATTGTCGCCATACTTGACGGAATGTCCTCTGATTTTCATAGCGCACCCTCCAATTTCGCAGGATCGGCGATACGTCCTTCGAGGACGGACAAGGCGACTGTCGCGGGCGAAGCCAAGTAGATCGAAGCCTTGTTGTTCCCCATTCTTCCTTTGAAATTACGATTGGACGTGGAAATCACGTTTTCTCCGTCGGCGGGCACTCCTCCGTGAGTTCCGACGCACACGCCGCATCCCGGCGGGAAAACGACGGCCCCGGCTGCGACAAGCGTCTGAAGGATCCCCTCGTTCATCGCGGCAAGGAAAATCGCCTTGGATGCAGGCGTCACGATCAAACGCGTTCCTTTGGCTATCTTCTTCCCCTCGAGAATTCGAGCCGCGATTCGGAGGTCTTCAAGCCGTCCGTTCGTACAGCTCCCGAGAAATCCCTGATGAACGACAACGCTCTTCAATTCCGCCGCGGAACATACGTCGTCGACAGCATGCGGTCTGGCGACTTGAGGCGTCAAGACGTCGAGGTCGATCTCGACGTCCATGACGTAGCAGGCATCTCCGTCGGCCGCTACTCCCAAGGAGGAGCGGCACATATAGCCGCATTTGGCTCCCATCTCGACAACCATATTCGCAAGAGTCAGACGTTCGGCCAGCGACGATTCCTCCAGCCATTCTCCATAGAACTCCATGCTCCGGTAATTTGCGCCGTCCGCGCCGATAACGCCGATTGTCTTGAGTATGACGTCCTTTGCGGAGCATTTATTACTCAGTTTTCCTTTCAAAGTGACGCGAATCGTCTCGGGGACTTTAAACCACGATTTCCCTGTAAACATGGCGGCGGCCATATCGGTGGACCCGACACCGGTGGCGAAGGCGCCCAACGCTCCATAGGTGCATGTATGGGAATCCGTTCCCAAAACAAGATCTCCGGCCTTGACGAAGTCCTGTTCAACGACTATCTGATGACAGACGCCCTCCCCCCCGTCTATAAAACGAATCCCTTGCTCCTCTGCGAAGGAGCGCATCATCGCCTGAAGGTTGGCTATCTTTTCATACGGCGCCGGTACCGCATGATCCATTATGAAGACAATTTTCGAGGGATCGAATACACTTCGCCCCCCCATGTTCTCGAACGCCTTGATCGCCATCGGTCCCGTAGAATCATGACTCATAAGAAAATCAACGTCGCAGAAAAGGATATCCCCCGCCCTTGCAGGGGCTGTTCCGGGAATCGCATGGCTCCCGAGTATTTTTTCGGCTATGGTTTGTCCAGGCATAGTTCAATCCCCTTTTCCCTCGTCAGATCACCGCCGGTGCACAACATTCCGACGAATATCTCCTTCCAAGATTGCGAAAGCCGCCGCACACTTCGATCCTCTGAATTCCAAGAACATGCGGTAAACCAAGATGTTTCCGAATCTCCTTTTCTTCGTCGCAAGAAAGCGGGCAACGCCATTCTCTCATCCCAACATCCTGAGTCAGCAGGCTCCCTTCTTCCTCCAACCGTTGAGACTCCGGAGCAAGGGGTAGAGAAGCGAGAAAAGAGTTATCCCCAGAATGAACTTCGAGATAGGACTCGACCAGAAGATCGAAAAAGAGCCTCCGGAAATCATGAGCGATTGATGGTAGCCTCGCTCCATCATCGTGCCGAGAATTATCGGAAGAAGCAGGCAGATGAGGGGGTACTTCAGTTTTCGCATAACAAACGCAAGCAGACCGAAGGCCATAGTGACCACGGCGTCCCCTATGCTGTTTCTCATTGCGTAGGAACCTATAAAGCACAGTCCCACGATTATAGGGATAAGGAAACCGACGTCGACGACCGTTATTTTTACCAGATAGCGGACAGTACACATGGTGACCAGCAGCATAAAGAGGTTCGACAAGGCCAGACCGAAGAAAAATGTATACGTCACCGTCCCGTAGGTTGAAAAAAGAGCGGATCCGGGAATAAGTCCATGAATCATAAGCGCGCCCATCAGGAGCGCTGCGGAAGAACTTCCTGGAATGCCCATCGTCAGCGTCGGAATCAGCGACGTACACGTTACGGCGTTGTTCGAAGCCTCCGGTGCGATAACCCCCTCCGGAGTTCCTTTCCCGAAAACATCGGGATTGCGGGAGCGCGCCTTCGCCGCTACATAGGCGATAATATTCGCCGCGCTGACGCCTATCCCCGGCAACGCGCCTATGACCGAACCGATAACCGTGGAGCGGATGAGCGTCGCCGGGTATCTGAACGTCAGACCGAAACCCTTGTAGAGACCGCCCTTGGCTTCCAGGGTATTGGAAATGGTCCCCCCCGACTCGACGAAGGCGAAAACTTCGGATATGGCGAACAAACCGATGATTGCAGGAACAAGCTGCACACCGTCCTCGAGGTAGGTCAGGCCGAACGTGAAACGCAGGGCCCCGGAAATCGGATCATATCCCACACCGGAAAGAACCAGACCAAGTCCGAGAGCTATGAGCCCTTTGACAACGGACTCTTTCAACACCGTGACCGAAATGATGATAAAGGTGAACAGGGTTAAGAGGAACAGCTCCGCGGGTCCGAATTTCAGCGATATTTCCGCCAGGGGTGGAGAGAGAAAAAAAAGAAGGACAAGGCCTGCCGTGCCTCCTACGAAGGAAGCCATCGCGGCGATTCCTATGGCCTCCATTCCCTTTCCCTGCTGCGCCATGGGATAGCCGTCGAAAGACGTCGCCGCGGATGCCGGAGTTCCCGGCGTATTGAGGAGTATCGCGGAGATCGAACCTCCGAAAGTAGCCCCGCAATAGACCGATCCCAGAAGTATCAACGCGCCTTCCGCAGTCATCCAGAAGGTGAACGGGAGCAGAAGAGCCATCGTCATGGATGAACCTATACCGGGGATGGCCCCCATCACTATCCCGAGCCCCGTCCCGAAGAGTGCGTAGAATATATTGAAAGGCGCCATCGCCGAAAGAAAGCCTTGAAATATCATGTCCGGAATCCCCCTTTACAAACCGAGCAGACTGTCGGGCAATGGCATCCTGAACCCCACGACAAACACGAGGTACACCAACACAAGATAGCCCGCCGTGATGATGGCGATCAGCGTCAATCTTCTATGCCCCATCCAGTACATGCATATCGGAATAAAAAGGGCGCTCGCCAACATCAGACCCAGAAGGGATACTCCCGCAGTATACCCAGCAAGCATCGCAATAAAAGGACCCGCTCGTTTATGTACTTTCAGAACAACTTTCTCGGCGCCGCTTCGCCTCCATATCTGGGTCAAGCGAAAAAGAACGCAGAGCAGAACAAAGACGGCGCATATATTGGGTACAGCTCGCGCCATATCGCTGTAATCGAAGGAAACGACCAAAAAGACGGTCGAAAGCGCCCCGCAAACTATCAGGAAAAGGCTCTCAGCATACTTCATACCAATTTGCATTTCGGCTACCTCCTTCATTTTCGGAAACTTAAATATTCCGAAAAAATTTGGAAGGACGCTCTCGCATATCCGCCCCGAATCGCGCACAGAGATTAATAAACAACAGAAATCAAACGCACGTTCCGTCCACTATCTCGCACTTCTTCGCCTCAAGCTGCTTCATCACCCAGCTCCTGTCGGCAGTCCCGTCGATGGCTGCCTGGAGCTTTCTGCGGTCGTTCTGCTGAAATACAAGAACGTCCTCTAAAACTCTAGCCGCATCCATTCTCGGAATCACGATCACGCCGTCGGCGTCGCCCACGACGATATCCCCCGGGGTCACATGAACCCCGCCGCAAGAGATCGGAACGTTCACTTCTCCCGGCCCCTCCTTGTACGGGCCTCCCGGGGTCGATCCTGTGGCGTAGAGAGGAACGCCGCCCCCGGAGAGAGCCAGGCGATCGCGGATGGGAGCGTCGAAAACGAAACCGGCGATCTTCTGGCGCTCTCCCTGACGGTACATAATTTCACCAAGGAGCGAGCGATCTCTTCCCTGTTCGTTGGCAACGACCAAAATATCGCCTTCCCCGGCCATATCGAGAGCCTGATGAAGCATAAGGTTGTCGCCGCAGCGGGTTTTGACCGTCAGGGCAACGCCGACCATATTTACTACCCCGGGCTTCGTTACAAGACGAATCTGCGGGGTCATGGCGTTATGGCGGCCCATGCAGTCGGCGATATTCGCCGCCGGTATGGTCTTGAACCGCTCTACGAGTTCCATGGGGGGAAGAAGACGTTTAAGAAATACACGAAAGCCTACGGACATGTACAAGAACTCCCTTTCATCGTCAATTCGCCTTACTTTTAATTATATTGCTTCTTCAACCATATTTCATAGACGTCCCGAAGAGTTTTCGGAGGAACTCCACCAAGCTCTTCTCTTGTTCCCAAAGCGGCGGACTTCGAAAGACGTTTTACGATCGCTTCCGCCATGATGGGCTCTACGCCAAGATCGTTCATCAGCTCGATAGACTCCCCCACCTCGAACGCCCTGCGTTCCGCATGGACGAGATCGGCGGCGATCATACGCTGAGCGGTCTGCTGAAACGGAACTTTCAGCGTTTCGGCGATGGAGTCAAGGACGACATCCTCCGCTCCGCTCTTCCGTGCGAAAAGGAAGGATTCCACCAAAAGGGCTTCCAAGCCCTTCATGAAAACGCTGCGAACGAGCTTTATCGAGGAAGCTGTTCCGGCGTCTCCCTCGGTGACGTCGATCTTCATACCGAAAGGGTTCATCGTATGCGCCCACTCTTGCGCTCCAGCGCCCGAGGAAAGAATGGGGACGGAATGTCCATAGATAGGCAAAGGGCCGAGCATTGCGCAATCAACGAATTTGATATTTTTTTCGGCGAAAAGGCGCTCCAGGCGCTTCTTCTCGGCGGGCTTCGCCGTAGTGACGTCAACGTAGAATTCGGCCTCCGCCATGAGTTGCAGAGCCTCTTCCGCCGCGGCAGGGGCGAATTTCGCGGGAAGGGCGGAAATCACGGCGTCCGACGCACGCAACATGTCCTCCAGGGATGTTTTCAGTTCGACGCCGGCCTCCTCCGCTCTGGAGCGCACCGTCGCGGCGACGGGGCCCTCGCCGAGCAGAGCTTTGTCGAACGCTACGATTCTTCCAAATCCCGCCTTTTTCAACCCTTTGGACATAAAATACCCGACTTCGCCAAAACCGAGGAATCCTAAAACCATCGTCATGCTCCTCTCCCTCCTTCAGGCATCGTTAAAAGCGACGAAGAAAACGTCGCGGCACCAAGCCCTATTCAACAAACTTCGGGAGGTAGAGCTTTTCCTGTTCCCGCAAACCGGGAACCCCGACAAGATCTTTAAACTCATCGAAGGCAAGCACGAGGTCTTTTCTCTCCGGAGCAAGACGCCCGCCTTTGATCGCTTCGAGATAGTTCTGTACGCCTCTGGCCGCGGCGAAAGTGGTGCCGACAGGGATGCTCACACGCGCCACTCCCATCGCTGCAAGTTCTTCAACGGAGACGAGCGGAGTCTTGCCGCCCTCGATATTGTCGAAGAGGTTGATACTGACGAGCCCGTTGATTCCCTGCACCGCCTTCTTGATCTCTTCTACGCTCCTGGGCGCCTCCACGAAAATCATGTCCGCGCCCGCTTCGATATAGGCGTTCCCTCTTCGTATGGCCTCGTCGACTCCGGCCACCGCTATAGCGTCAGTCCGGGCGTTGATGATGAAATCAGCGTCGAGTTCGTCCCGCACCTTCGCGCAGGCTTTGATCTTGAGAATCATTTCCTCCATCGGAATGACGGTCTTCCCCTCGATATGCCCGCAGCGCTTCGGGAAGACCTGGTCCTCAAGATTCATCCCCGCCGTCCCCGCCTTGATGAACTGCTCCGTCACGCGCATAGCGTTGATGGCGTTTCCGTACCCCGTGTCCGCATCCGCCATGACGGGAATGTTCACGGCGTCCACTATGTTCCGGGTGAAGTTCAAAACTTCGGTAAAAGAGATGAACGCCATGTCCGGAAGCCCCAGATAGGTGGCCGCAAGCCCGAACCCGCTCACCTGAATCGCTTTGAATCCCGCCTTCTCGATGAGCTTGGCGGAGATCACATCATGGGCGCCCGGAGCGGGGAGCGCTTTTCGTTCCTGCAACAATTGACGCAAAATAGTGGATTTTTTCATGACAGAACCTCCATGAACTACAAAGAATGGGGTAAAACTTCCACATTATGGATGTTTATTTCATATTGTGGTATAATTATCTTACACGATCAAATCAAGATGTCAATGCGTGAAGCCCCCGATCGAGGAGATGAAATCCCTATGGAAGAAAAAAAGATGCGGAAAGAGGACGGCGCCTCGGCGCTGAAGAAAGGGTTGGCGGTGCTTTCGTCCTTTTCCTGGACGAAAAATTCAATGACCTTGTCCGAAATCGCACGGGAGCGGAACCTTCCGCTCCCCACAGCCGCACGGCTTATAAAGGCTCTGGAAGAAGAGGGATTTCTTGAAAGAGATTCGAAGACGAAGCGGTACCACCTCGGCTTCAAGTGCTCTCTGCTCGGCGCCATTGCGAAAAAAACGGGCGCCCTTCGCATGATTGCCGCTCCGTATATGGAAGAACTAAAAAACATGTTCAACGAGACGGTGAACCTCTACCTTCGGGAGGGAGAAATCCGGATTTGCTACGAGCAGATAGAAAGCTCGTTCAACCTGAAACGCTCGGCCAAACTGGGAGATCGCTTCCCCCTCTGGGCAGGAGCGGCGGGTCGCTGCTTCCTCGCTTTTATGAAAAGAGAGGAAGTCGATAGGATTTTGGAGAAGGTGGAGCCGTTGACCGCGAACACTATTCTCGACAGAGAACGGATATACCAAAAA
The DNA here is from genome assembly GCA_018436725.1 of Synergistaceae bacterium. Taxonomy (GTDB): domain Bacteria; phylum Synergistota; class Synergistia; order Synergistales; family Aminobacteriaceae; genus JAAYLU01. The sequence goes on along the minus strand of JAHDKT010000028.1, from coordinate 85,376 downwards.
AACAGCGAAGTAAAAGAACGAGGGTATTCGCTCAGCGTCGCCGAACGGGAGGAGGGGGTTTCCTCGGCGGCGGCACCGATTTTCGACGCCTCCATGCAGCCTGTAGCCTGCCTTACCGTCTCCGGTCCCATATCACGGTTCAGCAAGGAGATGATCGCCGCGCTCATTCCACAGTTGCAACGACGCTGCCTTCTCATATCGCTCAAACTCGGCGCTGAAAGAAAAAACCTGGCGATCCTCGAGCAATCGAAACAATCCGACTGAAAACGGCCGCCGACTATTGACATGCGAAGATCGATACCCTAACTTAGTCGGTATAGTTCGTTTTTTCGCGCTGTTTTTCGAAGCATGCGCAGGGATATCTACGCAATGGGTTCGAGGTCCAATCATGATGTGAAGAGCCTCTTCGAACGGAGGTACGGGAATGTATCGTGCATTCAGCTACTGCATGGTGCTCTTCTGGGTGTTCGTTCAGCAGACGTGTCTCGTGTGCGCCCGTCGGGCTTGCGACGATCTGGGCGGTGGAAAAAAATCACTCGCACGGTTCGCGACGGCCCAGGCGCTCCTCTTCTTCACCGTCGCGGCGCTGGCCGCAGGTGATCTCGTCGGCTGGCTCCCTCGCCTGCACTGCCATACCAACAATTCCCCTTCGTTGGTATGGCAGTTTATTTGTACCGTAATGCTGCTGCTCGACGGCGGTCTTATCGCGTACGCCTGGCGATTCTATCGACTGCACGCCCTCAAGGGAAATCTTCCCGCGGATAAGGCGATGGCGTTTTTTACCGCCTGGGCCTTTTTCTGCCTTCTTCTCTACGGAGCGTACTTCGCCTCCGCCCTCTCCGTCGCCGTCCACCGCGGACTGAACCTTCGGGAATGGGAGTACATCTGCCTCTTCTACTTCCGGATCGTGAATACGTGCTACCTTGTTCTCGAGGGAGCTATGGGGCTTGTCGCGTTTTTGCTCTGGAGAAACCTGCGGAAAGAGGGGGTGTTTCATGATCGTTCTTGAACGGTTTTTCTTGTGGGCGGCGCGATGGGAGGGCATCCCCGGCTTTCTCGGAACCCTTGAAGTATGGACGAACATGATGTGCAGCACCGTTGATATCTTGTTCGTATTCTGGTTTCTGCGAATCGCCGACTTAGCCAGAAAAGACCGAGGTCGTCGCCCGGTGCGGCTTCGTTATCTCGTCCTGGCCGTATGCTTTCTTCTCACGCCGGTTCTCGCGTTTCTCCAAGGGCCTGTATTGATGGTATGGACCTCTTCGATCTTGGGGATTCCGTATCTTATTCTCGCCGGGAGCGTCGTTTCGGAGATCTCCGGCATCGTCGGGCTTGTTCGAAAGAGAATCCACGAAGCGCGACGAGATCGTCCGGAATGATTCCGTCTCAGCGCAGACACTGCAGAACGCCGACGCTCCAGGGGCACGATCCGCAGGTAAGAGAGTTCCCCAAGCAGTCCTGTTCGAAATCGTGCCGCTCGATGTAATCGCACGGCGCAAGGCTACAGTTGCCGCAGTGCGGAAAGTCGTACCGCCCTATCTCGCTTCGGTAGGCGGAAAACTCCGGACCATTCCATATATCCAGTATCCGCGTTTCGTTCACCGATCCGAAGGAGAGCGCGTCGACGGGGCGAACGCGACCGTCCGCATGGCAGGTGAAGGAGTGCCACAGGAAGTAGCAGGGGTGCACCGTCCCGGAGGCGGCGACGAACGCGCTCCCCTCTTCGATGAAGTCGCACCGCCGCTTGTTGCGCGGACTGAGCGACGGAAGGCGGAGTTCCACCCCCAGACGCGACGCCGATTCCCCGCAGCGGCGGAAAAGCTCCTCCAGCAGACGATAACGCTCCTCGTCGTGCGCCACGAGATTGGGCACGTGCTGCGGCAGCCCGCGCGCGGAAATCTCGGCGATCACATTCTCCATGAAGGCGACGGTTTCCTCTCCGCGCTCCACCGGACGGAACCGCCATTTAGCCTCGATGTAGCGGGAGAGGTCGATCCCCTGCCTCTTCGCCTCCCGGCTCCTCTCCCTGTAGAAGGAGAGCGTTTCGTCCACGTTGGGGTTGTAGGCCACGCCGGGCACTGATTCCTCCCTGTAAGGGAGCAGGTGCGTCACCAACAGAAACGATCCCGCTCTCTCCCCAACCCACTCGACCACGCGAGGAAGCTCGCCCAGCGTGTCGCTGGTGAGCACGAGTTCGGCCCCCCAGCGAAAGTCCGGCGATCCCACGCTCTTTCGAGCCTCGTTCAGAGCGGCTGCTGCCCGGTTCACGTCCTCGGCCCCTCCTCCCTCTCTCATGCTCCGAAAGAGCGCCGGGTCCGCGGCATCCACGGAGAGGCAGATTATGTTCGTTCCTGCGGCGAGCAGCGAGCGCGCACGCTCCGGGGTGAGAAGCGTTCCGTTCGTCTGAAAACCGACGAAGGCGTTCTCGGGAAGACGCCGCTTCGCCAGCCTGACGAAGTCCTCGAGCAAGGGGTGGAGCAACGGCTCGCCGATGCCGTTGAGCAACAACGTCTCCAGAGTGGCGAATGCGGGGAGGAGGCGCTGGAACGTCGCCAAGGTCATGTGCTCGTCCGGTATTCCGGGGCCGGACTGTTTGACGCACATCGCGCAGCGAAGATTGCATGCGGTGGTCACCTCGACGAAGAGCTTCGAGGGATAGGGGCGATCAATAGGCGGAAGCGCGCTGCCGTTCATCGTTTTCATACCTCCTAAAAACGTATCGGGACACGATTATTCGTTATATCCCAGCCTGAACTTCACCCTCCAGACCAGCTTATACACCGGAGGGATGACGAACAAAGCCAGAACGCCGCCCGCGATCAAGCCGCCGATGGCGACGATGGCCATCGGAGAACGGTAGGAGCCGCCGGCGCCCACGCCCATCGCCAGGGGAACCATGGCGATGACGGAGGTGGCGTCCGCCATGATGATCGGACGCAGGCGCACTTTGCACGCCTCGACGATGGCCTCGGAAGGCTCCTTCCCCTCCTTGCGGAGGATTTCCGCGTAGTCCACGATCACGATGGCGTTGTTGACCACCAGTCCGACGAGCATGATGACGCCCATCAGCCCGTAGATGGAAAGCGGGGTCTGCGTCAGAATGAGCGCGGGTACCACTCCGATCACCGAGAGCGGTACCGTGAGCATGATAACGAAGGCGAAGAGGAACGACTCCAGAATCGCCGCGATCATAAGGAATGTAAGCAGCACCGCAAGCCCGAGAGCGAAGTTGAGCGCGCCGAAGTTCTCCTGAATCGACTGAATCTCTCCCGCATAGGTGAAACGGTACCCCTGCGGCAGAGGAATTTCGCGAAGACGCTGCTCGATGATCCGGTAGACGTCGCCCACGGTGACTCCCGAGACGTTCGCATCTACGGTGATGGATCTCTGCCTGTCCTTGCGCAGAATCTGCGTCGGCCCCATCGTCTCCTTCAGCGCAGCGAGATCGCGGAGAGAGACGAAGCCCGCAGTCGTCGGGAAGGGAAGATCCGGAAGCTGGAACGGACTGGAAACCTCCTCCGCGCGCAGCTTGACGAGGATGTCGTACTCTTTGCCCCCCTCGCGGAAGACTCCGGCCTTCAACCCCGTGACGTAGCCGCGGAGCATATCGGAGAGGTTCTCCGAGCTGAAATTCAGCCTCGCCATCCGGAGTCTGTCGGGGATCATCTGAATCTCCGGGCGTCCCGTCCGCCAGTCGAGATCCACGTCCACCACGCCGTCGATGCCGCGGAGAACATCCATCACTCTCATGGCGAGACCGTTCAGCGCGTCGACCTCCTCTCCGCGGACAACCACCTGTATGGGTTTGCCCCGCACGCCGCCGCGTCCTCCTCCGGCGGTTACGCTCGCCTTCATATCCGGAAGGGACGCGAGAAGAGGACGAAGAGGCGCCGCAAAGGCGAAACTGGAGGGTCTGTCGGGCGCGTCTTCAAGATAGATGCGCATCGTGGCCCGGTTCAGCCCCGCTCTCGATCCGCCGCCTCCGATCACCGCGTTGACGCCCGAAACGTGAGGGAGCGTAAGAACGTGCTGCTCCACCTGCCGAACAAAACGATCCGTCATTGCGAGAGAAGCCGAGGCCGAGGTCTCCATGCTGATGGTGACCTGCCCTTCGTCCGCCGAGGGGAAGAACTGAAATCCGATACTCCCCGCAAGCATGATCGATCCCGCGCAGAGAGCGGCGAAGAACAGAAGGGTTGTGAGCGGAAAGCGAACCGCGCCTCTTACCAGCACGTGGTGCAGATCGTCGAACCCCTGGTAGAGCCACTGCCACCAGCCCGTCAGGAAGCGGCTCAGCCCGGACGGCCCCGCGGATCTGCCGATACGGGCAGCGAGCATCGGCGTGAACGTCAGCGCGACCCAGAGGGAGAAGAGCGTCGAAAAGACGACCGTCATGGCGAACGGATTGAACATCTGTCCCATACGACCGCCGGAGAGCGCGATCGGCACGAACACGCCGAGGTTGGTCGCGGTGGTCGAAAGCACCGCGACGGCGATCTCCTTCGTTCCGCGTTCCGCCGCGTCCAGCGGATTGTAGCCCATCTCCCGATACCGTATGATGTTCTCGATGACGAGAATAGAGTTGTTTACGAGGATACCGGTGGAGATGGCCAGACCGAGCGTCGTCATCATGTTGAGCGTATAGCGGGCCAGCACCATCGGCATGAAGGTGGCGACGATGGCGGTCGGCATGACGATTCCGACCAGCAGAGTCACTGAAAGGCGGCGCAGGAAGAGGAAGAGAATCAGCCCCGTCAGCAGCGTGCCGACGATCATGTCGCGGAAGACGTTCCAGATGGAATCCGAGATGAATTCGCCGTCGTCGAACGGAATGGCCATGGAGAAGCCGGGAGGGAGCGTCGGGAGAATCTGATCGAGCATCGTCCGGACGGCACGGCTCGCTCTTACCACGTTTCCGTCCGGAATCGCGGTGAGAGAGATGATGAAGGAATCTCTTCCGTTATACCGGGCAAGACGACGCACCTCGGCTGTTGAATCCGTCACTGTGGCGATATCCGCCAAACGTACCGAGACTCCTTTGGCAAGAGGAATCTGCAGCTCTTCCAGCTCGCGAACCGTAGCCGACTCTCCCACAACACGGAGGATCGATTCCTGGTCTCCTAAAGAGATACGCCCCGAAGGAGAGCTGTAGTTTCCGCTCTTCAAAAGGTTGGTCACCTGGCGGATGCTCAGGCCGAGGCTGCCGAGCGCCACGGGGTCGAGATCGACGTGGATCTCCCTGGTCAACCCGCCCTCAAGGGAGACGTCGGCGACGTCGACCACCTGGGAGAGCTGGCGCTGCACCCTGTCCTCCAGGATATCGTAGGCCCTCTGCGGCGGCAGCGTCGACGTAAACACGATGGACATGAAAGAGCGCGCATTGATATCGAACTTCCTGACGACCGGTTCTTCGGCATCCTCAGGAAGCGTCACCGTTCTGACGCGATTCGCCACGTCGAGGGCGGCGTCCGAGAGGTTTATCTCCATGTCGAACTCCACGAAAACATAGGAGAGTCCCTCCAGCGAAGTGCTTTCTATTCTCCTGGCCCCTTGCACTTGGCTTATGGCATCCTCGAGCGGCTTGGAGACGAGCGTTTCCATGTCCTCGGGACCCGCGCCCGTATACCGCGTCACCACGGAGACGAACGGAACTTCGATGCGGGGAAGAAGCGCTATGCCCATCCCCCGCATACCCGCAAGCCCGAGCAACACGGCGAGGATGACGATGACCAGGGTCAGGACCGGCCGCCTGATCGAAATGCCGATGATACCCATCTATTTCTCTCCGGTTCTATCGGGGCTCGCCGTACCCGCTTCCGGCGTTTTCGGACGTCCGCCTCCCTGGCCGCCGCCGGTTCGCAGCGCGCCGTTGGTGACGACGACTTTGGCGCCCTCGTAGAGACTGCCGGCGCCGATCTTCACAACCTTGTCGCCCGGCGCGAGTCCCGAGGAAATTTCGACGTACCCCCCGCTCCCCTCCCCCGCGACGATCTCGCGCCGCACAGCCCTGTCCCCGTCGAGGACGAACACATACGGTTTTCCGTCCTCGCGGAGTATGGATTCATAGGGAACGGCAAGGGTCCCTTCCTTGTGCGCCATCCGGACCTCCATCCGTACGTAATCGCCGGGGATGAGGGTACACTCCGGCGGAAGGCGGACAATCCCCCGGAAGAACCCCGTCGCGGAGTCCGCCTCGGGATCCATGCGGAAGATCGTTCCCATGGTCTGCCCGCCCCAGGGAGCATTCACCTGCACGTCCATACCGGGTCGGATACGCCCTCGTATTGTCGGCGAGATAAGCATCTCCACTTCGCGGCGGTCGAAATCGGCGATCGCGAGCAGCTCTCGCCCCGGATCGGCGAATTCGCCCCTCTCGGCATTCCTCCTCACGACGATTCCGTTGAGGGCGGAACGGATCTGTATTCGGGATACGGTCGTCCGGGCGTCGCGGAGTTTGGCGGCCTCCTCCTGGACGGCGACGTTCGCCTTGTCCAGCTCCTGTTTCGATGTCCCCCCCGCCTGAAAGAGGCTCTGCAGCCTGTCGAAACGCGCTTTCGCATCGTCGAACGCGGCCTGGCGCGCGCTCAGCAGCGCCACCTGGCTCTGTCCGGCGAGGGAGATGAGCACATCTCCTTTCTTCACGCTATCGCCGATTTCGACGTTTATCTCTTCTATGACTTCACGCGTCTGCGACGTCACCTTCTGCACCTGCGCCGACCGGACCGTCCCGAAAAAGCTGCGCCAAATCTCCCAGAGACGAGGCTGCACCTCGTAGACCGTCACGGTGATTCCCGCTGAAGGAGGCGGTATGCGCTGCTGCGCCCCGGAAGGCGCGACGACCCTGTACCCCAAAAAACCGAGGGCTCCGGCAAGGAGCAGGATCCAGAACAAAACGTTTGCTTTCCTCAATAAAAACATGGCGTCCCCCTTGCGGTTTCGAAGCGAAAACGAATCTCCACTCTGAATATGCTTATCCGTAATCTCTTTATTCTACATCCGGAATTCAAGTTTTCGCTATGCGCAATTACGTAAAAAAGTCGACACCGCCGCTGCGCGCATGGCTTATTCCGACTGAAAACGGGCTACGATCTCCCTCTTCTCCGCCGCATCGAGCAGTCTGTCCAGAAGAAGCGCCATAAGGAGAATCCCGACGAGCGAAACGCAGTACCGGGTAAGTCCGAAGACAGCGCCCAGATTCTGAATCTCGAAGAGGATCATCGGGATGCGCATCGTGGACCACGCGCCGATGAAGACGAACACGTTGCGCAGACTCGTCCCCTTGCGGAGCATCACTTCCGCGACGGGAAAGGCTATGTACAGCGGCCCGGCGGAACACGCCCCGAGCAGCACGGAGAGCGCGGTCCCCTTCGCGCCGGAACCCTCGCCCATGTGAGGAGCCACTCTCTCCCTCGGAACCCAGGTATCGAAAAGCCCTAAAAGAATGAAGACGGGGGGCAGAATCCCCATGACCATCAGGATGTTTTCCCCGAGAAGAAGCAGCGCGCTCTTCCCGAGTTCCGGCCTCCATACGCCCAGAGGGAGCACGAGGAGCAGAGAGATCAACGGGGAGCGCCAGCGGCGCAGAACCTGCCGCGCGTTCATACCGCCACCGCCATCCACACGACGTACCCAACGACGAAGGAGTAGAAATACGCCATGCCGTTGCGCAGGATCGTGGCCCTCCAGCCGAAGAAGGAGGCTTCGAGCGGCGCCGTTGCCACGCCCACCATCATCAGGGTGGAGACGAAGACCGCCATCTGCGCGATCCCGGCGCCGCTCTCCACGAGGATCTTCGCCATCGGGAAGGCGATGAAGCCTGGAATCAGCGTCAGCGATCCGAGGACCGAAGCCAGTATCTGACCGGGAAAGCCGCTCTCCTCTCCTATGAGCGATGCGATGACGCGCTCGGGAAGAAACGCCACCGAGAAGGAGACGAGCAGCAGCACCGCGAAGAACGCCGGGACGATATTGGCGAAGCTCTTCCACGCCTTCTTCAGCGACTTCACCGTCTTCTCGCGGCTCGAAATCGCGGAGGCGGCCAGGCACCCCCCCGCCAGAAGATACAGAATCAACGTCATAACCAGCGACCACCCTTTCGTTCATCTCTCTTGGCGTCCGCGGAAAACGATCCGGAAGGACAAGAGATAGTGTGTAGAGTATATCGTATCAGACGGCTTTTGAGGGGAACTTCGTTTTCTCCGTAGAATACAGGAAACGCGCCGGGGGCATACGACGGAAAGACGCTTTGCATTCCGTTCCCGTCGCATTCCCCTCGTAGGGGTATTGACAGAATGTACGAGAGAGCATATCATCATTTCGTCATTTGCACAAACGTAAAATTGTTACAGGCAAGGAGGAAGACATGGAATCCGCTCTTTGCATCATGAAGGCACTGGGAGAAGCGCACAGGCTCAAGGCGTTCCTGACGCTTCTCAGCGAAGGAGAGCTGTGCGTCTGCGAGCTTGCCGAGCTGCTGGAGCTTTCGGCGGCGACCACATCCCGGCACATGAGCCTCTTGGGCGCCGCCGGGCTGATAGCGTCGGAGAAACGCGGAAAATGGGTCTATTACAGCCCCTCTCCGCATATCTCCACGGCGCTGCTTCAATGGGTTACCGAATCCGCGGAGAACAGCGCCTCCATGGGGGGCGAAAGAGAACGGATTCGGGAAAAGCTGCGCTGCTGCCGGAACATGTCCGGCACACTTTGACGAGGACGAGGAGGAACATACGGTGGAGAACATTCGAGACTATGTACGGGAGCGGTACGCCAAAGCGATAAAAAACACGACGTGCTGCTGCGGGTCGGGCGGGTGCTGTACAAGCGCAGGAGGAGCCGACATACTCAGCATGACGAAAGGCAACTACGACGGGGCGACGCTTGAGAAAACGCCGGAGCACATGGCCGACCAGTCCTTCGGCTGCGGCAACCCCTTCACGGAGGCGCGCATCCATCCGGGCGAGACCGTCCTCGACCTGGGCAGCGGCGCCGGGCTCGACCTCTTCCTGGCCTCGGAGATGACCGGGTCTCACGGAAAGGTCATCGGACTCGACATGACGGACGAGATGCTCGCGACCGCCGCGGAAAACCTGAAGGGGATCGAAAACGTCTCCCTCGTCAAGGGGTACATCGAGGAAATGCCGCTGGAGGACGACTCCGTCGACGTGATCATCTCCAACTGCGTCATCAACCTCTCCCCGGACAAGGGAAAGGTGCTGAAAGAGGCGTACCGCGTCCTCAGGCCGGGAGGACGATTCTGCGTCTCGGACACGGTCTTCATCCGCCCCGTCTCCGAGCAAGGAACGAAGAACCTCGCGGCGTGGTCCGGGTGCATCTCCGGAGCGCTCCTTGAGGAAGAGTACGCGGCGAAGATGAAAGCGGCAGGGTTCGAACACGTCGAGGTGCGGCGTTCAAAGGTGTACCAAGTGCCGGAAAACGTCGCCGACATGTTCTTTCCCGATATCTCCGAAGAAGAGCGCCGCGAGATCAACGGCGCCCTTGCGAGCGCGATCGTCATGGGAAAGAAACCCGCGGCGGACCTCGTGGAGGGGCGCGACTACACCCTCAGGAGAGCCGCTTCGGATGACGTCCCCGCAATAACCTCGCTCCTGGAGGAGAACGGACTCACGCCGCTCGGCGCGGCGGAAGCTCCGGAGAATTTCCTGGTGCTGGAGCACTCCGGCATCGCCGCCGTGGCGGGGATGGAGATTCAAGACGGTAACGGACTCCTTCGCTCGCTTGCAGTCCGGTCGCACGACAGAAAAAAAAGATTCGGCGAACGGATGACGCGCGCGATCATGGACGATGCCCGCTCACGAGGCGTACGCAACGTCTATCTGCTCACCGAGACGGCGGAGCGTTTTTTTGAAAGGGCCGGATTCAGCCTCGTGGAGCGAGACGACATCCCTTCCGCACTTCTTTCGAGTTCGGCGCTCGATCGGGTCTGCCCTGCGGGCAGCACAGCGATGATGAAAAAGCTCGGGTGAGACGAGCCTCTCTTCAACACCTTCACCGTGTCTGCTATAATACCCCTAGGGGGTGAGTTTGCTGAGAGAAGAGAAGAACGACTCCAGGGGTTTCGTCTGTCCTCCGTGAATACTCGTATTTCTGGCCGCGGCGGGCGTCGCGGGGATATCGTGGCTTATTCGCCGGTTTCGGGGATAGAGCACGGGCGGCGGGGGTGAACCCTTTGCCGCCCCTTTTTTTAGGGAACTCGCTGAAAAAGCAGAGAAACGGCGAACCTCCGCACTGTATACCGTTGCTGGAAACGACCGGAGCATGTATCATTTCCGGAGGAGAGAAAAATCATGAACTGGAAACACGTACGGCAGAAGACAAAACCGACCAGGGAACGAGAGATGTCCCGAACGGAAGTGGCCTGGGAAATACTCTGTTTCTTCAGCCTCGTTCTGGTCCGTCCTGTTGTGTTTTTTCTTCTCGTGTGGCTCTCCTTGGAGTTCGGACTGCACGCCGTGCTCCATTTTCCTTTCGAAGGCGTCCCCTCGCTCGATGAACTCCGCACGTACAAGCCGATGAGGACGACGCTGCTCTACGACAGATACGGGAAGCCGTTCGCGCGATTCTTCATCGAGGACAGAGTCGAACTTCCTCTTTCCGAAATTTCTCCGTGGATGCCCATGGCCGTCATCGCGGCGGAAGATACAAGATTTCTCTCGCACGGCGGCGTAAGCCTGCTCTCGATAGCCCGCGCCGCCCTCGAAAACAGACGCGCCGGAGCCATACGTCAGGGCGGAAGCACGATCACCCAGCAGCTCGCCCGCAACATGTTCCTCTCGCACGAACGGACGATGGAGCGGAAGCTCCGAGAGACGATCATCGCGTTCCGCCTTGAGCACGAATTCTCGAAGGAACAGATTCTGGAGAAATACCTCAACGAAATCTACTTCGGACGCGGAGCCTGGGGAGTGGAAACCGCGTCGCGCGTCTACTTCGGGAAAAGCGCGAAAGCGCTCTCTCTCGGCGAGGCCGCCATGCTCACCGGCCTGATTCCCTCTCCCAACCGGCTCAACCCCGGCGCGTCGCCCGATGCGGCGGAGGCGGGAAAGAGGCGCGTCCTCGCAAGGATGTTCGAGACGGGCATAATCTCTCCGGAGGAACGCACGGAGTCGGAACCACCCCTCGCGCTCGTCCCGGAGCCCGGCAACCATCCATCGGAACACATGAAATATCCCTACTACGCCATGAGAATCCTCATCGACACGCTCCTACCGGAGTACGGCGTCAGAGGAGCGTACGGCGGCGGACTGCACGTCTTCACAATGCTCGATCCCGACCTGCAGGAGACTGCCGAGGACATTGCGTCAAAGTCGAAATTCCAGCTCGCGATCGTGGGGCTCGAGTCGGAAACCGGCGGCGTCAGAGCGCTCGTCGGCGGGAAAGACTGGGACGAAAGCCAGTTCGACAGGGCGGTCCAGGCCTACCGGCAGCCCGGTTCGGCCTTCAAGCCCCTGATCTACGCCGCGCTCTTCGAGGAGAAAGGGTGGCGCCCCGGCACGAAAATTCTCGACACGCCGATTTCCTTCGGATCGGGGCGCGGCAGATGGTCCCCCAGGAACTACGATGGGAAGTACCACGGAAGCGTCACCGTCGAGACGGCGATCATCCGCTCGCTGAACGTGCCGGCGGTCCGCGCGTTCCTCACAGCGGGCAAGGACGCCGTCGAGGAGACCGTCCGTAGCCTTGGCATCACCACGCCGCACCTCCCCGAAAACCCCACCATGGCCCTCGGCAGCGCCTCGCTGACTCCGCTCGAAATGGCGGTCGCCTTCTCGGCCTTCGGCAACGGAGGGTACAGAGTATCGCCGTTTCTCGTCCGCGAGATCAGGGACGACGAGGGGGAGATACTCTTCACAACCAAGGGAAAGAAACAGCGCGTCCTCTCCGAAGAGACCGCGAACGGCATCAGGAACATCCTCGTCAAGGCCGTCGAATCCGGAACAGGCCGCGCCGCGCGTATCGCGGGTTTCCAGGTCTTCGGAAAAACCGGAACGACCAACGACTTCCGCGACGCCTGGTTCGTCGGCGGAATCCCCGGCTTCTGCGCCGCCGTCTACGTCGGCAACGACGACAGAAAACCGCTCGGGAAAGGCGCCACAGGAGGAAGGATAGCGGCCCCGCTCTGGAAAGAGTTCGTGGCGCGCGCGGCGGGCGTCCTCGCGCCTTCCGCGTCCTTCCCGAAGAGCGCGGCGGACGCGGCGCCGAAACCCCGCCCTGCGGAAGAAAAAAGGAGCACGGAAGAGACCGGACCGAAGGCGCCGCACGCACATCAGGAAATTCGCCCTCATGAACAGAGGCCGACGCCGACTCCGATAACGATCGCGCCGCTTCCCGCGGAGGCGACGGGAGGAAGCGGGACAGCGCCCGCCGCCCCCCGGCCGCTGATCATCGAGTCGGAAACGGACAAACGGCTTCGGGAACTTTTGAAACAGTATAATCTCGAAAGGGAGTGAAAATCGGAGAGGAGACGTACACAACAAGCTCTTTCATTTCCCGTTAAATTTTCTTTCTTTTGAGGAAACCAAAATCCCTCCCTCCCCCCCTTGTCAAATGCCGGATTTCTGGTATCATGTTCCCCGCACACGAGAAACGGCGCGTGCCCGAAGTTGGGGAATCGTCCAATGGCAGGACGCCTGACTCTGGATCAGGTAATCTTGGTTCGAATCCAGGTTCCCCAGCCAAGCAAAGTAGTGGCCCCATCGACTAGTGGCCTAGGTCGTAACCCTCTCAAGGTTAAAACACGGGTTCGAATCCCGTTGGGGCTACCAAATATTTTCCGTACGAACGTACGGCATTATATATTGAAAGACCGCCATCTACCGGCGGTCTTTTTTGTTTTCCCAGGCCCGAATATCGATTCATCTCGCTCCGATGAAGCAAGTCCGGCGATTCGGCATTGAGCTTCTCGCGTTCAGATGTTAGGATATGGAAATCAATCGAACATATTTTTTACATAATCGAGGTGCTTTCCAACATGGTAGTATGCTACATGAACGGGGTGTTTCTGGATGGGGACCAGGCGGCACTTCCCGTTTCCGACCTCGCGCTGCAGCGCGGCGTCGCGGTTTTCGACAGCGTGCGAAGCTACGGCGGCCGTCCTTTTGCTCTTTCGGCCCATCTGGAAAGATTCTCGAACTCGGCGCGGCTTTCGCGCATCGCGATGCCGCTGTCTTCGGACGAGATAGGGGATATCGTCCGGGAGGGGTTGTCCCGTTTCGAGGGGGATGCGCTCGCGAAGATTTTCCTGACCGGCGGCGATGTGGAGGAGTTCGGTTCGTTTCCTTCGCCGCGTTTTCTGGCGCTCTTCTCGCCCGTCGCTCCCGTGCCCGAGGAGTTCTTCACGAAAGGGGTCGCGCTCTCCCTTCTTCCGGAAGCGCGGCAGCTTTTCAGGGTGAAGTCCATCAATTACATGAACGCGTATAAAAACCACCTTCCGGGGACGTTCGAGGCGCTCCACTGCGCGGACGGAGAGATCACGGAATCCGCCACGAGCAGCTTCTTCGGCGTGGCGATGGACAACCTGATCACGGCGCCGGACCATCGGGTGCTTCGAGGCATCACGCGGGAGGTCGTCATCGGCCTCGCCAGGGAAGAAGGGCTCAACGTTGAGTACCGCTGCATGACGCTCGACGAGCTGCCCGATCTGACGGAGGCGTTCATCACCGGGAGCGTGAAAGAGGTGACGCCCGTGACGAAAGTGGGCGACACCGTCATCGGGAACGGAAGCCCGGGGCCGGTCACGCGCCGCGTCTACGAACTCTTTAAGGAACATCTTCCTCGTCATCTTGGATAAAGCGGCTGGTGTATAATGATTTTGTAGCGTACATCCTGTCCGGAAGGGGGGCTGCGCCCCATGGGAAACGGAGTGTATCTTTTCGTCGCGCTGGCGGCGGGGATTCTTGTGTATGCCGTCTACATCTACAATACCCTTGTGCGCAGAAAAGCGAGCGTGGAGAACGGATGGAGCCAGATCGACGTCCAGTTGAAGCGGCGGTACGATCTGATCCCGAACCTCGTGGAGACTGTGAAGGGGTACGCGACGCATGAGAGGGAAGTATTCGAACGCATCGCCGTTTTACGGAGCGCCGCGCTTTCGGCGACCTCTCCCGAACAGGCCGCTCCGCTGCAGAATCAGCTGACGGGCGCGCTGAAATCTCTTTTAGCCGTCTCCGAGAACTACCCCGAGCTGAAGGCGAACCGGAACTTCCTCGCGCTTCAGGAGGAGCTGGCCTCGACGGAGAACAAGATCGCGTTCGCCCGCCAGTACTACAACGACGCCGTCAAGGCCTTCAACATCGCTATCGACGTCTTCCCGAACAATCTGATCTCGCGGCGGCTGGGCTACGAACCGCGCTCCATGTGGGCGGCCGAGGACGCTTCCGAGTTGCGGTCCGTTCAGGTTTCGTGGAGGTGAAAACATGGTCAGCTTCGAGGGGCTTATAGAGCACAACAAGCGTCTGAGCATCCTTCTTTTCTTCCTTCTTCTTCTGCTGCTCGGCGGGCTGGGCGCCTCCGTCGGCGTCTGGTGGGGGGGCGAGTGGTACACCGGTCTTCTCGTCGCCTCGGCGGTCGCGGTGATCTATTTCCTGATCTCGTGGTATGCGGGCGCGTCCATGATCCTCTCGATGAGCGGCGCGAGGGAGATTCGTCACGAGGACGCCCCGCAGCTCTGGAACGTCGTGGAGGAACTCTCCATCGCCGCCGGTCTGCCCATGCCGAAGGTGTACATGATCGAGGACGGCGCGATGAACGCATTCGCGACAGGACGCGATCCGCAGCACGCGAGCGTTGCGATCACGCGCGGACTGATGGAAAAGCTGAACCGCGAAGAGCTTCAGGCCGTCATGGCGCACGAGATGTCGCACGTGCGGAACTACGACATCCGATTCGCGATGCTGATGGCGGTCATGGTGGGCTCGATCGTGCTCATCTGCGATGTGGTCTTGCGCAGCGTCTTCTACGGGCGTCGCCGCAGCAGCCGTTCCAGCGACGGGGGGAAAGGGCAGGCGGTGATGGCGGTCGTCGCGCTCGTGCTCGCCGCGCTCGCGCCGCTTCTGGCCTCGATTATCCAGCTCGCCGTCAGTCGTCAGAGGGAGTACCTCGCGGACGCTTCGGCGGTCGAGCTGACGCGAAATCCTGCGGGGTTGGTGTCCGCCTTGAGAAAACTGACCGGCGATCCGAACGAACTCGAAGGAGCCAGCCGGGGGACGCAGCACCTGTACATCGTCAACCCGCTCCGGAAGAACAAAAAGGGAAGGGACAGCATCTTCAGTACGCACCCTTCTCTTGAATCCAGAATCGAGCGCATCGAAGGCCTGTCGGCGGCGCGAGCATGACGGTGATCCGTAAGCGTTTTCTTGTGATGGGAACGGTACAGGGGGTCGGGTTCCGTCACTCCGCGGCGAGGATGGCGCTTAAATTCGGCGTGACCGGATGGGTCCGGAATCTGCCCGACGGCGCCGTCGAGGTCCACGCCCAGGGCGAGCGGGAGGCGATGGAAAAGATGGAGCTGTGGCTCCGCAAGGGTCCGTCCACGGCGACGGTCACGCGGCTGACCGTGCTGGAGACGCCGCCGAAGGAAGGCGAAACGACGTTCGCTATTCGTCATCACTAACACTCGCGCCGCGCGGTTCGGAGGTTTGTATTCTTTCTCATGAAAGCGATCCTTTTGCTTTTTTCGGTCGGCGCCGCCGGCTACATGGTCTTTAAAAAACTTTCGCTGCCCGTTCCGGCGATCCTCGGTTCGCTCTTCTTCGCGAGCGCCCTCAACTTGGCGGGCTTTTTCCCCGAGGCGCACCTGCAGTGGATCTCCCGCTACAGCAATCTTGTGATCGGCTGCTATGTCGGCTTGCGGGTGAACAGAAAATCGCTCGCATTTCTCCGCGAGCTTCCCGTTCCGGCCCTCGTCGTCTCTCTGAGCATGCTCATTCTCTCTTTGCTGGGAGGCGGCGCGCTGTACATGATGAGCGACCTCTCACCGCAGACGGCGTTCCTCGGCTCGACGGCGGGAGGGATTGCGGAGATGGCGCTTCTCTCCATGTCTCTTGGCGCGGATGTCGCAAGCGTGACGCTGCTCCAGGTATTTCGATTGCTCTCGGCGATCCTGATCACCCCGGTAGTCTGCCGCGTATGGACGAAACGCTTCGGCGGCCGTGAGCGGAGTCGTTTCCCTTCGCCGTCGCCGCTGCGGGTGGAGCCCCCCGTTGCCGACGACGGCGAGCCTGCTCCGCTCGGACAGACGGAGGGACCGTCGGCGAAGGGGTATGCGATGCTGCTCGCCGCGGCGCTTGCCGGAGGCATTACGGGGTACGTGTTGCGGCTGCCTGTCGGCATTCTCACCGGCGCGATGTTCGCGGTTGCGGCGGTGAATCTTCTCCGAGGAGAGCTTCCTCAGATGCCGGACATTTTGCGGACGGCGGCACAGATCGGCATCGGCATCATCATCGCCTCCAACATCACCGTCCCCACCCTGCGCCAGTTCGCCACGCTCTGGCTGCCTGTCGTCGCGCTCACCGCGATCATGCTTCTCTGCAGCATCCTCCTCGGAGTGCTGCTCCACAGGATGACGGGGTGGGACTACCCCACCTGCCTTCTCTCCTCATCGCTTGGAGGGCTTTCGCAGATGTCCATCATCTCCGAGGAGATGGGCGCCGATCCTCTGAAGGTGAGCATCCTCCAGACAGTCCGGCTGGTGAGTATTCTGATGGTGCTCCCCTTCCTCTTCGCCGCCATATTCTGAGGGCGTATCCAATCGGCTGCAGGGCATCGGGAGAACGAGGAGCATCGTCTTCGATCAACGCGCAGCAATTGCTGGAGAGACCTGGTCAACGGACTCGAACGTACGGTATCGAGAAGCTGAACACGCTCCCCTTCCCCTCTTCGGAAACGACCTGAATGCATCCTCCAAGCGCCTCCACATTGGCCTTCGCGATGGTGAGCCCCAGACCGGATCCTTCGTACGGCCGGGTGCTGCTCTGATCGGCCTGCATAAAGCGCTCGAAGACGGCGCCCAGTCGGCGCTCCGGAATACCGATCCCCGTATCCTTCACATAGAAGATCAGATTTTGCCCTTCCAGGCGGTTGCCGAACTCCACGCCTCCCTTGCGCGTGAACTTGACCGCATTGCCCAAAAGATTGGACAGCGTGCTGTACAGCTTGTTCTTGTCGGTACGGATGATCGCCGCGTCGCCGACGAGATGTTCGGCCGGCGTCAGTCCGATCCCCTTTTCCTGAGCTTGCAGGCTGAACAAATCCCGGTGATAGCGCATCATTTGTTCGACGTCGACTTCTTCGATATGGAGCGAAACCTCCCCGGACTCTATTCTCGATATTTCGATGATGTCGTTGATCGTGTTCAAGAGTCTTTGACCGCTGAGGTTGACTATCCGGATATATTCGCTCCGCTCATCCTCGTCGAGGGCGGGTTCATCCAGCAGTCGGAGGAAGCCGAGAATGCCGTTCATCGGCGTTCGGATTTCATGCGACATGTTCTGCAAAAACGCCGTTTTCAGGCGATCGCTCTCCTCCGCTCGTTCCTTGGCCCGCACGAGCGACTCGATCAACTGCTTCTTCTCCGTTATGTCGTCCTTGATCGCGATGAAATGAGATATCGACATTCCTTCATCGTGAATCGGCGAGATGACGACGTTCTCCCAGAAGAGTTCGCCGCTCTTCTTTCGGGACCGCACCTCTCCCCTCCATGTGCGTCCCGAAAGGAGCGTCTTCCATACATCCTCGTGGAACAGCTCTCCGTGCTCTTCCGATCTGAGCGCCCGGACATGCCGTCCGATCACTTCGTCAGCCGAATAGCCTGTCGAAAGCGAGAATGCGGGATTGACATACTCTATCCTCTGCTCGGCATCGGTAATGATGATGCTGCCCGAATTCTGCTCCACGGCCCTGCCTAGAAGACGTACCTGCCGTTGCGCGGATTTGCGGGAGGTGACGTCGTTGACGATGCAGAACAGAATCCTCTTTCCCTTTTCCGCGACTCTGCTGGTGAAGACCTCCACTTCGCGAGCGCTTCCATCGGCCCTGCGATGCCTGAACTCGAAATACGACTGCTCTCCGGCGGCCGCTTTTTGAATCTCCCGCAAAGAACTCTCGCTCAACAGATTGATATCCTGACTTCGCATCCTCAGCATCTCTTCCCTCGACCACCCGTAAAACGCAACGCATGCCTTGTTCACGTCAAGGAAACGGCCTGTGGAGGGATCGACGATGAACATGACGGAGAGATTCTCCTCGAAGACGCAGCGAAAGCGCTCTTCGCTCTCCCGAAGCGTGGATTCGGCTTCTTTCCGCCAGGTGATGTCGCGCACGAAGACGAGCGCCCCGGCCTTCCCCCTATAGAAGAAAGGTTCCCCTGTCGTTTCGACCCATACCGCGCTCATATCCATCCGCAGCATCCGTTGTTCCAAGGATTCCCGTACAGGCAGCCTGTCTTTGTTCAATCTGCGGATCCGTCCGCGGACCACGTCGTGGTAAAGCGGATCGACACGATCCAAAACTGGCGTTCCTATAAGCTCTTCCTGCGCGGCAACACCGAAAAGGCGACATGCCGCAGGATTCAGATACGCGAACTTTCCTTCGGTCTGGATGAAAATCGCATCCGGGGCATTTTCCACAATGCTGCGGAACCTTTCTTCGCTTTCCATCAGCTCGAACTCCGCGTGTTTGCCAGCTGTGATATCCTCGGTAAAGACAACGATCCCCCGGATATCGGAGTAACCGGCGTACCAGGGACGGGCCTCCCATCGAAGCCACTGCACCCGGCCGTCCGCCCTTTCGAAGGGGTCGTCATCGCCTTTGACGACCTCGCCCGAGAGCGCGCGACGATGTATATCTTTCCATTTTTCGTCGATTTCGGGAAACACCTCGTAATCGGAAAGCCCGATAATATCCCGTTCGCCCAAGCCATAGTCGCTTATCCAGCGTCTGCTGACCGCAAGGTAGCGCATCTCGCGGTCGAACATCGCCAGCGCCGCCGGGGCGTGTTCGATGAACAGCTTCAGAAGCGCCTCGCTCTCCCGACGGGCTTCCTCGGCCCGTTTTCTCTCGGAAATATCCAGGACCGTGGCGATGAAGAAGAGCGGCTCCCCCTCTTCATTCCGCCTCAGGTTCAGACTGACGTCCCCCCAAACGTAGGAGCCGTTCTTATGGATATACCTTTTGATATAGCGTACCGCACCGGTTTCACCGCCGAGAAGCGCTTCGAGCCTGTTTCTGCTGTACTCGATGTCCTCGGGAGCGGTAAGCTCTTCCCACAAAGAGGAAGGAGGATCGTTCTCCGAATAGCCCAGCATCTCCCGGAACGCTCTGTTGATAACGATCTCTCCCGTGAGCAGCTTGATCGACTGCGCGACGCCGGAGGACTCGAAGGCCGCCCTGAAACAGTCTTCGACTCCGGCGAACGCACACTCTCTCCGTAACGAGCGCTCCAGCTCGGCGACGCGCAACCGCAGTGCTTCAAGTTCTTCTTTCTCCCGCATCCTCCTTCCCGCCTCCTTTCTCACCGCAGTAGCGCCTTACCGTCATGAGCAGGGAGGCCCGATCGACGGGCTTGACAAGGTAGTCGTCGCAGCCGGCCTCCAGCGCCTTGTGGCGGTCATCCGGAAATGCATACGCGCTCTGTGCGATGATCGGAATGTCTTTATTGATGCGCCTGATTCTCCGCGTGGCCTCGAAGCCGTTCATCCGAGGCATCTTGAGATCCATCAGGACGAGCGCCAGGCCGGGATGCTCGCTCGCGGCGCGCAGCGCCTCCTCCCCGTCGACGGCGTGCAACAGGGAGTACCCTGCTTTTTTCAACACCGATTCCATAAGGCGGAAGCTGATGGGGTCATCCTCGGCTATCAGGATGAGAGGACCTTCTTCGATCTCGTCCGTACCGGGCGCCTCGGAGAAGAAGGTATCCGGGGAGACCGGGAGGTACGGTATAGAAAAACTGAATGTGCTCCCCTTCCCCGGTTCGGAATTAACCCGTATCCTTCCGCCGAGGGATTCTACGTTGGCCTTCGCGATAGTGAGCCCCAGACCGCATCCTTCGTACGGGCGAGCGATGCTTGAATCGGCCTGCATGAACCGCTCGAAGATCACCTCGATACGGTCTCCGGGAATTCCCGCGCCGCTGTCTCGCACATAGAAGTGCAGTTCGGAGCCTTCGATCCGATTGCCGAATTCGACGCCCCCTTTACCGGTGAATTTGAGGGCGTTCCCCAGAAGACTGATCAAAATGCTGTCCAGCTTCTTCTTGTCGGTACGGAGCAGCGCCTCCTCTCCGCGAAGATGTTTCTCCAACGAAAGGACAAGCCCCTTCTCCTCGGCCTGCGGCTTGAAGAAGGCGTAGTGAAAAAGCATGATCTGTTCGACGTCGACGGTCTCCATGCGCACATCCGTTCGCCCCGCTTCGATCCTGGACAACTCTATGATGTCGTTGATCGTACCCAGAAGCCTTTGCCCGCTCTGGTTGACGATACGGATATATTCGCTCCGTTCGTCGTCGTCGAGCGCAGGCATCTCGAGCAACTTGAGAAAGCCAAGTATTCCGTTCATCGGGGTCCGTATCTCGTGCGAAATATTCTGGAGAAAAGCCGTCTTCAGGCGATCGCTCTCCTCCGCTTTCTCCTTTGCCTGTACGAGCGACTCCATCAGGCGCTTCCGTTCGGTGATATCCTCCTTGATCGCGATGAAATGCGAAATCGATCCGGTGTCGTCGAAAATCGGAGAGATTGCGACGTCTTCCCAGAAGAGTTCGCCGTTCTTCCTTCTGTTGTGCATCTCTCCCCTCCACGTCTCCCCGGAAAGAATGGTCCGCCACAGATTTCTATAGAACGCCTCGCCCTGCGCTCCGGACTTGAGCATGCGCGGATTTCTTCCGGCCACCTCATCCGGAGCGTACCCCGTGGAGCGGGTAAAGGCAGGGTTGACATACTCTATAGCGCCCCGGTGGTCGGTGATGATGATGCTCTCGGAATTCTGTTCCACAGCCCTGCCGAGGAGGCGTACCTGACGCTGTGCGGACCTCTTCTCGGAGATGTCGTTGACGATGCAGTAGAGCACGCAGGCGCCGTAGGTGCATATTGTACTGGTGAAGACCTCGACGTCACGGACGGAGCCGTCGGCCAAACGATGTCTTGACTCGAAACGATTCTGCGTGCCGGAAGCTGTTGCGTGCATCTCGCCGAGCGCCTCGCCGCCATGAAGACCGATATCCTGAATATGCATGGTCAAAAGATCTTCTCTTGAACGGCCGTAGAAGTTGCCGCACGCGCTGTTGACGTCGAGAAAGCGTCCTGTGGCGGGATCGAGCAGAAACATCGCGGAAAGGTTGTCGCGAAAAATACTGCGGAAACGTTCTTCGCTCTCCCGCAGCGCTTCCTCCGCCTGTTTTCGCCAGGTTATATCGCGGGCGAAGCCGAGCGCCCCGTGCTTTCCCTGGTAGAAAATGGGCTCTCCGCTGGTTTCGACCCACACTTCGCTCATGTCCATCCGGAGGAAACGCAACTCGACACGTTCGCGCAGAGAACGGCGCTCTTCGTTCAGAAGACGCATTCTCTCACCGGCCAACCGATGGTACCGAGGGTGGATGCGGTCGAAAACAGGAGATCCTATCAGTGCGTCCGCCGAAGCGGCGCCGAAGAGTCGGCATGCTGCAGGGTTCACGTAGGCGAATCTTCTGTCGCTCTGTATGAAAATGGCGTCCGGAGCGCCTTCCACGATGCTCCGAAAACGCTCTTCGCTTTCACGCAAAGCCTCTTCCGCCATTCTGCGTTCCGTAATATCGCGGACCAGGCCGAGAAAGAGCTTCTCCCCGTTCCACACCGAACAGCCGAAATGGATTTCCACCGGGAAGACGGAACCGTCCTTGCGTTTTTGATGCCCGTACAGGGTAAAGGGAACTCCCGGTTCGATTTTGGACCACTCCGCTTGAGCGCTCTTCAAATCGAAGTCGAGTTCTATATCGGTCACGGACATTCGAAGAAGCTCTTCCTTCGAGTACCCGAGACTCTCGCACGCACGCCGGTTGACCTCGAGAAAACGCCCTTGAAAATCGTGCACCAGCAGGGCGTCGCTCGTCGCCTGATCGACGATGGCGCGGTACCGCATCTCCTGTTCCCGCAGCGTCTCCTCCGCGAGTTTCTCCCGGTGCACTCTCTCCTCGAGATCCGCGATCCGCTTCCGCAACTCCGCAACAGTCGGTTGTTTTCCCATCGTCTTCTTCCAGCTCGCTTTCGGGTTCGATTCCATAGGAGCTTTCATATACTCCCGACAAATTCACGTCGAAGAGAGAGCGATACTGCGCCATGCAGTCGCCTCGCCATGTTCGCCGGCGCGCCGCAACGATCCGAAAACGTCGCGATGCGGCTTACGACCGTTTCATCGCCTCTATCTTTTTCTCCCGGGACATCTTTTCTATCGCATAGCGCAGCGCGGTCCTCGGCATGACGTCCTTTCTGCTCAGAACATAGCGGTAGACCTCGTCCTCGTGCTTCTCGCAGCTTGCCTTGAGCAGCCATCCGTACCCCTTCCGCACGAGGTCGTCGGTGTCGTGCAGCAATCTCTCGGCGATGTCGAAGACGTCGTCGAGGAAGAGTCCGTTCCGCGCGGGAACGATCAGCGATACGGCCGACGCTCTGCGTACCCACCGGTTCTCCGAGGCCGTCCACTCCTTCATCCGGTCCACATACTGCGGGAAAGTCTCGATGAATGCGCCGACGGTGTGGTTGCAGAGTGTGTCGCAGGAGGCCCAGTTGTCGACGTACTCGGAAACCCAACGCTCGAAGACGGCGAAGTCTTCTTCGGCGTACTCCTTGCGGAGGGCGTACGACCAGTTGCAGGCGACGAACGACTCTTCCATCATACCCGATTTCCAAAGTTCCTCGCAAAGAGCGAAAATATCCGCTTTCGCCCTTCCCTTGAGCTTTTTAAAATACTCTTTGGCAATCTTCGTGCCGACGGCGGTCTTTATGCCGTACAGGTTCACGTTCTCCTTGAAGAAACGCCGGCCGCTCCGGCGGATCTCTTCGTCGGCGAGCGCCGCGAATTCTTTTCGGAGTTCCTCGATCACGGGATCCATGGAGACCACTCTCTTTCCGTATTTTTCGACGCACATTCTCACGAAAACTTTACCACGAGCATACTTAAGCTTCAAGAAAAAAATACCGCGAGGAGCTTCTCGGCGCGCTCTTTCGAACTCCCCCGTTCTCTGGTATTCTTGAAGGCGAAAGAGTCGGAAAAACATTCCGCATGAAGGAGCTGACACAAATGAAGTATCTTCCGTTCGGCAAAACCGGCGTCTCCGTCTCCGAACTCGGCTTCGGAGCCATCCCCGTCATCCGCCTCACGTTCGACGAGGCCGAGCGGGTGCTCAGGACAGCATTCGACAGGGGGATCACGCTTTTCGACACGGCGAACCTGTATCACGACAGCGAAGAGAAGATCGGACGGGCGCTCTCCCCGGTCCGCGACAAGATTTTCCTGGCCACCAAGAGCATGAAGCGCGACGGAAAGAGCGTCGCGGAGCATATCGACCTGAGCCTGAAGCGCCTGAAGACCGACTATGTCGACCTTTTCCAGTTCCACCAGGTCGCCCAGGAGAAGGACCGGGAGGTGATCTACGCTCCCGGCGGCGCGATGGAAGCGGCGCTCGCCGCGCAGCGAGCCGGGAAGGTGCGCTTCATCGGCGTCTCGTCGCACAGCATTCCGATGGCGATGAAGCTGATCCGGACGGGAGACTTCGTCTCCATCCAGTTCCCGTTCAACTTCATCGAGACCGAGGCCGCCGACGCGCTCCACCCCCTCGCCCGCGAACTCGGCGTCGCGATTCTCGCCATGAAGCCCTTCGCGGGCGGCGCGATCACCGACGCCGCGCTGGCCTTCAAATACCTGCGCTCCCACGCCGACCTCTTCCCCATCCCCGGGTACGACTCCGCGGAGTCCGTGGAACAGGTCGTCTCGTTCTACGACGCGCCGAACAACGCCTCCGGGAAAGACTTCGAGGAGATGGCGCGGATAAAGAGCGAACTGGGAGGGGAGTTCTGCCGCCGCTGCGAGTACTGCCAGCCCTGTCCCTTCGGCGTCGCCATCACCGGCGGCATGATCTACCCCCTGTTGGCGAGCAGGATGTCGCCGAAGGTGGCCTCCGGCTTCGCGGCGGCGAACCTGGACACCGTCCCCAACTGCACGGAGTGCGGCGTCTGCGTCACCCGCTGCCCCTACACGCTGCCGATTCCGGCGATGCTGAAGAAGCACTACGAACTCTACCTCGAACACCGGAACTCGAAGGAGTAGGCGCGCCATGAACGACAGGCCGCCCGTTTCGCCGTGGTTCGTCCTTTCGCTGGGGGTCTTCGCGATTTCGACGGGAGCAATCTTCGCACGGATGGCCGAAGCGCCCCCGCTCGTCATCGCCGCCTACAGGGTCGGACTGGCGACGCTCTTTCTGCTCCCCTTCACGGCGCGGCGGGCGGTGCGCGAGATCTCCTCTCTCGACAGGAGCGACATCCTTCGCGGCGTCGCCTCGGGCGTCTTCCTCGCACTGCACTTCGCCACGTGGATCTCCTCGCTCTTTTACACCTCCGTGGCCAGCAGCGTGGTCATCGTGAACGCGATCCCGCTGTGGACGGGGTTGCTCTCACCCCTCCTGACGGGAGACCCGTTCTCCCCGTCGCTGAAGAAGGGGCTGCTGCTGGCGCTTCCGGGAGCCGTCGTCATCAGCTGGGGCGACTTCGCTCTGGGGTGGTCCGCGCTGTGGGGGAACTTCCTCGCGCTCCAAGGGAGCTTCTTCGCCGCTCTGTACATTCTCTTCGGCCGGAAGGTCAGGCCGCGCATCTCGCTGGGGAGCTACGTGACGCTGAACTACGGCACCGCGGCCGTCGTTCTCTGGATCGTCGTGCTCGCATTCGGTCTTCCCGTCGCAGGCTACACGGGGGGGACGTGGAGCGCGTTCTTCCTCATGGCGCTCGTGCCGCAGCTGCTGGGGCATTCGAGCTACAACTGGGCGCTCCGCTGGCTGACGGGCGGAACCGTCGCGCTCTGCCTGCTGGGGGAGCCCGTCGGCAGTTCTCTGCTCGCGGCGCTCTTCCTAAGAGAGCCGATTACCGCACTCAAGGTCCTCGGAGGAGGGCTTATTCTGGCGGGGATCTTTCTCGCCTCGAAGGAGAGTTAGAAAAATGAATACAGCAGGAAAAACCATCTCGGCACGGACGGAGCGCATCCGGAAGGATCTGGAAGCCATGGCGGCGTTCACGGCCTCTCCGGGACGGGGGATGACGCGGCACTCCTTTTCGGAGGAGGACAAGAAGACGAGGGAGTACATCCGGGCGCGCATGGAGGAGGCCGGCCTTTCCACGTACGAGGACGCGGCGGGCAGCCTCTTCGGCAGAAGGGCCGGGAAGCGCGCGGACGCTCCGGCCATAATGATCGGGTCGCACTTCGACTCGGTGAAGAACGGCGGCGACTTCGACGGCCCGGCGGGCGTCGTGATGGGGCTGGAGATAGCGCGCACGCTCCACGAGCACGGCGTCGAAACGGAGTACCCTCTTGAGTTCGCCGCCCTCGTGGAGGAAGAGGGAGCGCGTTTCGGCGGCGGCCTCTACGGCAGCCGGGCGATGACGGGGCGCGTCTCCCGCGAGCAGCTCGACACATTCAAGGACCGCGACGGGATTTCCGCGGCGGAGGCGATGCACTCCTTCGGCTTCGACCCGGACAGGATCGGCGAGGCGGTCCGTCCGAAGGGGAGCCTGAAGGCTTTCATCGAGCTGCACATCGAGCAGGGGCCCATCCTGGAGGCCGAAGGACTGGACGTGGGCATCGTGAAGACGATCGTCGGCATCACGCAGCAGGAAGTGGAGATCCTCGGCAGACCGGACCATGCCGGGACCACGCCGATGGATATGCGGGCGAACGCGCTCCTCGCGGCGTCCGAGACGGCGCTCTTTCTGGATAGGGCGGCGCGGGAGGCGGGCGAGGGTACCGTGGGGACGATCGGGAGGATGGAGGTCTTTCCCGGAGGGGCGAACATCGTTCCGGGGAGGGTCTTTTTCACGGTCGACATTCGCTCGGTGAACAACGAAAAAGTGACCGGGCTCGTCTCCTCGCTCGGCGCGTTCCTGAAGGAGATGGAGACGAAGCACGGCGTGCGAACGTCCATCACGGAGAAGATCACCGTCGCGCCGGTACACATGTCGGAGGAGATCGTCGGCCTTTTCACGGAAGAGGCGAAGAAACGCGGCTACTCGATGAGGAGCATGCAGAGCGGCGCAGGACACGACGCGATGATCATGGCGGGGATTACCGACGTCGGGCTGGTCTTCGTCCCCAGCAAGGGGGGGCGGAGCCACTGCCCTGAGGAGTGGACCGACTACGAGCAGATCGCGAAGGGCGTGAACGTGATCCTCGGGGCCGTGCTCTCCCTGGCGGGCGCATAAGCTTTTTAGCGAAGGGGAGGGGGAGCGAGTTTACCCCCCTCCCCTTCGACCGTTCCGCTAGTTCTTCCCGCCGCGCTCCGTTTCCGCATGCGGGCGGTTCGTCTCTTCCGGCCGTTTCGCCGCGACGGACTCCGGAAGAGCCTCCGGCCGTTCCAGCTTGAAGAGGAGCATCCCCAGCGGCGGCAGCGCAAGCGTCAGCGAATGCCACGAGGAGTCCGGCAGCGGCTCGGACAGCACTCCGCCGAAGTTACCGACGCCGCTTCCCCCGTACTCCGCCGCATCGCTGTTGAGCAGTTCGCTCCATCTCCCCCCCCGGGGGACGGAGATGCGGTAACCGAAACGCGGCACCGGAGTGAAGTTGCAGACAGCGAAGACCATATCCCCGCCCGCGCTCTTCCGGACGAAGGAGACGATGCTCTGCTCCCAGTCGGACAAATCGCACCACTGGAACCCTTCCGGAGAGAAGTCCCGCCCGTGGAGCGCGGCCTCGCTCCTGTAGACGCGGTTGAGGTCCTTCACCCAGTGCAGCATCCCATGGTGACGGGGCGAGTGCAGGAGATCCCAGAAGAGACTGTCGTCGTGGTTCCACTCTCTCCCCTGACCGAACTCGCTCCCCATGAAGAGCAGTTTTTTTCCCGGATGGGCGAAAAAATACCCGTAGAGCAGCCTGAGGTTGGCGTACTGTTGCCATTCGTCGCCCGGCATCTTGCCCAGCATGGAGCCCTTGCCGTGGACCACCTCGTCGTGGGAGAAGGGGAGCAGGAAGTTCTCGGTGAAGGCGTACATGATGCTGAAGGTGATCTTGTTGTGGTTGTACTTCCGGTAGACCGGATCCTTCCGCATATACTCAAGGATATCGTGCATCCACCCCATGTTCCACTTCATACCGAAGCCGAGGCCTCCGAGGAAGGTGGGACGCGTCACCATGGGCCACGCCGTGGACTCCTCGGCGATGGTCTGGACGTCGGGGAACTCTTTGTACACGGCTTCGTTGAGCTTTTTCAGGAAGTCGACGGCCTCAAGGTTCTCCCTGCCGCCGAACTTGTTCGGAATCCACTCCCCCGCCCTGCGCGAGTAGTCGAGGTAGAGCATCGACGCGACGGCGTCCACCCGGAGGCCGTCCGCGTGAAAGCGGTCGAGCCAGCAGAAGGCGCTGCTGATCAGGAACTCGCGCACCTCGTTGCGGCCGAAGTTGAAGATTTGGCTCCCCCAGTCAGGCTGGTACCCCTTGCGGGGATCCTCGTGCTCGTAGAGGCACGTGCCGTCGAAACGGGCGATTCCGTACGCGTCGTCGGGGAAGTGCGACGGTACCCAGTCGAGGATGATGCCGACGCCCATCTGGTGGAGCACGTCCACCATGTACATGAAGTCCTCGGGCGTTCCGTAGCGACTGGTGGGCGCGAAGTAGCCCAGCGTCTGGTACCCCCAGGAGCCGTAGAAGGGGTGTTCCATCACGGGGAGCAGCTCGACGTGCGTGAAGCCGGCCGACCGGACGTACTCGCCGAGTTCGTGCCCCAGCTCGCGGTAGGAGAGGGAGCGGAAACCCTCGGCGGGCTTTCTCCGCCACGATCCGACATGCACCTCGTAGATCGACATCGGCGCGTCGAGGGCGTTGCGTTCGCGCCTCGTCTTCATCCACTCGCCGTCGTTCCATGTATAGTCGTGCGGCCAGACGATGGAGGCCGTCTTCGGCGCGATCTCCCAGAAGGCGGCGAAGGGGTCGCCCTTCTCGACGACGCTTCCGTCGCGGGAGCGGAGGGAGTACTTGTACAGCGCCCCCTTGCCCGCGCCGGAGACGAAGCCCTCCCACACTCCCGAGCTGTCTTTTCTTGGGGAGAGGTAGTGGCGCGTTCTGTCCCAGTCGTTGAAGGCGCCGATCACGCTGACCTCCTGCGCGTTGGGCGCCCAGAGCGCGAAGTACGTCCCCCGATGCTTTCCGTCGTCGACGACGTGCGCCCCGAGCTTCTCGTACAGACGGAAGTGATTCCCCTCCCTGAAGAGATAGGAGTCCATCTCGCCGAAAAGGGAAAAGTCGTACCGGATATTCTCTTCTTTCGCCATTGTCGTTCCTCCTTCTGCGGGATAGAGCGCCCCCGAGAGGACGGGGGACCGCCTCCGCCGTCCGAAACTCTTCCGGGCGAAGAGACGTCCGAATCGTCCGGAAATGCCTTCCTTGTATTGTACCCTATGCGGGGGCGTGTTATACACAATGGGAGAAAAAGAAGCTTCGGGAAGGAGCGTGTCTCACGATGAACCATCCGCCGCCTATACCTTTGGAAGAAGGGGTCGGGCCTCTGCTGCGCTGGTACGACTTCTGCCGACGCCCTTTTCCGTGGAGAGAAACGAACGACCCGTACGCGGTATGGATCTCGGAGGTGATGCTGCAGCAGACGCAGGCTGCACGCGGCGTCGAGTACCATCGCCGTTGGATGCGCGCCTTCCCCACGCTACGTTCGCTCGCCGGGGCCGATGAAGAGGATGTCCTCAGGGCATGGGAGGGGTTGGGGTACTACTCCAGGGCGAGAAACCTGCTGCGCGCGGCGCGGCTGCTTGAAGCTCGCGGGCTCGATACGCTTCCGGCATCCTACGAGGAGCTACGCGCCCTTCCGGGCGTCGGTCCCTACACCGCGGCGGCCGTGGCGAGCATCGCATTCGGGCTTCACGTCCCCGCCCTCGACGCCAACGGGAAGAGGGTCTTCTCACGTCTGCTCGATCTTGAAGAGCCCGTCGACCGCAGTTCGGGGGAAAGAACCGTTCTGAGCGCCTTCGAACGGATGCTTCCGCCGGATCGTCCGGGAGACTTCAACTCCGCGATCATGGAGCTTGGCGCCACGCTCTGTGCGCCCGCGTCGACGCTGTGCGGAGAGTGCCCTCTCGGTTTTCTCTGCCTCGCGAGGCTTCGGGGGAGCGCCCTTGAACGGCCGATGATCTCCCGAAGGACGAAGTCCGAGAGCCTTGAAGGAATTCTCGCCGTCTACCTGTACAACGACATGGTCTTTTTGAGGAAACGCCCGCCGTCGGGGCTGTGGGCGGGTTTCGAGGAGTTTCCGTGGAGCGCGCCGCCCGCGGAGCCGGAGTCGGCGCTGACCGAAAAGGCGCGGAGATGCGCGCCGGACTGCGGCGGCGAAGTGCGCTGCTCCTTCACGAAGTGGCGTCTTCGCCTCGCAGTCCGGATTATCCGGCTGCACTCCCCGGGCGACCTCGCGGACGGGGGCGGCAGATGGGCCCTTCCTTCCGAACTGGCCGCCGCGCCTCTGCCCGCAGGGAGCAGAAAGGTCAGGGAACGGCTCTTCGATGAGGGAATTATCCCTCGGTCCCGATCCTCTTGAGCCTGGGCCAGATAAGATAGGCGAGCACGGCGCAGACGACGAGCGTCGGGGCCATGTACGAGCCGTTGTATACCGCGGAGTACATCCAGACGTTCGTTCCCTCCGGGGCGAACGAGCCGAAGAAGACGACCCCGGAGAGCACGTGGCAGAAGAAGCGGAGCGCGCCGCCGATCGATATCCCCAGCCAGAGGGGCATGTTCTTGAAGAAACCCGTCGCGCCGAGGACGCCGAACGCGAGCGGATAGTCCAGAAGAGCCTGGGCGGGGTGGACGATGTAGCCGCCGGTGATGAGCTGCATAACGCCCGAGACCGCTCCTGCGGCGAACCCCGCCTTGCCGCCCCGCCTGAGGGCGAAGAGGAAGATCGGAAGCATTTCGAGCGTGATGGAACCTCCCTGGGGCATCGTCCAGAGGCGAAGCGCCGAGAAAACGACGGAGAGGGCGACTGCGAGAGCGCCTTCGACGAGAATCGTGTTGCGTATATGAAACATGGAACACTCCTCCTTTC
Organism: Synergistaceae bacterium; assembly: GCA_018436725.1. Classification (GTDB taxonomy): domain Bacteria; phylum Synergistota; class Synergistia; order Synergistales; family Aminobacteriaceae; genus JAAYLU01. The sequence continues at coordinate 55,096 of JAHDKT010000028.1, read as the reverse complement.
GAAATATCCATCGGTGGAATGTCCCTTGAAAGCGGCACCTTCCCTTCGCCGGCATAACCCGGATCAGGTTCCAGGAGTCGGGGCGCGAACAACCCCCTCTCAGTCCGTTGCGGACTCCCCCGATGCGAACGCCTTGATTATACACCCCGGAAGGAAAACCTGTCAAAATACCGTCGAGACCGTCGCGCCGGGCGTATGCCCGATGGTATCATTGGCGAAAGCGAAGAGGAGACAGCCGCGCCGCGGTTTCCACCATATCTTCAGAAAAGAGCTGAGCATGCATGGCGGATTCAACGTCATTTCTCCGGGGACTTCGGGGAGCGACCATCCTCGGGATCAATCCCCCCGTCTTCGACTTCACTTGTTTCGATCTATGGGCCAAACCGCTCGGGCTCCTCTTTCTCCTCGACGCTCTTAGGAGACGGGAGAACACAGTATTTCTTCTCGATTGCCTCGCGGAGGAAGCGGGCGAGGCGATCTCCTTCGGGCGACGGAAACTGGTCCGGAGCGAGGTACCAAAACCGACCGTTTTCAAGAACATCCCCCGGCGCTATCACCGCTTCGGTCTGGACGACGCGGCGATGCTTCGAAGAATGCGCGCGCTTCCCCGTCCGGACTGCGTGCTGGTCACGTCCGGCATGACCTACTGGTACGAGGGCGTCTTTCGCGCCGTCGAACTGGCGAAAGAGCTATTCCCGGGCGTTCCCGTCATTCTTGGAGGCGTCTACGCCCGGCTCTGCCCCGAACACGCCGTACGGTCCGGCGCGGACGTCGTGCAGGACGTCCTGCCGTCCATCCCCCTCGTCCGCCCGGCGATGGAGCTGTACGCGGAATCCGGATACGCGGTGCTTCTGACGTCGTTCGGCTGCCCGCTTTCGTGCGAATACTGCGCTTCGAAGCGTCTCTTCCCGAAGTTCGTCGAGAGGGAGCTTTCCGAAACGCTTGCCGACGCCGCCTTTCAGTTTTCTCTGCATGGAGCGCGGGACGCCGCATTCTACGACGACGCGCTGCTGATCGACAAAGAGCGGCGCTTCTACCCGCTCTGCGAGGCGCTCCACTCCCGTTTTCCGGGCGTCCGTTACCACACGCCGAACGGCCTGCACATTCGGGAGATAGACGAACGCTGCGCCGCAGTCCTCAAGCGGACGGGATTTCAAACGCTGCGCCTGAGCCTCGAGAGCAGCGATCCCGACGTTCAACGAAAGGGCTCGGGCAAGACGTCCGGGGAGGAATTCCGGCGTGCTCTGGGCGATTTGCGGCGAGCGGGCTTCACGTCCGAACAGATGGAGACCTACATTCTCGCAGGTCTGCCGGGGCAGACGACCTCCTCAGTGGCGGATTCGATACTTTTCGCCGAATCCTGCGGCGCCCGGGCGAAGCTGGCCGAGTTCTCCCCCGTTCCCGGGACGCCGTCGTTCGAGGAAGCGGCCGCAGCTATCCCGCAACTGCGGGAGGAACCGCTCCTCCACAACAAGACCGCCTACACATCCTTCATCTCGGGCGCCATTCTCCCCGAGGAACTCCAGCGTCTGAAGGACCTGACGAAACATCGATGAATCTCATTCTAGGATATGCATACACTTCACGGTGAAGCTCACGGGAAGTGGTGTATTTTCTCAAAAATTTCTTCCAAACGAACGCTAAATTGCTTGACAGCATCAATGATATGGAATATCATTACAGGATGAGAATCCATAAAGAAAGGATGTGATGGCAGTGAAAACGAATCTGTATGATATCACGCAGAAGATCCGTTCTTTCAATAGATTCTATACACGGATCATCGGCGCAGTCAATCAGTCGGTACTGAACAGCCCCTTTTCCCTGGCCGAGGTTCGGGTGCTCTTCGAAATAAAACACTCGGAAAATCCTACGGCAAGCGATATCAACCGAGAACTGGAACTCGATCCGGGGTATCTGAGCAGGATCGTCCGTCGCTTCGAACAGGACGATCTCCTGACGAAGGAGCGCTCGCCGCTCGACGGCCGGGCGTACCTGCTGAAGCTCAGCGATCATGGCGAACGTGTGCTCGGCTCTTTGGAAAAAGCCTCGGATAAAAAAGCCGCGGATCTCATCTCCCCCCTTTCGGAGAGAGAAGTCTCCTCGCTGTTGGGCGCAATGGACAACATCCGTTCGCTTCTGACCAAGTCGCCTCTCGAACTCTCGGTCCGACCGGCGTCTCCGGGAGACCTCGGCATCATCGCAGCCCGCCACATGGACTTCTACGGAAAACAGTACGGCTTCGACCCGTCGTTCGAAACATACCTCTTCGAGGGAATGGCGCGTTTCCTGAAGAACAGGGAGAACGACGCTGGTCAGGCATGGGTGGTGGAACACGGAGGTTCGATCGTCGGTTCCATCGCTATCGACCGCGTCGAAGAACGCGTCGGGCAGCTTCGCTGGTTCCTCGTCGAACCGGTGTTCCGCGGAATGGGGTTGGGAAGACGCCTTATGGAAGAAGCGCTGGACTACTCCCGGATGAACCTGTACCACAGGGTCTTTCTGTGGACGTTCTCCGAGCTTCGGGATGCCCGCCACCTCTACGAAATGTACGGATTTTCCCCCACCGAGGAAGTCACGCACACGATATGGGGGCGCGAACTGACCGAAGAACGGTGGGACATTCTTCTCTTCGACCCCGACGAAGAGATGGAGATGGTCTGACGGCAGGAGAAGTAAAACGCCCGGCCGTCAGCGGCCGGGCGTTCGTCATTACAGTGGAGACGCGGGAACTCGACGAGGCTATAGGCAGGGCATGGGCATTCCGGGAGCGCACAACACTTCCTGGATCGTCTCGAGCGCCTGGTCGATCTCGCTCTTCGTGATGACGAGAGGGGGGGCGAAGCGGATGATCCAGTCGTGCGTCTCCTTGCAGAGAAGCCCCTTCTCCTTCAGAGCCGTGGTGTAGATGCGCGCCTTCCCGGCGGACTCGTTCAGGACGAGGCCGATGAGGAGCCCTTTCCCGCGCACGAGCTTGATCTTGGGCGATTTGATCGCCTTGAGTCCGTCCATGAAGTACGTGCCAAGCTCTTCGGCGCGCTCGACCATCTTCTCCTCCACAAGCACGTCGATCGCCGCGCTTGCCACGGCGCATGCAAGCGGATTACCGCCGAACGTAGAGCCGTGGGTGCCGGGCTTGTACACGCCGAGAACTTTCTTGTCGGCCGCTATCGCCGAAACGGGGAAGACGCCGCCGCCGAGGGCCTTGCCCATGATGATGATGTCGGGATCGATCCCCTCGTGCTGGAACGCGAAGTTCTTGCCCGTACGGCAGAAACCGGTCTGGATCTCGTCGATCGCAAGGAGGATATTGTGCTTCCTCGCGATCGTCTCCAGCCCCTTCAGGAAACCGTCGCTCGGCACGACGACGCCCGCTTCTCCCTGGATGGGTTCGACCATTATGCCGACGGTGTTCTTCGTCACCGCTTTCTCTACCGCCGCGAGGTCGTCGTAGGGAACCACCTTGAAGCCCGGAGTGAAGGGGCCGTAATATTCCGTCGCGTCGGGGTCGATCGAGAAGGAGATGATCGTGATGGTGCGTCCGTGGAAGTTGTTCTCGAAGACGATGATCTCGGCCTTGTCCTTCTCCACGCCCTTGACCATGTAGCCCCACTTTCTCATTGTCTTGAGGGCGGTTTCCACGGCCTCGGCGCCGGTATTCATCGGAAGAATCATCTCTTTGCCGGTGAAATCGGCGAGCTTCTTGGCGAAGAGCGGCCAGCGGTCGTTGAAGAAGGCGCGGGAGGTCAGCGTAAGGATATCCGCCTGCTCTTTCAGCGCCTTGATGATCTTCGGGTGTCTGTGCCCCTGGTTGACCGCGGAGTAGGCCGACAGCATATCCATATACCGGCGTCCCTCCGGATCCTCCACCCAGATCCCCTCGGCCTTCGAGATCACGACTTCGAGCGGATGATAGTTATGCGCACCATATTCGTGTTCCATCTCCATAAGCTCTTCCGACCTGTTGCGAGACATCATGCCACCTCTTTCTGAAGGTATAGTGAATTTCGTTTCACTCTTTAAACCAGTCGCGAAACGAGGTTTATAAAAAGTGTTGTTTACGCAGTTTGTATTCCAGTTTTTATCCTTGCTCTGCGGTATTATCCATGATAATCCTCTTTTTCTCAACTCCCGAAAACTCTTTTCCGCAGATTTCCAGCACACTCTCTTTCACGGGCTCTTCACTCCCGGCGTTCACTCGGGCGGAAAAAAAAGAGGGGCGGGATTCCGATCGCGGAAACCCCGCCCCCTGTGAAATCCCGCCTTCCGTCGTCAGATTTGGTCAGTCTCTCGACACTCGGCGCAGGTTTCCTCGGCGAGAAACTCCACGAACCGCCTGAAGAGCGGCGGCAACGTTCGAAGGTAGTACGGAAGATTGATACGTTCCGCGTTCTTGTGATCGTCCTTGCCGATGGGGCCGAAATTCGCTATCGGAACGTCGAGCCGCTTCAGGCCATCGAGAGGAAAGCGGTACTCTCTTCCCCACAGGGGCATGTTCTCCGCGAGCGCGTCCAGCTCCGAGGGAGCGCCCTGGAAACCCAAATAGCTCATGTCCATGATCCCCTGAAAGACGTCGACACGGCTTATGGCGAGTCCGAACGCTTTGCCGGCATCCTTGAGCCGCTCCACGGCCCGAAGCACGGCGCGCTCTCCCTCGGACTCCCCCCTGTTCAGCCGGGGAGGGTAGTACGGCGGCAGAAAACCGACGACGACGAGCGGTCCCTTCTCTCCGGCGAGGTCCAGAAGAAAGGATGCCGTCTCGATGCAGCGCTCCCTCTCGTCCAGGGAATCCGGAAGCGTCTTCAGAAAGTTTTCGAGGACGTCGCCGAACGAGTCCGTGCGTCTCCGCGCGTTCTCCAGCAGCTCTCCGTAGGTCATGACCCGCGGACGAAGAGGGCTTCCCTCCGGAATGAATCCTCCCCTTGCCCTGATCGCTTCCCTGGAGCGCGCCAGGCGTTCCAGAGTCATGTCGAGAGCCTGCGCCGCCGCGCCCTTCATCTCCTCAAGGATGCCCGCGGGGGTCCCGGACACGGTGAGGCAGTTGTAGTAGGCAACCGAGCGCTCCGGGAGCGTCACGGAGTAGTTCCTCACAAGATCGCGGAAGCGGAGGCACGCCTGCGGCGGGAAGTTCACGCCTCCAAGAAACTCGGAGGTCTCGGGCGAGCCTTCGAGCGCGATCGCAAGGTACGCCGTCAGCAGCGACGCGCTGACTCCTTCGTAGTAGTCGCCGACGTGCGCCTCCTTCCCCACGCAGAGGTAGAACGGCATGATCTTGCCGATCGTGCCGACGTACACTCCTCCGGCGGGGACTCCCCGCCCTCCGACGGACGGTTCGCCGTTGAGGCAGGCGATGTACTCAAGGTTCCACTCCTCGCGGAGGCGGACCAGCCACGGGACCGCGCCCCGCATCCCCGCCGACGTGTTCTCCTCGTCGGGAACCGCGAGAAAGAGGACGTTCGCGGGAAAGGTCTCAAGGCGGGAGACCTCGCCGAGAAGGCACATTTCGAGCGCGATACCCGCCTTCATGTCCGAGACGCCCCGCCCGAAGAGATACTCGCCGCTCTCCAGGTCGGCCCTCGCCTCGGCGGAGATCTCCAGCTCGCCGACCCGCCGGGTGTACTCCTCCGGCGAGAACGCCAGATGTTTGAGATGACCGCACGCCTCGGCGTCGACAACGTCGAAGTGCCCGGTGACGATGACGGTTTTCCCGGTGGAAGGCGTTGCCCGGACGAGCGCGGCGACTGCCTTGCGCCCGAGAGGGTCGCCTTCCGCGGGAAGAAAACGGAGCAGCGAGGGGTTCCGTCGAAAGTACTCCAGTCCGCCGAGCGTGGAGTAAATAAAATCCGCCGCACGGTTCTCCTCCTCGGAGAACGAGACGCTCGGTATGGAGACGAGTTCAAGGAGCAACGAGTAGATGTCCTTTTCCGCAAGCGAGAGCATGAAGCGTTATTCCTCCTGTATTTGTAGTTTTTCGGCGGACAGCCTGGCACGATCCAGGCGAAGTTCCGCCGGAGAACTCGTATCCAGATGGACGTCCATCTGGGGGAAGGCGACTCGTATCCCGTGTTTTTCGAAGAGCGCGACGAGCCGGAAGCGCAGGTCGCTGGACACTTTGAGCGTCGAGGCGGTCGTCATGTCGATCCAGAAGAAGAGAGCGAACTCGAGCGCGCTCGGGCCGAACTCTCTGAAGACGACGAACGGCTCCGGGTTTCGCAGAACGCGCGTGTGGTCGTTCGCGGCCAGCAGCAACAGCTCCTCCACCTTCCTCGGGTCGGACCGGTACGAGACGCCGACGTTGATCCGAAGACGGATTTTCTGGTCCGTGAGCGTCCAGTTGACGATCTTGTTATTGAGGAAGTAGCTGTTGGGCATGAGCACGTCGATGTTGTCGAACGTCTTCACCCTCGTGGCGCGGGTGCCGATCTCCTGAACCGTCGCGAACAGGCCGTCGATCTCAATGGTGTCCTCGACCCGTATGGGTTCGGTGAACATCAGGATGAACCCGCTGATGAGGTTGTTGAAGATGTTCTGCGCGCCGAAACCGATGCCGATGGCGAGGGCGCCTCCGAGGAAGGCGAACGCGGTGAGCGGAATCCCGACCAGATCGAGCGCGGCGAGGAGAAACGCTCCCATCAGGACGAAGAAGAGTATCTTCTGGCTGGCCATCGTCGCCGTCGAGTCCATGCCGAATCTGTTGAGAAGGGTTCTGCTCAGGAATGCGGTCAGACGGCCGCTCAGGAAGAACGCGGCAAGGAAGAGAAGCACGGCGAAGACCAGTTTGGATACGGTGATGTCGAATCCGTCGCCGGACCAGAGCGTGATATTCCAAAAGGCGAAAAAACGCTCCTTGCCGAAGGTGGTCACCCGCTCGGCGATACGCACCGCGTCGATATGCTCGTTGATCTCCTCCCGGAGGCGGCCGTACTGGTTGAAAAGCGAGAAGACACGGGCCATCGAGGCGTTGGCGCTCTCCACGGTTTTATTCAGCAGTTCTATCCTCGAACGTATTCTGGCGAGCACGGCGTGTGTTCCGGAGTGTTCCTCCAGCTCCTTCTGTGCTGCGAGTATCTCCGACTGGACGGCCGAGACGCCTCTTTGACGGAGGAGAAACGCGTTTTCGAGGTCTTTCACGCGGGCGAGGATGGTCGAGCGCATGTCCCACAGCTCCTGCCCCTTCAGGCTTCCGTCGAGAAGAGAATACCGGGCGTTCCATATACGCTGTTCCTCTTCGAGAAAGAGAAGTGTCTGCTCGGTATGCTCCAACGAGACCTGCGCAAGCTGAAGCGCCGCCGTCTGCTCGGCGACGCCGACCTGAGCGAGGAGGCGTTCTCTTTCGTTCCGGGCGGACGTCAGCGCTCCCTGGCTTCTTGTGAGCGCGGTGCGCGCCCGCTCTCGCTCCTCCCGAAGCGCCGGCAGTTTCTCGCGGGCCGCCGCTATCTGTCCGCCGATGCTCTCGACACGCGCCATGCGGTCCTTGTCGTCGAACGCGAGATGTTTCCTGACATAGTTCAGCGCTTTCTGCAGCGTCTCGCGCTCCTCCTGGAGCACCGTACGGATTTTCGTCTGCGCCTCGATCCCCATGGTCTGCACCGTGCGGGACGCCATCGCCCCTTCAAGATCCGCTTCGGCTTCCTTGAGCTGGAACGTTACTTTCACACGGGCGGCGTTCTCCAGCGCCCCCAGCTCGTCGAACAGGGTTTTATGCCGCTCCTGCAGCTTCTGCGCCTGCTCCTGAAGCGCCGAAAGACTCCCTTCGGCAAGGCGTATCGAAGAGACGACCGAATCAAGGCGTTGTTCGACCGTCTCGAAGCGGTTGCGCACTTCCTCGTAAAATGAAAGATTGAACGGAGGCTGCCCGGCGACGACGGGGAGCGAGGCTTTCTCCGCATGCGCCGCCTCCTCCATCTTCGCCTCTTCAAGGTTGTCTATGGCGCTCATGTACCTGGAGTAGACGTTCTGAAGCGCCCCTAGAGCGATGAGCACCCTGCGCACATCTTCTTCCTCGACGCTTCGCCCCTCCAGGAGGTGTTCCTTCTTCCCCGTGATCGAATCTATCTCGGTTTGAATCTCCCGTATCCGTTCCTGGATCGCCTGCTTCGTCGACGGTATCGGGCGAACGGTCTTCTCCGCGTCGAGTGCGGTTACCTGCAGCACTGCCCGAGGCGGCTCCGTCGTCCCGACGCTTCCGGAGGAGTACGTTTCCTTGCCCTCCGCAGGGAGAATCGGCGCCGTTCCCGCGCACAGCAACGCGACGAACAGGCTTCCGAGTACAAGCGCGCACCGTCGCATCGTCCGTCTCATCGGTTCTCTCCTCCTCTCCGTACCGGAAAAGGCGGGAGCATGCTCCCGCCTTGTAAAAGGACCGCTGCGGCAGTACCTCTCCGGCGAACTTCCGCCTCTACTCCATTTCGGGGAAAAAGTCCCTCATGATGTCTTCGACATGCTGCATCTCCTTCACCTTGACGACGTTGGAACCGCAGAAGAAGAGCCCCTCCTCCCAGTTGCCCCGGAAGGAGTCGATGAGCGACTGCGCGATGCAGAAGGTTTCCTTGTCCGTCTTGTAGCGGCAGTGGGTCAGGCAGTTCGCCATGCACGGCTTGCTCTTGACGTCCCCTTCGAGATACTGCTTCACGAAGGGCGATTTAAGCGCCCTGCCGGGGAGGCCCGCCGGACTCTGAATTATGACCACGTCCTCCTCGGTCGCGTCGATGTAAGCCTGTTTGAAGCGGTCGGAAGCGTCGCCTTCGAAGGTGCAGGCGAAACGGGTTCCGATCTGCACGCCTTTGGCTCCCAGAGAGAAGACCTTCTCCATATCCTCCCGATCCCAGATTCCGCCGGCTCCGATGACGGGGATATCGCTCCCCATCTCCTTCTCGACGAACTCCACGAGTTCCGGTACGACCGTCTCGAGGGTAAACTGCTCGTCGTCTACCTGGTCCATCTTCGTTACGCCGAGGTGTCCCCCCGCGTACTTCGGCGTCTCCACGACGAACCCGTCGGGAACGCGGCCGTAGGTCTTCTCCCAGCGGCGAGTGATCAGAGCGGCGGCTTTCAGCGAGCTGACGATGGGGACAAGCGCCACATCGGGAAAGTCTCGCGTGTATTCAGGCAGACGCAAAGGAAGCCCCGCGCCCGAAATAATCACGTCGACGCCCCCCTGACAGGCCGAAAGCGTCTGTCTGTCGTAGTCGGTGAGGGCCACCATACAGTTGACGGCGATCACCCCGCCCGGGCCGGCGATCTTCCGTGCATCGGCGATGGCGTCCTTCACGGCGAGTTGGTTCGCCTCGAAGTAGTTGCGGCCGTTGTAGTGAGGGGAGTTGGCGGCCAATCCGACGCTGGCGATCGTTCCCACTCCGCCGCATTTGGCAACATGTCCGGCGAGGCTGGGCCCCGAAATTGCGACTCCCATGCCCCCCTGAATCAAGGGGTAGCGGGGGGTGTGTTTCCCTAACTTTAAAACGGGAAGTTGTATGCTCAAAAAGATTCTCTCCTCTGCAAAGTGTTCTCCTGACCCCGCTCCGGTGAGCAGCGATCAGACCGCGATGGTTTATTTTATCCTATAGTGAAGAAAGCAAGCAAGGTAAAAAAACGCATCTCTCGCTACGCACGATTTTTACTGAAGGAGATTGACGGCTATTTCACCGCACGGTACCATTTATTCTAGCATATACTCTGATTCTCATATTTTCTGCGCGGAGGGGACAGAATGTTCACCATCAAAGAATTTCTGAAATGCGAAGTCAAACCGGCCCTCGGATGTACCGAGCCCGGAGCGGTGGCGCTGGCCGTCGCCCGGGCGAAGGAAGAGCTGCCGGAAGCTGTGGAGAGCGTGGCAGTGATCGTGAGCGACAGCGTCTACAAGAACGGCGTGGACGTGGGCATTCCGGGAACCCAAGGGCTTCGCGGAAACAACGTCGCCGCAGCTTTGGCCGTTCGGTGCGGGCGCTCCGAGTACGGTCTCGAAGTCTTGAAAGACTGCGCCGAGGAGGATGTTGCACGGGCGATGGAGATGCTCGGCAAAGGAGCGGTCAAGGTCGTCCCGGATATGAACCGTCACGGCGTCTACGTCGAAGCGACGCTCCGCTCCGCGAAGCACGCTGCGATCTGCCGCATCGAAGGCGCGCACACCAACATCGTCGAGGTCGTTCTCGACGATGCGATCCGCTTCTCCGCCGCCCCCGCGAAGAGTTCGGGGCAGGCGAAGAACATCTCCGAAGAGATCGCCCGCATGGGTTTCTCGGAACTCGTCTCGATGGTGGACATGATGGACGAGGAGGACATCGCGTACGTCCTCGAAGGCGTCGAAATGAACATGACTATCGCGGAATACGGCTTCGACCGAAGCCGCACCACGGGACTCGACATAGGCAAGACAATCCGTAAACACTCAGGAGCGGGCTTCGACTCCGACGACCTCAGCCTGAAAATCAAATCCTTCGCCGCAGCCGCTTCCGACGCACGGATGTCGGGAGCCCCCCTCCCCGTAATGAGCAGCGCGGGCAGCGGAAACCACGGCGTCACCGCCATTCTTCCGGTCGCTATTTTCGCCGCGCATGAGGGCGCGGGCAGGGAAGAGACCGCGAAGGCCATCGCATTCAGTCACCTTGCGACGAGCTATGTGAAAAGCCGCACGGGACGTCTGACGCCGACCTGCGGCTGCACCGTAGCCGCAGGCGCGGGAGCGGCCGCCGCAATGGTCTATCTGAAAACGAAGGACATCGCCAAAGCGGCGCAGGCGATGCTGATCATCCTCGGCAACCTGGTCGGTATGGTCTGCGACGGCGCAAAGGACACCTGCGCTCTGAAAGTGGGCACCGGGGCGCTGGAGGCGTATCACGCCGCCCTGCTCGTCTTCGACGGGCACTACCCGGAACCCCAGGGACTCGTGGACGAGACCATCGAGAAGACCGTGAACAACATGGTGCAGGTCTCCATCCACGGCATGCGCGACCTCGACAGGGCGATCATCGACGTCATCGCGCACCGCTTCGACTGAGAACGCTGTTTGCCCCGATACAGCAGTTCGCCGGGAAAATTCGTTTTTCCCGGCGAACTGCTGTTTTTTCTTTCAGGCGCTTTCCATGAGTTCCGCGTGGCGAAGAACGGAACGGATGAAACCGTTCACGGTCTCCTCCGGCGGAAGAATCCTCTCCATCCAGGAGAGCACGCCCTCCTTGCGGAGCATATGGAACGAGGGCGCGAAGTTGAGATCGAACACCCAGGAGAGCTGCACCAGAAGAAAGTCCGAGAGCGAATGGACGTTGTTGTAGGAACCGCGCCTCTCCGAGGCCACCTCGCGGACGAGCGCCTCGGAGTATCCGCCCGCGGGCGCGATTCTCGGCAGCAGGTCGTTGATACGGTTCTCCTCGACATGCGTCCGCACGAGGCGAAATACGTCGAGCTTGTCGCTGTCGCGAACTATCCGGACCAGAGGAAGCGCCGAAGGGGAGATCTCCTTCGGAAGCTCTTTTTTATTATGCAGCCGCACCGCGAGCAGAATATCCTCCCATCGACCGGCCGACGCCGCGTCTACGGCCGGAAAGAGTTCTCGGAGGGTTTTTTCACCCAGGTCGCCGTGGTCCTGCGAGGCGCCGTCGTAATACGTTCCCCATCGTGAAAACTGGGGGAAACGCCCCGTATCGTGAAGCAGCGCGGCGGTCAGACCGCACTCAAGAAGCTCCCCGGACCACCCCAGCCCCGAAGCGATCATCGAGGCGTTGTCCCGCACACGAAGACCATGCGTACGTTTTACCTCCATGAGAGGGTGTAGCGCTCCCTTCTCATCTCGAAACGAATCGATATATCCGCTCAACCATTTTTCCGCCGCGACGTGAAGGCCCACGCGCACCACGCTCCTTTCTCCTACGAACGCTCCGAATTGTACCCCTCTTGTTTCTTCTTTTCAACGTCCGTATTTTTCCGGTGCAGAAATCGACCGGTGCGGTATAATGTTCAACAAAGGAAACATACCAATGAAAAGAGGTGTCGAAAATGCACTCTATCAAGAAAAGATCGTTCATCGGTGTCTACGCGCTCTCTCTCCTTCTGTTCTCCGTATTCCCCTTGACGGAGGCGGCCGGGTGGGAAGGAGTTCTCCAATGGAGCTACGATGCGCAAGCCGGCGTCTCGGGATCCCCCGCCCTTGCGGGGGACAAGATCCTCATCGGCGACGAGACGGGCAAATTGCATGCTCTCGACAAAAACACCGGACGCGCTCTCTGGATTTTCGATACGAAAGCCACGATCAACGGCGCTCCGGCGATCCTCGGCGGGAACGCGTTCGTCGGGGGGGCGGACGGAACCCTCTTCGCGGTGAGCCTGGCAACCGGCAACGTGCAGTGGAACTATAAAACCGGTTCCAGCGACAGGTACACCACCGGTTCGATATGGGGGTCTCCCGCCGCGGGCGACGGGAAGGCGTTCTTCAACAGCACGGACGGGAAAACATACGCGCTGAACGCCTCCAACGGTCGCCTCGCATGGTCTTTCGACACGGGAAGAGAGCTTCGCTCCTCGCCGACGTACAGCGACGGGCTGCTCTTCGTCGGCGCATACGAGGGCTTGTTCCACGCCCTGAACGCGAAGACGGGGAAGAAGGAGTGGGGAGGCGGGAGCGGCGGTCCGATCGGCGCGGCGCCTGTGGTCGCAAACGGGATCGTCTATTTCGGAAGCTGGGACGGACTGATGCAGGCCGTCCGGATCAAGGGAGTGATCCCTTTGTGGAAGTACGCGGCGGGGGAGTCGATCACAACATCTCCGGCGGTCTCCGGAGGGCGGCTCTACTTCGGCACCATCAACGGCAAGCTCGTCGCTCTCGACGCCGCTTCGGGCAAACCGGTATGGGAGTTTCCCGTGCCCGGCGGCATTCATTCCGACCCCGTCGTGCATCAGGGGCTCGTCTTCTTCGGCAGCGACGCGGGAATATTCTTCGCCCTCAACGCCGCCACGGGCGCTGAACGCTGGCGTTTCGAGACGGGCCGAGAAATCATGTCCTCTCCGCTGGTGGTCGGCGGGGTCGTCTACTTCGGAAGTTACGACGGGAAAGTGTACGCTTTCCGCTGAGCAGGAAAGGCGACGATCGGGAGTACGCATACGGAACAAAGGGGAGACGGGAAAAATGTCTCCCCTTTGTTCTTTTCCCCTCTCCGGTTTATAATCAGGATGGACACGTGAAGAGGAGATGTCGGCCGCCCCGCGCGAACAAGGAGGATCATCCATGAACGTACTGCAAGGTTTTCCGGACGAAACGGCCGCGAAGATCGCACGCCTGGAAGAAGCCCTGGCGAAGTCCGAGGACGCGAACAGAAAAAAGGCCGCGTTCATCGCCAACCTGAGCCATGAAATTCGCACTCCGCTCAACTCGATCGTCGGCGTGGTCAACCTCTTTCAGGGGACGAAGCTCGATCTCGAACAGAAGAAATTCGTCGAGATGCTGTCGTCGTCGTCCCGGGATCTACTTCTGCTCGTCGAAGAGCTGTTGGACCTTTCACGGCTCGAAACGGGGCAGCTCGAGCTGAAAGCCGATCCCGTGCCTCTTCGTTCCTGTTGTTCGCAGGCGGTCCGCCCGCTGGCTATAGCCGCGCAGGAACGCCGTCTGCAGATGGAACTCTCCATAGCTCCGGATATTCCCGAATTTCTCACGGGCGACAGCGCCCGACTCAGACAGGTGCTTCGCAATATCGTGGGAACGGCGATCGCCTTTACCGCAAAAGGAAAGATCGAGATCAACGTCTTTTCGATAGGAGAAACCGACGAAACAATCACGCTCCGCTTTTCCGTCGCGCACTCCGCCGAGAGCATCACCGGAGCACGAATCAGCGCGATGCTCGACTACTCCGCCCTCGACCGAAGCGCATTCTCACGCGCATATGAAGGGGTCGGGCTGGGGCTGATCATCGCCAAAGGGCTGGCGGAGGCGATGGGAGGGGCTCTCCGGGCCGAGAGCGCCGGAGACGAGCGGAACATCTTTCAGTTCACGGTCACCATGAAGAAGATCGCCGAGGCCGGACAGACCGCAGGACAATCCGCCGCGGAACCGGAGCGGGCCGTCGCGGAAGAAGCGCCGGGTTTGCCGGAGAAGCTCTCGATCCTCGTCGTCGACGACAATAAATTCAACCGCAGCCTCACCAGGACGATACTGCGCAAAAAGGGCGGACCGGGCTGGTGCGTCTCGCTCGCGGAGAGCGGTGCGGAGGCGCTTCAAAAAATAGCCGAAGAGCGTTTCGACCTGGCCTTCATGGATATCCAAATGCCGGGGATGAACGGCTTGGAGACGACGCAGGCCATTCGCTCCAATGAACAAGGCGCCGAGAAACGGCTGCCGGTCATCGCGATGACCGCATACGCCATGGAAGGCGACAGGCAGATGTGTCTCGATGCCGGGATGGACGACTATATCGCAAAACCTGTGGACCCCGACGAATTGGTCGAGGTCATCATCCGCAACATTCCGCCGATCGGCTTCGAAAGGCGGTAACGGCTCCCTCTCAGCGGATATGAATGCAGAGAGCGGACAGGTCGTCTCTGCTGGCGCCGGTGTATCCGATTTGGAACAAATGATCGTACGCATCGGAGAAGGTCATCCGGAGCGGCTCCGTCCCTTCGAGCAGGTCGAGAAACCCGTCGCTCGTGAAAAGAAAGTAATCTCCCGGTTGTACAGATATCTCGCCCGAACCGAACTCGACCCGGCTCGAAAGCCCGAGGAGCGAGCCGGGGGTCGGCACTTTTCGCAGCTCCCCGTTCACTCCGTGCAGGAAGGCGTTGATTCCTGCGGCGCAATACGAGAGCGTTTTTCTGCGAAGATCCAAACGGAAGCAGATAGCGGCGGCGAACGAGTCCGAAAGGAATCGTTCGGCAGCCGTGTCGTTCACCCATTGAAGCTTCTCCGTCAGGCTGGAGCCGATTCTGTCCTCGTCCTCGAACGCCTGCCGGAAGAGCACCATCAGGGCCGATGTCTGCAGCGCCGCAGGAACGCCGTGTCCCATAAGGTCGTAGATGTAGCCGTTCAGGATTCTGCCGGAGGGATCCCAGTGATACCCGAACATATCTCCGCTGATGAGGAACATCGGACGGTAGATACTTCGCACTTCGACATCAGGCTCCCCTACCAGATCTCCCGGAAGAAATCCCCTCTGTATGTCGGAAGCGAGCGCGACGTCGTCCCGCGCCAGATTTTCCGGCGAGATATCGGCGACGACCATCATCATGATCTCCTCCGAATCCTGCGCCAGAGTACGGCAGGTCGCCTGTACCGGGAAAAATACTCCGCTCCGCTTTCTGTGCGAGGTCGTGGTCACGGAAAAAGCCCTGTCGGCAAGCCCGTCGCGGGAGGGAAAAATATCGTCGACGGAGAGCGTCTGCGACTCCGCGAGCGTATAGTCGTAGAGAACGCGCGCCGCCTCGTTCATGTAGACGATGTTTCCCGTCGCGGTTTCCCACATGACGAGAGACTCGCCGAACATGTCCAGCAGATTCATTCCGTTGAAACGAAACCCCGCCACCTCGAGCGTCAAAGGAAAAGACGACGGGGATTGAAGAGAGTTTTTCATGCGATCACCTCATAACGAGATCGAGGAGACATCTTCCAGCGACTCTTTTTTCGCCATACGAAGCGTGACGGTACTCCCGGACTCTTCGATACGGACCTCGTCCACCACGTGGAGGATGATCTGGACGCCCCTGCCCGACTCTCTGAAAAAATCGGAAAAAACGTCGGGATCGGTCCTCAAGTCGTGCTCGAAACCGTTGCCTTCGCTGCGTACGGAAACGCGCAGGCTCTCTCCCTCGTCGACGGCGACGATCTGCACTCCAGCCCCCGGAAGCTCCCTGTTCGCGTGGAAGAGCGCGTTGTTCACCGCTTCGTTGACTGCTACGAAAAGACGCATTCCCTTCTGCGGTCCGCATACGGCGCTTATCAGCGACAGAAGCCTGCTCCTGTGCGGCGCGAACTCCTCTATCGTGCAGAATGCAATCGACGCCAGCATCTTCTCTGTTTTCATTCGATCACTCCTCGCTTCCGAAACAAAGGACGTCGTTGGTCTTCCGTTGGTCATCATAGCACACGGAGAGGGCGAGGAAAAGAAACGGAGGACCGCGCGTATCGCGATCCTCCGTCCGGAGAGAGTCGAAACGTCGCTATTTCAGCGCCGCGGCAAGGGCTTGAGCGCGGTCTGTCCGCTCCCATGCGGGCATCGGATCAAGATCGATGCGGCCGATGTGTCCGTAGGCCGCAAGACGGCGATACTGCGGCTTGCGGAGTTCAAGGTCCCGAATGATCGCCGCGGGCCGGAAATCGAAGTGCGTACGCACCAGCTTCGTGATCTCCACGTCGGAGAGCTTCCCTGTTCCGAAGGTATCCAGCATGATGGAGACGGGCTCGGCTACGCCGATGGCGTAGGCCAGTTGAATCTGGCACTGTTCGGCAAGCCCCGCCGCCACGACGTTCTTCGCCGCATAACGCGCCATATATGCCGCGGAGCGGTCCACTTTCGTCGGGTCTTTCCCGGAGAAGGCGCCGCCGCCGTGGGCGACCCATCCCCCGTAGGTATCGACGATGATCTTTCTGCCGGTAAGTCCCGAGTCGGCCATGGGGCCTCCCTTGACGAAACGCCCCGTCGGATTTACGAGAATTCTCGTGTCGCCCTTCATCAAGTATTCGGGGATGATCGGCGTGACGACATGCTCGATGATGTCGGCCCGTATCTCGGCGAGCGTCGCTTCAGGATGATGCTGCGCCGAGACAACGATGGTGTCCGCACGCACGGCTTTTCCGTCCACGTACTCCAGGGTGACCTGCGTCTTTCCGTCCGGCCGAAGATAGGGGATCGTGCCGTCCTTGCGGACTTTCGCGAGCTGCCTGGCGAGGCGATGCGCCAGCGCGATCGGCATGGGCATGTACTCTTCGGTCTCCTTGCAGGCGAAGCCGAACATCATCCCCTGGTCGCCGGCGCCGGTCTTTGCGATCTCTTCCTCCGTAACCAGATGTTCGCGCACCTCGAGCGCGTTGTTCACGCCCTGCGCGATGTCGCTCGACTGCTCGTCGATCGCGGTGAGCACGGCGCAGGTATCGCCGTCGAAACCGTACTTCGCGCGAGTGTAGCCTATGTCCTTCACTATGTCCCTTGCAAGTTTGGGGATGTCCACGTATGTTTCCGTTGTAATTTCTCCGGCCACCATCACCATGCCCGTGGTGCAGAGCACTTCGCACGCGACACGTCCCATGGGATCCTCCGCGAGAATCGCGTCGAGTACTCCGTCGGAAATCTGGTCGGCCACCTTGTCGGGGTGTCCCTCGGTTACGGACTCGGATGAGAAGAGATAACGCTCTTTTGTCACTTGTTTTTCCTCCTTGATGCAAAGTAATGAAAAAAAGGCCCTTCGCAAGAAGGGCCTTTGACTGTTCTCAAACGCTCCCTCTTATCAGTCAGCCATCGGCTGCTGGTGTTGGCACCATACCTTTTCAGGCAGGTTGCCGGGCTTCATCGGGCCAGTCCCTCCACCTCTCTCGATAAGAGTCTCAATTGTAAAAACAAAAACACCGGAAGAATTATACGCGATTTCCGCCGCGTGTCAATGGCGAAACGCTTTCTTTCAAAACGGAATCGTTTGACATTTCTTCCGCTCTGGGGTATATTCTCCTCGATGGTGGAGTGTATTTTGGAGGTGAGTAACATGTCTCCTGCTTTTTCCGTTCCCTCTGTCGAGGTTATGGGGTGGGCGAGAAAGAACTACCTTGAACCATCCTACCCTCGAAAAAGATACGACGAGCAGCGGACGTTCTCCGAGGGACGAATCCGCAATCGTTTTGTGCGCGGGGATAAAGCGCTCGAACGAGCCTTGGATACGTTCCAGGAGAATGCGGCCCTCCACAGCAGATACCTCCAGTTCAATATCGAGGAAGAGGCGGATCTTGTGCAGGTGATCGTCAAGGAGAGCAACGACGAGGAGAAGATCATCCGCAAGATTCCTCCGGACGAGATAGTGCGCCTCATCGAGCGGCGGAACGAGATCCTCGGTTTCCTCTTCGACATCGTCGCTTGAGCCATGTCTCACGACACATAAAGCCGGAACCGGGCTTTTTCCCGGTTCCGGCTTTTTTGCTCTCCCGGATCGTCTATTTGCAGGGAGAGTATCCGCAGCTGAAACAGTACTCGCACCCGGAGATCATCTCCATCGGTGCGCCGCACTCCGGGCACTCCACTCCTCCGCCGCCTCCGTGCACGCCGACGTCCTTTCCTATCAGGCGTTCGAGCAGCACCGCGATCGCATCCGGTATCGAGCGGGCGACGTGCTTGTCGTCGAACTCGAAGAGCCAGTACTCCTTCCCGGAGAGCCCCTTGAGGGTGGCGATGAAGTCCTCCAGTTTGCCGCCGCTTCGCAGGCCGATCGATATGGCCCGCGACAGCGCCTCGGTCATAGCCTTCAGCTCGGAGCCGCTCTTGCCGATGGTGGCGAAGACCTCGAACGGTTCGGCGCCGTCGAAGTTCAGCGTCACGTAGATGCTCCCCCACGGCGTGGTCTCCTTGATCGTCTTGCCGAAGACGACGAGTCCCGGGCGTTCCTTGACGCGGCTGGAGAGCGGCTGTTTCTCCTCCGTCTTCTCGAGCTTTTTCGTCGTCTCGATCGGCTGGAACGAGCGCGACCCGTCGCGGTAGATCGTGATCCCCTTCGCGCCCATCTCGTAGCAGCGCCGGTAGATCGCCTTCACCTGATCCACGGTCGCGTCGTTGGGGAGGTTCACCGTCTTGCTGATGCCGCTGTCGACGACGCCCGCGAAGATACCCGTCACCTCGACATGCTCGTCCGGCGCGATGTCGTAGGCGGTCACGAAGACGGGGTCGGAGATCGCGCCCGTATCATGCAGCTCCGCCGCCTGAAGGGGAGAGAGCAGCTTGTGATGGAACTCCCTCGTCTCCTGGCCGTCCCCGTCCGCCTTGGCGATGCGGCGGCTCCAGCTCCAGGCGAAGTTCGGCTCGATACCCGCGCTGGCGTCGATGAGCATGGAGATCGAGCCGGTGGGCGCGATGGAGAGGCGTCTGCTGGTGCGCAGTCTGCCGCGTGCGAAGGCCTGCAGCATCTTCGCGGCGAGCGAAAGGCGCTCCTGTTCGCTCCCCATCCCCTCGGCGGTGAAGAAGGATCCGAATGCGTTCGCCAGGGTGTAGGGGATCGTCGACGACGAGCGCATCTTCTCGACGAACGACAGTATCGCCTCGCGGTCGAGCGAGGCGAACCACGACTCCGGAAAGAGTTCCTCCCCCTGTTCGCGGGCGAATCTGCGGAAGAGTTCCTCGACCAGATGCGCGTCGGGGAACGGATCCTTTCCCATCTCCTCGGTCATACCGACGCTTGCGCACAGCGCGGCGCTCCCCATGGAATCCGCGAGCGTCCTGCAGAAGACCTTGAAACGCTCCGAGCCGTAGCGCATCCCCAGCAGGATGGCGGCGTCGGCAAGCCCCATGATGCCCAGCCCCACGGGACGGATGCGTCGCGTGCGCTCGCCGATTTTTTCCAGCGGATAGGAGCAGGCGTCGATGACCAGGTCGAGATAGTACATCGAACGGAATACCTGATCGACAAACGCCCCGAAGTCGAAGCGAACGCCCCCGTCCTCCCTCCGCTCCACGAAGGCCTCCACATTCACCGAGCCAAGATTGCAGCTCGTATAATTCGGCAGCGGCTGTTCGCCGCACGGATTCGTGGACTCGATGCGCCATGTTTCGTCGGCTTTCAGCAGGTTGTCGGCGTTCGCCCGGTCGATGAAGAAGATACCGGGGTCGCCGCGTTTCCACGCGCTTTCGCAGAGCTTGTTCCACAGTTCGGCGCCGTTGAGCGAGCGGACGACCTTGCCGCTGCTCCGCGAGAAGAGACTGAAGTCCGCGCCGGTCTGCGCCGACTTCATTAACTTGTCCGAGACGCAGACGGAGATGTTGAAGTACGGCAGCTTCCCCTCGTCGACCTTTGCGTCGATGAAGTCGAAGATGTCGGGGTGGTCGTCGAAGAGCATTCCCATCAGGGCGGCGCGCCTGCGGCCGCCCTGCACCACCACCGCGCCCATGGTGTTCCACGTCTCCATGAACGATACCGGCCCGCTCGCCTGACCGCCGATGCCGCCGTTGATCACGGAGCCCCGCTCGCGCAGATGGCCGAAGTTTCCTCCGACGCCGCCGCCGTATTTGCTGATCACGGCCGCATCCTTGACGGAGTCGAAAATGCCGTCGATGCTGTCGGGAACCTCGATGACGAAGCAGGCGAAGAGCTGCTGGCCCTTCGTCTTCGAACGGTGCAGAAGCGAGTAGTCGTCGAATGTCAGTTCCTCGGGGTCGCAGTAGAGCTTTTCCGCCATCCGGGGATCCACGGTCAGCCCCGCCCCGGCCCCGAAGAGGCACGGGGAGTTGAACAGGAAGCGCCGGTTCAGGATATCGTCGAAAATACCGCACTCAAGCCGGCGAAGCCACCGCAGATCCTCTTCCCCTCCGCCGAGATACTTCGTCTCCGCGCATGCGACGGTACGCGCCACCCGGCGGGCGAACTCCTCGAAAGAGTTCTCCTTCCGGATTCCCTTGACGACAGGGTCGTAGCGGCGGGCGAAATAGCGCTGGTCAAGAAGCCACAGGGCGTTCTCCGAGAGACGTTTGCCTCCGCCTGCCGACGGCGCGGGAACGGAAGAACGAAAGCGTTCCTTGTAGGATACTGACACATGAACCCCTCCTAAAAACACTATATACATACTGCAAAAACTTTCTCGCACAAGATATTGAGTGAGAGAAGAACGATTGGGCTATCAGACTACCACTTCTTTCTCATTCCTACAAGAGGGAGGGCGTGACTTCAGAATTGGAAGAATATGATTCTCAAGAACTCTCTTGCGGACGTGCGGTTAGGAGAAAATGGGGTATTCCGCAACGCTGCGGGAGATGAGAATGCGCTCCGTACACCAAGCGTCTCGTTCTGAGCACAAAACACTGAAATATACTCTTTTTTTAAAAAAAGAAGGCCTTTATTTATGAGGGACACGCTTCTTCCTCCACATCGAAAATGATATGATAGTATCAACGATTTTTTGAAAGCGAGGTTTGCATTATGGCACGCTACGACTTCGACACTGTAATCGACAGAAAAAATACCGACTGCGCCAAGTGGGACGGTATGGAGCCTCTCTTCGGATCCAACGACCTGCTTCCGATGTGGGTTGCCGATATGGATTTCAAAGCGCCCCCGGAGGTGATCGAAGCCCTTCGGGAGCGCGTGGACCACGGGATTTACGGCTATACCCGCCGTTTCGAACCGTACCGCGAGGCGATCGCAGGGTGGTTCCGGCGCCGGCACGGCTGGGAAATTCGCACCGAGTGGATCCGCCACGCTCCGGGGGTCGTCCCCGCGCTCGCCGCCGCCATCATGGCCTTTACCCAGCCCGGAGAGGGAATTCTTGTCCAGCCCCCCGTCTACTACCCCTTCTTCTCCACTATCAAGGGGAGAGGCCGCACCGTCGTGGAAAACCCATTGAAACTGGTCAACGGACGTTTCGAGATGGACTTCGAGGACCTGGAGAAGAAGCTGGACGACTCCGCGGTCAAGCTCGTTTTCCTCTGCTCGCCGCACAACCCCGTGGGGCGCGTCTGGAGCAGGGAGGAACTGGAGAAGTTCGGGGCGATCTGCGCCGCGAGAGGCGTCGTGGTCGTCTCCGACGAGATTCATTGCGACATTCTGTACAAGGGCGTGAAACATACGCCGCTCGCCGACGTCTCCGACGCGATGAGGGAGAGCACCATCACCACCGTCGCCCCGAGCAAAACCTTCAACATCGCGGGCCTCGCCACCGCAGCCGTCGTCATCCCCTCGAAAAGGTTGCGCGACAACTATCAGGCCGTCATCGATTTCGTCCATATCGACGGCGGAAACGTCTTCGGCGGCGCCGCGCTTGAAGCGGCGTACACCAAGGGAGACGCGTGGCTCGACGCGCTTCTCGAGTACCTCGAAGGCAACCTGGATTATATCGACGCCTTTCTGGCGGAGCATCTTCCAACCGTCTCCATGCTCCGTCCCGAGGGAACGTACGTCCCGCTGCTCGACTGCCGAGCCATGAAACTCTCCGGCCGGGAACTGGAGAAGCTGCTCGTGGAGAAGGGCAAGGTGGCGCTCGACGGCGGACACTGGTTCGGAACCGGCGGCGAGGGCTTCGCGAGGATCAACATCGCCACGCCGAGGGCGCTGCTGAAGGACGGGATGGAGCGCATCGCGCTCGCTCTCGGCACACTGGGCTAGAAAGAGCGAAAGAAGCGCGGCGGCATACACCTCTCCGCGCTTCTTTTTTCCGGCGTCCGCAAAAAGGCTACAACTCTCCCGGCCGGAACGAACGGACGATCTTCGTCACGATCCGATCGTACTCTTTTTTCAACGCCGAGGGGTACGTCATCTCCACGCCGTTGACAGCATCCCGCCCCACCCAGAGCTTGAGATAGACGATATCGCTCCCTCTGTACCCCGAAAGGACGAACCAATTTTTCCCCTTGGCTTCGTAGGTGACGGTGTCGAAATCCTCGCTCCGCGACGCCATCGCTTCCGCAAGCGTCTCTTCAAGAACGTTGTACCCTCCCCACGCCGTCACAACGCACCCGTTGCCGTCGCGCAGGATACGTCCATCGTCGTTGGCCGGAGGCGGATCCATTTCGAAATACGCCGGATACGAAAAACAGAAACCGAAGCGCGCGTTGCAATACTCATTCTCCGTTTGTTCCGTCGCCTCCGAAGAGACGGTGCAGAGAACGAGAAACAGAACGCCCGCCACCAACAAAGAGAACACACGTCGAATCATGATCTTCCTCCCTTCACATCCGGCAGGGAACGAGCCTGCTCCGGTCCCTGCCGGGGTACTCTTCGTGCAAAGACCCGGAGCCTCTTTCCATCTACTCCTTTTCAAGCGCCGACTTCAACCGTTCATATTCCCACATCACAGCGGGCAGAATATTCCCGAGAGCGTGAAGATCTCCCTCTCTCGCTTTCTTCTCCATCTCCATCGCGACAACCATCAAGGCTTCCGCGGAGACGCTGCCGGCAGCCCCTTTCAAGCTGTGACCGAGGTTCGCCGCCTCGGCGCAGTCGCCGGCCGCCACAGCCCGCTCAAGAGCGGCAAGCCTCTCCGGCAGATCGCTTAAAAAACCGGCGAGAACATCTTCGGCCAAGACTTCATCTCCCAGCACCCGTTCCAGCAGAAGGGTCCTGTCCCATACCCGAGACGCGAACTCATGCTCCTGCCCTGAAACAGCCGGGGCGCTTCTCTCTGCGGCTGTTTCCTCGGGGATCCGGGCTTCTTCGGGAGCGTCTTCCCCCGAAGGGAGCCAGCGCCGAAGTACTTCGACGAAGAGGCGTGGCGCTATCGGTTTGGAGATGTAGTCGTTCATCCCCGCCCGCAAGCACTTCTCCCTGTCCCCCGGCATCGCATGGGCCGTCATGGCGATAATCGGGACAGCGCCAACGGGGCCCTCCATTGAACGGATCCTTCGCGTCGCTTCGTATCCGTCCATCCGGGGCATCTGACAGTCCATCAGCACCAGGTCGTACGGATGCTTTCGCATCGCCTCTACAGCCTCCGCCCCGTCCGCCGCCGCGTCCGCATGCAGCCCCAACCCTTTCAAAAGGCCCAGCGCGACCTGGAGGTTGGTGCTGTTGTCCTCCGCGACAAGAAGACGCGCTCGCGTCTGCGCCGCAGTAAGCGGGTTCATGTCCGCCCGCTCTCCCGCAGGAAGAACGCGCCACGTTTCGGATGCCTTCCCGAAGCGCGCAAGAAACCAAAACTCCGAGCCCCGGCCTTCCGCGCTTGTCACGCCGATCTCTCCGCCCATCATCTCGATAAGTCTTTTGGAGATGGCCAGGCCAAGGCCTGTGCCTCCGTATTGCCTCGTCGTCGAGGCATCCACCTGGCTGAACTTCTCGAAGAGCGCCCCCTGCTTCTCCAACGGGATGCCGATACCCGTGTCGCGCACCTCAAATCGGAGCGCGACGTCCGCCGCTCCCTCCCCGGCGACCTCTACCGAGATGGAGACCTCTCCCTGCGCTGTGAATTTTATCGCGTTGTCCGCCAGGTTGTTCAATACCTGACGAAGGCGCAAGGGATCTCCCCTCAGCGAGGAAGGCACGTCCGTATCTATGGAAAGACGCAGTCGCAGCCCTTTCTCCCCGATGCGCGGCCCCATGATGGAGAGGATTTCTTCGAGCACGACGCGCAGATCGAATTCCACGACCTCCAGATCAAGTCTTCCGGCTTCGATTTTCGAGAAGTCCAGGATATCGTCGAGAATCCTGAGAAGATGCTCTCCGCTCGAACGAACGACCTCGGCGCGGCTTCGCTGTTCATCGGTCAGATTCGTTTCGAGCAGCAAGCCCGTCATTCCCAGAATGCCGTTCATGGGCGTCCGTATCTCGTGGCTCATATTCGCCAGAAACTCGCTCTTCGCCCTGCTCGCGGTCTGCGCCGCGACGGCCATTCTCTCCGCTTCCGCCGTGGTCCGTTCGAGGGTTTCGAGCAGTCGGCGCAAGAGCATCATGATGATGGCGAGCCTCAAGGCTATTTCCAGCGTCAGGATGCAGGAGAGAAAGAGCGAGTCCACAAAACCGGAGCGGAACATCTCGTTCGTCTCCGGCGGGACGAAGAGCAAAAAACACATTCTGGTAAAATGCACCGTTGCATAGACGCCCGCCACGAGCCCGGTAATGCGCGTGATATCCCGCAGGCCGCAAGGAACCCGCCGGAGCAGCAACACGCAGATCTGAAACGCAATGGCGGCATGCAGAGCGGACGTCGCGACTGTACGCACCGCAAGGTCGGGGCGAACCCAGTAGAAACAGGCCATGACCGAAAGATAGGCCGCGATCGCCGCGAGGTTGAAACCATGCCGCCCCCGCCTGTCCACAAACAGTTCGAGCCCGACGAGAAGCGAGAGCGCACCCAGGGCGAGAATCCCGTTGGCGAGAAAGACGGAGACAAAACCGGGTATGAACCCTCGAAGAAAGATGAAGGTCATACCCGTTACCTGAAGGACCATGTGCACGGACCAGAAGAGGAGCCCTTCGAAGCGCTTCCGGTAGCGGAAGTACATGGCGATATTCGTCACGGTGAGCATTACGTTGATGACCAACCAGAAAAGGACAATGCCTCTGATATCGAAAAACATGGAATCTCCCTCCCCTACCCGGTCGCACGCGGCGTCTCACCGCATGATAGTATATATTTGATTCCCTCACAAGCAACCAGGCGGCGCGGAATGGCGGATTCATTATAAAAAAACTCCCCCGCCTTCTCGGAGAAGCGGGGGAGCGGACAAGCTACTCTATCGGGGTCAGAGCATCCCTTCTGAACGAGAACCCCCACCCAGCCCCGGAACGCGGATAGGCGTACCCGTCCTCGATACGCATCGTGTTGTCGATGATGCCGTCGATCCAGTCGAAGGACTCGGCTCCGACGCCGTTCGGGATGGTGCAGAGAAGCGGCACGTCGTAGTCCTTGTAGTAGTGCGGAAGAACGGGGATATGGCAGGCTCCGGCGTACGCCGCGGAGCGGAGCCACTCTTCCACGCCGCCGATGCGGATGAGGTCGGGCTGCCAGAGGTCGAGCGCCCGACGGTCGGCGAGCGCCTTGAGCGCTTCGATACCGTACTCTCGCTCCCCCATGGCGAGCGATATGGCGCTCCGGCTTCTGAGAATGGCGTACCCCTCGTAGTCCCTGTGGTCGATCGGCTCCTCGAACCAGAAGATATCCAGCGCTTCCGCCTTGCGCGAGAGCAGGAGGGCGTCCTGAAGGGTCATCCCCTGGTTGGCGTCCATCATGATCTTCACTCCTGATCCCACAGCTTCGCGGACCTTCCGTAGACGCTCCAGATCCTTCTCCACGCCCCCCCCGACCTTGATCTTGACGGCCTGGAAGCCGCGCTTCACATACCCCAGAACCTCGTCGAGAAGCTCTTCGACGGAGTAGGAGAGCCAACCTCCGCTGCCGTAGACCGGAACCCGCGACACGCACGTTCCGAGCAGCTTCCAGACAGGAACGCCGAGGGTTCTCCCCCAGCAGTCCCACATGGCTACGTTCACCGCGGCAAGGGCCCACTTCTGGATCCCCTCGTGACCGAAATACTCGTGCTCGGAGGCGGCCTTTCGGGCGAGCACTCCCGTTTCATTCGGCGCAAGCCCTGCGGCGATCGAGCGTATATCCTTCAGCGCCCCGGCGATGGCGCCCGGAGAATAGTGGAAGGAGAGAATATAGCCTTGACCGACGACGCCGCATTCCGTCTCCGCTTCCACGACGTAGAAGGAGATTTCGGAGAGAGAGTGCGTGGCGTCCGCGATCGGGCGGCTCAAAGGAGAAACCGCGCGGTAGATCCGGACATCGGAAATAGCGGACATTATGCATTCATCCTTTCGTGTGCTAGAGCGACGATACTCTGTGCGAAACGCACATGCGGTCGACTCCGTCCCAGTCGATCTCCCCTCCGATACCGGGGGCTTCCGGGACGGCGATACGCCCTTCCAGGATTTCGAGAGGACGCTGCAGCGGAAAACGGAAATTCTCCTCCGGGACGAAATACTCGAAGTACTCGCAATTCCGGATAGCGCAGGAGACATGCACGTTCGCAAGGTCCATCAGCCCCATCGTGGTGGTGTGGACCTCGCAGTTGAGGCCGAACGCCTCGGCGAGATGGGCTATCTTGAGCGTCCCCGTCACGCCGTTCTTCCACGACACGTCCGCCCGGACGATGTCCACGCCGCCGTGAACGATGGCCTGCGCCACGCCCCAGTGCGCGCCCCTGGTGGTCTCGGTCGCCGCCACGGGGAGATCGAGCGCGTCGCAGAGCTTTTTATACTTCGTCAGCTCGAAGTCGCGGAAGGGCTCCTCGAGCCAGAGGAAGTCCAGGGTCTCAAGATGCCGCCCCACCCGGATGGCCTCTTCGAGTGTGTACTCCGCCACCGGATCGGAGAGCAGGATCGCTTCCTTCCCCAACCCTTCGCGAAGCGCCTCGGCGATCTCCATGTCCTTCCGCCACGGGCCGCACGGATGCGCTTTGTAGGCTGCGATGCCGTCCGCTGCGTACTTTTTCCCCTCCGCGACGTACTCCTCCGCGGTATTGTGGAAGAGACCGCTGGCGTACACCGGAAGCGACGTCCGGCAGGCGCCGATATAGCGGTAGAGCGGCAGGCCTGCCTGGAGCGCGGCAAGCTCCCAGAGCGCGACGTCCACCGGCCCGGGAAGATAGACGGGGAAGAAGGCCAGATGACGGTCGAGATTCCAGAATTCGTGCCAGATCGCTTCCCGCTCGTGCGCATCTCTGCCGAGCACCACGGGCAGAATGTTCTCATGAAGGTAGGCTTCCGTCACCAGACCCGACCTCGCTCCCAGAAAGCTCACGACGCTGGAGAATCCCTCTTCGGTGGAGAGGCGCAGCACGACGACGTCCCACGGCATGGGAGCGCCGCCGGTGCGCGCGCTGTCGAAGTAGTTTCTGTCGCGGCGGCAGAACCAGGTCTCCGCCTTGGTGATCTTCATGGTGCGCCTCACTCCAGACCGACGAGCATCCTTGAGACGACGCCGGGATTGGCGTGCCACCGCTCCATCGCCTTGCCCGCGTCTTCGAAGGGGAATTCGGCCGAAATCAGGCGGTCGACCGGGAAGGCGCCGGAGAGCAGCAGACCGATCGCCTGCTCGAAGTCGGGGCGTCCCGACCCTCTGGAGCCCCTGATGGAGATCTCCTTCAGGATGAAATACTTCGTGTCGAAAGTCACGGGGGCTTTTGCGTACCCCACGAACACCACCCGCCCCGAGTAGGCGACGAGGTCCACCGCCTGCACGAAGGTCTCCGGAAGGCCTATGGCCTCAAGAACGACCGCCGGACCGTGTCCGCCGGTGATCTCCGCGACGCGCTCCGCGAGATTTTCCTTTCTGGAGTTCACAGTATGCGTCGCCCCGATGGCGCGGACCATTCCGAGCTTGTCATCGTCCACATCCACCGCGATGACCTTCGCCCCGGCCCGTATCCCCTCCGCGATCGCCCCGATCCCGATCATGCCGCAGCCGAAGACGAGCATGAACTCCCCCTCTTTCGGAGCGCAGCGTTTTCCCGCGTGGATGCCTATGGCGAGGGGTTCGACGATCGCCAGTTCCCTCAGGCCGAGTCCTTTGCCGTCGACGATCTTCTCCCACGGCAACGCGACGAACTCGGTCAGCGCGCCTTCGCGCTGTACTCCCAGCGTCTCGTTGTTCTTGCAGGCGTTGGGGCGGCCGCTCAGGCACGACCAGCACTTCCCGCAGCTCGTGTACGGCATGGCGGTGACGACGTCGCCGACGCGGATGGAGCCGGGAACGCCGGGCGCGGTCTTCTCAACGACGCCGCTGATCTCGTGCCCGGGAATGCGGGGGTACCTGACCAGAGGATTCAGGCCGCGCCATGTGTTCAGGTCGCTGCCGCAGTAGCCCACTTTTTTCACGCGGAGAAGCACTTCGCCCTCCTTGAGAACGGGCTCGGGAATCTCTTTGAAAGAATACTTCCCCGGTTCGTCGATACAAAACGCTTTCATTTCAGTCATCTCCTCGATATCTATACGTTTCCGTCAATTGAACAGCAGATTCGGCAGAAAGAGCGAAATCTGCGGGAAATAGGTTATCAGGAAGAGGCAGAAGAGCAGGATCAGGTAGAACGGAACGGACTCTCTGATATACTCCCCTATCTTCGCCCCCGTGATGGAACACGTGGTGAACATGACGGTCCCCATCGGCGGCGTCAGCGAACCGACTGCCATGTTGAAGATGAAGACCAGCCCGAAGTGCACCTCGTCGATCCCAAGCCCTTTGACCATGGGCATGAAGATCGGGATGAGGACGAGCATCGCGGCGTTTCCCTCGATGAACATCCCCACGATGAGCAGAAAGATATTGATGAGCAGAAGGAACATTCCGGGGCTGGAGACGACCGAGAGCACCCAGTTGGCCGCGATCTGGGGGACACGCTCCCATGTAAGAATCCAGGCGAAGGCCGACGCGGCCCCGATGATGAGCATGATGGAGGCGGTCGTGGTGACGGTCTCGATGAGGCCGGTCCGCAGGTCGTGGAGCGTCATCTCCCTGTAGACGATCGTCCCCAGCACCAGCGAATAGAGAATCGCGATCGAGCCCGCTTCCGTGGGCGTGAAGACGCCGAAACGTATCCCCCCGACGATGACGACGGGGAGCAGCAGCGCCCAGGACGCCTCGCGGAAGGCGCGAAAAACCTCGCGCACGCCCGCACGCTTTTCGTAGATCGGAAGATAGCCGCGCTTCTTCGAGATGAAGTGCACGACAACCATCATGAAGAGGCACGTCATGATGCCGGGAAAGACTCCGGCCAGGAAGAGCCGCCCGATGGAGACATTGCCGACGAAGCCGTAGATGATCAGCGCGATTCCCGGCGGGATGATGGGCGTGATCAGCGCGGAGGCGCCCGTGACCGCCGAGGAGAAGGCCTTGCCGTACCCGCGCTTCTCCATCTCCGGCACCAGTATCTTCGACTGCATCGCCGCGTCCGCGAGGGACGAGCCGGAGAGCCCGCCCATGAGCGTGCTCAACACGACGTTGGTCTGCGCCAGCCCCCCGGGGAGATGCCCGGTGAGCACCTCGGCGAACCGGATCATTCTGCTGGTGATGCCGGTGTAGTTCATGAAGACGCCCGCCATGACGAAGAAGGGAACGGCGAGGAGGGGGATCGATTCGAGTCCGCTGATGGCGCGCTGCACGATCATCATCCATGAGAGCGCGTCGTTGGCGACGAAATAGAAGATGGAGCTTCCGAGAATGGCCACGAAGACCGGCGCGTTGATGAAAAGCAGAACGAGAAGGAGCGCGAAGGTGAGGGAGACGATCATCGGGACGCCTCCTTCCCCGAGGGAGAGAGCATGTTCCAGTTCCGCCGCAGTTGGAGCGTCATGTGGATCATCATGAGTATGCAGCCGATGGGAACGGCGAGGTCGATGTAGGTGTACGAGATGCGGAGCATGTTCGTGACCTTGAGCTTGGCCTGAAGCGCCAGAAGCCACCCCCACCACGCCATGAAAGAGAGCGATGCGTAGCAGACGGCATGGACGACGATGAACGCGAGCTTCTGAACGGCGAGCGGGAAGAGCGCGATGACGAAGTCGATGCCCACATGGGCGTTCCGTTTGGTGGCCGAGCTTCCGCCGATGAAGACGAACCAGACGACGCAGAGGAGACTGACCTCCTCCACCCAAGTGAGCGGATCGCTCAGCGCATACCTGTAGAAGACGCCGAGGATCGTGCTCCCGACGAGGATGATCAGGGCGATGGACGCGACGATATCGTCCACGTGATAGAGCAGTTTTTTAAGAATGTTCACCTTCCTGCAACCTCCAGACATTTTCAAAACATCGAGGACGACGCCGGCGCACTCCCGGGGAGGAGAGTCGGTTCGGCTTCCGGAGGAGCGTCCGTTTCAGCGACGCTCCTCCGCGATGAGTGTTTCGCCTACTTCATGTTCTTTTTGACTTCCTCGTACAGCTCCTTGCCCCAAAGCTCTTCGTAGATGGGCTCGACGGCCTTTTTGAAAGCCGCCAGATCGGGCTCGACGATCTCCACTCCGGCCTTCTTGAAGTTCTCGATGGCCTGGATGTCGTCCTTCTTCACGTTGTCGTTGACGAAAAGGCACGCCTTCTCCGCGGCTTCGCGGACGTAGCCCGCGATCTCGGGGGGAAGCGACGCGAAGTACTTATGGCTGCCGAGCCACATGGAGACGTTCTTCACGTGCCCCGTCGGGGTGAGGAATTTCGCCTTCTCGTAGAGCTTGGCGCCCCAGAGCACGGGGTACGGGTTCTCCGCCCCGTCGATGACGCCCTGCGCGATGGCGGGATACACTTCGCCGAGAGGCATCGGCGTCGGAATGCCGCCCATGTACTCGATCGTCTTGGAGAGTATCTTCATATTGGGGGTGCGGATCTTCAGGCCCGCAAGGTCCGCCGGGCTTTTCACGGGCTTGTTGGCCAGCAGATGCCGGTCGCCGTAGATCCACTTTGCGGTGACGATCTCGAAGCCGTGCCCCGCCACCTTCTCCATCTGCTTCTTGAACCAGTCGGACTCGACGAGCGCGAAATACTCGTCGTAGGTGTCCGTCAGATAGGGAGCGTACATGATGCCGATGTCGGGGACGTAGTCCATAAGGAATCCGGCGTCGGCGATGGTGATCACGTTGCTCCCCATCAGGATCATCTCGAGGACGTCCTTCTTGGCGCCGAGCTGCGAGCTGGGGTACAGAACGGCTTCGACCTTGCCGCCGCTGACTTCCTTCAGAATGCGCGCCCACTCCTGAACGCCGAGGTCCGTGGGTTCGCCGGGGTTGTTCTCGTAGGCGATCTTGATCTCGTACTGCGCCGCGAACGCCTGTCCGGAAACGAACATCGCGAGGACCAACGCGAGACCGATGACGATGCGCATGTTCTTCTTGTACATGGTATCCCCTCCTGTGTTGAATTCAGTGTGTTCCATCGTTCAGTTGCATCTCCCCGGAAGCGTCCGTGCATCCTGGAACGCTCGAACTTCTGTTAAAATCCCGTGACGGCTCCCCCGTCCACCGGGAGCACAACCCCTGTAATGAACGACGCTGCGGGGCTGCTGAGAAAAACCGCCGCATCGCCGATATCCTCGGTCGAACCGAAGCGCTTCATCGGCGTCCTTCCGAGGATTTTCGCCTTCCGCTCCGGATCGCCGTCAACGGCCTTGTGGAGCATCGGCGTGTCGATCCACCCCGGCGCGAGCGCGTTCACGCGGATCCCCGAAGGCGCCAGATCGGCCGTGAGAGCGCGCACCATCCCGCCGAAGGCCGATTTCGCGGCCGAATAGGCGATGACCTGCGGCATTCCGATGAAGGTCGTCATCGAGGCGATGAAGAGGATATGCCCCTTCCCCCGCGCTTTCATCCCCGGAACGAACGCTTGAGAGACAGCGAAGGCCCCTCCGACGTGCGTCCGCAACACCCGCTCGAAATCCTCCATCGACGTCGCCTCGAACGGCGCCTTGTGATGAATTCCCGCGTTGTTCACCACCACGGAGACCGGACCGAATTCATCCTCGGTCCTCCGGGCGAGCGTCTCCATCCCTTTCGGGTCCGTCACGTCGCCCTGAAGCGCATGCGCTCCCGGCCCCAGACCGTCGACGGCTTCGTCGAGAAGCGCCTTCCTGCGGCCGGTCAGAACGACCTCGGCTCCGGCGCGCAGCATACAGC
The DNA here is from genome assembly GCA_018436725.1 of Synergistaceae bacterium. Taxonomy (GTDB): domain Bacteria; phylum Synergistota; class Synergistia; order Synergistales; family Aminobacteriaceae; genus JAAYLU01. The sequence continues at coordinate 22,850 of JAHDKT010000028.1, read as the reverse complement.
GCGCGATTCCCAAACCGATCCCGGAACCGCCTCCGGTGATGAAGGCGCGTTCGCCCCGCAAAGAAAACCGCGAAAGATCCATGCGCTCACTCCCTTCCGTCGGCTGCGCATTCGGTGCAGCGCGCCCTTGTCATGTTCTGATACTTGCACTCCACGGAGAACTCCCGGTGTCCAAGGCGCTCGCTCTTGGTCGGTTCCCCGGCGCAGACCCTTACGACCAGGGCTTCCAGTTCGTCGGTCATCTGGTCGAACGATCGTTCGCCCGAGAGTATCGGCCCCGCGTCCAGGTCCATATCGTCGCTCATTTTTCGGAAGGTCCCGCTGCTTCCGGTGATCTTGATCACGGGAGCAAGGGGCGCCCCCACGGGGCTTCCCCGTCCGGTGACGAAGAGAAGCGCCTGGCACCCCGAGGCAAGAAGGTCCATCAGACCCTCGGTATCGTGAGGATTGCTGTATCCGTACTGCATGAAATAGGGGTCCGGAAGGCTGTCGAGCAGCCAGAGTCCGGAGCGCGGAGGGCGCCGGGCGACGCGGAGCACTCCCTGGACCGGGCGGCTTCCGGACTTCGCGAAGGCCCCGCAGCTCTTCTCTTCGATGGTCGACAGGCCGCCCGCGAAATTGCCGGGAGAAATGGAGTACTGCCGGACCGACCGGCAGTACCTGACCATGTTTTCATAGGCGGTTTCGATCTCCCGTTCGGCGTCCGGCGACGCGGCCCTTCGCCGCAACTCGGGAAGAAGGCCGACGAGTTCGGCCATCTCTTCGAAGATCGCCGTGCCGCCTCTGTCCGTCAACCGGTCGAAGAATCTTCCGACGAGAGGATTGCCCGCCAGACCGCTCGTCGCGTCCGAACCGCCGCACTCGCAGCCGACGGAGAGATCTTCCCATGTCATGGACACTGTTTTGCGGGTCTCGTCCATGCGGCCGCGCAGCTCCGCGAGCCTGCGCTTCCCCTCGGCGATCGAGAGCGGCGTCCCGCCGATCTCCTGGATCAGGAACCAGTCCGCGGGACGACCGGAAGCGCGCGTCGCCTCGCACAGACGCTCGGGGCGGGTATATTCGCATCCTAGACCGATGAAGAGCGCCCCCCCGGCGTTCGGGTGGCGCGAGAGGGCGAGCAGCGTGCGGATGGCGTAGTCGTTGTCGTTGCAGGGAGCGTACCCGATGCAGTGCACTCCCTCCTCGTCCGCGGCGATCTTCTCCGCGACGAAGCGGGCGCACTCGACGGTGTACACGACGAGGAGAACGTCCCGAACCCCTTTCGATCCGTCGGGCCGGAGATACCCGTTCCAGGAAGTCATTCGTACGACCTCGACGTATCCACGCCCGTGTGTATGTCGAGGCCCGACGATTTTTCGTCGACGAGGCTCCGGATGTTCTGAAGATGCACCCAGCAGCCGGGAAGGATATCCTTCGTCGCCAGCCCTATCGTCACCCCGTACTTGATCACGGGGTCGCCCTTCAGTATACATTCCGAAGCTGTTTTATGGTACAAGGGAACGTCGTCGGCGAGCGGAACACGGAGCGATCCGTCGGGTGTGCAGGCGGAATCCCCCCGCCGGCCTGCGGCGAGAAGAGTAAGCACATTGTCCCGCTCCGAAAGGCGAAGCGCCGGGACAGATTTCATCGTCCAACCGTCGAATCCGGCGAAATACCGGTTCCTGGAAGATTTTTGAACATCTTCGATTTCGCCTCCGCTTCTGGAGAATCGAGTGTATTATCTCCTATGGGAAGTCGTTTTACAAGAGAAAGGCGAAGCTGAAATAACGAACCGGAGTTGTTCCACCTGGTGAACAGGAGACGCGCTTAAAAAAAGACATAACACTCCTTGAGAAATTCAATAATTGCGTTCTCCGTCGAGAAAAAGCACCCGCTAGTCTTTTTTCTTGGTCACTCCGAACGCCAGCAGGGCGACCCCTGCGAAGGTGAGGACTACACCGACGACTCCGAGAAGATTCATCCGCTCCCCCAGCAGGAACACTCCGAGCAGAGAGGCCGTCAGCGGCTCGGCCATGGAGAGTGTGACGCTCGTAGAGGCGGGGACCGAGGAGAGGCCCTTCAAAAAGAGGAAGTAGGCGAGCCCCGTCGCGATCAGCCCGAGGTGGAGGGCGACGACAAGGCCGCGGGGCTCCGCGAGCCAGAGCGGAGGGTTCATCAGGAGCACCGGAAAGAGCACAAGTCCCGCTCCCGAGAAGACGACGCCGTTGACGGCGTCGGGGGTATGTTCCTTCAGCAGGTATTTGCTGCCGAGGACGAAGAGGGCGTACGAAAACCCCGCGCCGAGGGAGAAGAGCACGCCGACCGGGTTGACCACGCTTCCCGCGTCGCCGGAAAGCGTGAGCAGAGAGCACCCTCCGATGGCGAGAAGGCTGGAGAGATACCATACTCTTTCCGGGCGTTCCCCGAGGGCGAAGAAACCGACCACGCCCGAGACCACAGGCGCGCTGGCAAGCGTCACCAGCGTTCCCACCGCGACCCCCGTCTTCGCCGTGCCTGTGAAGAAGAAGGGCTGGTACGCGGCGGTAGCCAGTACTGCTATGATCGTAGGAAGAATGGGCCACTTTCCGCCTCCGGAGAAGGAACGCCGGGCGAGCGCGACGGCGAGCAGCGCGGCTCCGCCAATGGCCACGCGAAGAGCGCCGACTTCAAGGGAGGTCGCCCCCACGGGGGCCAGGGCCTGCGATGTGCCGGTCGTGCCCCACAGCATAGCTCCGAGCAGAACAAAGAGGGCGCCCCCGGAATTACCGGTCTTCTTGTGCATCGATCTCAATCCTTTCAGGATATCTCCCGGAACCTCGCTTCCGGAGCAGGTCGGGACGGGACAGTAGAGTACCTTCCCGCGTCTTCGAATGTAGAGTATAGCAGACTCATAGATCGAGGAGCAGGAGGCACGATCTTTTTTCCGGGGCGGGGGGCTCCGAAAAAAAGCGCCTGCCTCCCGTCGAATGCGGAGGCAGGCGCGGCGAGCGGAGCGCGCCCTCTTCGTTACTTTAAAATCCCGATGAGGTGGCCCGCCTGGATTCTCCTGTCCACGTACGACAGCTGTACCTGGCAGGTATTATCGAGCCCCGCGTCGACGAAAACCCAGAGAACACGTCGTTCGGGGAGGAGCCAAGCGACCTCCGAGGAGGTCCCCTGATCGGTCAGGATCGCCGGTTTGCCGTGCTCTTTGGAGAACTCCGCGACAAAAGCGTCGAAAGTCGCCTTCTTCCATTCGAGGGGCTTGGGCAGCGGTTTCGTCTTCACCATACCCCGAACTTTCAGGACGGACCCTTTGTACCCTTCGATATGATAGAACTCCGAAGCCGCCTGCGCACGGACGGAAGACGGGAAAGGGCTTGCATTCGGAGTAAACGCGAAGTGCAGCACTCCGTACTTGTCGGCGGCGCTCTCCCTGTCGAGGTCGATTCCTTCGCCTTCCGCCCTCGCGAGTTCTTCGTCGAGCGCCACGCCTACGCGGACGCCCCATACAGCGGACGGCGGCGAGGCGAGCACGCCGCTCTGCACAGGCTTCGAGGCCGGAAGCTTCTCAGCCGGTTTTTTTACCGGCTTCGGCGGTACGGGCGCCGCGTCGTCCTTGGGTTTTTCCGAGGAAGCCTCGTGCGCAGGCGTCGGCTCCACCCGCGCCTCGGGTTGAAGCTCCCCCGGGCCGGCTTCCTTCACACCTGACGACGCCGCGTCGCCGCCTTTTATAACGTCCTCCAGTACCACGATTTCAAGGGGCTCCTGTTCCTGTTCCTTTTCCTTCGTCTCCGCGACATCGGCCGATGGAGTCGGTTCGTCCTGCACCAGAACTTCGGAAAGGATTTCGTCCAGTTCTTTTTCTAAAGACTCTTCCTCGAAGAGTTTCGCATGGCGTTCCACAGTGTCCAGAACAAGAACAGGTTCGACCGGTTCGTCGGAGGTCTCCTTGCCTGCACGAAGCGCGGCCCGCTCCTCGAGCACCGCGCCGGTGTCGCCCGCCACTGCGGCGGCGAACTCTCCGTCCTTCTCTCTGATCGAAGAGAGCGCATGCTCGTATTCCTCTCTCTCGCCGAGAAATGCGGCGGCCCAGGCAATCCCCTTCGATGAACGAAGATACAGCTCCTCGTCCTCCGGGGCGCTCTCGATCGCTTTCCGGAAGGAGAGAATCGCCTTGCGTTCATCTCCCGCGCCGAGATACGTCTCGCCGAGTCCGACGTGAATCCAGCTCGTCAAGGCGCCGGAAGGAGCGTCGAGCGCCTGAAAGAAGCGTTCCTCGGCGCTCTTCCAGTCGCCGAGGTAGCGCAGGCACCATGCGGAGTAATCCAGGGCCTCGCCGTCCCCCGGGACCTCGCCGAGGAGTCGTTCGAAAAGAGCGAACGCTCCCCGGTAGTCCTGGACGCTGTAGAGGTTTTTCGCCCGCTCGCGCAGAAGTTCAGAGGAACAGGCCGTTCCCGCCGCACAGATCAAGAGCGTCAGGACAAGAAGCGCGCATGCTATTCCGTTTTTTTTCACGATACCGAGCCTCCTTGAAAGGATTGACCGCTCTCCGAAAAGCGGCGACTGAATGGAGCGTTTACCAGGGAATACCGACATATTTGAACACCGCCCAGTGGGACGCTTCTTCGTATGTCTTTTTCAGCTCTCGCTTCGCAGAGGAGAGGGCGTCGACAGGCGGCTCTCCCGCAACGATACGTGCATAGAGGACCTTCATGAAGTCCGGAGCGCTCTCGTCCGGTACCCGCCACCTGGAGATGAGCATCCCCTTGGCGCCCCCGGCGAGGAATACGGTGTTCAGCCCGACCATCCCGTCGCCGATGAAGAGATCGCCCAGCCCCGTATCGCACGCGGAGAGCACGACGAGTTCGGAACGCCAGCGAAGCGCGGCGAGTTCCCCCATCTGCGCGAACGAATCGTTCTCGTTGTCGTCGACCGGAGAGAGGGCAAGGCCCGGCTGAAGATCCGGAATGCTGTTCCTGTCGTACCCGTGGCACACGATATGCACATGGTGCGCCTCCCACACCTTGGTCCCCGGGTCGTAGAGCATCTTCTCCGAGGCGTCGGCGCCCATCAGCGAGCGCACATCTCCGAATCCCTTCCACTGTTCCACAAGGTACCGACCTTCACGGCGTGCGTTCCGGAGCGGCGCCATAAACTTGCAGAAGGCCTCCCGAATCTGCTGTACCAGAGGATTGTCGACGCCGGCGAGAAGTACTTTCCGGGCCTCGTCCGCGCCCAATTTTTTTCGCAGCATAGGGTAGTATTCCGGGTCGGCCATTACGACGAGCCGTTTTTTTCCTCCGCTCCGTTCCCTCGAATCCGTTGTATCAAGCAGAAACGCGCTCGGAAGCTCGGCAAACGTCCATCCTTCGTCCAGAAGATAGCGCCACTTGCCCCCCTTCTCCACCGACATCGTTTCGTACGGGAAAGTGTACAGAAGGTCGTGGGGAATGACGAAGAGCTTTTTCTTTTCCCCCAGAAGCTTCGCCACCGGGTCGAAGAGCTGCTCCGCAAGCCGCGGAGACGTTACCCCCGCGGCCATGACGGCCTCGTTCGAACGTACGGACTGGAACTCCACCGCATCCGGAAGCGTCCGCATCCAGAGGGTATACACGAAGAAGCTGTCATAGTCGAGCGGAAGCCGTACCAGACGCGGCGATTTCCCTTTTTCAAGCACGAAGGCGAAGGAGAGGGTCCGGGAGAGATAGTAGTTCGCCGCCGCCCAGTCCGGGTGGAGCGCTTCGGACGCATCCTTGAGCGAGGGAATGCGCCGCGCTGCGTCTACAGTGTGCCGTCCCGCTATTTCTCTCAGCGAGGAGCGTACATCCTGAAGTTCGTTCCGGGCCTCGTCCGCTTCTTTCACGAGTCCGCGCAAATCCAGAAACGCCGTCTTCGCCAGGAGTTGCGCCGCCTCCATGTTGAGCGACCTGTAGCGCGCCCCCTCGTTCTCCGGCAGACGGTCGAGGAACGCGGCGCCCGTCGTCGCAAGCATCTCCCTCCACTGCCGGCTTTTCATCCCCTCAAGGTATCTCCAGAGCATAGCGGCATGTTCTTCCGTCGGGGACTCGGCGTACAGGCGGAACGCAGTCTCGATCGCGGTGCGGTACACCTCCAGCTTGTCGGCCGTCGCTTGCGAATTCGTACCGTCCGACGGGGAGACGGATTCCATCACTTCTATCGCCTGGTCAAGAAATTTCAAAGCGGCCGGAACATCCCCCGAGGAAAGAGCCGCCTTCGCGGAAACTGAAAGCGTTCTCCAGACAACTTCCGGGTTCGGCGTCCCTCCCGCGCTTCTCGCGGTGAAGCCGAAAGCCGATCTGACAGCCTCCGCGACGTTCATCGCCTCCTTCGTTTCGCCGAGAGCAAGCAGATACCTCGCGACAAGCTCCTTCAAGGCCTGCCTGTCGTCGAATCCGACGGCCCCCTCGGGAGCGTCGGCGACGGCCCGGCACTGCACGAGTTGCGTCTGAAGCTCCGTACGAACCAAGTCCTTCGCCAACGAGAGCATCTGTGCAATCTTCTTCTCCCGCTCCGCGGGCGGCTCTTTTTCGGAGAGCGCGAAACGCTTCTCGAAAACCTCCGCTCCCTTTGCCAAAGATCCGACAAGGTGATCCACCCCCTGCCGCAGAGGCATCTCCTTCGCTTCGCCGAGAACCCCCAGCCGCCGCAGAAGAACGACACGAAGAGAGATGCCTCTCCATGCGCTGTGAACATCCGAAAGAGCGGCCGCTTCGCGCAGAGTGTAGACGACAAAGGGAGGAGTCGACGACGCGAGCGCCTCTGCGCGCTGCGCCCGTTCTTCCCTGGACTCGCTTTCTATTCCCTTGACGTACTTCGCCAGCTTGTCGTTCCCGCGGATTTCATCAAGAGGGGAACTCCCCAAGCGTTCGAGAACATCGAAGAGGACTCCCGCCAGCTCCTTGCGGGCGGTATCGGCCTTCGCTCCTTCTCCTGCAAGACGGGTCTCCATCTTTCCGGAGCGGTCGGCCGCCCGTGCGCCCGCCGCGCGGAACAGATTGGACGCCAGAATATCGGGCAGAGGCTCCCCGCGCAGCAAGTGAAGCATGACCGCGCGCTGCTCCTTTTCCTTGAGAGAGAGGGCGTTCAGCGCCTCTACAAGCGTCGACAGCAAACGCTGTGTTTCCGAGGAGGACGCCGGTATCGACGTTCCGTCCGAGGCGACGGCCCCCGGTTCGGGAACCGGCAGAATACCGTCGGTCCGAATCTCCGGAAGCTCTCCTTTTTTTCCGAGGAGTCCCTTTCCGGCAGCGTGCGCGAGTGCGTCCCAGCAGGCGGAATAGGCCTGCCGCAAGGCCTCGGGGTCCGCTGCGTTCGCGCGTGCGTTCTCCATCGCTCGAAGCGCCTCCGCAGCCCGAACAGATGTCTCCTCTCGTCCGGTGACGAGCCTGAGCACCCCTTCGGCGACAAGATGACGCGCCATGTTCTTCATACGGTTCCATGAAAGCGTCTCCGCAGCGGCCTCTACGGCAAGCGCGCCTCTCAAGCCGGGCTCCGATGAGGAAAACCATTCTCTGGACAGCTCGCCGAGCCTTCTCCAGGCCATCGGCAGGGCATTGCCTCCGCGTACGGGAAGGACGTTTTTCTCCTGAAGAAGCGCCCCCTTCCACGGGATTCCCTGCATCTTCCGGTAGTCCATCTTGCCGGACATGCCCAGATGGTTCGCCCTGGCGATGCGTTCGACTCCCATGAGGGAGACGAGCACGGATTCCATGTCCCCCTGTTCGAGCGCCCCGTTGAACGCCATTCTGTACGCGTTCTCGCTTGCCTTCCACATTCCCTGGAAGTACATAAGGTTCGCCTTGGCCAGCACCGCCTGCATAGAGCGGTTGGAAAGACCCGCCTCGCGCGCGCTCGCGGAGGCGTTCTCGAAGGCAAGCATGGCCTCGGCGTATTTACCGTCGACGCGCAGCAGTCTTCCCCTGGAGATAAGCGCCGCGCACTCCAAGTCTCGCAGCCCTCTGCCCTCTGCAACCCGGCGGAGCGCCTCCAGAGCATCCGCTGAAAATACAGGATTGCCAAGCTCACCTTCCGCGACCAGTTTGTTCCCTTCGACGCTCAGCCGGTTCTCCTCGCTGATCATCGCGTTGCCTTGGTCCACCTCGAGCGCTTCCTGCAAGTACTCCTGCGCTTTGTGGAAAATCCCCATCTGCAGATACGTATGCCCTCGTTCAGCGAGCAGAAGAAAGCGCAGCAACCCTGCAATATTCCGGGTTTTCTCGTCGTTCTCCAAGGAGACGAGTTCCCTTTCCGCCACATCCAGCCGATCGAGCGCTCCAGGCATATCCCCTGATTTTCTGAGCGTCGCAACCAGCTGCAAGGCCACTCTCGAACGGGCAGTCGGAATCGAATGCAGCCGCTCCAGCGCATCGCTGAAGAATTTCCGGCTCTCGCCGACGCGTGCGCGCTGAAACGCAACCTTTCCGAGCCCCTCAAGAGAGAGCCCCTGGAGAAGTTCTGATTTGAGTTTCTTGGCTTTTGAAAGCCCTTCAGCGTAGCGAGTTTCCGCATCGGAGAGCCGAGCGGCCGCGAGAGCTGTCTGCGCGCCCTGGAGCAATGCGTTCGCCGCCTTCGTTTCGTCCTTGGCCTTGACGTACAACGCCGCGGAACGGTCGAAGGCGGAAAGAACAGCCGCAGCACGTTCCGCGGAGGCGGTTCCCGCGTCGTACGGAGCGCTTCTTCTGCTCAATCCTTTGTTATATGCCGCATCTCCCGCAAGCAGAAACTTCTTCTCTTTTTCAAGAAGCGCCGACGCTTTTCCGAAATGAACGGCGGCAGGAACGTACTCCTTCGCGGCGTAGCGCTGCAATCCTTTCTGTAGCTCCTCCTCGCCCTTGGAGGCGGCAAAAACGCCCCCCGGAGAAAGGAAAATACACGCCAAAAACAGCATCAACGCCGCTGTCCCGGATGTCTTCTTCCTCATGCCCCCGCCTCCTTTCAGTCCGCACCTCGGCGCGGTTTAAAACGGCGGCTTGAACTTCACTCCGGGTACCGACGGGACGGAAGGAGTGGACGGGACGGAGGAGACCGATCCGCCGCCCATTTTCACCATGCTCGAAAAGTCGGGTATGGAGAGCGCCGGAACGGAGATCTGTTCGCCGACCAGCGCGCCTACCGTTTGGGCGAATGGACCGTACGTACCGAGGAAGCCCTGCATCTGCTTCGCCACCCCCTGGAATGCGCCTCCAAGCCCCTGAAGGGCGTTTATGTTGAGCCCCGCCCCTCCGGACACCCCTCCGAGCGCGTTCATCACGGACTGCATGTTATTCATGATCTGCTGGAGGTTGGAGAAGATATTCTTCGCGCCGCCGACGACATTGCTCTTCAGCACGTTTTTGTCCTCCGGGGCAAGCTCTTCCGATTTTACCGTCTTCGCCTGGTCGTGCGCATTCGCAACAGCGACCTCCGAATTTTTCCGAATCCCCTCGTTCCGCGCCTTCAACTCCTTATCGGTCAGAGGCTGTTCCTTCAGGTGATCCACCGCGCTCTTCCACGATGCATAGGACGACTCGGCAACCTTGATCGCCTGAGCGTCCTTCGTCGTGGATTTGATCAGCGCAATCTCCTGGTCGGTGAGCCCGCGCAGTTTCTTCAAAGACTCTTTGGCTCGGGGAATCTCTTTTTTCAAGGCCGCCGCCAAACGGGACGCCTGAGGATCGTTCTCGCGCTGCGCGCTGTACAGCTTCTTCTGGGTATCCAAAGCTCCGTTGATTGTGCGGTATTCCGGGAGTTTCTTTTTGTGAATCTCATCCATAGAGGCGGATGCTTTCTTTCCCGCCGCGCCGCTCTTCTGCATCTTCGTCTTCTGCACCACCATCGTGGTCTCGTCCGCGCCTTGAACTCCCTGCAGCTCCTGAGTCTCCGCGGCAACGGACGTTTCATTCAAAGCCAGGGCGTCAAGCGCCATCTGCGCGATGACGAGTCCGGCCCCCAGCAGCAGAAGCACTGTCACAGTCCAAAGAAAAGTTTTTCGGGACACTGCACGCACCCTCCTCATAAACCTCCGCGAGCGTTTCCGCTCTCGTTCGCCCAACGTCGGCACACAGCGGACAATATATGCAGAAGAAGCGGGAGAAGGCTTCTTCACCCGCTTCCTGCGAATCTTCTTGCCCTATTCCTCGACAGTAATACTGAACGAGACCTTCATTTCCTTGCCGGCCTCGTCCCTGAGCACGGCTGTCAGCACATCGACCCCCGGTTCCGAGGCGGCGATCAGCTTCCACTTGTCCTGCTTGCCCGGAAGAATGGCGATGGCTCCGGGGACCACGGATTTCTCGACGCCTTCCGGGAGGAGAATATTCTCCCTCCCGCTCGCCCCGGTATTCACGAGCGAGAGGAGCGTCGCAGGGCGATTGCTCTGAAGCTTCACGAAGATGGATTCCCCCGTCAGGAAAGAATCCCTGTCTGCCCAGATCTTGACGATCCAGCCGTCCTCGACCGCCGTGCCGAATCCGCCCTTCTCCGGAGAGTCCCCTTTTGTAAAGACAGCCAGAGATGCGACCGCCCACTCAAGGGGGGCTGCCGGCGCCGCGGCCGAAGGCTCCGGTTCTTCTTCGAAAAGGATGATGTCCCTTGTCGCAACTTTGGGATCCTCCAGGACGGAGAACGGGCCGAAGAGCTTCTGGTTTTCCGGGTCGACGATTTGCGTCTTCACGTTGGTCGCAATGGCCTTGACGATGTCGACACCGGCAGGGCCTCCGAGTTTCATGGAGAACTTCTGCCCGGCGGCGGGAACAAGGACTCGCTCGCCCGACTTCACGAAGTTGTCCGCCACCCATTTGTTCGGGAAGAGTACATAGATATGTCCCGAAGGGGTAAAGTTCAAAAGTGTCACATAGCAGTCCTTGTCGGATGTAAAGATGAATTCGATCTTGTCGCCGATCTCGTAAATATCTCCTTCCGCGGCTCTTCCAGATTCCAGGGACAGAACGAAGTCCGTTTTATGCATCTCCTCGACGCCCAGACGCGCGGCCTTCTCCTCTCCATCTATACCGGACTTCTTGCCGACCTCGGCAGGCACGGCTTCCCCTGTTTTCGTCTCTTCGGCAGCTTTGCTCGTCTCTTCCTCCTCGAATTCTTCGACGAGCACGATATCACGGGTCGCCGTCGTCGTGCGTGGAAGGACATCCGCACGAGCCTGCACCGTACTGCAAAGAACCGCCAGGAACACGCCCAAGAGAATCCTACATACTCTTCTCATTCAGAACACCTCCTGTTATTTTTCCCGGAACTCTTTGCGAATCCAGGAATCAAAGCGCCCACTCCCTCCTCGCATTCCGACCCCGACATCCGTCAGAGCTTCTTCCAGGAATCCCGAAAAAATTTCTTAGGAACCATAGAGATAAGACAGCGACAGAGACGAACACAAAGAATAGCGGTATTGAACCGTCTTTCAACATAAAATTTCCCTGTACATGAAAGACAATTGGATCGTTTGAAATTATACCATAAAGTTCTTTGAAACAGCATGCTCATGCTATGAACCCGAAGACTGGAGCGGCGTATGAAAAAAGCGGGCCCGGAGGGCCCGCCTGAAAGTTCCGAACTGAGAACGCCAATTAACGCTTGGAGAACTGCCGAAGTCCCCGTGCGCCCTTCTGGCCGAACTTCTTCCGCTCCACCATGCGGGGGTCGCGGGTGAGAAAACCGTTCTTCTTGAGAACGGGGCGAAGCTCGGGGTTGAGCTTCAGCAGCGCGCGGGCGACGCCCAGGCGTACCGCGCCGGCCTGGCCGGTGAGGCCGCCGCCGGAGGCGCGAACGAAGACGTCGATCTTTCCTTCCATACCGACGGCCTTCAGCGGCTGCATCGCGCTGATCTGCCAGCAGTCTCTCGGGAAGTACTCCGCAACCTCCCGCTCATTCACCTTGAAGGCGCCGTCGCCCGGGCGAATGCGCACGCGGGCGAGGGCGCACTTTCTTCTTCCGGTTCCCCAGAAATAAGTTGTATTCTGCATAAAATTCTTCCTCCTCTTCCCGATTACACTTCAAGGGGTTCGGGCTGCTGCGCCGAATGAGGATGCTCGGCCCCCGCGTACACCTTGAGCTTACGGTGGAACTTCAACTTGTTCTTGGGAAGCATTCCCTTGACGACACGCTCCATGAGCTGGACGGGCTTCTTGTCGATCATGTCTCCGTAGGTCGTCGAACGGAAGCCGCCGAGCCATCCGGTATAGTGGTGGACGGTGCTCGTCTGACGTTTGTTGCCGGTCAGCTTCGCCTTCTCGGCATTGACGATGATGACAAAATCTCCTGTATCGACGTGCGGCGTGTAGGTGGGCTTGTTCTTTCCCATCAGAACCTTGGCCACCTGGGATGCTATGCGGCCAAGAGACTTATCGGTGGCGTCGACGATATACCACTTGCGCTCCACCTTTTCTTTGGTGGCCATATAGGTGCGGTTACCCAACATGGTATTTCCTCCTTCAAAAGCTTCTTTCGTATCTCGAGTGGTCCCTCTATGAAGAAATCATCTCTTCTTCGGCAGATGCTCTGCGACTCCCGCGAAGACGTGGCAGGGGTCTTCACAGGAACGCATTTTCTCTGGCGAAGGAGCGATCTGGACAAAAAAACGTCTTTGCGCACCTCGTCGGCGGCGCGTATATAACTTTCACTACAGGACGCGCGTCAATCGGGGATTCTCCATCCTCCCCGGAAGGCGTCCGCGTTTGGCTATCGGCGCGCCTGCGATCTCCTTGATGTCCATCGTCATATCGATGGGGCTCGCATGCGAAATATAGCTTCCGACGCCGAAAGAGTCGGCTCCCGCCTGGTCGAGTTCCCGTATACGCTCCGGAGAGAGACCTCCCGAAGCGATGATGCGAACTCCGGAAAACCCGGCCATGTCGAGCCTATAACGGATTTCACGTACAAGATCGGGCGACACGCCGCCGCGTTCGCCGGGCGTATCGAGCCGGATGCCGTTCAGTCTGCCTTCCAAGGCGCGAGCCACACGGAGCGACTCCTCGGCCTCGTCCTTGAACGTGTCGACAAGGACGATCCTCGGATCTCCGGAGGGCATGACGGCGTCGTACGCAACCGCAAGATCGACGGTATCTCCCATGATGAGGACCGCTGCGTGGGGCACCGTCCCAACAGGCTCGATACCCGCGAGCTTGGCTCCGAGAATGCAGCTCGCTCCGACGCATCCGCCTACCCGCACAGCCGTCCGCTCCATGACCGGAGCCACGGAGGGGTGTACGTGGCGGGCGCCGAAGCAGAGAACAGGCTTGCCGCTCGCGGCGTCGACGCACTCCTTGGCTGCGGTTGCCCATGCGGAAGCGCTTGCCAGCATCCCGAGGATGACGGTTTCGTACTTCCCGAAGACGTCATAGGAACCGGAAATCCGTACGAGAACTTCTTTGGGCGCGAAGACATCACCTTCGCGGAGGGAAGAGACGTGTAGAGTTTTCCCTCGAAGAAGGGTAAGTACCTCGTCAAGTCCGGCGAAAACACCGGATTTTCTGGCGAAGATCTCCGCGGTGACATCCGTCGAAAGTTTTCCGCTCTTCCTGAGAACATCCCGCGTCTTCACGAAATAGACATCGGTCGTGCATCCGCCGAGTATCTCTTCGTGCGTGGCGGAGTGCAGCCTGTTTTCGCCGGGAAGAAACTCGCGGACGTCGGAGAAGCTCTCCATCTCCGGACACGCCGGGCAGGATTGCCCCTTGATGCGGGAATCCATCGTCTGCTCTTACAGAAGAACGAGAACGATCGATGTTACCATGAAGATCGTGGTCAGGATCACCGTAAGCTTCGTAAGTCCGGTGAAACGCTGCCACTGACTTCCGCCCATGTCGGCCTGGGTGCCTCCGCCGAAAATTCCGGAGAAGCCGCCCTGCTTTCTCTGCTGAAGAAGGATGACTCCGGAAAGAGCGATGCAGAGAAGAATGTGGACGATACCAAGAAACGTCTTCAAGTCGCGCACCTCCTAAAAAATGGGAACCAAATCCAAACGAAAAGCTATTCTACCACACAATTTCCGGAAAGGATATCCATCAATCGATATCCTGCCACAGCACGATGAGATATTTTTCTTTTTATTGCATCCGGAATCTCGCCGAACGTCCCCTCGTACCCGGAAGGAGCGAAGATCGGGTCGTAGCCGAACCCTCTGCTCCCCACCGGAACTTCTCTGAGTTCGCCGGGGCATACTCCCTCGGTGATGATGCAGCATCCGGAGGGGAGATAGAGAGCAAAAGCCGCCACGTAGCGGGCATAGCGGTCCGTGACTCCTTCCATCCGTCCGAGAAGTCGGTCGGTCCGTTCTTCGTCGGACGGCGCGACGCGGGCGGAGTAGATGCCGGGTTCCCATCCGAGCGCCCTGACTTCAACGCCGCTGTCGTCCGCAAGCGCGGCTATTCCCGAGGCCAGGCAGTACGCCTTCGCTTTGAGCCAGGCATTGGCCGCGTAGGTGGCGCCGGTCTCCTCGACGTCGAGCCGCAGGGCTTCCGGACCGAAGATGATCTCGATGCCAAGCGGGGCGAATAGATCGACCACTTCGACGTACTTCCCCCTGTTTCCGCTCGCGAAAAGAATGCGGTCAAGCCCCGGTGCGTTCATACCCGAACGGATCATCCTCTTGGAAGACGCCACGGAACGCCGAGATCCACCGGGGCGCCGCTCTCTTGCTCCTTGCCGTTCACGAGAAAGCGCACCTGAACGATCGGAGAGAAGTTCTCGCTCATCGTCTGCACGACTGCGGTGATGAACAGAGCGCTCCCCTGGGCTCCCTGAGAGGTGAGGAACGAGAGGAAGGGCGTGTTGAAGTTCAAAAAGAGCGTGTCCCCGGAACGGAAAAGGTTGAGTAGCTTGACGTCCGAGGCATCTCTTCCGGGCATCGCGGAGAGCACTCTGGCTATGACCTGGCGGATGTCGTCCTCCATGATGCCCGACAGAAACTCCGCCTTTTCGGAGGTGATCGCCCCCTCCCTGGGGAAGTGAAGCGTGAAGGTCACCTTGCGGGCGTTCAACCGTATCTCTCCGGCCTCCTCGTTAAGTATTCGCTCCGCCTCTCCCCGGTTCGCCGCCACGTCTTCCCGTTGAAGGATGCCCTGTCGATTGAGCATTCGCAGCGCCACCGAAGTACCAACATATCCGGCGGCAAAGCAGAAAACCAGCACGCCGGTCCATGCGATCAGGCGGATGATCAGCGGCGCCTTTTTCCCCGGACTCCGGCCTTCCCCCGAACGCCTCGATGAACGCGGAGCCGCCTCTTTCCGTACTTCAAAACCGTCTTCATAGTCGTCGTATTTTCGCCCCATTAAGCGATCGTCCTCCTTGGATCAGTTGTGTTTGAGGTACTCTTGAATTCCGCGGGCGAGCGCCTCCGCCATTTTTCTCTGATACGAGCCGTCGGAGAGCAGCTTCGCCTCCTGTTTGTCGGTCAGAAATCCCAGTTCGATCAGAACGGAGGGCATCGCCGCTCCTCGCAGCACATAGAACGGAGCCTGAGCGACGCGCCGCATCTTGAGACCGCCCGATTTCCCCGCGTTGAACAGATACTCGGCGAA
Source organism: Synergistaceae bacterium (assembly GCA_018436725.1). Taxonomy (GTDB): domain Bacteria; phylum Synergistota; class Synergistia; order Synergistales; family Aminobacteriaceae; genus JAAYLU01. The sequence continues at coordinate 7,362 of JAHDKT010000028.1, read as the reverse complement.
TCCGGTGCTCTCGTTGATCTTGGCGTTCTGCTGCATGTTGCCAAGGATGGCGAGCAACATCTGCGTGCGCTTGTCCGCAGCCTTGGCGGTATCCCCGTTGTCCTCGGCAAGCTCTCTGTTTTCGAAACGGGCCAGTTCCATTGCGTCCTTGTCCGTAGGAAGCGCCATCAGGTAGATTTCCATACCGGTGGCGCTTCGTCCGGGAGGAAGCGCATTCCCGTGGATGCTGACGAAGAGATCCGCATTCATAGTGTTCGCTATCTCCGTACGCCGCCGCAACGTCAGATAGACATCCGTGTCGCGCGTGAGTCTGGCGTCTATCCCGAGTTCCTTCAGGCGGGCGACGAGCATTCTGGACACGGTGAGGTTGAGATCCTTTTCCCTGATCTTATTCGCGACGGCCCCCGGATCCTTTCCCCCGTGCCCCGGATCGACTACGACGATCCGCTTGCCCGAACGCGCCGGCGGACGGGGCGACGCTACGGGCGGCACGGGCGTCGGCGCGACCTCCGGAGTTGGAAGAGGGCGAGGCGCGTCGGCCGCGGGAGGTTGATAGGAAGAGGAGACACTCGGTGCGCCGGTTCTCGTGAAGTCGATGACGAGGCGCCTGGGAGCGTCCAGAGTAATAATCTCCTGAACGGGGAGCATCGAAGCGAAATCGACGAGAATGCGGTCTCCGAAGTTCATCGCCCCCACGTTCACCTCGCGGTGCGGCGACGGAACACCGGAAACAGGCCACGGACCGGAGGAGAAGAACACCTTCACCCCGCCTGCGCCGCGCTGGACTTCGGGTTCTCCATTCCCTTCGAAGTCCATGACCGCACGGAGTTTGCCCTCGTCATCCCCCCATCGGATACCTTTCAAGACGGGTCGCTCTGCGGAAGTTCGCGGAGCGACCGCGGTTTCCTGAGGAGAGGGCGCCTTCGGAGGCGAAGAGGGGGCGACGGCCTCCGCGGGAGGCGCGCCATTTCCTTCAGGCCCCCAGTTGAGCGAGGGGGGCTTCCCCGAACGGGAAAGAAGTGCGTTAAAAAGCTTGAGGGCGGATCTGCTTTCCAGAAGCCACTGGCCGTTTCTCTGAACGCATGAGGCGGCCAATGGAATCAGTTCAACGTCGATCCATGCGGCAGCCGCTCCCGAAACAACCTGCATCTTGTTTTTCCCTGCGGTAACGAGAAGAGTGTCTCCGTTCACAGAGGCGGGAAAACCGAGCAGGGAGGCCATATAGACAACGGAGACGAGCGTATCCGCTCCCTGTCTCTCGGAGGGAACGGTTCCCAGAGGCTGGTTTCCCGAAAGGAGGGGAAGCGCCCCTTCCGCAGCTCCGGTCCGGAGGCAGAATAAGAGGAACATGAGCAACGGGATAATGCGCGGGCTACGTTCCGGCGGCCGCGACATCTCGTATCACCATAGAGCAGGAGCCGATGCTCCCGAAAAACTTAAAATCGTTGCCGACAAGGTCGATCGAGTGGAGCAGATCCTTGAGGTTCCCCGCGACGGTCATCCCGCCTACGGGTTCGCGAATCTCGCCACTCTGTATACGAGCTCCCTTGATCCCGAGCGAGAAGTCGCCGCTCACCGGGTTCATGGTGTGAAGCCCCAGCAGTTCGGTGACATAGAGCCCCCGTCCCGTCTGGAGAAGAAGATCCTGAGGCGTCCACTTCCCGGGAAGCATGCGGAGATTGGAGAAATCCACATCGGGCACTCCGGACAGCGAACGGCTTGCGTTGCCCGTGGAGACCACGTCGTCGATCCGGGCGTACTTCAGATTGTACAGCCATGAGCCGACGATGCCGCCGACGAGAAGGTTCGTCCTGCTGCAAGGGATTCCCTCGCCGTCGAACGGGGCGGTACCGAGTCCGCTTCTCAACGTCCCGTCGTCCACAAGCGTCAACGCTGCGGAGGCGACCCGCTCTCCTCGCTTCTCCTTCAGGAAGGACTTGTTTTTATGCACGTTCGAAGCGAGGAAAAGTTCGCCGAGCACCTCGATAAAGGACGCCGACGATTCGGGGTCGAGAAGGAGATCGTATCGTCCCGTCGACAGAGGTTCACCGCCGAGTACCATGGCGGTTCTCCTGACGGCCTCGCGAGCCGTCTCTCGAGGCGAAAGGGCGGAGAGAATTCGGCTTTCATCCCCGTACCCCCCCATCTCCATCTCGTCTCCCGAAGAGAGAATCACGGAGACGCCGCATCCGGCGCTCGCCCCCGCGTACCACATCATCGCCCCGACCGAGGAGGCATAGAGAACCTCGCCGGCGCCATCCCCCCACGACGAGCTGCGAACCGATAAAACCCTCCGGTCGGCGTTTCCGGCTTCGTTCCACATCTCTTTGCAGAACGCCATCCGCTCCTCGAAAGTCAGGTTCAGAATCTCTTCATCGCAGAGGCCGAGATCGCCGGAACGGAGAGGCTGAAGCGGGGCAAGCGCGATGTAGGGATCCGGCTCCGAAGAGCGACAGTTCGAAAGACTCCAGTCGACTACCTCTTCGAGAAGAATCCTGTCGAGAGAGTTCACATGAGCGACCCCTTGCCTCCCCGACGAATCAAGAGTCCGGAGACCTATTCCGAGGGAGAATCCGGAGGAGATTTTTTCCGGCTCCCCGTCGATCAGCGAAAGAGAGTGCCCCGAGTTGAACGTGTAGAGCACATCCGCCGCAGCGGCCCCTCTCTTCAGCGCTCGTTCGATCAGGAAGGAAGCCGCGCTCTCCGCCGTCCTCCGCTCCGGAAACTTTTTCACGAAGCAGCAGCCTCCTCGAGGATGATTTCGGCGGCCCGGACAATCTGCTCTCTCGATACATCGAGATGCGTCACAAGCCGGAAACGGTTGTCCGAAACGCCGTTGAAAAGAACGCCTCTCGCCGCGCAGCGGGTATGAAGATCGGCGCAGGCGCCTTCGGGGACCTTGCAGTAGACCATATTCGTCGGTTTTTCGTTGTGTTCGACCTGGATGACGCCGCCGCCGGAGAGCAGTCGGCCAAGAAGCTCCGCGTTCTCATGATCCTCGCGGAGGCGGTCGATATTCCGCTCCAGCGCGAACAAACCGGCCGCCGCCAGAATGCCCGCCTGGCGAAGGCCTCCCCCGAGCCGTTTTCTCCAGTGGCGCGCCGCATCGATAAAGGAGCGGGCGCCGCAGAGAAGACTGCCGACAGGCGCTCCCAACCCCTTGGAAATACAAAACTGGAGCGAATCCACGCTCGACGCGTACTCCTTCACGGAGCAGTTCCACGCGGCGGAGGCGTTGAAGATCCGGGCGCCGTCGATATGTACGGAGAGTCCGCGGAGATGGGCCTCCTCCGCCGAAGAGCGGATCGTCTCCGGAGAGAGCGCGAGCCCGCCTCTGCGGTTATGCGTGTTTTCGAGACAGAGCAGGCGGGCCGGCGCGAAGTGAACGTTCGACGGACGGCAGTGCCTACGCACCTCCTCCGGATGAATACAGCCTGAGCAATCATCCGCTACCAAAGGAACCACGGAGCCGAGGGCGGCCAGCCCCCCCCCCTCGTAATTCAAAATGTGGGAATCCGCGCCGAGAATCGCTCCGTCTCCCCTGCCGCAGTGCGTGAGGACGGCAACCAAATTGCCCATGGTACCGGACGGGAGAAGCAAAGCGGCCTCCATTCCCGTAAGCCCGGCGGCCGTTTCCTCCAAGCGATTGACCGTAGGATCCTCTCCGTAGACGTCATCGCCGACTTCAGCAGCATACATAGCCTTCCGCATCTCTTCGGAAGGCTTCGTCACAGTGTCGCTTTTCAGATCAACGGGAAACATGCTCGGCATCCTCCTTTTAATTTAAAAAACACGTCGAAGGACATGTCATCGTTTTTTCGGCTTCGGGAGTCGTCTCCGCTCCCGAATCGCCCCTGATATGATACCATCAAAAGAGCGAATTCCGTAGGAAATTTCCCGCCGAAATTCGCTCCGCGCATCCTCGAATCATGGCCGGAAGCGGCCTACAGGGTCACGCCCAGCCTCGCCCAGGGGAGGAAATCCTCCGATACCGCCACTCCCATGGAGGCCGAAGGGCGGTTGGTACCGTGAAAATCGTTGCCTGCCGTGGGGAAAAGGGAGAAATCCGCCGCCAGCGAAAGATACCTGAAGACCTGTTCGCCCGAGGCGCGGGAGGAAACGCATTCGATCCCCCACAGACCGGCGTCCTTCAGCTCACGAACGATCTCCCGAAGCTCGGAAAAATCCGACGTAGTCTGCGCGGGGTGCGCGAGCACCGCAAGACCTCCCGCGTCGGTTATCAGTTCGATGCACTTTGCCGGGGACAGGCGGTAGCGTTCCACGTACGCCCGGGACGAGGTACTCAGATACCGTGAGAACGCGGAGACGATATCCTGGGCGTACCCCTTCCGTACAAGAACTTTCGCCATGTGCGGACGGGCGACGACATCGCCTCCGGCCTCCAGAACGACTTCTTCCAGAGAAATGTCGACGCCCATTTCTCTCAAATTTTCGCACATCAGCTCGTTCCGTTCGTCTCTTCCCCTTCTGACAGCCTCAAGAGCCCGTTTCATTCCGACGTTCGTGGACGAATTACCGGTTCGGCGGAGATCGAGACGATACCCGAGAATATGCACCGTACGCGGATGCTCGGCGGAAAGTTCTATTCCAGGGATGCCGGCCATGTTCCAGCGGGCGCATGCCGCCATGAACGACGGAAGCCCATCGACGGTATCGTGATCCGTCAGGCTCAGAACGGCGATACCTTTACTCCTCCCGTGGGCCACGAGCGCCTCGGGGGTCATTGAACCGTCCGAGAAGGTACTGTGCAGATGGAGGTCTATTCTGATCATCCGGCTGTGATTCAACCGTTGGAGACTTCTTCGTCGAGAATCTGGTCGATGTCGAACAGAGAAGCGAGATCCAGCAGCACGATAAGGCGTCCGTCTTCGTGCTTGGCAACTCCAAGAAGATACTTCTTTTCCATGGTGGTGTTGAGCCTGGCGGCGGACTCGATCTGACTGTCGTAGATGGTGCATACTTCACGAACGGAGTCCACGATAATGCCGAACAGGATTTCGTTCCAGGAGACGACGACGATCCGTGCTTCGTCGGTCAGCTCCTTTTGCAGCATGCCTATCTTCAGCTCCATGTCGAAAACGGGGACGATGGAGCCCCGGAGGTTGATGACCCCCCTGATATAGTCGGGAGAGTTCGGGACTCTCGTGATGAACGGCGGAACCCGCACGATCTCCCTGACGTACGTCACATCGAGGCCGAAGTCCTCCTCGTACAGCGCGAAGACAAGGGTAATACGTTCGGCCCCCCTGCTCTCGATCTCTCGGGCCTTCAAGTCTTTTGCTTCGGTTTGTGTAAGCGTCGGATTCATTCTGATTTCTCCCTCCCGGAAAGCGTTCTCCTTCAAAAAGGATCAGTACCACCGTTCTTTGTGCAATTGAACTCCGTCAAGCGTGAAAATAACTATTTCATCCTCGTCGACTGTGGCTGCGCTTGCGGGATCCCTTCCTCTGGGAAGAGATGCCGAGCCGGGATTGAGGAAAATCGTCCCCTCCTCCCGAACAACGGAGGCTACATGCGTATGTCCGTACACCGCCAGATCGACTCTGCTGCGGAGCGCAAGAGCGCGCAACTCCTCGAATCGATTCCCATGCGCCATGAGGATGCTTTTTCCGTTCCACCATACGAAGGCATAAGGAGAAAGAAGAGGGCGGTGGAGGATTTTTTCATCCTCGGGGTAATCGCAGTTACCCCGCGAAATTATAACAGGAAAAGACGCCGATCGAATCATCCCGGCCAACCCCGTATCGACATCCGACGAAAGAACGTCTCCCGCATGCAGGACCGCGTCGGGAGTGTCCCCCCACAGCAGAGAGGCTTTCGCCCATGCATCTTCATGACCGTGCGTGTCGGCAAGAACTCCGAGCCGCCGTTTCATGGATTTCTTCACCCCTTCCTAGAACGGGATGTTTCCCAATGCTGGAAAGTGTACTAAAATGGAGCGGAAACGTTTACCCTATTTTTTATTGTAGCACGCCTGTACGCTTTCACCGCACAGGGCTGCGCATGAAAAAAACGCAAAGGAGCGTTCCTAATGAGCGAAGACCGTACCGAAAACGCCGTACTTTTCGAGATCAAAAAACTCCTTGATTCGGAGGGGCTGGTCGCCGCCCGGCTTGTGGAGTCGGTAACCAGAACCGCACAGATGGCTGCTACAACAGTTCCCGAGATACAGGATCTTTTCTCGCAGTGGCTTTCCCTCATCGGAGGCGAAGTTTTGCGTATGTCGGAAGCCGCCCCGGAGATGGACATCCTCGCTACTGCGAAAATGATCGGCATCGAGCCGTCGTCGCTGCTCTCCATTCTGCTGCTGCTCCACAGAGCGGGGCGACTCTCCATAGGAGCCATCCGCATCGACAAAGGTACGGGAAGAAACAGCGAAATCTGTTCCTGCCTTATGGAGACTGAAGAGGACGCATGACGACCGATCTGGAACTCCTCTCGAAAAAAGCGCGAAGACAGGCTGCGCTTGCGGAAGCCGGCCTGCTTCCCCGTCACGGGCCGGAGGATGTCCTGATACGTGTGGAGTATTCGCTCCTCACCCCCGTACTCGACGAGGCGATGCTGTCGAATGCATGCGCTCTCGCCGGAGAGAACAAGCTCGCATCGCTTTGCGTTCCTGCTCCCTGGATCGGAAAAGCAGTGGCTTTTTTGCGCGAAAGCGAGGTCGAGCCTGCGTGCGTCATTGACTTCCCGTTCGGCGGCGCCCCGCTCGAGGCGAAAAAAATCGAAAGCCTCTCGGCCTCCGTAGAGGGGGCAAAAGAGATACAAACCCCCATTCCTCTGCACAGACTGAAGAAGAACGACAAAAACGGCCTCAGAAGAGAGTTGGAAACGCTCCGCTCGGTTCTCCTGCATAGCAAGCTCACTCTTGTCGTTGAAACAGCCCTGCTTTCGGACGAGGAGATCATCAATGCCGTCAGAGCAGCCGAACTTGCACGGGCTGACCGCGTGAAAGGAGGTTCCGGATTCTGGGGAGCGACTTCTCTCCACGGGGCCGCAATTTTAAGATGTGCCGCGCCGGACTGGATGGGCGTTACGGCTGTTCTTGAAACAGGAGCTGAAAAAAAAGCGCTTCCGCTTCTTTCCGCCGGCGCCGATCGTTTAAGTACATCTTCACCGAAGAGCTTTCCTGCCTTCGTGGGAACTGCCTACGGCCAAGAGAGTATGTAACCCTCCAGCCCGGGGCGGCTCTTCGCCGTGAAGTACGCCGGCGCGCCGACCGGGAACCGGCGGCGGTCGAAACGACGATACGCGCGAACGCGACGAAGCCGTCTCGGGGATATGTTCCCCGGACGGCTTCGTCGCGTTTTTCAAAAAGGATTTCCGGCGGCGACCTGCTCT
>JAHDKT010000085.1 GCA_018436725.1 Synergistaceae bacterium | reverse complement strand
GGAGGCGGCCAAGGCCGTCGGCGCGAGCGACGCGCGGATCATCGTCGAGAACATCCTGCCGAACTGCATGGCCCCCATCATCGTCCAGAGCACCCTCGGCGTGGCCCAGGCCATCCTGTCGGCGGCGGCCCTCTCCTTCCTCGGGCTGGGAATCCAGCCGCCCACGGCGGAGTGGGGCTCGATGCTCAGCTCCGGACGGCAGTTCCTGCGCCAGGCGCCCTATCTCACGTTCTTCCCCGGGCTGGCCATCTCGATCGTGGTGCTGGCCCTCAACATATTCGGCGACGGACTTCGGGATTCGCTCGATCCCAAGCTTCGCCAGTAGTCCGTCGGGAGGTTTACGCATGAACGGTCCTCTGTTGGAAGTTTCGGATCTCAAAGTGGTCTACAAGACGTACGAAGGCACGGTGGCCGCGGTGAACGGCCTCGACTTCTCCCTCCACAGGGGGAAGACGCTCGGCCTCGTCGGGGAGAGCGGCGCCGGAAAGACGACGACGGCTCTCTCGATACTCGGGCTCGTCCCCTCCCCTCCCGGCGTCGTCGAGAGCGGACGCATCGTCTTCGACGGGCGGAATCTGCTCTCGCTCCCGGAGCGGGAGATGAAAAAAATTCGCGGCAACAGAATCTCGATGATATTTCAGGACCCCATGACCTCCCTGAACCCCGTGGTCACGGTCGGCGTGCAGATCAGCGAGGCGCTCGTCGCCCACCAGAACCTCTCGGAGGCGGCGGCGGAAAAGCGGGCGATGGAGATGCTCGAAAAGGTGCAGATCCCCGGCGCGCGCTTCAAGGAGTACCCGCACGAGTTCAGCGGCGGCATGCGCCAGCGCGTGGTCATCGCGATGGCCCTGGCGTGCAACCCTGCGCTCATCATCGCCGACGAACCGACTACGGCGCTCGACGTCACCATCCAGGCGCAGGTGCTCGAACTGATGCGAAGTCTGAAGGACGAGTTTTCGACGGCGATGATCATGATCACGCACGACCTCGGCGTCGTGGGCGAAGTCTGCGACCACGTCGCGGTGATGTACGCGGGCCGGATCGTCGAGACCGGCACGCTGGAGCAGATATTCAGAGGCGCGAAGCACCCGTACACAACGGGGCTCTTCCGCTGTATCCCGGACATCGAAGAAGAGTCCTCAGTCATCCGTCCCATAGAAGGGCTGATGCCGGAGCCGCTCGACCTGCCCAAGGGGTGCGCGTTCCACCCCCGCTGCCCGCGGTGCATGGACGTCTGCCGGACGACCCTTCCCGCAGCGAGCGATGAGAACGGGCACAGAGTCATGTGCCATCTGCACGCCGGAGGTGGAGTCCATGCCTGATCTCGTGAAGGTTGAAAATCTGGTGAAGTACTTCCCCGTCGCGGCGGGGAACGTCCACGCCGTGGACGACGTCTCCTTCGCCATCAAAGAGGGAGAGACGCTCGGCCTCGTCGGCGAGTCGGGGTGCGGTAAGTCCACCACCGGACGGCTGCTGATCCGTCTCATCGAGACCACCTCGGGGCGGATTCTGTACCGGGGGCGGGACATCGCCTCCATGAACAAGGGGGAGCTGCACGGCATCCGCAAGCAGGTGCAGATCATCTTCCAGGACCCCTTCTCCTCGCTCGATCCGCGGAAGAGCATCGGCGAGACCATCGGCAAGCCGCTGGAGATCTTCGGCATGGGGTCGAAGCGCGAACGGGAGGAGATGGTGGACGCCCTGATGGAAAAGGTGGGCTTGAGCCCGCGCCTCTACTACAAGTACCCGCACGAGCTGGACGGCGGACGCAGGCAGCGGGTCGGCATCGCCCGCGCCCTTTCGCTCTCGCCGGACTTCATCGTCTGCGACGAGCCGGTCTCGGCGCTCGACGTCTCCATTCAGGCGCAGATTCTCAACCTGCTCCAGGAGCTTCAGGAGACGATGCAACTGACCTACCTCTTCGTGTCGCACGACCTTTCCGTGGTGAAGCACATCAGCAACCGCATCGCGGTGATGTACCTGGGGAAGATCGTCGAGTCGGCCCCTTCGCTGGAGCTGTTCAAGAACACGCTCCACCCCTATTCGCAGGCGCTGCTCGCGGCCGTCCCCATTCCGAAGCTCGACCGGAAGCGGGAGAATTTCATCCTCGCGGGAGGCGTCCCCAGCCCGATCAACCCGCCGCCGGGGTGCCGCTTCCACACGCGCTGCCCGTGGAAGATGGACGTCTGCTCGGCCGAGGAGCCGCCGCTGGTCGACATGGGCGGCGAACACCTGGTAGCCTGCCACAAGGTACGGTAGACGCGCCGCCTCTCCGGGCGCGCGCCGGTCATGAAAGGAGCCTCTTCAGGGGGGCTCTTTTCACATACAGGCCCGCCGGACGGCGGGCGCAAGGAGCGTGATACCATGCGAGAAGGTTTGATGACCAGACTGACCCATTCGGGAGAGAACAGCGCGGCGAAACGGATCGCGCAGTCGGTCTCCGTCCCCAAGGTGCTCCCCATCTACATGAGCAGCGTCTTCAGCTTCGACGACGTGCCCTCGCTCGACGCGGTCTACGAGGGCGCGCGGCAGGGGTACGTCTATTCCAGAATGGCCAACCCCGGATACGACTGCCTGCACGAGGTGCTGGCGCAGGCGGAGGGGTGCGGCGGGGCGATCGCCTTCGCCTCGGGAATGGCCGCCATCATCGCGGCCATTTTGGCGAACGTCTCGTCGGGGGATCATATCCTCTCCTCGCCGGTGCTCTACGGAGGCGTCTACGACTACCTGAAGAACGAACTGCCCCGTTTCGGCGTCTCCGTCGACTTCGCCGACTTCATCAACGACGATCTCGAGAAGCACATCCGGCCGAATACGAAGATCGTCTACACGGAGACCATCACGAACCCGCTGATGGAGGTCGTCGACCTGGAACGAACAGCCGCGGCGGCGCGCGGACACGGCGCGAAGTTCATCGTCGACAACACCTTCGCGACTCCCGCGATCTGCCGCCCGATGGAGTTCGGCGCGGACATCGTCGTCTACAGCGCGACGAAGTACCTCGGCGGCCACAGCGACATCATAAGCGGCGCGCTGATGACGGGCGCGAAGGAGATCGACCGCCTGCGGAAGCTCGCGACGCTCTACGGCGCCGTCCCCAGCCCCTTCGACGCATGGCTCCTGACGCGCAGTCTGCGGACGCTGGGACTGCGCGTGCAGCGCCACAGCGAGAACGCGCTCCGACTCGCGGAGTACTTCGAAGGGCATCCCAAGGTCGAGCGGGTGTGCTACCCCGGACTCGCCTCGTCGCCTCACCGCGCGGTCGCCATGAAGCAGTTCGACAACGGCTGGTGCGGCGGCATGCTCAGCGCCGACATCGCCGGGGGGGAGGGCGGGGCCTCCCGCTTCATCGCCGCCTGCGAGAAGATCAAGTTCGTCCCCAGCCTCGCGGGCGTGACCACGTCGATCTCGTACCCGGCGAAGACCTCCCACAGGATCTACACCCCGGAGGAGCTGACGAAGTGCGGCATCTCCGCCGGGCAGCTCCGCTTCTCCGCCGGGCTCGAAGAGATCGACGACGTCATCGCGGAGTTCGACAGAGCCTTCGAAAGCGTGTAGCGCCCACGACCGGCCGAAGAGATGAAAAGGGCGGGAGGTTCGTCCTCCCGCCCTTCGTTATGGAACGAACCGGCTACACCGTCTTCTTGACGAACGTTCCCCCCTGGACGATGACGGCGAGCTTCTCCCTGTCCTGGAAGATGCGCACGTCCTTCAGCGGATCGCCGTCGACGACGAGAAGGTCGGCGTACTTGCCCGCCTCGATCGTCCCCGTGGTAGCCGAGATCCCCATCAGTTCGGCGTTGTCGCGCGTGGTGCAGAGGATGGCCCGCATCGGCCCCATGACCCTTGCCTTCAGCTCGATCTCCAGCGCCTTGTACGGCTGCCCGGAGCCGACCATGTCCGACCCGGAGCCGATCTTCAGCCCCTCCTCGAAGGCGATGGAAAGCGCGTTCTCGGAGTGCTTCTGCACGTCCTTCATCTTCCGGAAGAAGTAGGCCGGAAGGCCGAACTCCTCCCCCCGCCTCGCCATGATGTCGTAGGTCGCCATCGTCGGCACCAGCCAGCAGCCGTGCTTCTTGAGAACGCGCGCGGTTTCCCGGTCGAGGTAGTTGCCGTGTTCGATGCTGTGCACCCCGGCCTCGGCGCAGAGCTTCATGCTCCGCACGGAGTAGTTGTGCGAGAGGACGGTCTTCCCCGCGGCTTTCGCCTCGTAGACGATGGCCGCCAGCTCCTCGGGGGAGTACTGCGTCGTGTCCGGCTCGTCCGCGGGACTGGCGCAGCCGCCGCCCGCCATGACCTTCAGATAGTCCACGCCCTGACGCAGCAGCTCCCTCGACGCTCTGCGCACCTCGTCGACGCCGTCGGCGATGACGCCGAGCATACCGCCTTGAATCGGCGGGACGAGTTCCGTCGGCAGGCGAACGTCGGCGTGCCCGCCGGTCATCGAGAGCGCCCTGCCGCAGACCTGCATCCGCGGCGCCGTAATGAGCCCCCGCTTCTGCGCCTCCCTGAATCCGGCATCGATCCCTCCGGCATCCCGGATTGTGGTGAACCCCTGGTGGAGCGTGTCTTCAAGGATCTTCGCCGCCATGAAGCACCCCATCGAGGGGAGGTATCTCCGGTGCAGCTCGCCGAGGTCGTTGGTGAAGAGGGAGGCGTGCATGTGCGCGTCGATGAGCCCCGGCATCAGCGTCTTCCCCTTGCAGTCGACGGCCTCCGCCTTGGAGAAGCGCGGAGTTTTCCCGCTCCCCGTCTCCTTGATCAGCCCGTCCTCCGCCACGACCCACGCGGAGGGGACGGGTTCGCTCCCGGTACAGTCGAGGAGCGTCGCGTTCTTGAAAAGCAGCATGCTCACGATGTCCACATCTCCTTCATCTTATTTTTTCTTCAGCAGGTAGAGCGCGAGGATGGCGAGAGGCGCCGCGATAAGCACGGGGGGATACGTCTTCGCAATCTCCCATCCGCCGGACTTCGCGGTCTCCCAGACGATGGTGACCACGCCGCCGACGAGGATGGAGGCGATGCCGCCCGCCGGAGTGGTGCGCTCGGGCCAGACGACGGCCGCAAGCAGCGCCGGGGTGATCGCCGCGCCGTACATCGTATAGGTGTACTGCTGCAGGATGAGCAGTTCGGGGAAGTACTGGATGACGACGTACGCCAGGATGCCGAGTCCGAGCACGCTGGCGCGGGAGACGAGCAGCTTGCGCTCCGTCGGGGCGTTCGGGTTGATGAAGCGGGCGTAGATGTCCCAGCTTACGTTGACGCCGACCGAGAGAAGGAACGAGTTCGCCGTGGTGACGATGAAGGCGGTGATGGCCGCTACGCAGATGCCGCCGATCACGACCGGCATACCGTGCGTGGCGAGGTGGACGAACGCCTGCGCCGCGTTGATCTCCGGGTAGAGGGCGCGGGAGGTGATGGCCGCGGCCGCGACGAAGAAGTAGGTCAGCGTGCAGCCGATCATCCAGCCGATGCCGCTGGTCATGGCCGTCTTCTCATCCTTCGCCGCGAAGAAGCGCTGGTACATGTTCTGGTCGCCCATTACGTAGAAGAAGACCGGGAAGAAGAAGCCGAGGAGCTGCGGGAAGGAGACGCCGCCGAAGCCGAGATGCCCCGGAGGGATGTTCGCCGCGACCCAGCTCCAGCCGCCCGCCATCGAGATGGCCATGGGGACGCCGACGACCAGGCCGAACATCATCATGCAGCAGCTCAGGAAGTCGGTGTAGGCCACGGAGTAGAGTCCGCCGAAGAGCGCCGTCGCCACGATGACGCCGAAGGCGATGAGCGTGCCGATGTTGGCGGGAATGCCGAGGATCGAGTTCAGTATCAGTCCGACGCCCCTGTACTGATAGGCGACGATGCCGATGTAGGCCAGCATGATGATGATCATGGCCAGGACGCGCGCCGTCGGGCCGTAGACCTTCTCGATGACCTCCGGAACCGTCTGCGCGTTCATCCGGCGGATCCGCTTGGCCACGAAGGAGAGGAAGAACTGTCCCACGGGAGAACCGAGGGAGAACGCCACGGCCGCCATCAGACCGTACTGGTAGCCGCTGGCCGCAGGGCCGCCGAGGACCGTGCCCGCGCCCATCCATGTGGCCATAAGCGTTCCGATGAGGATGATCGTAGGCAAGGAGCGCCCCGCGACGGAGTAATCCTCCTGGGTTTTGATCTTCTTTCCGTAGTAGATGCCGACGACAGTGATAACGACGAGATACGTAACAACGCAATAGAACGCGAACGTAAACTGCACCCTGTTCACCCCCTGAAGATGATCGGTTCACAAACAACCTCTCGATGAAGCCTCCTGAACTGCGCCGTGCACCTCTTCCCGACTATCTTCCGCCGGACCACCCCCTTCCATTTTCCATACAATGCAAAATATCGATAACATGGTACAATAGAATGAATCATAGCGGCAGTCGTTTGCCGCGTCAATTTTGACTTGAAGAAACAAAAGGAAAGCTTCGGCGGTGGGAAGCGCGTACAGAAGCGAGGATTCGGACCTTCGGATTATCTTTCGCGGCGCGACGGCCGAAAATCAAAGGGAACACATCCCCGAAAAGGAGGTGAGGCGCATGGAAATGGGCATGGTACAGAACGTCATGGCGACCAACCAGGCCAACACGATGGCTCAGGTGGGCATCTCGGTTCAGAAGAAGGCCATGGACATGATGGAACTTCAGGGACGGATGCTTCATGAGATGATGGCCTCCATGGGGATCGGCCAGAACCTGGACGTCCAGGGCTAGGCCGACGAAGCACGCAGGGAGGCGGAAACGCCCCCCTGCGCATTCGAGAACATGCGGCCCTCGCTATGCGTCGAACGACCGGACCTTGATCTCTCCGCCCTCGTAGAGCATGGCGCCGAACTTGAACGCCTCCCGCACCCGGTAGGTGATCCCGCGTATGCACACGGAAACGCCGGGGTAGCAAATGCCTCTGGCCCGCACCGCGCCGCGTTCGCGCTTCTTCTCCATCTCGGACTCCAGCAGCGCTGCCTCGTCGCCCAGTTCCTTCAAGGAGGCCTTGAACGAATACGCCGTCCGGGTCAGTTTGCCCAGCATCGCCCGTTTTTCGTCGTCCAGCCCCTTTTCGGCTTCCGTCTGTTTCAGGAAAGCGATGTTCTTCTCCACCTTTTCGAGGTTTTCGGTCGTCTGCTGCAGCTCTTTCCGAAGGAACTCCCGACGCTCGACCTGTTCCGGGAGAGCGCCGACCGAGATCTCCGTCTTCGTCCCCATCTCGCTGCCGAGCGTGGAGCAAACCACTTCGCTCCCGGCCTGTATCTTGCCGCCGGCGATCTGCGACTTCTTTCCGCCCGAGACGACCAGCTTGCCGCCGCACCGGCAGTCGCTGTGGAGCAGCGCGTTCTTGATCAGGATGTCGCCGCCCGCGGAGAGCGTCGCCTGGTCGGCGAAGTCCGCAGCGATATTTCCCTTCGCCTCCACCTTCCCCTTGCCGACCCCGCGGATACCTCCGACGACGACGATATTCCCTTCCGCGATGAGAAACGCGCCCTCGACTGTGCCGTTGACCGTGATGTTCTCCGAGGCGCGGACTTCGAAACCGTCCCTGACGACCCCCTTGACCACCACGGATCCGGGGAAGTCGATGTTCCCCGTGCTGTAGTCGACGTCGCCGTTCACTTCGAAGATCGGAAGCACCTGGAGTCGTCCGTTGATCTCCGTCAGGTGCCCCTCGACCGAAGCGAGCAGCGAGAGCCCGTCCTCCGAGACGCCCGTTCCCGGGCCGGACGGGAACGGCTTGTCCTTCCCGTTTTTCGCTCCCAGCGGGCCTCCCCGGACGTTCGTCCCCTCCACGCCGTCCGCGGCGGGCGTCTTCACGGCGAGCACGTCCCCGGCGCGCACCAGGTTGACGATGCCCAGGCTCTTCAGATCGACGTTGCCCTCTTCGTCTTCGACGGGGCCTTTGCGTCCTCCGGTACCGACGACCACCTCCACCGACGCGTCCGTTCCGTGGACGGCGGGCGTGCCGCGAGCGACCTCGACGTACTCGTCGAAGAGCTGGTTCCTGCACAGCTCCTCCAGCGCGCTCCGGTCGATCCCGTGTACCGCTCCGTGTCTTCGAAGCTGCTCCTCGAGCGCATCCGCGGTGGGAAGGAGCCCCCCTAGGGTGGGTGGGGAAACAAGGATCGAGACCGACATCGAGTCTTTCGCGATGTTGATCTTCGGCTTCGCGTCGACGGGCGCGAAGAGAGGAGCGATCAGCACCCGGCGCTCCTTTCCATCGAGGAACTTCCGGACGGCCTCTTCGTCCCGTTCGGTCACGCCGCCCTCCTCCAGAGCGGCGTCCACATCCGCCGGGAATGGAAGCGAGTCGCCCGAACAGGCGAGCCAGACGCCCCCATCCTGAAGCCGCAAGAGGACGTCCCCCTTCCGGATACTTCGCATCCGCTCGCCTTCGGCGGAGGCATTCGCCTCGCTGTTCTTCGTCTCGCTCATCTACCTCTCCCTACCTTTCATTCCCGTTCTGCGGAGCTAGCATCCGCCGTCGGGAGCAAAATTTGCCGCACCGCACATTTTAATGATACACCAACCCGCTTCATCCTCACAACAACTGCGGCGATCATCGTTCGAAAAGGAAACGAGACGTCCTGAGCGCGACATACGAAGAGAAGAACGGCGCATACATACAAATCGCCTATTCATAATACAAAGAATTTTAATAAAAAAACTCCTATGTTTCCATTGACACGCTAGGATCAAGGTGCATATAATGGGCAATACAAGGAATTTCACGATAATCAACAATATTTCACAATACGGAATAGTGCTGATTGCGGAATGCGAGCGTAAGACAATAAAAGCAACCTTCGGATTGAACGAAAAGGAGGCGAAAGACGAAAAAACATACCGGAAAAGAAAACCGATCCATGCGTTGAAGGGAACGAGCGCACCGGAGTTTCGGAATACCCGAATCTGAAGGAGATGGGCTGCAAAATGAAGAACTTGAAGATGTGCGGCATATTCGTTGCGACAACACTGCTTTTCGTCGTTTTTTCTCTGCCGGCGACGGGGCAGGAGCCGTGGTGGCCTTCGCGCTACGGGGCGGACGACGAACTGGGAACGCTCAACGAAATAACCCCCGCGAAAGTCCTCGAAGCGATGAAATACGTAGGCAACGGACAGGTGTACAGCCTGGGGACCGAATATCGGCGGGAAAACCCGGGGTTCGTCCCCAGGTTCTGGGAGACGACAGCTCTGGCGCACCGGACGGTAACTCCTTTGGGAAACAACAAGTTCGTCTGGTTGGAGGAGGAATTCACCGGCTGCCCCGGCGTAGGAACCCAGATCGACGGTCTAGCGCACGTCGGCGTCGAGTACGCTCCCGGCGACATCAGATTCTACAACGGGCGCAAGCTTATGGACGTGATCGACGTCAACAAGGCGCTTCTCAAACGATGGGGAATGGACTCGTATCCGCAGGTGGTGACCCGCGGCGTTCTCGCCGACATGGTCGCCTTCTACGGCCGAGAACTGAACGCGGGAGATCCCATCTCCGCGGCCGACGTACAAGAATGCCTGAAACGGCAAGGCGTGGAGGCGTTGCCGGGCGACGCCCTCCTGATCCGTACAGGATGGTTTAAATGGTTCAAAGAGGACCCGAAAAAATTCATCGGCGGAGAACCAGGAATCACCGTGGACGTCGTCGACTGGGCGTACGAGAAGAAAATAGCCTTCCTCGGTTTCGATCAATGGTCGAGCGAGGTCGTTCCCATGGTCGACTCCGAAGAGAAATGGCCGGTTCATTGCGAAGCGATCGCGAAACGTGGTTTTACCTGGGGACAGAATCTCGACATGGAGTCTCTCGCCAAAGACAAAGTGTATGAGTTTTTGTTCGCCTTCACCTTCCCGAAAATCGAAGGGCTTACGCAAGGAATCGGCAACCCGATCGCCATAGGGCGCGGACCCTCTCCGAAAGAGGCTCCCTTCATCGGAGAAGAACCAAAGGGCAAACAGTGGTGGCCCTCGCGGTACGGCGAAAAGGACGAGCTGGGGACGCTCAACGAACTCACTTCCGCTAAAGTAGTGGAAGCCGCCGCACTGGTGAAGCACGGAAAGATTTTCGACATGGGAACGAGCTACGGTTCGAAAAACCCGGGATTTCCGCCCCGTTTCTGGCACAGCACGACATTGGCCCACAGAGTGCTCTCCCCGCTGGGAAAGAACAAGTTCGTCTGGCTTGAAGAACAGTTCAGCGGCTGCCCGGGAGTAGGAACGCAGACGGACAATCCGGCGCATGTGGGTATCGAATACGAACCAGGGGACATCAGATTCTACAACGGCTTCACCCTGGAGGAGGTCTTGAGCGGGTCGGCGATGGCGGTCAAATTTCAGGATTGGCCTCCGATAGTTACGCGAGGAGTTCTGGCGGACATGGCGAGTTTCTACGGAAGAGAGCTGGACGCAGGCGACCCCGTTTCGGCCAAGGATATCCAGGACTGTCTCGCGCGGCAGGGCGTCGATGTGAAACCCGGAGACGCGTTGCTTGTCCGTACCGGCTGGATGCGCTGGTTCACAGAAGACCCTGCGAAATTCATGAGCGGAGAACCGGGGATCACCGCGGACGTCATCGAGTGGGCGTATGAAAAGCGCCTGTCGTTCATCGCGGTAGACCAATGGTCCAGCGAAGTCGTTCCGATGGTCGATTCCGAAGAAAAGTGGCCGGTGCACTGCGAGGCTATAGCGAAACGCGGCTTTACATGGGGACAGGACTTCGATATGGAAGCGCTTGCGGAGGATTGTAAAACCGATACGATCTACGAGTTCCTGTTCATCGACTCCTGCCCGAAAATCACAGGTATCACACAGGGAATCAGCGCCCCGATCGCCATAAAGTAAACGCGATTTTCCATTTGAAGACAGGACGACGACAGGGCGGAGACGTGTTCTCCGCCCTGTCGTTTTTTTCGGGCGCATACGCCGATACCGACGATACCTCGTTTCGCCGCCGTATTTTCCTCTCCCCGTCGACCGCGGCGCTTTACACTTCGGCTCTTTCCCTTACAAATCTTTGCGCCAACTACAGATCACGCTGAATGAAAGCGTACTAGAATAGAGGCATCACAAACAGACGAAGGGGATGGAACCAATGATCAGACATCCTGGAGCAATCATAGGAAAGCGCTTTTTCCGATACGCGGTTTTTCTTGCGGGAGCGCTTCTCGTTGCGGGAGGAGCGGCGCATGCAGCCGGCGCGGGAAGCGGGCTCACCCTCGACGAGTGCCTCATCCTCGCGGCGGAACACCACCCGTCGCTTGAGGAGGCGCGGGCCACGCTCGACGCGCAGCGGGCGAGGCTCGATCAGGTGAAGGCGGGAACCGCGCTTACGGGAAGCCTCTCCGCCTCGACGACGCGGAACTCGGGGGCCGACCAGAGCTACTCGACCGCCTTCACGGCGACGAAGCTGCTCTCCGACTCGGGGAAGAACGCGCTCGAACGTCGGAGCCAGGGACTCGCGATAGATACGGCGTCCGAATCGCAGCGGGAGGCGATCCTCGCCGTCCGGAAGGGCGTGAAGGACGCCTACTACACGCTCTTGCTGAACGGACTGAAGCGCGAGCAGGCGGCGAACGCCGTGCGCACCTACGAAAGGCATCTTGAGAAGGCGAAAGGCTTCTACGAGGCGGGAGCGAAGGCGAAGTTCGACGTCACCAAGGCCGAAGTGGACCTGAGCAACGCGCGGATCGCGCTCGTCTCCGCGGAGGCGTCGCTCGCAACTGCGCGGGCCGGACTTTCGAACTCGGTCGGCATTCAGCTCGGCGACGTCGAGGCCGTCTCGCCATTTCTCGCGCTCCGCGCGCTCCCCGACGAGCCGTTCGCCGTCGAGCAGGCCATGGCGAACCGCCCGGACATCCGCACGGCCCGCCTGAAGAGCGAGTCGGGCAAGCTCTCCGTCGCCATCGCCGCGAAGGGGAACGCCGCGACGGTCTCCCTCTCGGGCGCCGCGAACCTCTCGGGCTCGGAGTGGCCGCTCGACGACAGCTTCCGCGCCACGGTCACACTCTCCGTCCCCGTCTTCGACGGCGGACTGACCGGCGCCAGAGTCGCGGAGGCCCGCTACGGCGCGCAGGGGGCGGACGCGGCGCTGCGGCGCGTCGAACAGACCGTCCTCTACGACGTCCGCTCCGCGCTCCTCTCCGTACGGGAGGCCGAAGCGCGCATTCCGGTGGCGGAACTGCTGGTGCGCCAGGCGGAGGAGAATCTGACGCTCGCAGAGGGACGCTACGAAACGGGCGTCGGGAACGTCCTCGAGGTGGCGGACGCCGTGCTCGCCTTCAACAGCGCGAAGGTAAGCCTCTATCAGGCGCAGCACGACTACAGCGCGGCGCTCGCGAAACTTGAGAAGACCCTCGGGGGTGAATTCGAATGAAAAAAATCGTCGTACTGCTGCTTCTGCTGGCCGGGGGCGCGGCATTAATGCACTTTTCGGACGGCGGCGCGCCGGAGTACACCTTCCGCACGGCCGCGCTGGAATCGGGGAACATCGTCTCGAAGGTCACGGCCACGGGAAAGCTGAGCGCGGTCACGGTGGTGGATGTCGGCACGCAGGTCTCGGGAACCATCAAGGAGATCTACGCCGACTTCAACGACCACGTGAAGAAGGGGCAGCTCATCGCCCTCATCGACCCGGACGTCCTCTCCGCCAAGCTCGAGGAGTCGAAGGCGAATCTCGCCGTCGCCAGAGCCGCGGTTTCCCGCGCGAAGGCCAACCTCGCGGACAGCCAACGGAACCTTGCGCGGAACAAGGAGCTGTGGTCGCGCAACCTGATCGCGAAAAGCGAGCTGGACGCCGCCGAAACCACGCACGCCGTCAACAGGGCGAGCCTTCAGGAGGCCGAGGCGCGGGTGCTTCAGGTGCAGGCGGCGCTGCGCCAGGCGGAGTCCAACCTGGGGTACACGCGCATCCTCTCGCCCGAGGACGGCGTCATCATCTCCCGCCTTGTCAACGTCGGCCAGACCGTGGCGGCCAGCCTCTCCACGCCGACGCTCTTCTCCATCGCCAAGGACCTGACGGACATGCAGATCGAGACCTCCGTCGACGAGGCGGACATCGCCCGCGTGAAGGAGGGGCAGGAGGTGGAGTTCACCGTGGACGCGCACAGGGGGACCGTCTTCCCCGGCAAGGTGAAGCAGGTGCGCATCGCGCCGGGGACGACGGACAACGTGGTCACCTACCCGGTCATCATCTCCGTGGCCAACCCCGAGCTGAAGTTGAAGCCCGGCATGACGGCGAACGTCTCCGTCATCACCGACCGCAGAACCGGCGTGCTCCGCGTGCCGATGGCGGCGCTGCGCTTCTCCCCTCCCCCGACGGACGCTCCCGTAGCCGCGGCGACGGCCACTAGCTCGCCGTTCGCGCCTTCAATGCCGCGACGGCCCGGCGGAGGCGGCGGAGCGGGCGCCGGCGGGGGACAGGGCGGCAACGCCGGGACGAACGGAGCCCTCTCCTCGGTGTGGACCGTGCAGGACGGGAAGCTCGGCGAGCAGGTACGCTTCCGCGCGGGGATCGGCGACGGCTCCTTCATCGAGGTGGCCGGGTCGAAAGATTTGAAGGAGGGGGATCTCCTCGCGATCGCCTACTCCGAGAAGCCGAAGGTTTCGCTCTGGAAGAGGATCTTCCAATGAGCCTCATCGACGTCCGCGACATCGTCAAGATCTACCGTACCGGCGACGTGGAGCTTCGTGCGCTCGACGGCGTCTCCTTCTCCGTCGAGCGGGGGGAGTTCGTCTCCATCATGGGGCACTCCGGCTCGGGGAAGTCGACCATGATGAACATCCTCGGCTGCCTCGACGTTCCGGACGGGGGGGAGTACGCGCTCGACGGGGAACGGACGGACCGCCTCTCGAAGGACGCGCTGGCGAAGATCCGCAACGCGAAGATCGGCTTCGTCTTCCAGGGGTTCAACCTCCTCCCCCGCGCCACGGCGCTGGAAAACGTCGAGCTGCCCTTGATCTACGCGGGCGTGTCGGGGAAGGCGCGCAAGGAGCGCGGAAAGAACGCCCTCGAACGGGTGGGGCTCGCCGACAGGATGGGGCACCGGCCGAGCCAGATGTCCGGAGGGCAGCAGCAGCGCGTCGCCATCGCCCGCGCCCTCGTGGGCGAGACGCCGCTGATCCTCGCCGACGAGCCGACGGGCAACCTGGACACGAAGACCAGCGCCGAGATCATGGACCTCTTCGTCGCGCTCAACCGCGAGGGGAAGACCATCATCCTCGTCACGCACGAGCCGGACATCGCCGAGTACAGCGCGCGCACCATCCGCTTCCAGGACGGACGCATCCTGGCGGACGAGAGGAGAGAACACCATGCTTGAGACGCTCCGCACCGCGATCCGTTCGCTGCTCTCCAACAAGATACGCTCCGCGCTCACCATGCTCGGCATCATCATCGGCGTCGCCGCCGTGATCACGATGGTCGCCATCGGCGCGGGCGCCAGCCGCAACATCCAGCAGTTCATCTCCGGCGTGGGCAGCAACATCCTCATCATCATGCCGGGAGCGGCCTCCGT
The DNA here is from genome assembly GCA_018436725.1 of Synergistaceae bacterium. Lineage (GTDB taxonomy): Bacteria > Synergistota > Synergistia > Synergistales > Aminobacteriaceae > JAAYLU01. Next base: position 24,548 of record JAHDKT010000085.1, on the reverse strand, counting down.
CGGCGGCGTCCGGCAGCAGGCGGGCTCCGGCGCGACGCTGACCACGGAGGACGCGAACGCGCTCCAGCGCGAGGCGTACGCATTGAAGGGCGTGGCCCCGGAGATCTTCAGCCGCACGCAGCTCGTCTACGGCAATATGAACTGGTCCACCCTGGTGACGGGGAGCACAAGCGCGATCTTCGACATCCGCGAGTGGAAGATCGAGGACGGACGCTTCTTCGTCGACGACGAGGCGCGGGGGGGGGCGAAGATCGTCGTGCTCGGGGCGACGGTGGCGAAGAACCTCTTCGGCACGGAGGACCCTATAGGAAAGATCGTCCGCATCCGCAACGTCCCGATGGAGGTCGTCGGCGTGCTTGCCGCCAAAGGACAGACGCCGTGGGGGCAGGACCAGGACGACACCGCCTTCGTCCCCTTCGCCACGGCGCAGCGCAGCCTCTTCCGTCGGGGCATCGCCAACTCCGTCCAGCGGATCACCGTCGCGGCGGTCAACGGCGACTCCGTCTCGGAGGCGGAGCGCGAGATCAACGCCATTCTCCGACAACGGCGGCGGCTCGGCGAAGGGGAGCCGAGCGACTTCGACGTGCGGAACATGGCGGAGATGCTCGACGCCGCGGCGCAGTCCACTCGTGTGATGTCGCTGCTGCTCGGGGCGGTGGCGTCCGTCTCGCTGCTCGTCGGCGGCATCGGCATCATGAACATCATGCTCGTCTCCGTCACCGAGCGCACCCGCGAGATAGGCATCCGCATGGCGATCGGCGCGCGCGCCTCCGACATCCGCACCCAATTCCTGATGGAGGCGCTCCTCCTCTCCATCGCGGGGGGCGTCGTCGGCATCGCGCTGGGAACGTCGGCGTCGAAGCTCATCACCGGCTTCCTCGGCTGGCCGACGGTCGTCTCCACAGGCTCGGTCGTCCTCGCCTTCGGCTTCTCCGTCTTCGTGGGAATCTTCTTCGGCTTCTACCCCGCGTGGAAGGCCTCGCTGCTCAACCCGATAGAGGCGCTGCGGTACGAGTAGGGAACGAAACAAAAGGCGCGCCCTTCCTCTCCGATTGGAAGGACGCGCCTGTGTCGCATTGCTGCTTCCCGCCGACTAGGTCGGGTTACCTGGACGAGGGTTTTCTCCCGTCGGGCTTCCGGCCGTCGCGTATCTCGGCCAACTGCGCAGGAGAGAAACCGGTGTAGCGCAGTATCTTCTCCTCCGGCTCGCCCGCTTCGAGCATCGCCAGAGCTATGGAGATCCCCATCTCGAGCTGCCCTTTCTCGCGCCCTTTTTCAAGACCTTTCTCAAGCCCTTCCTCAAGTCCTTCTTCGCGGCCTTCCTTGCGAGTCTTCCTGAACTCCTTCAGCATGTACGTCAGCATCTCGTCAGCCTCCTCACGTTCCAGACAGAGGTCCAGAGCGTCGTCGATCTCCAGACCTTCCTTCTTCATCAGTATCTTCAGATACCCGCGCAGATGGTTCGTCAGCAGCTCCCTCTCCTCGTCGGACAGGACGGTCAGCAGCATCCGCAATCGCTCCGCGGCCTCCGCGAAGCTTTCCTTCTTCGACGGGGCCGCGAGGTAGCACAGCCCTCCGAGCGCATCGCGAAATGAGAGCAGATCCTCGGGGCGCTTGTCCCGAAGCGATATCAGCAGATACTCGAAGTCGGGAACCAGACCGCGAAAGTCGGACGAACTCTCCACCTTGTCCGAAAAACGGACAGGAGCCGTCCACTTGGACGCTCCCTCGTAAAACACCACCGGCAGAACGGGCGGGAGCAGAAATCCGGCCCTTCTCGCCCTCGATCCGGCCTGCTCCGTACAGCGTTTCCAGAATTCGACCATATATGAAAGCAGGCGAAACGGCATCATGAAGTCCACACGGGACTGATGCTCCACCAGTATATAGACGTACATCTCCGCGCTTCCCCGCCGCACCTTGTAGAGGACGTCGGACTCGTTTTTCGAGAGGTCGGGCGGGATGAAGGTGATATTCTGCAGCTCGACGTCCTCTACGGTGAGCGCGTCCAGGTCGATGTCGCCGGGCAGGCGTCCTCTCAAAAACCGCCGCAGAAACTTCAGAAAGAGCCGTTCGTCTGCCAGAAGCCTGCGGAAGGCCTTGTCCTTGTCGCCCATGAGACTCCCCTTTCGACTAAACGCTTCGTGTTTTGATTATTATAGCATAATGAGTCATCCGTTTTCCCCCGCGCATGGAAAACGCGGGTTCGGAGAAGCGGCAGGCGAGTCGGCGCAGCAGGGGGCGATATGCTATGATGTGTACGATATCTTCATCCGACGGCGAGGCAGCATGCATCTTTTCGAAACGCTCCGCACATCCGTGCGCTCTCTTCTTTCCAACAAGACCCGTTCCGCGCTCACCATGCTCGGCGTCGTCATCGGCACGGCGGCGGTGATCGCGATGGTCGCCCTCGGCACGGGGGCCAACCGCACCGTCCAGCGCTTCATCACCGGCGTGGGCAGCAACCTCCTGATCATTCACCCGAAAGCGGTCTCCGTCGGCGGCGCGCGACAGCAGGCCGGAAGCGGCGCGACGCTGACGCTGGAGGACGCCGAAGCGCTGGAGCGCGAGGCGTTCGCGCTTCGAGCGGTAACGCCGGACATCTACGGCTACGCCCGTCTCGTGCACGGCAACCGAAACTGGTCGGCGCTGACGATGGGGACGGGGGCGGCCGCGTTCGACATCCGTTCGTGGCGCATCGCCGAGGGTCGCTTCTTCCTCGACGAGGAAGCCAAGGGGGGCGCGAAGGTTGCGGTGCTGGGGGAGACGGTGGCGCGAAACCTCTTCGACGGCGAGAACCCGTTGGAGCGAATCGTCCGAATCCGCAACGTCCCGATGCGCGTGATCGGGGTGCTCGCCCCCAAAGGGCAGACACCGTGGGGGCAGGACCAGGACGACGTGGTCTACGTTCCGTTCTCGACGGCGCAGCGCAGACTCTTCCGGCGGGGCGCGTCGAACTCGATCCACAGGATCACGGCCGCCGCGCTGAACGACGGGGCCGTTCCGGAGGCGGAGCGGGAGGTGGCGGCCATTCTTCGCCAGCGTCGCGGGCTTGCGGACGGGGAACCGGAGGACTTCGAGGTGCGGAACATGACGCAGATGCTCGACGCGGCCACGGAATCCACGCGGACGATGTCGCTGCTGCTGGGGGCGGTGGCTTCCATATCGCTGCTGGTGGGGGGCATCGGGATTATGAACATCATGCTGGTCTCCGTCACGGAGCGGACGCGAGAGATCGGCATCCGCATGGCGGTCGGCGCGCGCCCCGCGGACATCAGGGCGCAGTTTCTGACGGAGGCAGTGCTCCTCTCGGTCTCGGGCGGCGTCGTCGGTATCGGGCTGGGAGCGTGGGGGTCGAGCGTCGTCACGCGGCTCTTCGAATGGCCGACCGTCGTCTCCGGCGGCTCCGTCGCGCCGGCGTTCGCATTCTCGGTCTTCGTGGGCGTCTTCTTCGGCTTCTACCCCGCGTGGAAGGCCTCGACGCTGCATCCGATGGAGGCGCTGGGGCGGGAGTAGGGGATCGGAACAGAGAAAAGGCGCGCCCTTCCTCTCCGACTGGAAGGGCGCGCCTTTGGTGCATTGCTGCTTCCCGCCGATCGGGGCGGGTTACCGGGAGGATGGCTTTCTTGTACCGGAGGGACGTCCGTCGCGAATCTCGGCCAACTGCGCAGGGGGGAAGCCTGTATAGCGCAGTATCTTCTCCTCCGGTTCGCCCGCTTCGAGCATCGCCAGAGCTATGGAAATCCCCATCTCAAGCTGCTCTTCTTCACGGCCTTTCTTAAGCCCTTTCTCAAGCCCTTCCTCAAGTCCTTCCTCCCGGCCTTCCTTGCGGGTCTTCCTGAACTCCTTCCGCATGTACGTCAGCATCGCGTCAGCCTCCTCGCGTTCCAGACAGAGATCCGGAGCGTCGTCGATCTCCAGACCTTTCTTCTTCATCAGTATTCTCAAGTAGCCCCGAAGATGATTCGTCGTCAGCTCTCTCCTCGTCCGAAAGGCCGAGAAGAAAAACGCGCAAGCGCTCCGCCGCCTCAAGAAAGCACTCCGTCTTCGACGAGGAGGACCGTGCGAAACCACGCCTCCGTGAAGCCTTCCGCTCGGAGGGAACGATCTTTTTCCCGTTCTTCGACGGGATAGTCGGAGGATTGTACCTCGAAGAGGCGTTTCCGGGGAGGGTGAAAAGCTCTACTCCCCTCACAAATTCAGCATTTGCAGCGGTTTGCCGTTGGAGAACTTTTTTGCTATCATACGAAGAAAAGAGGGGGGAGAATGTGAAGGACATCGCGGGGCTTGGAACGATTCTTCTCTGGCAGTGGCTCACCGTGCTCAGGGGACCGCTCTTCCCCTCGCTCGCCGGTGTCCGCTTTCTCGGGCCCGGGGGCGGGTTCGCGATCTTCACGCTGATTCTTTTCGCCGTCTTTCTGCTGCTCGCGCTCAAGGGGAAGTCGCTTCCCGAGGCGTTGTTTGTTCGCGCGGTGCGCGCCGCTCCGTTCCTCATGGCCGTCGCGTGGCTTCCTTGGGGGGTGTGGAAAGAAACCCTCCCTCCTCCGCTGCTCGTTCTCGCGCTCCTCCTTCCGCCCGCAGGGTCCGCGGTGCAGCTCGCCGGGTGGCAGTGGCGCCTCTCCCGCGCTCCCTTTCCGCGTCAGGCCGTCGTGTTCGGACTGGCATGTCTGCTGCGAAGCGCGGCGATTCTGTCGCTCTCACTCGCTCCGCTCCCCCTCCTCTCGGGGGCCGCGCTCTCCCTCCCCTTTCTGGGGAGCTTTCTGTGGTCCCCTCCCGAAAACGAGCTTCCTTCCGGCGTTCCTCCCCGTCCGCGCGAGCCGTTCCGCCTCTCGCCCCGTCTGGCGCTTCGAGTGGCCTCGTTCTTCATCGTCTCGGCGATGTTTCTGTCGATTCTGCTGTCGCACGAAAGCGGGCAGGCGATTTCGCCGCAGGTGCTGACGGATCCCTTCTACACGCTGGGGGCGCTCGGGGCGGGGCTGGTGCTCCTTCGCTGGTTCGCCGTCGATCTGCGGAGCGTCTACTTCTTCGCGCAGTCGCTGCTGGCGCTGGGCTTCATGGCGTTCGCGGCGCTGGGGACGGGGCGACCGACGATTCCGCCGGCGCTGCTGCAGCTCGGCTTCGGAACGTTCGGCGCCTACATCTTCACCCTGCTGCTCTATCTGGGGTCGCGCGCCGGGAGGTCGGAGGCGCTCTCGGTGGTAACCTCGATACAGGCGGTGAACAGCGGCTCGGTGCTTCTGGGGATACTGCTGACCAAGGCGACGGGGTTCGCGGCCGCCGCGACCGGAGTTCCGTTCGTCCTGGCCTCCAGCCTTCTGGGCGTGGCGCTTCTCTTCTTCTCGACGCTCTTCCTGCGCGACGACCCTACGAGCTTCGCGGGCTACGGTCTGCACGACGCTGCGGAGGAGGAACGTCCGTCGCAAGAAGCTTCGACGGAGCGAGCGGGAAGCGAAGGACAGTTCGCCGCGCGGGAGGACGGGCTCTTCGCGCATCTTCTGAAAGAGGGGCTTTCGCTGCAGGAGATCCGGGTGGCGTTGTGCGTGGCCGAAGGGCTTGCGAACGCGGAAATCTCGCGGCGTCTGAACATCACCGACAACACGGTGCGGAGCCATCTGCGGAAGATCCATAAAAAAATCGGCTCTTCCAACAGAAAGACGCTGATCGACGAGATCGCGAAGATGCGCGGGGGGCGTGACGCGGTCGCTCACGTGGGAAGAGTTTTCGCGGAGAAGCGTTGAGGTGCGGGCAGGAGAAGTCGCCGACCGACGCGTCGATGAAACTGCGCGCGGCCGCCCGGCGCTTTCGCACGGCTTGGGTGACTTATTTTTCCGCGCACCCTTCAAGCAACAGGCGACGCACTTCCTCGTACTCCCTCAGGCGGGCGAAGTCGCGCTCGGTGGGGTCGGGAAGTCGGGAGAGGTCCATGTTGTCCTTCAGGTCGGCGAGCTTCACTGCGCGGGCGATCGGATTGCGTACGGCCCGCGCAGCCGCGTCCGGCCTGCGCTCGCCATTCCTTTTCGTCAGCGCGTCGACCGCCTCCAGCACTTCGGGCGGGAATCCCTCCCGCGCCAGATCCTCCAACGTGACGGGGGTATCCTCGACCACGTCGTGAAGGACCGCCGCCATCCGCTCGTGCGCTCCGCCGAGCGAGAGCATCACCCGCAGCGGGTGGAGGATGTACGGCTCCCCCGCTTTGTCCCTCTGTCCGCCGTGCGCCCTCGCCGCGATCTCCACTGCCCGTTCAAGCGTCGCCATCTGCAATCACCTCTTCAATAGCCGTCCTTATGCGCCGGGAAAGGTCTCCGGGGACGCGAACGCTCCCCAAAGCCCCAGGATGGAGACGCCGAATGGAAGCAGCAGCACGGCCCGCCATGCCGCTTCGACGGAGAGCCCGGCCGCCGCGTCGAGGACAACGCCCATCAGGGACGTGAGCACCGCCACCGCGAGGAAGGCCGCCGTGTTCAGCAGCGCGATGGCCACGCCGGTGAAAGCGGGCGGGTTCATCTCTTTGGCCATGGACCAGGGCAGCACCAGCGCTCCGGCGAAAAATCCCAGCGAGAAGAGCGTTCCTGCGAGCACCGGCAGGGAGAGCGCGCTTCCGGAGAGCGGAAGCGCCCCCCAGCAGAGCGCGTGCGCCGCCGCGAAGAGGCGCAGAGGACGCCGTCTGCTCCTCGCCCCGTCGGAAATCCGCCCTGCGGCGACCGCGCCCGCCATGACACCGACGACCATGAGCGTCATGTACGAAGGAGCCTGATCGATCCCGTGCACGGCGCGCAGATACGACACGCCCCACGTACCGGAGAGGGCGAGAAAACAGCTCTGATTGGCGAGGTAGTTCAGCCCCGTGAAGTACATCCCGCGAGTCCGGAGAATGGTCCGCACTCCCGCGCGGAGTTCCGTCGACGAGATACCGCCACTGCGGCCCGCGGGGAGGAAAAGAGCGGAGAGTACTGCGAGGGCGAGGCAGACCGCGCCGAGCGACAGGAACGCGCCTCTCCATGCGAGCGCCCCCACGAGCATCGCCAGAGGAGCCTGCGCGACGATCCCGCCCGCGTTCCCGACGAACGACGTCGCCCCCGAGAGCGTGGCGAAGCGCTCCCTCTCGAAGTTTTCGGCGAGGAATTTCATCGCGCAGACGAAGATACCGGCCACTCCGACCCCCATAAGCGCCCTGCCGAGAAAGAGCGCGGGAAGCGACCTTGCGGACGCGAAAAGCAACGATCCCGCCCCGGCCAGAGCCATCCCGCAGGCGACGGTGGAACGGACGCCACGCGTGTCGGCAAGCACGCCCGACGGAATCTGCAGCAGCGTATACGCGTAGAAAACCATCGACGACATCAGGCCGAAGGAGGACGCCGAAAGCGCGAACTCCACAGCAAGAGGCTCTCTCAGCACTCCCGCCGAGAGGCGCAGAACGTACGCCATGTGAAAACAGCCGCAGAGCAGCAACCATCCGATCCAACGCATATAAAAATCTCCTTCCGTCGTTCGCCGAAGCAGAGCCGCACGGCACTCACATGGACAAGCGAAACCAAGCTATCGCTCCTCGGGCAAAAAACGGCCGTCGAAGAGATACTCCGACCCGCGCTCTGGCTTTTTCAACCGCTCCATTCTAGAATAAATCCCGTCTGAAAGATACGTCTCCGGCGGATGTCCGGAGCCGAAGGAAGAGGGGAACCCAATGGCAAAACAGGCGAAACAGGGACGAATCGAAACGGGGGGCGACGCGGCGCCGCTCGCGCTCTCGCTGGGGGCGCTTCTGGGGAGGGAGGAGGTCGTTCGCGCGCCCGAAGACGTTCCGCCGGAAGAGGTGAAGGTCGCCAAGCCGCCGAGGGAACTCCCCGGACGGGTGATTCTGACGCGCGAGACGAAGGGGCGCGGGGGCAAGACCGTCACGCGGATTTCGTTCCGGGAGGGGACGCCCTCCGATCCCGAAGGGCTTGCGAAAAAACTCCGCGCCGCGATGGGGTGCGGAGGGACGACGGAGGGAGACGACATCGTTCTCCAGGGCGACCAGATCCAACGGGCCACCGAGTGGTTCGCAGCCCGGAAGGTACGGGTCGCAGGAGCGCGCTGACGTCTCCCCGGAGCGTCGGCGCTATTTCGTCTCTTCCTCCTGGCCGGCCAGCATGGCCTGGACCGAGAGCGACGATATACCGTGATCGACGCTGTTTGCTTTCAGCCCGCTCTCGGAGAGCATCCTGAGCAGCTTGTCCGTTTCGGACTCCACCTCCGTACCGCACTTGCCGCAGACCGTAGCCCCCGAGGAGAGCGTGGCGCCGCAGTTGCCGCATGTTCCGCTGCTGCCCGTGGACGCTTCGCCCGTACCGGACGACGCGGGGGCCCCCGACGTCTTTGCCGCCTGCGTCGTGCCCGACGACGAGGACGCCGCCGCGTTTTCCTGTTCCTTCGGCGCGCTCTTCTCCTCCGAATTGACGCGCACGTTGAACTGCGTCGTCGCCTGCGCGACTCCCTGAACCTCCATCGACATTCCGTTCACCCCCTTTTTCTCGCGGCTTATTACGCCGCGAGCGCCTTATCTACCTTACTTTCGAGACTTTTCATCAACTCAAACATCATCGACGAAGGCTCCTGGCGCTCGTTCTGCTCCGGCGGCTTTCTGCCGTTCTTCGGTCCGTAAATCCCGTCCGACGAAACCGAGAACTCGCCCTTCTCCTCGGGCGGCTTGGGCTGCAGAACGGAAATATCCCCCGTTTCCGCCGCCTTCTCAAGATCGTCGGCGAGCCTGTCGAGCATCTCCGCCTCCCTGCCCGTCGCGGAAGCGGCCTTTTCGCGGGCCTCGGCCGCCATCTCCGTCAGCGTCTCCACGAACGCATCCGGATCCTTCTCCTGAAGCTGCTCCAACTTGTTCAAGAACTGCGCGAAGGGCGATATGCCCGCCTCGTCCCGCTTTCCGCCGACGGACGACTCCGAATCCTGAACCGTCCGTGACGCGATACTCTGGAGCTGCAGCGAATCCGAGGTTTGCAGCGTCGACATTTCCGAAATACGCATTGACATCTCTCCTTTCAAGAATACCACATCGTTTGTCGAACGCGCGCCGGTTTCCCCCTCCCTTCCGTACACGACGCCGTTTCTCCTCTTCTTTGTCGGCGAAGAGAGGAAAAGAGATCGTCAAGGAGACGACGTTCTCGGCGAAGAAGTGCTAAGAAAGACAAAGGGGCGCGCTCCCCGCCGAGGCTCTTGCTATACTGTGGAGGCGCGTTCGGGCGCGCGGAGAGGAAGAGGAATAATGCGACACATTCTGCTGATCGACGACGACGTGGAGCTGTGCGAACTCCTGGCCGCGTTCTTTTCCGGAGAGGGATTCGACTTTTCCGCCGTCCATGACGGACCCTCGGGAATCGCGGAAGCTCTGTCGGGGAATTACAGCGTCGTGATTCTGGACGTCATGCTGCCGGGGTGCAGCGGCTTCGACGCGCTTCGCGAGATTCGGGCCAGGAGCCGCGTCCCTGTGCTGATGCTCACCGCCAAGGGGGAGCACGTCGACCGGATCGTGGGACTGGAGATGGGGGCGGACGACTACGTGCCCAAGCCCTTCAACACGAGGGAGCTGGCCGCCAGGGTCAGGGCCGTCCTGCGCCGGACGGAGCCCGAAAACGGCGACGAACGCTCCGAGGAGATCGGCGGTCTGTCGATGAACACGATGTCGCGCTCGGTATCGGTCGACGGGCGCTCCGTCGAACTTACGGGGACGGAGTTCCGTCTGCTGGAGCTGCTGATGATCTCGGCGGGGCATGTCGTCACGCTCGACAGAATCTCGCAGGATGTTCTCGGGCGCCGTTACTCCGCCTTCGACCGGAGCATCGGCGTGCACGTCAGCAACCTCCGGCGGAAGATCGGCCCCTACTGCGACGGCTCGGAGCGCGTCCGGAACATACGCGGCGAGGGGTACGTCCTCGTCTTTCCCGACCGCCCCGAGACGGGAAAAGAGAGGCTCGTTCCATGAAGCGTCTTTCTCTCTTCTGGAAAGTCTACCTGGGCTTCCTCCTCGCGCTCTTCCTCTCGCTCGTAGTGAACGAGATCTTTTTCACGATAGAGAAGTCTCGCCAGACGTTCCAGCCCCCCGAAGAACTCCGACGCCTGCTGACGTGGTCCGCGAGCGTCCTTGCCGACGACGTCCGGCTCCTGCTCGAACAGGGCGACGAAGCGGCCGCCGGTTCGCTTCTGGCGCATGCGGAGACGGCGAGCGGCGTCGAGGTGTCGCTCCTCCCCCCCGGCGAACGAAACGCCGCGACCGTGCAGAATCGCCCCGGAGTCGTGGCGGTCGAAATCCCCGTGGCGACATCCGGCGGGACGTACGCGCTTTCGGCGGAATTCTCGCTCTTCCGCAGCAGGCCGCCCTTTCCTCCTCGCCACTGGTGGATGTTTCTCGTTCCGATGGGCATCGGCGCGCTGCTCTGCCTGGTGCTCGTCCGACATATCGTCTCCCCGATCATCGCGCTGCGTGAGGCGGCCGTACGGCTCGGCGTAGGCGACCTCAAGGCCAGAGCGGGCGAACAGGTCACTTCTCGGGGCGACCACATCGCCGATCTCGGCAGGGCGTTCGACGGCATGGCCGAGAGAATCCAGGAACTTCTGACATCGCAGCACCGCCTGATGGGCGACATTTCACACGAGCTACGCTCGCCTCTCCAGCGCCTCGACGTCGCGCTGACTCTCGCGCGCAAGGGGTGTTCCGCCGAGGCTGCGGAGTACCTGGACCGCGCCGGGCGGGACGCCGAACGGATGAACGAGATGGTCGGCCAGATACTCGCGCTCTCCCACGCCGAACTGTACCCTCGCGCACCGCTCGGCGCCCCCGTCGACCTCCGGGCCATGCTCGAAGAGATCGCGGAGGATGCGCGCTTCGAGGGAGCGCGCGAGGAGAAAACGGCGACGGCGACGATCATGCCGGGTACGACAGAGCTTCACGGGGACGATCAGCTGCTCCGGAGCGCCGTGGAGAACGTCGTCCGCAACGCGCTGCGGGCCACTCCTCCCGGTGGAAAGGTCGAAATGCGCGCAGAGCTGCGGGGAGAAGAGATCGTCGTCACTGTCCGCGATCAAGGACCGGGAGTTCCGGAGAAGGAGCTGACGCGCATCTTCCGCCCCTTCTACCGCCTGGACGCCTCCAGGGACCGCAAGAGCGGCGGCACGGGTCTCGGGCTCGCCATCGCCGAACGCGCCGTTCGCCGCCACGGCGGGACGATCGCCGCGCGCAACGCCCCGTTCGGCGGCCTCGTCGTCGAGATCGCTCTGCCGCTGCGCCGCGCGCCGGGTACGCCCTGAGGAAATGCGACGCTGCGGGAACACGATAAGGGCTCGCCGGGAAAAACGCTCGTCGGACCGTGCGCAAGGACGGCCCCGGGATCTCCGCTCCATCTCTCCGTCGTAGAAAAGCCGCGGATGCGACGGGATAAAAATCATTTGACGAAACCACCCGTTCGCATTAGCATTAGTCACGCCCGGCGCACGCCGGGAACATTCGGTATTTCCGAAAATCGACGCGAGCGAGAGTGACAGTTACCCATGATATCGTCCCGAAAAGATAGGTTGTACGGCGTATTTCTTGTTCTTCTGGCAAGCATGTGCTGGGGGACCACCGGCACGTTGCAGGCGCTGGCCCCCGAAGGAGCTCCCCCCCTCACCGTCGGCTCGATCCGCATCGCGCTCTCCGCGCTGATCCTGCTGCCTTGGTGCGTCTGGAGGGACCGGGGAATCGGTTTTTTACGCAGAACGTCGCTCCCCGCCCTCATGGTAGGCGTCGCGGGGCTGGTCGGGTTTCAGTTTTCCTTCTTCACCGGACTCAAACTGACGGGCGTCTCCATCGGCACGATGATCGCCATCGGAGCGTCGCCCATGTTCGCCGGGGCGCTCGGCTCGTTCGTACAGCACGAACCGCTTTCGGCGCGCTGGTTCCTCTCGACTGTGGTCGCCGTCTCTGGCTGCGCGCTGCTGGTTCTCGGCGGGTCCTCCGGCCCGATGCTCCTCGATCCGTTGGGAATCGCCCTCGCCTTCGCGGCGGCGTTCTTCTACGCATTGATGGGGCTGGGGTTCAAGATGCAGGGAGCGAAGCTGAACGACACCCAGACGATCGCCGTCACCACAGGAACCGCCCTGATCGTCGCTCTCCCGGTACTCCTCTCGCTGGACTCCTCCTGGATCTTCACCCGCACCGGACTGGGGATTTCTTTTTCTCTCGGCTTCGCCACGATGGCCCTGCCGATGAGCCTCTTCTCGTTGGGGCTGCGGAAGATCTACCTTCGGGACGCCTACACGATATCCCTCGCCGAACCGCTCACCGCGTGCATCCTCTCCGCGCTGGTGCTCGGGGAACGCCTCTCCCCCCTGTCCATCGGGGGCGCGGCCCTGATCTTCTGCGGCATCCTGCTGCTTCCCGTCGCGTCGGAGGGCGGGGGCGAGCCGGAGAAAAACCCGGCATGACGCATACCTATATATAAGGAGGACTCCATGACCGAACGCACAGCTCTTTTCGTATCGGGGCCCGTCCCGATGTTTTCTTCGGGGAACGAGGCGATCGCGGAGGGCGCCCTCGCGGCGGGGGCGCGATTCTACGCGGGATACCCGATCACGCCCTCCTCGGAGGTCGCGGAAGCGGCCGCGCGGAGAATGCCGGAGGTCGGCGGCGTGTATATCCAGATGGAGGACGAACTCTCGAGCATGGCGGCGATCATCGGCGCGTCGGCGGCGGGCAAGAAGGCCTTCACCGCGACCAGCGGCCCGGGATTCTCGCTGATGCAGGAGAACCTCGGCATGGCCGCGATGGGCGAAATCCCCTGCGTAGTGGTGAACGTCCAGCGCTCCGGCCCCTCCACCGGCATGGCGACCAAACCCGCGCAGGGTGACGTGCTCCAGGCGCGCTGGGGGACGCACGGCGACCACGGAATCATCGCGCTGGCCCCCTCCTCGGTGCAGGACTGCTACGACATGACCATCCGCGCCTTCAACCTCGCGGAGAAGTACCGGACGCCCGTGGTGCTGCTCGCCGACGCGGCGATCGCGAAGCTGCGGGAGCGAGCGGTGTTCCGGGCCCCATCGCCGGGCGAGATCGTCGAACGCGCGATGCCGATCTGTCCTCCCGAAGAGTTCCGCCCGTTCTCCGTCGACCCGGAGGAGCGTGCGATCACCCCCCTTCCCCCCTTCGGCGGCGACTACGTCATCCGCATCACCGGCTCGATGCACGACGAGCGGGGCGGCCAGAACGCCACCCCGGAAAATGCGGACCGAGTGATCCGGCACCTGACCGACAAGCTGGAGAAGAACCGCGCCGACATCGTCCGGGTGCGCGAATACGCCCTCGACGACGCGGAGTACGCGCTCGTCTCCTTCGGCTGTTCCGCCCGCGCCTCGCGTGCGGCGGTGAAACAGGCCCGCGCCCTCGGGAAGCGCGTCGGCCTGCTGGAGCTGACCACGCTCTGGCCCTTCCCCGACGACGAGGTGCGTTCGCTGCTCTCCCGTGTGAAGGGCGCCGCCGTGGTGGAGATGAATCTCGGACAGGTCGTGCGCGAGGTGCGGCGGCTGAACGACTTCGGCATCCCGGTCCTCGGCGTCCATCGGGTGGACGGGATGCTCGTCGCACCCGCCGACATTCTCTCCCGCACGGAGGAGGCGTTCTCATGAGCATGCTCACGTATCTGGACTACCTCGCGGCGCACAAGCTCCCCACCATCTGGTGCCCCGGCTGCGGCAACGGCATCGTGCTCAAGGCAATTCTGAAGGCATTCGCCGACCTCGGGCTCGACAAGCGGAAGACCGTGGCCGTCTCCGGAATCGGCTGCTGGGGGTGGGCCGACGACTACATCGACGTGAACGCCTTCCACGGCACGCACGGGCGCGCGCTGGCCTTCGCCACCGGAATCAAGCTGGCGAACCCGGAGCTGACCGTGATCGTGCTCATGGGGGACGGCGACGGCGCGACCATCGGCGGCAACCACCTGATCCACGCGGCGCGGCGGAACGTCGACCTCACCGCGGTGGTGGTGAACAACTTCAACTACGGAATGACCGGGGGGCAGTACTCCGGCACGACCCCGTCGGGGAGCAGAACCTCCACGTCGCCGCTGGGGCACGCGGAGGACCCGTTCGACCTCTGCGCCCTCGCGGCGGCGGCGGGCGCTCCCTACGTGGCGCGCGGCTCGGTGCGGGACGGCGCGACGCTGCGGCGGCTCGTCCGGAACGGGCTCTCGCGAAGGGGGTTCTCGTTCATCGAAGCGCTTTCCATCTGTCCCACGCACTACGGCCGCCGGAACGACGCGCGGACGCCGTTCGAGCTGTACCGAAAGCTGGGCGACATGATGCTCCCGCTGGAGAAGAGCGCGTCCGCGAGCGAGGAAGAGCGGCACGGAAAGCTCCTCCCGGGCACGTTCGCCGACAGAGCGCCGGACGACTGGAGCACCAGGTATAAGCAGGCGACCAAACGGGAGATTTCCCCCGTTTGTCCGGCAGATGCGTGCCGGAGGCTTCGCGCTGTCGATCGCTCGCGTCCTCGCAGCGAAGCGGAGGGGATAGTGCGGCATGATCCTGGCCGCACACAGCAGACGGCGCGGAAGGGGGAGCGGTCATGAACGCACGGAACGGGTTCATCGGCATCGTGCTCGCCGGAGTCGGCGGGCAGGGGCTGGTCACCATCGGGACGCTTCTCGGCGAGGCGGCGGTGCTCGAAGGACGGAACGCCTGCCTCTCCTCGACCTACGGCACCGAGGCGCGGGGGACGTTCACGAAGTCCGACGTCCTCGTCGGCAACGGCGAGATCGACTTCATCGAGGTCGTGGAGCCGGACGCGCTGCTCTGCCTGGCGCAGCAGGCCTTCGACCGGTACGCGCCCCGGCTGGAGGCGGAGGGGGCCGAACGCACGCTCCTGCTCTACGACAGCGATCTCGTAACGCCTTCGGCGCTGTGCCGGGCGAGAAGCGTCGACATCCCCTTCGCGCGCCTCGCATCGGAGCGGGGGGCTCCCGGCGCGGCGAATCTCGCGGCTCTGGGGGCCGTCGTCGGGCTGACGGGCGCGGCGCGTCCGGAGTCGGTGCGCGCCGTCCTCGAAAGCAGGGCGTTCAGAAAAGGAAGTGCGGAGGCGTTCGAAGAAGGACTCCGCGCGGCGAGAAGCGCGGAGCAAGAACCCTCGGAAAGATAGAGGAAAGATAGAACCGGCGCGCGTTCGGCGTTTTTCGTCCGTCAAGCCCCCGGCGCAGCAAGGACGCCGAGGACGCGAAAAGAACCTCGGGACGCGCGCGGGCGAACACCTTTCACAGCGCGGGCTTCTATGGTGCGCCGTTGTGCGGGGCGATCGGTTTCCAGTGTCTACTTTCGGAAAAGCGAGGTGGGGTTTATGCAACAGCAGCAAGCGGAAAGGGTGCATTTCTTCGACGCCTACCGGACGATCATCGTGATCTCCGTCATGGCGCTCCACGCGGCGATGAGCTACATGGCCTACGTTCCGGAGTGGTGGTACGCCATCAACCCGGAGAAGAGCCTCTTCTTTCTCTTCTGGGTGCTGGTGGCGAACACGGGGAACATGCCCGCGATCTTCTTTCTGGCGGGGTACTTCGCTCCCCGCTCGCTCGAGAAGCGGGGGCGGATGCTCTTCCTGAAGGAGAAGTTCCTCCACATCGGCATTCCGTGGGTCGTCGGCGTCCTCGCGTTCGCGCCGCTCTTCGCCATGGCGACGTGGCGCTCGCTGAATCTGCCGTTTCCGGAGACGTACATGGAGTTCGTCCGGACGATATGGCTCGGCCCCGGCTACCAGCAGTCGCACTTCTGGTTCCTCGGCGTCCTTCTGGCCTTCCTGATCGTCTATACCGTCGTCGCGCGCCCGGGACGAACGGGAGGCGCCGCGCGATCGCCCCTCTTCTGGCTGACGGCATGGTGGGCGGTCTCCTCCGCCGCGTTCTTCCTCTCGTCGCTCCGTTGGCACCCCGACCTCTGGATTCCCCTCGGGCCGATCTACTTCCAGCCAGCCCGTATCGTCTCCTACGTCTTCGCCTTCTACCTGGGAGCGCGGGCGTGGCGCGACGGCTGGTTCGACGGCCCCCGGCCGGGCTTCGGGCCGATCGCCCTCTCGGGGTTTGCTACGGTTGCCGGGGCGTGGTCGGTGATCGTCCTCGCCATGAACTTCCCGGTGAAGGAGACGCTGCTTCTCAAGGCGCTCCACGGCATGAGCCACGCCTTCGCCTCGCTCGCCGTCGCGGTCTTCTTCCTCCTCCTCTGCCGCACCCTTTTCGACCGCCCCTCCCACCTCTGGAGAACGCTGAGCGAAGCGTCGTACGGCATCTACTGGCTCCACCAGATGATCCTGATGCCCGCCGTCTACCTGCTGATCCCGTTCAACCTCCCCGTCGGCTTCAAGTTCGTCATCGCGCTCGGCGGCACGTACATTCTCTGCGCGTTCCTCACGATCCACGGCCTGAAGAAGCTCCCGGTCCTCCGGCGCATGTTCTGACGGCGCTGCCGCCCGCACCGTCTTCCCGTGCGCATTCGACAAAAACGCGACGCCCGTTCGACGGAGCGTCGCGTTTCCTTTCCGCGGATGGAACGTGCTTCTCGCCGAAATTACGTAACGAGCCGATCTCTCCCCTGATTTTTCGCCAGATAGAGTTTGCGGTCGACCTCCAGGATCATGTTCACCGCCGTAT
Organism: Synergistaceae bacterium; assembly: GCA_018436725.1. Taxonomy (GTDB): domain Bacteria; phylum Synergistota; class Synergistia; order Synergistales; family Aminobacteriaceae; genus JAAYLU01. The sequence continues at coordinate 7,896 of JAHDKT010000085.1, read as the reverse complement.
CGTGCAGAGAGGAAAATTCCTCCAGCCCCGCGCTCACCGTGAGCTTCTTCCACGGACAGGCGGAGTGCTCCATATTCAGAGAACGGACGGCGTCCAGAATGCGCTCCGCTATCTCCTTCGATTTTCCGGGGTACGGGGCGTTGAACAGGAGCATGATCTCCTCGCCGCCGTACCGGTATACCCGGTCGTCGGGACGGACGCTCGCCGTCATCGCCTCGATGATCCGCTGAAGAGCCCGGTCGCCCGCCTCGTGTCCGTACGTGTCGTTGTACGGTTTGAAAAAGTCCACGTCGCAGAGCATCAGCGCGAAGCTCCCCTTCCCCCGGCGGGCCTGGTCGAAGGCGCGCTGCATGTCTCCGTCGAAGGCGCGCCGGTTGAAGGCTTTGGTCAGAGGATCGAGAAGGCTGAGTTCTTCGAGCCGTCTGTTCGCGGCGGCAAGCTCGCTCGTTCTGATCGCTATCTTCTCCTCAAGCAGCCTGCTCGCGTCCCGTATGGAACACGCCATGTCGCGGAAGGCTCTGCCGAGCAATCCGACTTCGTTCGGCGCACCGGCCATAGCGTCGAATTCCTTGTCGTTCAACAGAGAGTAGTCTCCTTCGGTAATACCCTCGGACGCTCTCCGAAGCACGCCGATCGGTTCGGCGACGCTCCTGCGCAGCACGAGGACGACCACGGCCATAAAAGAGAGGAAGAAAAAAGCGCCCAGGAACAGGATGAGGCGGGCCGATTCATGCGCCTGTTCGAGCAGCAGCCTCTTCGGATAGACTGTGACGAAGAGCCACTCGGGACCGGGTATTTTCGTCGTCGCAAGGTAGTTCTCGCCGCGTTCGTCGTAGAGTACCAACGGTTCCTCTCCCATCCCGCCCGCCGAGGCGGAAAGGATCTCGTACATACGGGAGAGCGCCGGATCCTCCAGTTTTTCGATGTCCAGCACGCCCTTCCGCTCCTTTGCCTGATGCAGCCTGTCGGGGTGGGCCACCAGCTTGCCGTCGAGGCTCACGATGAAGTTGTACAAGCCTTCTCGAGGACGGGCGACCATGCGATTCATCAGGTCGTCGAGGTAGACGTCGAGCGATGCGGAGAGAAGATGCCTCCCTTCGTGGTCCAACGGGTGCTGGTAGGTGATCATCCAGTGATTCGCCGTAAGATCGTAGTACAACCCGGTCCAGACGGGCTTCCGCTCGGGATTGAACTCCTGCAGCGTCGCCTTGATCACCGCCCCGTCGGTCATGACCAGATCGGGCCTGGCGTGGAGCCCCCACGCCGTCTCCGGCCAGTAGATCACGAGGCCGTTCTCCGGCATGGAGACGTGGAGATTGGCGAAGCGGTTCACCCACGCCGGCCCCAGGCGCGCCACGAGAAAATACGAAAGCACGAGACGGCGTTTGAATTCGGGGGAAAGCTCCTTCTGGTTGTTTCCGATAAAAGCGGAGACGCCTTTAAAAAGGAGCCCCTTCGTATGCTCCACGCCGGAGAAGTACTCGGGACGAAGGCGGGTTGCGCCGTGCTCGTCCCTGAAGAAGAATGTTTCGAACTCCTCGTCGCCGAAGGCCGTTTCGGAAACGTACATTCCTAGAAACTCGTCCGCGAAGGCGCGCATATTGTCCCTGGCGAGGTCGAAGAGAAAGCGTTCGCTCTCGACCCGCGCTCCCACGTAGATTTTCAGGTTCTCCAACGTACGGGCCTCGCTGTTCTTGAAGAGATAGACATAGGCCGCTCCCGTAAGCACGAGCATGATGAGCACGGCCCAGACGGCCGTCTTCAGCGCGACCTCCTTCGCGAGGGAGGCGGGAAAAAGAAAAGGAACCCTAAACCGACGGGCGAAATCGCCTTTTTCCCGAGACTTCGGCTTCGCGTCGTTCATGTCGTCTTTCACCACCTGCGTCGGCGCCTCGCGCTTACAGCAACCGCATTCTCGGCGACGCCGCCGAAAGCAGCCCCGTCTCGAACGTGCCGCCGCAGAAGCGCGACACCAGCTCGACGACTTCGCCGCAGACGGACTCGACCTCGCCGGACGACACCGGCGGCAGTCCGTCCACGTTGAACTCGATGGAGGTGGACTCGGGCAGCGTGAGGGTGTGCACCCCCTGCCGCCAGCTCCAGCGCCGCGTCAGCACGACGTCGCCCTCCGCGAAGACGATCTCGCCGGGAAGGGGGTGTTCTGTCTCCGTGCCGCCGAAGGGGACGAAGGTCTCCTCTCCCGTGGCGGCGCGAAGGAAGAGGTCGCCCCGCACGTCGTCGAGCGCGTGCCCGCCCGTCGGGACGAGATGCCGGAGCGAGAGGACGTTGCCGATGTCCACGAGGGCGTTGATCGACGGAAGCTCCTGCCCCTTCGCGACACGGCGCGCCATGGCCTCGATGGAGGAGCGGAACTCCGCGGGCTTCACGCCCGTCTTACGGAACGCCTCCCGCCACGACGCGATGCGCGGGTGCGCCGCGACGTCGCCGGAGCCGAACGCGCCGCGCAGCTGCTCCTCGGCCTCGCGGAGCAGCGCCGTAAGCTCCGCCGGAGAGGGACCGTTCTTCACGCCGCGCGCGACCACGACCCCCCGGACGTAGTCGGGAAACGGGGTGAAGACGTCGTTCGTAATGCTGTAGAAGATCTCTTTCATTCGCGGCCCCCTTATCTGCCCGAAGGCTGGATCGCCTTCGGGACCACTTCGTCGGGAATGGCGCACCGATACGAAGCGCCGTCCAGGCGAGCGCGAAGCTCCTCCTTCGCCGCGTCGATCAGCGAGGGGTCGTCGAGCAGGTCGGCGGCGGCGGCGGCGAGAACCTTCCCCGCGTGGAGCATCCCCTTGTGCGCGAGCGAAACAACCCCGGAGGAGACGATCTGCCACGAGTGTCCCGGAGTGTGGTTAGGCCATGTGGCCACCCAGGCCTGGCATGTGGGGACGATCCAGCTCACGTCGCCCACGTCGGTCGATCCGGGGAGGACGAAGTCGCTCTCTCCGTAGGGGAGCACCTCGTCGGCGATCGGGCGCTCGCGGAGGCGTTTCGCGGCCTCTCTGCCCGCCGCGCCTCCCGGCGCCGAGTACTGGTCGAGATCGGAGCTACGCTCCGAAGGCGCGATCCCGTCGAAAATCGCCTTGGCGAACGTCCGCTCCTCCTCCGTGTACTCGGGCACGCCGAGTTCGGCGAAGTTCCGCTCGAGCACGCGTTCGAGCACGTTGTTCTGCACCACGTTGGCGCACGCCTTGATGAAGCGGATTTCAAGCTCCGTCTCGGTCATCATGGCAGCGCCTCGGGCGATCTTGTTCACGCGGTTGTAGATCTCCTCGACTTGCGGGGTGCGCGGGGCGCGGAGCAGATAGAGCACCTCGGCCTTCGGCTGCACCACGTTGGGCGAGAACCCGCCCGAGTCGGTGATGGCGTAGTGCATCCGCGCCTCGGGGATGACGTGCTCGCGCAGGTAGTTCACGCCGACGTTCATCAGCTCCACCGCGTCGAGCGCGCTCCGCCCGAGGTGCGGGCAGGCGGCGGCGTGGGCGCTCTTCCCCTTGAAGCGGTAGGCGACCTGGAAGTTGGCCAGCGAGCTGAAAGGGAAGACCGCGTTCACCGAGCCGGGGTGCCACGTAAGCGCGACGTCCACGTCGTCGAAGACGCCCGCCCTCGCCATGAAGGCCTTCCCCGAGCCCCCCTCCTCGCCGGGGCAGCCGTAGTAGCGCACCGTGCCGCTCTTTCCGCTGCTCTTCAGGTACTCCCTGAAGGCGACGGCTGCGGCGAAAGCCCCGGCGCCCAGGTTGTTATGGCCGCATCCGTGGCCGTTCCCGCCGGGGACCAGCGGCTCCTTCTCCGCGACGCCCCCCTTCTGGCTCAGCCCGGAGAGCGCGTCGTACTCGCCCAAAAAGGCGATCACCGGCGAGCCGTTCCCCCACGAGCCGCAGAAGGCCGTCGCCACGCCGCCGGTCCCGCGTTCCACGCTGAACCCCTCGTTCTCAAGGGCGCGGCAGAGCAGCTCCGCGGACTGAAACTCCGTAAACGCCGTCTCTGCGAACTCCCATATCTTGTCGTTCAGCTCGATGAAGCGCTCTCGCTTCTCCTCGATGATCCGCCCCAAATCCGCTTTGCGCATCATGCATCTCCTTCCCGTTTCTTCTTCGCCGTCTTCTTCAGCAGCGAATCCAGTCCCCCGATCACCGCCCGCGAACTCTTCTCAAGTCGGGCGAACATTTTCTCGGCGGTTTTTCTGTCGCCGCTCCGGTACGCCTCGGCCGCCTTTCGCGCCATCTCGTGGACTTCGCGGTGCGGATCGTCCATCCGCGCGAACGCCGCGTCGCCTTTGAAGCTGTTCTCCGGGGCGAAGTACCACTTGCCTAGGCGGCAGTCCGTATGAGAACTCACATCCTCCGGCGCGACGGTGTCGAGCCCTTGGAGCATGTTGCTGATGCGCACCTTCCAGAGGAGGTGGTCCGATTTCGCCTTTTTGATCAGCACGTCGTCCGGCAGCTTGGCGCCCTCCGCAACCTGCACTTTGAAGACCTTCACGGCGTCGTTCAGGCGCGACGCCATGGCGTTCAGCTCCTCCGTCCCCGCGCCGATCGTCTCCATCGACGCGGTCGTCTCCTCCGTGGAGGCCGCCACCTGCTCCGATTTTTCCGCCGTGGTGCTGATGACCGTGCTCATGGAGGCGATGAGCTGAAGAATTTTTTCCGAGCTTGCGACCTCTTCGTCGGTGATGGAGACGATGCTTCGCACCGCCTCCTCGGCGTGCTCCGTCGCCGAAAGAATGTCGCCAAGGGCCTCTCCGGCGCGGCGCACCACGGCCGCGCCGCGCTCCACCTCCGTCCGGCTTCCGCGGATTCCTTCCACCGCGACGGCCGTCTTGTCGACGATCTTCCGGACAAGCTCCGCCACGCCCGCAGCCTCTTTATTGGACTGCTCGGCGAGGAGGCGCACCTCGTCGGCGACCACCGCGAACCCTCTCCCCGCCTCGCCCGCGCGCGCGGCTTCGATTGCCGCGTTCAGCGCAAGCAGGTTCGTCTGGCGCGCGATGCCGGTGATCGTCTCGGTGATGGAGCTGATCTGCCGCGAGTAGTCGTTCAGCGTCTCCATCTGCTCTTCCGTCTCGGCGGTGAGGCTCTTGATGCTCTCCATCGCGTCTTCCGCTTCGAGGACCGTCTCTCGTCCGCCGCGCGCCGTCTCGATCGTCCGGACGGAGCCGTCGAGCGCCCCTCGTCCCTTCTGCTGCGCCATCTGGATCAGCGAGGAGAGTTCGAGGAGCACCTGGTTCGTCTCGACGGAAACACGGTTCCCCTCCTCGGCTTCCTGCGAGACGGAGGCGATATTGTACGCCACCTCCTGCGACGCGGACGACACCTCCGCTGCGGACGCCGCGATCTCCTCCGCGGCCGCGGCGAGTTCTTCGGATGCGCGCCGCACCTTGTCCACAGTGTCGGCTTGTCGCTGCACCATCTGGTTGAAGGTCGCGGTCAGCTCGGAGATCTCGTCGTCGGTCCGTATCTCGCCGTAAACGGTGAGATCGCCGCCCCCCGCCGCCGCCATCAGTCCGCGGAGATTCAGCAGCGGACGGGCGATCCTCCGGGCGAAGATCGTCCCGAAGAGCACCGCCGCAGCGAGGACGACGAGCGTCGTCCAGAGCACGCTCCGCACGATGTCGTTGCGCATGGCGACCGCGCCCTCGCGGGAGACGGACGCGCCGATCATGCCGATCACGTCTCCTCCTGCGCCGAGAAGCGGGGTGAAGAGCGACAGAGAGTCGTCTCCCGGCGCCGGATCCTCGGCGATGACGGTCTTCTCGGAGCCGGCAAGGCGCCGGAAGAGCGCGTCGAATCCGTCGGACTCCCCAAGAACCCGCTCTCCTCCGGGCGCGACGACGCTGGTCGCCACCCGTTGGGCGCCGAGGAAGAGAGAGAACTCCCCTCCGAAGAGCCGTTTCGCCTCGTCCATCATCGAGTGCCGGCTGGCCACGTACCCTGCGGAGAGCGCCCCGAGCAGTGTGCCTTCGGCGTCGAGGACGGGGGCGCCCGCGCGTACCGAGAGCTTCACCGTACGCCCCTCCTCGATGCCGACGAACGGCTCCCCGGAGAGCGCCCGGCGGATGTTCCTCTGGTCGGAGATGTTGTCGTCGGGCCCGGGCACGACATCCGGTTGGTGGGCGCGGATCATGACGCGCCCCTTCGGATCGGCGACCACCAGGTATTCGAGGCCGCCCCGCTCCATCATCGGCAGGACGACGGCGCGGAGCGCGGCGAAGTCTCCCGAGCGCATCGCGTCCGCAAGCGCCGGGTTCGCGGCGAGGTTCCGCGCGTGGGCGAGCGCCTGCGCCTTGTAGATTCCGAGCATCCGTTCGAGACTCGCCGCGTTCGTCCGGACGGTCCGCTCCAGCTCCTTATGAAGCCCGGAACTCGAAACCATGACGGCGGTGAACGCTACCGCCGCCGCGGAGAGAATAGAGAAAAGCGCGACGAAGAGGACCAGCTTCGCCCGCAACGATTTCGCACGCATCGCCGCAGCCCCCTGCCTCTACCGAGCCTGTCCCGTCTCCGGGACGCAGGCCACGACATCCATCTCCACGTCCAGCCCGTAGTGGATGTCCACGCCGCCGATCACGGTCCGCGCCGGGGGGACGGTTCCTTCGAAGAATCGGCTGTAGACGCTGTTCACGCTCCCCCAGGAGGAGATTTCCCGAAGGTAGACGGTCGTCTTCACCACGAGAGAAAGAGAGGAACCGTTCTCCTCCAGAATCCCCCGGATGTTCTCGATCACCCGTTCCGTCTGCGCTTCGACCGTGCCGCGGACGAAATCGCCGCTCTCCGGGTCCGCGGGGAGCTGCCCCGCTGTAAAAATGAGCGATCCGACGCGGACGGCCTGCGAGTAGAACCCCTTGGGGGTCGGCGCCTTCGACGAGGAGAGTGCAGTTGGCTTCATTCCCTATTCCTCCCGATATAAAAATATACTGATACTATTGTAGTATGCCATTTCCGACGCCTGGATGCAAGCCGATCGGGAAAAAGAGCGACTCCCGGTGTTTCTCCGGCGAAAAAAAAAGCGCCCCCGGAAGTCCGGGAGCGCGCTATGCATCCTCTTGGAAATTTAGAAGTTGTAGTTGTCGATGTTTTCCTTGGTGAAGACGACCCGCTCGGGGAGCAGGACGATGCCGGAGTCCTCGGCCTCGTAGTCGTACCCCTGGATGGAGTTGGGCTCGACCTTCAGCTTGCCCACGCCGGGGACGTCGATGAAGTCGCCGACCTTGAACGTGTTGCCGTCGGCAAGCCAGTAGGCGATGTACGCGCCGATCGCGCCCTGGAGCTTGCAGTCCCACAGGCCGAACGCCTTGACGGTGTCGTCCTTCACGAAGCCGCGCATCGAGCTGGGGGTGGCGAATCCGGTGATGATGACCTTGCCGGCCTTATCGAGATTCTTGGCGGCCTGCGCCATCGCGGGAAGAGCGGTGGAGTCGGGGCAGATGATCGCGTCGATGTCGGGGTAAGTCTGCAGGATGGACTGACCGATCTGAAGGGACTTCTGCGCGTCCTGCTCTCCGTACTGAATCGTCAGCATCTCCCATCCGGGGTGCTTCTCGGCGATGTACTTCTTCGCGTAGTCGACCCATGCGTTCTGGTCGGTGACGGTCGGGCTGGAGTAGAAGAAGGCGAACTTCGCGCTCTTCTTCTGCTTTTCGTTCATCTGGTCGTAGGCCATGTCGACGAGCATCGCGCCGAGAATCTCGGGCGTCCCCTGGTTGACGTAGATGGCGCGGTCTTTGGGGTCGACGTCGGAGTCCCACGTCACGACCTTGACGCCGCGCTTCTTCGCGTTCTGCAGCGCCTGGCTCAGCCCCGTGGGGGAGAGCGAGGAGACGGAGATGGCGTTGAAGCCCTGGTTCACGGCGCTGTTGATGATCTGCACCTGGTTGGCGACGGACGCCTCGGG
>JAHDKT010000102.1 GCA_018436725.1 Synergistaceae bacterium | reverse complement strand
GCCCTCATCGTCGTCGGCGGGCTCGGCTCGCTGCCGGGGGCGGTGCTCGCGTCGCTGCTGCTCGGCGTGGGCGAGACGCTGCTGATCGGCTACGCGAACATCCCGCTGCCGAGGGATTCCCTGGCGTTCATCGCCATGATCGCCGTGCTGCTCTGGAGGCCGGGCGGCCTCATGGGCAACAAGTAGGGGAGGGAACGACGTGAGCGACTACAGCATCACCATACTGAACTTCATCGCGATCCAGGCCATCGTCGCCTGCGGCCTCAACGTCATCGTGGGGTACGCCGGACAGATTTCGCTGGGGCACGCCGCCTTCTTCGGCATCGGCGCGTACTCCTCGGCGCTCCTCACCACGAAGGCGGGGCTCACCTTCTGGGCGGCGCTGCCGCTCGTGGTGCTCATCACCGCGGCCATCGGGCTCGTCCTCGGGATGCCCAGCCTGCGTCTGCGGGAGGATTTCCTCGCCGTCACCACCATCGGCATCAACTTCATCGTCGAGTCGGTCTTCCTCTACGTTCCGTTCTTCGGCGGCGCGCTCGGGCTCGGCGGCATTCCGAGCATCGTCCTCTTCGGCACGCGGCTCCGGGGGGTCAATTTTCTCTACCTCTGCCTCTTCTTCCTCGCGCTCGTCCTGCTGATCTCGCGGCGCTTCACCAAGAGCTGGGCCGGACTGGCCTGCTTCGCCCTCCGCGAGGAGGAGACGGCGGCCTCCAGCATGGGGGTTTCCCCCGTCCGCTTCAAGCTGATGGCTTTCGTGATCGGCACCGCGATGGCGGGGCTGGGCGGCGCGCTCTACGCGCACCAGATGCGCTTCATCAGCGCGACGGACTTCGGCTTTCCGCTCTCCGTCATGATGATGTCCATGGTCGTGCTCGGCGGAATCGGCACCCTCTGGGGGCCGGTGCTCGGCGCGCTCATCCTCGGAGTGCTCCCCGAAATTTTCCGTCCGCTCGTCGACTACCGGATGCTGCTCAACGCGGCGATCCTGCTGCTGATGATCCGCTTCCAGCCCGGCGGGCTGCTCGGCGAGGGGAGCCTCCTGCGCCGCATCTTCCCGAAGAGAGGGGGGACCGTCCATGGATGACGCGCTGCTTCGCCTCGACAACGTCTCGAAGCACTTCGGCGGCCTGAAGGCGGTGGACGAGGTATCCTTCACCCTCGGGAGGGGGGAGATCCTCGGCCTCATCGGCCCCAACGGCGCGGGGAAGACCACTTGCTTCAACCTCGTCTCGGGGGTGTACGCCCCCACTTCCGGAAAGATCTTCTTCGAGGGGGCCTCCACCGGTGGATTCCCTCCGCACAGAATGGCCGCGCTCGGCGTCGGGCGCACCTTCCAGGTGGTGAAGCCCTTCTCCACCCTCTCGGTGCTGCGGAACGTCATGGTGGCCCTGGGGCTGCGCCGCTACGGCGGCGTCCTCTCCTCCTTCGCCCGATGGGAGACGCCCGCTCTGCGGAAGGAGGCGACGGCGCTCCTCGAGGAGGTCGGCATCGCGGACCTGGCGGAAGCGCCCTCCGGCAAGCTGCCGCTGGGGAACCAGCGCCGTCTCGAACTCGCCCGCGCGCTGGCCTTGAAGCCGAAGCTTCTGCTGCTCGACGAGACCTTCTCCGGCCTGCGCCACGAGGAGATAGCGCTCCTCTCGAAGCTGGTGCTCGACGTCCGGAGCAAGGGAATTTCGGTGCTCCTCATCGAGCACAACATGAAGGTCGCCATGGGGCTCTCCGACCGTCTCGTCGTGCTCGACCACGGCAGGCTGCTCGCCGAGGGGAGCGCGGAGGACGTCCGCTCGAACCCCCTCGTGGTCGAGGCCTATCTCGGAAAGGGGGCGTCCTCCCATGCTTCTTGAGATTTCGGATCTCTCCGTCTTCTACGGGGACATCCGCGCCGTCGACGGCCTCTCTCTCTCGCTGAAGGAGGGGGAGCTGGTCTCGGTCATCGGGGCCAACGGCGCGGGGAAGAGTTCCCTGCTGAACTGCATCATGGGGATCGTCCCTCCGAGAGGCGGCTCCATATCGTTCTCGGGCGACGATATCTCCTCCCTGCCCGTGCACAAGCGGGCCGCGCGGGGCATCCGCTTCGTCCCGGAGCGGGCGCGGGTCTTCCCCCGCCTCTCGGTCTACGAGAACATCCTCACCGGAGCGTACGGCATCCGGTCGAAGATCGACTTCCCCGGAAAGCTGCAGTGGCTCTACTCGCTCTTTCCGGTGCTCGAGGAGCGCAGGAACCAGCTCGCCTCCACGCTCTCCGGCGGGGAGCAGCAGATGCTCGCCATTTCGAGGGCGCTGATCGCGGAGCCGAAGCTGCTGCTGGTGGACGAGGTCTCCATGGGGCTGATGCCGGTGCTCGTGGATAAGGTCTTCGACGTGCTGAAGATGCTGAACCGCGAACACGGCCTCTCCATCCTCCTGGTGGAGCAGAACGCGCTGGCCTCGCTCGGCATCTCCCACCGCTCCTACGTGCTGGAGACGGGGCGCATCGTCCTCGAAGGGGCCTCCGCCGACCTGCTGAAGGATCCGAAGGTGCAGGAGGCGTACCTGGGGCTGTAGCCGATTCGGGCGTATCCTCCGGGAATCTCCCGGAGGCGGTCGATAGAACGCGGCGGAACGGTTTTTCAAAGGCAGCTCAAAATTTTAACGGAGGTGGAAAGAGAATGCGGATTATGAAAGCGGTGCTTCTCGGTGTATGCGCGGTGTTGTTGGTGTCGTCCCTGGCCTTCGGCGCGGAGACGATCAAGATGGGGCTTCTCGTGCCCCTGACGGGACCTGCGGCGGCGGACGGCACGAGCGCCCTCTACTCCGTCCAGATAGCCCTTGACCAGGTGAACAAGGACGGCGGCGTGCTCGGCAAACAGGTCGAGCTGGTGTACTACGACGACAGGGCCGACGCCAAGGAAGCGGTCGCCCTCGCCCACAAGCTCATCGAGCAGGACAAGATCGCGGCCTTCGTGGCGGGCTCGTACAGCCTTCCCACCCGCGCCGTTGCCCCCATCTTCCAGGAGGAGCGGATTCCCCTGGTTGCGGCGTACGCCATTCACCCGGACGTGACCACGGCGGGTGACTTCTGCTTCCGGAACGGCTTCCTCGGCTTCGTCGAGGGGAAGGCCGCCGGGTACGCCTCGCACAAGCTGCTGGGCGCGAAGACGGTCGCCCTGCTCACCAGCGACAACGACTTCGGCCGCACGCTCGTGACCGGCTTCAAGGAGTACGCGGACAAGTACGCCCCCGATCTGAAGATCGTCAGCGAGCAGGCCTATCCGTTCTCCGAGAAGGACTACAAGCCCTATCTCTCGAAGATCAAGGAGCTGAATCCCGACGTCATCTTCGCCAGCGGCTACTACTTCCAGACCGGCCCGCTGCTCCGGCAGGCCCGCGAACTCGGCATCGAGTCCAAAATCCTCGGCGAAGAGGGCGCCGACTCGCCCAAACTCGTCGAGATCGCAGGCGAGGCGGCCGAGGGCTTCTACATCGTCACCAACTTCGACCGCGACGACCCCCGTCCCGTGGTCCAGAACTTCCTGAAGGAGTTCCGCGGCCGCCACAAGTTCGAGCCCGACATGGTCGGCGCTTCGGCGT
>JAHDKT010000090.1 GCA_018436725.1 Synergistaceae bacterium | reverse complement strand
TTCGTGTCCGGATCGATCCAGCGGACGCTCTCCGGAGGGAAGCGAAGCCAGACTTCGCCTCCGGCGCGCGCCGGAAATCCGGGGTGCGTGGAAACCTTGATTCTATGGCCGCCGAAGGCCGCAGTCAACAGATTCTGCGAGCCGAGCGGCTCCACGACCAGAACGTCGGTCCGCAGGGCGTCATTGGCCGGTTCGTGCAGCGTCTCCAGGTTCTCGGCCCTGATGCCCAGCACGATGGGCTTGCCGTCGTACTTCTTCAGGACGGGCTGCATTCGGGGCGTCGGCGTCACGTCGAATTCACCCAGACGGACGAAGGTTTCGCCGTCCTTTTTTCGGACCTGCCCTTCGAGGAAGTTCATCGGCGGGTTCCCGATGAATCCTCCGATGAAGCGATTCGCAGGGTAGTCGTAGACGGTCGTCGGGGAGTCGACTTGCTGAACCGTCCCTCCGTGCATCACCGCGATGCGGTCGCCCATGCTCATTGCCTCTATCTGGTCGTGCGTGACGTAGACGGTGGTCGTTCCGATCTCGGCCAGAAGCTGTTTCAGCTCGGCGCGCATCTCCAGTCGGAGCAGCGCGTCGAGATTGCTCAACGGTTCGTCCATCAAGAGCACTTGCGCCTGCATGGCTATGGCGCGCGCCACCGCCACGCGCTGCCTCTGGCCGCCGCTCATCTTCGACGGGTAGCGGTCGAGCATCGTCTCGATATGCAGCAGTTCCGCCGCCCGCCGGACCCGGCTGTCTATCTCCGCCTTCTCCTCCTTCCGCATCCGCAGGCCGAAGGCGATGTTCTCGTAGACGTTCATATGCGGGAAGATGGCGTAGCTCTGAAAGACCATGGAGATGCGCCGTTCCCTCGGGGGCAGGTAGGTGACGTCCCGCCCGCCTATGCCGATTCGTCCTTCGTCGGCCATGCCGAGCCCGGCGATTGCGCGGAGCAAGGTCGTCTTGCCGCAGCCGCTGGGACCCAGCAGCACCATGAACTCATGCTCGGCGACGACGAGGGAGACGTCGTTCACCGCGACGAAGTCGCCGAACCTCTTGACGACGTTTTCTATCCGTATCTCCGACATGATTCCGCTCCTTCCGTAATTTTGTTCACTTGCTGGACTGCCCCCACATGTTGAAAAGGTACTTGCGGATGATCATGATGAAGATCACCGAGGGAATCAACATGAAGAATCCTCCCGCGAACTTGTACGCGTCGGGGGCCTCCCGCAGCGAGACGAGCACCTGCGCGGGCAGCGTGCGATTCTGCACCGTGAGCACTGTGGCCGCGAAGACTTCGTTCCAGGACATCACGAAGGTGAAGAGCGCCGCGGCGGCGATGCCGGGCAGCACCAGCGGCAGCACGACCCGCCGGAACGCCTGGAAGGCCGTGCAGCCGAAGACTTGGGCCGCCTCCTCGAGTTCATACGGAATGCTCGCGAAGACGCTTCCGATGACGAGCACCGTCGTGGGCAGCGTGAGCGCAGTATGCATCAGCGCAAGACTTGAGACCTTGTCGAACATTCCCAGGTTGATGAAGGTCACCGCAAGCGGAATGGAGAGGATGACCACAGGAAAGGCGCGCACGGCGAGGATGGAGAGGCGGAATGCGTTATGGCCTCGGAAGACGTAGCGCGAGAGTGCGTATCCTGCCGGCGCCGCGATCAGCGTGGAGAGGGCCAGGGTGATCAGCGCGACGACGACGCTGTTGATAAGACCGGGGATGATACCGCGCGCCTCCAGGAAGAAGCGCATGGTGTCCAAGGAGAACGGAATGAAAGGCAGCACGCCCTTGGGAAAGTTTCGCATCGCTTCCGGCGTTGTGAGTGCCATCGACGCGATGAGCCATATCGGAAGAAGAATCCACAGAGAGAGAACGATCGCCGTCAGATAGGTGAGCGCCCGCTTGATCAGGAGGCGTCGCTTCGCGCGTGCGCGAACCTTCGTCATCTCGTCCGAAACCCGTACGCTCATGAGACCGCCTCCTCCTGTCCGCGTACAGTACGCAGATAGATACCGGCGCTGATCATCGAAAGCAGGAGAATCAGGCCTGAATATGCTGCGGCCGTGTTCATGTTGCGGAGGGCGTAGTACTGGCGGTAGGTCTCGTTAGCGAGCACTGTGACCACGTCGCCTCCGCCGAGCGCGATCACCACGGCGAAGACCTGTAGCGCAAGAATGGTTCTCAGGATGAGGGCGACCTGAAGGCTTGGCTTGAGCAGGGGAAGAATCACGTAGCGCACCCGCTGCCAGAGGGTCGCGCCGAAGAGTTCGGCTGCCTCCAGCACCTCCTGCGAGATCGCCTGCAGCCCGGAGACGACGATGACCATCACCAGGGACGTCGCCCGCCAGACCTCGGCGATCCATACCGCTACAAGGATCCAGTGGCGCGTCGCGGCGGTGAGGTATGCCTGCGGACTTTCGATCAGCCCGAGGGAGTAGAGAATGCTGTTCAGATAGCCATTCTGCGTGAAGATGGAGGACCAGACGATCCCCACGGCAAGGTCGGACGCGGCCAGCGGGATGGCGAAGATGGCGAGGAAGAGCAGGTTGAACTTCAGCCGCGCCTGAATCACCAGCGCCATCACGATCGCCAGCACGAGCTGTACAGGGATGATCAGCAGCATCAACAGGAAGGTCGTTCCCAGCGCGGAGCGGAAGAAGCGGTCGTTGAGCATCCGCTGAATGTGGAGCAGGGTGAAGCGGCCGGTATCGCCGGAGTCCACCCTGCCGGTCGCGCCGTCGCCGTAGATCTGCAGCCTGCGGGAAGGGGCCCATCCCGAGAACCTCTGTTCGTCGCGTACTCCTTCAATAAGAAACCAGACTTCAAGAGATTTCTGTCGCGCGATCGCGACCTCCGTCCTGCTCGCGAACTCTCCGACGACTTCGCTCCGTTCGTCGGGAGAGGCGTGCACCGCCGTATGCTGCCCGGCGACGCTTCCGAGGCGCGGGCGAATCGTGCCCCGAACAGGAACTCCGGAGGCATCGGCCTCGCGGACGCGGATGCGGCTCTCGGGCGCCCACCCTTGGATCATGCCCCCGCCGGGGGTCTCGCCCTCGACAAAAAACCAGACGTCGAGGAGGGCGGGGCCTCCGTCCGCTTCGCCGGGGGCGAGAGGGACGTTGCTTCTGTCCAGCACTGCGATTCTCGTTCCCTGTTCGAGAGCGCCCGCTTCGTTCTCCTCTCCCGGCGCGATACGCAGCGAGAGCAAACTCTGTTCTTCCCAGATCGCCAAGCGAATCGCCTGCGTCATCGGCCAGGCGAAGAAGACCAGCAGATAGAGCAGCGCGGGTGAAATCAAGAGGTACGGCGCCCACTGCGTTTTCGTGCGGCGCTTCGGAGTACGGAGAGGCTGTATGCTCATGTTTCCCATCTCCCTTCGGCGGACGGGGAGAGCCCGCGCTTGGGCGAACTCTCCCCGAGGGTGGCATTCAGAACAAGCCCCGATGGTCCTCTAGCGGGGCAGGACTTTGCTCGGGCCGTCGGAGGCGGGATCGGGCGGCCATGCGGGCGCTCCGGTCTCGTCCATCAGGCGCTGCAGGTTCGCAGCCTCCTCCTCGAGCACCTTGCCGATATCCTCGCCGTTCAGTATCGTCCGGTCGAAGGCGTTGCGGAAGATCTGGTTGATCTCGCCGCCTCTCGATCCGAGGCCGACGGGGAGCAGGGCCGGAATCGCGTTCGCGGCGTTGGCCTGCGCGTTTACCGCCTCCATCTGGATGGCGACGCCGCGGGGGAGGTCCGACGTGTCCACGCCGCCGACCGCGGGGAAGAAGCCCAGCTCCCTGAGGATTCTGGCCTGCGTCCCGGGCTTCGTCAGGAAGTCGATCGCCTGCTTCGCTGCCTCTGCGTCGGGAGCGGCCTTCGAGATGCCGAGCCCCACGATGACCGGCATGAATCCGAGGCCCGCCGGGCCGGAGGGCGCCGGGAAGGCGACGAAGTCGTCGGGTTTTTCGTTAAAGGCGGGAAGCAGGCGCGCCGTGTGATCGAACGCCACCCAGACGTCGCCCTTCAGCAAGGGTTCATGCATCAGATTGTAGTTGATCGATTCGGGGTGGACGTGCGGCCACAGCTCCGCCTTCACCCACTCCAGCATGGCGACGGCCTCTTTGCTCCGGAACTTGCTCACCATTCCGCCGGTGAACGACGGCCAGAGATACCCCTGGAGGAAGCGCTGGAAGAGTCCGGCGTGCGGGAGCCCCAGGAGCGGTTTGCCTTCGCCCTTGTGGAGCGCCTTGCTCCAATCGGCGAGCTGCTGCCAGGTCAGCGTTTTCAGATCGGCGCCCTCGGGAAGGTATTCGAGCGCCTTCTTGTTGGCGGCCATGACGTAGGTCGCCTGCATCCAGGGAATGTAGTACAGAGCGTCTTCGCTCCCCAGGAGGCCGGTCTGCATGAAGGCGGGGGCGAATTCCCGGCTCTCGGAGAGATCTTCGGCCAGGTCGATCAGGTTCATGAGCGCGTTCACGCGCTGCAGAGGGGGAAAGGTGCCGTGGAGCGCGCCGATCAGGCCGACGGTTCCCTTGCCGGCCCGCGTTTCCGCGGTGACAAGGTCGATCAGCGGTCCGTCGTTGGAATCGGCGGTGTAGTCGAAGCCGCCGTCCTTCAGAATCTCGCGGAACTTCGCCTGCTCTTCGACCGGCGCGAACTGAGTGGAGAAGAAGACCAGCCCGGAGAGTCCGGCGGCGAACGCGGCGCCGCACCAGAGGATCGCGCCCAACGCGAGCAGAGCGGCGAACGCTCGTGTTCTTTTCACGTGCTTTCTCATTTCATTCCTCCTTGTACACACATCCTCCCGCGCCTGAAAAACACTCCCCGAAACGACCGGTCAGGTGGCGGGAGCCCGTTGTCTTTCCGCCGTATCGCAGCGTTTCATTCGATGGATGCACGTTCGCGCCGCATCACCCCCCCGCCTGTTCCGACTGCTTCCGGGGAGCGCCGCAGGAAGAGCGGACGATCAGCCTCGGCTCCAGGATCTCGCTCCGGGAGGCCAGTTCCGTTCCGGCGATCAGCCGGACGAGCTTTTCGCAGACCATTCGTCCTATTTCGTAGATGGGTTGATGAATCGTGGTCAGCGGAGGGTGCGCGTGCTCCGCCATCGGAATGTCGTCGAAACCTGTGACGGCGATGTCCGGACCGACGGAGATCCCGCGCTCGTGGAGCGCGCTCATCGCGCCCAGAGCCATCAGGTCGTTGCATGCTACGATTGCGGAGGGAGGATTCGCGCCGTCGAGCAGCGAGGCTGTCGCCTCGTATCCGCTCTTCTGGGTGAGATCTCCCTGGAGTATTCGCATTTCGTCGGGATCGAGGCCGTGCGCGGCCATCGCCTGGCGCAGACCGTCGAGACGGTGCTCGACGAAGAGCAGTTCGGAGGGGGAACTCAGAAAGGCGATACGCCGGCGACCGAGGCCGATGAGGTGGTCCCCGATCAGACGCATCCCCTTGGCTCCGTCCACGTCGACGAAGGGGAAGTCCGCGCCGTTTTCGGTCCGCCCGAAGGCGACGAAGGGAACTTGGGATTTGTGGAGCCATGCGATGCGAGGGTCTCGGCGCCGCGTGCGGACGACGACGAAGCCGTCCACCTGCCCGCTGCTCACTTTGCGCCGGTAGAGTTCCATCTCTCCCTCTCCCGGCGCCTGCACGGAGAGCAGCAGGTCGTATCCGCGCTCCGCGGCCATATTGCCGACGCCGGTCAGGAATTCGCTGAAGAACGGGTCGGAGAATCGGGGGCCGACGGTGGGGAGAATGAGGCTGATCGTCCGCGAGCGGCGCTTCTGAAGAGAACGCGCGAGGAAGTTGGGCGTGTAGTGCAGCTCGTCCGCCACGCGGCGTACCAGCCCTTTCGTCTCCTCGCTGACGTCGTCGTACCCCGCCAGGGCGCGCGAGACCGTGGTGATGGATTTTCCGGTGCGTTCAGCGAGCTGCTTGAGTGTGACCGCCATAGTCGGTTCCTCCCCGAGAAGTCGAAGTGCGTTCCGATACATGAACCAAAACGTTTTGATTCTGGTACGTACTCTAAGCCAAAACGTTTTGGATGTCAAGAAATGTTTCCTCTCCTCGTGACGCTTCATTGTGTCTTCCGGTGAAACGGGAGGGTGTGCGTGACCGCGTACGGAGCGCAGGGGAACGATTACCCTTGATGTATTCGGCATTTAAAGTTACCCTAGAACAATAGATTTTCAATGCGCGAAGAGGAATAACCAAAGTGCATTGTGAAACGCAAAGGGGGGTGCAGTATGACGACGCACAACGAAAATACACTGCCGATTGAGAGCCCGCACGCGCTTGGAGTTCAGGAAGCACTTGAGAGACTTCGTGTTACAAGGGAGGGGCTGAAGAGGGAAGACGCCGCCGAACGTCTGCGTTCGGTCGGTCCCAACAGGCTGCCGGAACCGCCGAAGGAGGGTGTGCTGAAGCGTTTCTTCAAGCACTTTCACGATCTGCTGATCTTTGTTTTGCTTGCCGCGGCCCTTATCACCGCAGTTCTGGGGCACTTCGTCGACACCGGAGTTATTCTGGCCGTGGTGGTGATAAACGCCGTCATAGGCTTTTTGCAGGAGGGGAAGGCGGAAGAGGCCCTTGAGGGTATCCGGAAGATGCTCTCCCTCACCGCGCACGTGCGGCGGGGGGGAGAGTGGGAGGAGAGGGGCGCGGAAGAGCTTGTCCCCGGCGATATCGTCCGTCTGCGTTCGGGGGACAAGGTCCCGGCAGATGTGCGCCTGTTGGAAACGGTGAATCTCCGTATCGAGGAGGCCGCGCTTACCGGAGAGTCGGCTCCCTCCGGGAAGGATACCGAGGCCGTTTCGCCCGCCGCCGGGGTCGGCGACCGCTCCTGCATGGCCTTTTCCGGCACGATGGTGGCTGCGGGGCGGGGGACCGGCGTGGTGACGGCGACGGGGGCCTCCACCGAGATAGGAAAAATCAAC
Organism: Synergistaceae bacterium; assembly: GCA_018436725.1. Classification (GTDB taxonomy): domain Bacteria; phylum Synergistota; class Synergistia; order Synergistales; family Aminobacteriaceae; genus JAAYLU01. The sequence continues at coordinate 449 of JAHDKT010000090.1, read as the reverse complement.
AGGATGATCTCCGACGTGGAACAGCTCGCCACACCGCTTACGAGGCAGATGAACAGGTTCGGCAAGGCGCTCTCGGTCGTCGTCGTCGGTATGGCGGCGCTGATGATGCTGGTCGGCCGAACGCTTCACGACTTTGCATGGGGCGATCTCTTCTTCGCGGCCATCGGATTTGCCGTCGCGGCCATCCCCGAAGGGCTGCCCGCCATTCTGACGATTACGCTCGCGCTCGGCGTCCAGCGGATGGCCCGCCGGAACGCGATCACCAGAAAACTGAACGCCGTCGAGACGCTCGGCTCCGTGACGGTGATCTGCTCGGACAAGACAGGCACGCTCACCCGGAACGAGATGACGGTGCGCTACGCGATCACACCCGAGGGGAAATACGAAGTCTCGGGGTCGGGATACCGTCCCGAGGGGGAGATTTCGCTCGATGGGAGCGCGGTCTCGGC
>JAHDKT010000020.1 GCA_018436725.1 Synergistaceae bacterium | reverse complement strand
ACTAAGTGACCGACTCGGCTCCTTGCTCGCTTCGCGCGCGTTCGCCGGTCGTCTACTTATAGCGACCAGAAGCATGTCGCACTAAGTGACCGACTCGGCTCCTTGCTCGCTTCGCGCGCGTTCGCCGGTCGTCTACTTATAATGAGAAGGGGAGGAAGCAGAATGCTCAAGGCGATTCACTACATCAACCAGTTCTTCGGGCAGGTGGGCGGCGAGGACATGGCCGACTACGAGCCCGAAATCCGCACCGGAACCGTCGGGTGCACCCAGATATTCAACACCCTCGCCAAGGACGTCGAGGTGACGCACACCATCATCTGCGGCGATAACTTCATGGCGTCGCGCACCGACGAGGCCTTGGAGCGCATCATGGGGATGCTCGAAGGCAAGGCGTTCGACGTCTTCATCGCGGGCCCCGCCTTCAACGCCGGACGCTACGGCGCGGCGTGCGGCCAGATCTGCAAGGCCGTGAAGGAGAAGTACGGCGTCCCCGTGCTCACCTCGATGAACGAGGAAAACCCCGGCGTCGAGATGTTCCATAAGGACATGTACATCTTCCGCGGCGGCAACCGCGCCACGTTCATGAAGCAGGACATGGAGAAGCTCGCCGCCTTCGCCGACAAGATCGCGCGGGGCGAGAAGCTGCTTCCCGCGCCGATGGAGGGGTACTTCCCGCGCGGAATCCGCCACGAAGTCTTCCTTGAGGATATCGGGCAAGAGCCGGTCATGGCCGCCGACCGCGTGGTCGACATGATGATCGCGAAGCTGAAGGGCGAGCCGTACCGGACCGAGCTGCCGATGCCCGCGCTCGACCGCGTCCCCGTCGCTCCGGCGGTGAAAGATTTGCGGAAGGTGCGTCTCGCGCTGGTCACCTCCGGCGGCATCGTCCCCCGCGAGAACCCCGACCGGATTCAGTCCTGCTCCGCCACCAAGTGGGGCAAGTACGACATTTCGGCGCTCGGCCAAGGCTTCACCGCGCCCGAGTACAAGACGATCCACGCCGGGTACGACCCCGAGCAGGCCGACAAGAACCCCAACGTCGTCGTCCCGCTCGACGCCATCCGCGCCTATCAGCGCGAGGGCAGGCTGGGCGTGGTGGACGAGTTCTTCTACACCACCGTCGGCACGGGTACCACGCAGGGCGAGGCCGCCCGCATGGGCCGTGAGATCGCCGCGGTGCTCCACGAGCGGAACGTCGAAGCCGTCGTCCTCACCGCGACCTGAGGAACCTGCACTCGTTGCGGGTCAACGATCGCGAAAGAAATAGAGCGCAGCGGCATCCCCGTGGTTGTGATGTGCAACCTCACCAATATCGCGAAGACCGTCGGCGTCAACAAGATGGTCCCCACCGTTTCCGTCCCGTACCCCCTCGGCAACCCCCAGCTCCGCCCCGACGACGAATGGGCCCTCCGCTACCACAGGACGGGCGTGGCGCTCGACGCGCTTGAAACCGACGTCGACGCGCAGACCATCTTCCCGGTGAAGATCTAGCTTCCGTCCGGGGGAGAGTACTCTCCCCCGGATATCAGTGAAGGAGGGACGAGTATGCAAGTCCAGAAAGATAATTCCGTTTTCTTCATCTCCATGGTCGTCACCGCCGCCACCGTGCTCTGGGGGATTTTCTCCCCGGCGAGCTTCGACGCGGCGGCCAAGGGGCTATTCAACGTCCTCATCGAGTACTTCGGATGGGGGTACATGCTCGCCATGAACATCTTCGTGCTCTTCCCCATACTCCTCTGCATGAGCCGCTTCGGGAAGCTCCGTCTCGGCGAACCGGGGTCGAAGCCCGAGTTCAGCAACATCTCGTGGTTCGCCATGCTCTTCTCCGCCGGCATGGGCGTCGGACTGGTCTTCTACGGCGTCGGCGAGCCCGTCTACCACTTCATGACGCCTCCCTTCGGCGCAGCCGCCGGAAGCGCGAAAGCCGCCGAGGACGCGCTGCGGACCACCTTCTTCCACTGGGGGCTCCACCCGTGGGCGGGGTACGCCGTCATCGCTCTCTGCCTTGCTTTCTTCCAGTATCGCAAGGGCGCGCCCGGACTGATGAGCAGCATGTTTCTCCCCGTGCTCGGGGAGAAGGGGAACGCGAGCATGCTCGGCAAGGCCATCGACATCCTCGCCATCTTCGCCACAATCGCCGGACTGGCCACGTCGCTCGGCCTGGGCACGCTCCAGATCAACAGCGGCCTGAAGTACCTCTTCAACGCGCCGCAGAACGTCACCTTCCAGCTCGTCATCATCGCGACGCTCGCCTTCGTCTACACCGGCACCGCCGTTACAGGCATCGAGAAAGGGATCAAGCTCATCTCCAACGTCAACCTCTTCCTCGCCTGCCTGCTGAGCGTCTCGCTCTTCCTCATCGGCCCCACCATGGCGATCATCGAATCCCTGATGACGGGCCTCGGCGACTACCTCTCCAACGTGGTGAACCAGAGCTTCCACATGGCCCCCTACGGCGGCGAGTATAAGGGGTGGCTCGGCGGCTGGACGCTCTACTACTGGGCGTGGTGGATCGCGTGGGCGCCCTTCGTCGGCTCGTTCATCGCCCGTATCTCGCGCGGCCGCACCATCCGCGAGTTCGTCTCCGGCGTGCTCGTCGTGCCGGCGCTCGGCAGCTTCTGCTGGTTCGCCATCTTCGGGACCTCCGGCCTGAACCTCGAACTCACCGGCGCGGCGAAGATCGCCGAAAAAGTTGCCGCGGACATCTCCGTCGGCGTCTTCGAGATCTACACCCACTACCCGCTGGGCGGCATCATGTCGGTCGTCATGGTGGCGCTGATCTCGACCTTCTTCATCACATCGGCCAACTCGGCGACGTTCGTCCTCTCGATGTACTCGACGCAGGGCGACATGAACCCGCCGAAGGTGCGCATGGGGATCTGGGGCGTCCTGATGGCGGCGCTGGCCTTCGTCCTGCTGATGAGCGGCGGTCTCCAGTCGCTGCAGATCGCCTCCATCGCGGCGGCGGGTCCCTTCGCCGTGATCATGGTGGTCGCTTGCTGGTGCCTGTGGAAAGCGCTGAAAAAGGACGAGTCTACCTTCACCGAACTGAACTGACCTCTGGACGAACGCGCCGTTTCACGCTACGCTTCCTAGGGGGCGCGGCTCGGGAGAAGAAGCGGTGTACCGCGCCCCCGGCATATTCCGCCGTCCGGGGGCGTTTTTCGTAGGCGCGGCCGGAGCCCCGTGATTCACGAGACGATTCGAGAAGGAGGAAGAAAGCATGGAGTACGGAAGCCTTCTGCTGCTGTTCGACCGGGAGAACCCCTGCTGGACGGAGGAGCTTGCGCCCATCGCCGGGGAGGATCCCGCGATGCTTGAAAAGATGCTGATCGACGGTCTGCTCGCGAAGGAGGGAAATCTCTTCTTCCTGAGCGACGCCGGGAGAGAGGCTTTCCGCGAGGAGGCGGCGGCGAACTATCTGCCCGCCGAACCGGGAACCCCGGGCGCGGACCTTGAAAAGGACTTTTTCATAACGCGTCTCCGCCTGCTGCTCGACAAAAAACACATCCAGCGCTGGGGGGTGAAGGAGTTCGTCAGGGAGGCGCGCTTCCCCGTGCCGCCGCTGCAGGACGAAGAACTCTTCAGCCGCTCGTCGGGGCTCGAGTGGCTCTGGCCCTCGTCGCCTATCGTCGGCCAACTGCGGGAGGATTGGCCTACGACGGGGCTCGCCGCCCGTAAAGAGGCGCCGCCCGCCCCGGACGCCGCCGCCAAGTGGTTCGAAGCGAAGGGGAGCTTCCCCGCCTACTTCGAGGCGGACCTGCTCCACCTCAGCCGCTACGACTTCCAGGCGTACTCGCACATCCCGCGCTCCCCCAACGACCCGTGGGGAATTCTGAACGCCGACCGCTTCTTCTGCATGCGGGCTCCCGCCCCCGAAGCGGGGCGCCTCGACGGGTTCCTCGCCGTAACGGGGCGTTTCCAGCTCGTGCTCGAAGTGCTCCGCCGCATGGTGCTCCCCGGCTACATCGACCTCGACAGCTTCGACCAGGACGGCATCAACTGGCTACTCTTCGTCTTCGAGCGCGAAGAGGAGGCCGAGGCGTGCGTCTCGCTCCTCTCACCGTTCGGGCTCGACCTGATACGCGGCTCCATGCCGATGGACGTCTGGGCGCTCAGCTTCGAGGCGCTCATGAACTTTTCCCAAAAAGCGGAGACGATCCACGACCTGATCCCAGTCATCGGCAGGCCCGTCGTCCGGACGCCCTGAGCATATCGGCGGAGGGGGAGGGAGCAGATGCCCCGGTTCCCCCTCCGCAACGCTGCGGACTGCGATGCGTGTCCGTACACTTAGTTGACGAAAGAACTTTTCCACGCTGAAAAGAAAACCCTTCCACCCTCATCATCGACTTGGTATAATGCATCCTGTTGCGTATCCTTTATTGAGAAAGGAAGCGGTGGTGTGCGAAAGATGAACGATTTCTTCGCCGTGCGTATGGAACGCCTGGCGGAAGAACTCCGGAGGAGAGATGCCGACGCGCTCTTCGTCTTCAGCAGCGAGCTGGACAACCGCCCCGCGGTGCAGTACATTTCCGGATTCACCGGCTCCTTCGCCGTCGTGGTGGCGGGGGTGAACGGAGGGCGCTTGATCACCGACTCGCGCTACTTCATCCAGGCCGAGGAGGAGTCGTTCCTGCCCCTCGTGCGGATGGAAGACCGCGACCCGTGGCCCGCGGTTCGGGAGGCGCTCCGGGAACTCGGCGTCCGGAAGCTCGCCGTGGAGGACGACAAACTCGCTCTCGAACGGGGGCGCGCGCTTGAAAAACTGGTTCCTTCGCTCGTCGGAACGACGCGCTTCGTCCAGCGGCTCCGCGCAGTCAAGGACGCGGAGGAGCTGGATCTTCTGCGCCGTTCCGCCCGGATCGCGGCGGAGGCCTTCGAGGCGTTCCTTCCGGCGATCCGTCCGGGCAGGACCGAGGCGGAACTCGCCGCCGACCTCGTCCACGAAATCCGCCGCAGAGGGGCGCAGCAGCCGGCGAAGGGGCACTTCGTCGTCGCCTCGGGCCCCAGAGGAGCGCGCCCGCACGGGATCTTCTCCGACCGCGTCGTGCAGCCGGGCGACTTCATCACGATGGACTTCGGCGCGGTGTACAACGGCTACGTCTCCGACATGACACGCACCGTGGGAATCGGCGACGTCGACCCGAAGCTCGTCGAGATCTACCACGTCGTCCGCGAGGCGCACGACCGGGCGATCGCCGCGGTCTCGCCCGACGCGACGGGGCGCGACGTCGACGAGGCGGCGCGGAGCGTCGTCCGCGACCGGGGGTACGGCGAGTTCTTCACGCATTCCACGGGGCACGGCATCGGCCTGGAGCTGCACGAGCTGCCCGTCGTCAACCGCATGAACGGCGAGAAGCTCCCCGTAGGCTCGGTGGTGACCGTCGAGCCGGGCATCTACATCGAGGGTCTGGGCGGCGTGCGCATCGAGGACGACGTCGTCGTCGCACCGCACGGCGCGGAAGTGATCACGAGCGCCTCCGGGACGGAGCTGCGCCTGCTCTCGCCTGCGTAAGCGAAAAATACCGGGGCCTCCCCCGGTGAATCATAGATGGCTTGATAACTGCTCGAAGACGCCGAAGAACCGGCGTCGAAAAATGAAGAAAGGTCGTGATGCACAGTGAAAAAGTTCCTTCTCATCGCACTCGCGCTTCTCGCCGCCGCCGCGTTCGCTCTCCCCGCCTTCGCCGCGGAGCTGCGGATAGCCCAGGTCGCCGACATCTCCAGCCTCGACCCGCACAAGGTCAGCGACATCTACTCGGCGAACGTGATCCGACAGATCTACAGCAACATCGTCCAAGTCGACGAACGCATGGAAATCGTGCCCGACCTCGCCGAGAGCTGGGAGAACCCCGACGACCTGACGTGGGTTTTCCACCTTCGCAAGGGCGTGACGTTCCATAACGGCGACCCGCTCACCGCCGCCGCCGTGAAGTTCTCGCTCGAGCGGATCAAGGATCCGGCGACGGCTTCCCCCGGCGCAACCCACCTGCGCGAGGTGGCGTCCATCGAGGCGCTCGACGAGCACACGCTGAAGCTCGTCACGAAGCGCCCGTTCGCCCCCATGCTGATGAGCCTGACCCGGTACGAGACATCCGTCGTCAGCGAGCGCGCCGTCAAGGAGACCGGCGCCGACTACGGCAGCAAGGCCGCCGTGGGCACCGGCCCTTTCAAGTTCGTGAACTGGTCGCGCGGCGACAAGGTAACTCTCGAAAAGTTCGACGGCTACTTCCGCGGCCCCGCGCCTCTCGACACGCTCGTCTACAGGGGCATCCCCGAAGACGCGACGCGCCTCGTCGAGCTTGAGTCCGGCGGCGTCGACCTTATTCCCGGCAACTTCCCCAACCAGGACTTCGCCTCCGTCAAGGATAGCGGCAAGTTCCTCACCTACCAGACGCCCGCGATGTCCACGCTCTACATGGGGCTGAACACCGAGATCGAACCTTTCGGAAACAAGCTGGTTCGCCAGGCGATGAACTACGCGGTCGACAAACAGGCCATAGCGGACGCCATCTACTTCGGCTTCGGCGCCCCCGCCAGAGGACCGCTCTCGCCCGTCATCTGGGGCTTCGACCCCACGCGCGAGCCGGCCTACTCCTACAACCCCGACAAGGCCAGAGAGCTGCTGAAGGAGGCCGGATTCCCCAACGGATTCGACATGACCATCTTCTCCGACAACCGCACGGAGCGCCGCAGCGCAGCGGAGCTGATCCAGGCGTTCCTCGCCGAGGTCGGCATCCGGGCGAAGGTCGAACTGATGGAGTGGAGCGCGCTGCTCTCCACATCCGCAAAGGGCATCGGCGGCGCATTCATGCTGGGCTGGACCGGCACGGGGGATGCCGACGGCGGTATGACTCCCGTGTATCACACCGCGAACATCGGCTCCTCCAACCGCTTCCGTTATTCCATCCCCGCGCTCGACGCGCTGCTTGAGAAGGGGGCCGCCACGCTCGACCAGGCGGAGCGCAGAAAGATCTACGCGGAGGCGCAGCAGTTGGCCGTCGACGAATGCCCGCTGGTCTTCATGATCAGCCAGGAGCTTCTGGGCGCGTCCTCCAAGAAGGTTCAGGGCTTCAAGCTCTACCCGAACATGATCTCCCCCCTGTACGGAGTGACCGTCGCGAAATAAGGCGGACGAACGCGCCGGAGTCCACCGCCCCTCGCGGCCGGACTCCGGCGATATTTTCCATGGAGGACTGGTTGTATGCTTCGATACTTTTTCAAGAGACTGATGTTCCTCGTCCCCGTGCTCTTCGGCGTCTCCATTCTCATCTTCTCCATCGTCCACCTCGCCCCCGGCGACCCCGCCGAGGTCATGCTCGGCCCCGGCGCGACGCAGGAGGACATCGCCAACCTGCGCGAGCAGCTCGGCCTTACAAAGCCTTTATACGTCCAGTACGGCATCTTTCTCGGCAACGCGCTCAAGGGCGACCTGGGACGCTCGATCAAATCGAACGCCCCGGTCATGGAGGAGATCATGGAGCGCTTTCCGGCGACGCTCACCCTGGCGCTGATGGGAATGGCGTTCGCCATCGTCATAGGGTTGCCGCTGGGCATCCTCGCGGCGCTCAAACAGAATACGTGGGTGGACGCCTTATGCAGCTTCCTGGCTCTCGTCGGCTTTTCGATACCGAACTTCTGGATCGCTCTGATGCTCATGCTCCTGCTCTCCATCTACATCCCTATCCTTCCGTCGTCGGGGTTCGACTCGTGGAAGAACCTCATCATGCCGACCATAGTGCTCGGTATCCAGACCATGGCGGTCATCGCACGGATGACCAGGTCGAGCATGCTCGAAGTCATCCGGCAGGACTACGTCCGCACGGCGAAGGCGAAGGGCATCTCCGACCGGCTCGTGCTCACCAGACATATACTGAGCAACGTGATGATCCCCGTGGTCACCATCGCGGGGCTCTACTTCGGCCACCAGCTCGGCGGCGTGGTCATCACCGAGACAATCTTCTCCATTCCCGGACTGGGACGGCTCATCGTCGACGCCATCAGGGCGCAGGACTACCCCGTGGTGCAGGGGGGCGTGCTCTTCTTCGCCTTCTGCGTCGGCATAGTGAACCTGCTGGTGGATCTGCTGTACGCGGTGCTCGATCCGCGGATCAAGGCGCAGTACCGGGCCGCGAAGTGACGGAGAGGAGAGAACACTCATGAACAGCGAAAGACAGTCAGTCGTCACTCTCTCCGCATCCAACGGAACATCCCGCGAAAAGCGGCGCAGCCCGTGGTGGGAGGTCTGGCGTCGTCTGCGGCGGAACAAGGCGGCGCTCGTGGGCATGAGCGTGGTCGTCCTGTTGGTGGTCGTGGCGGTCCTCGCGCCGGTCCTCGCGCCGTACGACCCCAACCAGACGAACATGACGCAGCGCCTCAAGGGCCCCTCCTCGGCGCACCCGCTGGGGACGGACAACTTCGGGCGCGACATGCTCAGCCGCATCATTTACGGCAGCAGAATCTCGCTCTACGTCGGCTTCGTCGCGGTGGGCATCGGCGCGGTCTTCGGGGGCATTCTCGGGGCCATCGGCGGCTACTACGGCGGGCGGCTGGACAACTTCATCATGCGCTGCATGGACGTCCTGCTCGCCATCCCGCAGATCATCCTGGCCATCGCCATCGTCGGCGCATTGGGGACCAGCCTGCTCAACCTGATGATCGCGGTGGGCATCAGCCAGCTCCCTCGCTACGCGCGGGTGGTGCGGGCGTCGGCGCTCACGGTCAGAGGGCAGGAGTTCGTGGAGGCGGCCAAGGCCGTCGGCGCGAGCGACGCGCGGATCATCGTCGAGAACATCCTGCCGAACTGCATGGCCCCCATCATCGTCCAGAGCACCCTCGGCGTGGCCCAGGCCATCCTGTCGGCGGCGGCCCTCTCCTT